>NZ_JBXUKV010000001.1:0-988088 GCF_057180185.1 Labrenzia sp. ATLA3
CCTCGTAGGTGGGGTTGGTGACGATAGTATCGACGGCGGCAGCGGCAATGATGCGGTTTACTATTCGGGGAACCGTTCCGACTATGACATCACGGAAAACTCCGACGGCTCCTACACTGTCATCGACACCAGGACCGATTCACCTGACGGCACCGACACCGTTGCGAACGTTGAGAAATTCTGCTTTTCCGATGGCGATGTTCTCGCAGGCGATCTAGTCGCAAAAGATGTTTCCACGGTTTCGGATTCCGACACAGCCGCCAATACGATCATTGAAAATGGAGAAGAAGGGTCCACGGTCGGAATCAAGGCATTTGCCGATGACGCCAACACGTCCGACTCCGTCTCATACAGTGTCAATGACGCCCGTTTCTCGGTGGATGATGACGGGACCGTGCGTCTTGCGGCCGGTGCAAGCTTCGACTACGAGAGCGAGCCCGAGATCAACATCACCGTGACCGCGACGTCCACGGATGGCTCCAGCTCTAGCGAGAGCTTTTCCTTGAGCGTATCGGATGTATCGGAAAACCTGCAGCTGGCCGATGGTGGCGTCACCTTCACCGACACCGGCGTCGCCGAAAGCACCATTACAGGCGGCACGGGCGACGACTCGATTACCGCCCACAACGATGGCGGTACGACCATCGACGGCGGAGATGGCAGCGACAAACTCCAGGGCGGTGCCGGAAACGACATGTTGATTGGCGGCGCAGGAGCCGACCTTCTGCAGGGCGGCGCCGGTGACGACACTTTCCAGGTCGGCGGCGACGGCACGTGGTCATCAGGTTATTCAGCGCAGAATACCGTCACCGATGAAACTGTATCTATTACTGGACGCATCAGAAGCTCCGATGTTTTCGAGGGCGGCGAAGGCACGGACACCCTTCTGGGCACAGATGGCTCCGATGCGATCTTCCTGCATGACACCTATTCCGACAAGCATGCCGACGCATCAGAACCGCGGCTTGTCAGTATTGAAAATGTCAACCTGGGAGCCGGTGACGACATCCTGGACATGACCAGCGACACCCATGCCTACACCACGGACATGACGGTTGACGGTGGTGTAGGCGATGACATCATCTGGACGGGAGCTGGCAACGACACGATCCTTGGCGGTGAAGGCAACGACTCCCTGTTCGGTGGCGCAGGCAACGACACTCTTGACGGTGGCGCCGGTACAGACACCGCCATCTACTCGGGCAATTGGGAAGACTATGACATCGTACACAACGACGATGGCAGCTACACGATTTCCGATCTTCGCGCCGATGCTCCAGATGGTATCGACACAGTGTCCAACGTGGAATCTTATCGGTTTGCCGATGTCGAACTTCAGTCTGACGAATTGATCGACAGGCCAGTTGGCGATGTCAGCGACACCGACTCCGCTGAAAACACGATACACGAACTGGACGGAGCCGGCACGCATGTGGGGATCACTGCATTTGCCGAAGATCCGAACGGTGAGGCAATCACCTACACACTGAGTGACGACCGTTTCGAATTTGGTGCCGATGGCGTGGTCACAGTTGCCGATCACGCGTTTTTTGACAGCCAGGTCGAAAACTCCATCGACCTGACAGTTACTGCCACCTCTGAGGACGGGTCCCAGTCGAACCAGTCTTTCGCGGTCTCTGTCACGGGGGCATACGACGGTACGTTCACCGGCGATGACGAGGCAGGATCATTCACCGGCACCGACAAATCGTACAGTGTTGACGGCGGTGGCGGAGACGACAGCATCACGACCGGTGACTTCAACGACCGGCTTGACGGCGGTGCTAACGGCGGAAACGACACTCTCGACGGCGGCGGCGGCAACGATCTGATGTTTGGCCGCGGCGGCGACGACGTAATCTACGGCCGCGCCGGAGACGATACAATCATCGGCGGTGCCGGCAACGACACGCTTTACGGCGGCGATGGTTCGGACCTTTTCATGCACGGCCTTGGCGATGGAAACGACACCATCGATGCCGGCGCAGGGGCTGGCTGGACAGACGTCATCGATCTGGGCGGAGGGCCTGACATCGCGTCGGCTGGCGTCTATGAGACGGACTGGACCGTAACGATCACCAGCGGCTCGATTGAATCGACAGACACCGACGGCGGCAGGATTGACCTTTCCCAGGATGCCGATGGCTACATCGACTTTGCCGATGGCAGCCGGGTCAACTTCAACGATGTCGAGGAAATTCGCTGGTAGTTGATGCTAGCTGACAGCGGCAATTGAGCAAAAGCCCCACCGGAAACGGCGGGGCTTTTCATTTGCCGCACTTACGAGAAAACCGGATAGTCTTGTGACGCGCGCTCAACGTTCGCTGAGTGGATCACCGATTGCGCGGGTCACAGGTTTCAGCATGTACTGCAGCACCGACTTGGAGCCGGTGACGATCTTCGCATCAACGACCATACCGGGCGAGATGGTTTCCGCATGCGCGCCATGACCGATGGTGTTGGTCTTGAGGGGGATCGTGGCCTTGAAATAGTAGTTGCCGTATTCATCCCGGAAACTTGAGGCCGAGATAACGGACACCTCGCCTTTCAGGGTCCCCTCGATGTTCGGATCAAATGTTGTGACGGCAATCTCCGCTTCGTCGCCGACATCCACATGACCAATGTCTCGCGGGGAAACACGAACCTCGGCGACAAGATCGCTGTCGCTTGGCACCACTTCGGCCACGACATCACCGGGCGCCAGAACGCTTCCTGGACCTTTGAGATAAAGCGCCTTCACGTGTCCGCTGACAGGGGCCCGCACGAACAGACGATCGAAACGATCTTTCTGCTTGTCGGCTTCAAAAATCAGTTCACTGCGCTCCTGCGTGACACGGCTGCGCTCAACGGCCTGCTCTTCTTCTGCGACGGCGATCGACCGTTCCAGGCTGGCTGTTGCCTCTTCCAATTGTGCCTTGACGCTGCCGCTCATACCTTTCAGTTCACTCAGCTGGCTCTGAGCAACTTGAAGAGCTGACTTGGAATCCAGAAAACGCCGTTTGGAAGTATATCCCTGCTCGAAGAGGCTTTCCTGGATCTGGTATTTTTCCTGTTCGATCTCGACCTGCATTTCCTGAAGCGCGATCCGTTCCAGAATACTGGTCAGCTCGGCCTGCTTTTCGCTGACCCTGGCCTGCAGGGCCTGCTGTTCCTTTTCCAACGCGAGGCGCTGTGCATCGTAAGCAGCCTGCTGGGCCTCGCTGAAGCCTGCTTCAGCACCGAGCCTCAGACCATTCGCGCCGGTACCAAGGTCGGGATTGCCGAGGCGTTGCTCTTCCGTTGCCAGAAATTTCAGCCGGGTCTGCACTTTTTCGAGGTCGCTCGACGTCGCTGCTTCCTGCAGGCGAACGATCGGATCTCCCTTTTTAACCAGCTGGCCTTCCTGAACAATCACCTCGGCAACAATACCGCCTTCAAGATGGCCAACAGTCTGGACCTTGCCTGCGGGAACAATTTCACCCGTAGCATTTGCAACTTCACGCACCTGACCGATGGCAGCCCAGACAAGAAATGCAGCTGCAGTCACCGACAAGACCTGAAGGACGCGACGGTAGGCAACTGGTGGCGGTCCCTCCTCCAGTTCCAGGGGGATGTCCCACGAAAAATTGTCAGCGGTATTTTTACGGATAAACATGATGCCCTGGAGCTGGCTGTAGCTGCGCTAACTATCGATGATTAAAGTAAATATGAGCTGAATCGTACGTTTACCATTTTTCCTCGGTTTCTAAGAAGGATCCCCGCCCCGCAGACGGCCAAAATTGAGCAAACGGAGGGGTAATCTGCATTCTGGCTTTGACCAGAACGGATCGTCGTGCATTGATGTCACAAGAATATCCTATTGCTTGAAAAACACGTGATGCTTTGGGAGGGGCGTATGACTGACGCTAATACCGTGCTCGCTGAACAGCGCGATGGTTGTCTTTTTCTAACACTGAATCGACCGGATCGACTCAATGCTTTCAACGAGGCGATGCATCATGCGCTTCGCAAGCATTTGAGCGCCGCGACGCAAGACGGCTCAATCCGGGCAGTATTGCTGACAGGAGCCGGCCGCGCGTTTTGTGCAGGTCAGGACCTTTCCGACCGTGACATGCGCAATGGTGGCGAGGCTCCCGATCTTGGGGTGACGATTGAGACGCTCTACAATCCGCTGATCCGTCAGATAAGAGCCCTTAAAAAACCGGTCATTTGTGCGGTCAACGGCGTTGCAGCGGGCGCTGGCGCCAATATTGCGCTTGCCTGCGACATTGTCCTGGCCGCCCAGTCGGCACGTTTCATACAGGCGTTTTCGAAGATCGGACTGGTGCCCGATTCGGGCGGAACCTGGTTGCTGCCACGGTTGATCGGCGAAGCACGTGCCAAGGCGCTTGCAATGACCGGGGAACCGTTGGCAGCCGAAACCGCCGCCTCTTGGGGGCTGATCTGGAAGTCGGTTCCGGACGCGGAACTGATGACAGAAGCCGGAACGCTGGCGACGCGACTGGCCGCCGGGGCGACCACGGGACTGGCACTCACCAAGGACCTCATTCAGGCTGCAGCCGACCAGTCGCTCGACCGGCAACTCGATGCCGAACGTGACAGCCAGTGCCAGGCGGGTCGCACGAATGACTATCGGGAAGGCGTAACCGCTTTCCTGGAAAAACGGTCTGCCCGGTTTACCGGCGTTTGAATGAGGCCCCCATGACACCGGACGAACTAGCTCGTGCCTGCGCCGACCGCATGTGGTCTCAGGACACAGCGTCACAGAACCTCGATATGAAACTCGAGGCCGTGCGCGCCGGCCATTCGACAATGGCAATGACGGTTACAAATGCCATGACCAATGGCCACGGGATCTGCCACGGCGGCTATATCTTCACGCTTGCTGACAGCGCTTTTGCCTTTGCCTGCAACACCTACAACCAGGTTACGGTCGCCCAGCATTGTGACATCACGTTTCTGGCCCCTGCCCACCTGGGCGACCGCTTGACGGCCGTGGCCAGCGAAAGATCGCGTACGGGCCGGTCAGGTCTTTACGACATAACAGTGGCCAACCAGATGGGCACTGTTATTGCAGAATTCCGAGGAAATTCCAGAACAACTAAGGGTACAATTTTGCCGGATTGACGGCTGGTGGCCTACGGGCTGCCAAAGGGAGGAAACTATGGAAGATCTGGCTCCGCGACCGGGAGATCTTGAGCCTATTGAAAGAGCAAGCCGGGACGAATTGTCGGCCATCCAATTGCAAAGGCTGCAATGGTCTCTCAATCATTCCTACGAAAATGTTCCGCTTTTCAGGAAACGCTTCGATGAAAAAGGCGTGCATCCTTCAGACTTGAAAACCCTCGCCGACCTGTCGAAATTTCCGTTCACGACAAAGAGCGATCTCAGGGACAATTATCCCTTCGGCCTCTTTGCTGTCCCGCGCGACAAGATCGTACGTGTGCATGCTTCTTCAGGAACAACGGGAAAACCGACGGTGGTCGGCTACACAGCCAACGACATCGACATGTGGGCCGGACTTGTCGCGCGCTCTATTCGTGCATCCGGCGGACGGCCTGGCGATATCATTCACGTTGCCTACGGCTACGGGCTCTTTACCGGTGGGCTCGGCGCCCACTATGGCGCTGAAAAGCTCGGCTGTACTGTTGTTCCGGTCTCGGGCGGCATGACGGAACGCCAGGTGACGCTGATACAGGACTTCAAACCGCGCATCATCATGGTAACGCCATCGTACCTCCTGTCTATTCTGGACGAGTTCCGAAAACAGGGTATCGATCCGCGTGAAACCTCACTGGTCACCGGGATCTTTGGTGCCGAACCCTGGACCAATGCCATGCGTCTGGAGATAGAAGACGCGTTCGACATGCATGCCGTCGACATTTACGGCCTGTCGGAAGTGCTTGGCCCAGGTGTCGCGAACGAATGCGTGGAGACCAAGGACGGCCTGCATATCTGGGAAGATCATTTCTACCCTGAAATCGTCGACCCCGTGACTGGCGACGTTCTGCCGGACGGCGAAATTGGTGAGCTGGTGTTTACCACCCTCACCAAGGAAGGCTTGCCGATGGTTCGCTATCGCACCCGTGACCTGACCCGGCTCTTGCCAGGGACGGCCAGGTCCATGCGGCGGATGGAAAAAATTACGGGTCGCTCCGACGACATGATCATTCTGCGCGGTGTCAATGTGTTCCCGACCCAGATCGAGGAACAGATCCTGAAATGTAAAGGGCTGTCTCCGCATTTCCAGATCGAGCTGTCCCGGTCTGACCGTCTCGACGTCATGACAGTGCATGTGGAAGCCCTGCCGACTGCGGCCGCGGGCGATTCACGGCAGGCCTCCAGCCGTGAACTCTCACACCACATCAAGAGCGTGGTCGGCGTTTCGGCAAAGATCAACGTCACCGAACCTGGCGCGGTAGAACGCTCTGCTGGAAAGGCAAAACGGGTGGTCGATAACCGTCCCAAGAAGTAACGAAGACGCGTAAGCCTCCTGTTGGGAGGCTTACTCTCCTGGACGCAAAAAAGCTGTCGCTCTTGTCTCGGCCAGGCAAAACGCGCTGGGATCATTGCTCCGACGGAGAAACGGCAGGAACTTTGCCAAACGCTTTCGACAAAGAAAAAGGCACCCGATCAGGTGGCCTTTTCGTTTGAAGATGCGGGAGCCTTAGGCAGATACCGGCCATTCCTTGGCGACAAGTGTCAGAACGGTATGCTGGGCGACCGGGTCGCCCTTTTGATTGGTCACAAGACAGTCCCACTGAACTTCGCGTAGGCGACTGAAATCTTTGGCGAAAATTCCTTTTCGGTCTGTTGCACCTTGAGTGCATCGCCCGCATTGACGGGCGCAATGAAGCGCAGGTTGTCGACGCCGTAGTTCGCCAGAACCGGTCCTTCTTCGGCGACGGACGGATCGTTCGTGAAAAGAAACGCGACCAGAGACCCCTCGCCTCTGTGGGTCAGTTCAACAGATTCTTCCAACTCGTCGTAGGGCATTAATGTCGCCACCGGACCGAACGCCTCTACCGAATGCACCGCTTATGCTGTCAGGGGATTGTCATGATCAGTTGTGCAGCTTTGGGCGGAGATGGCTGTAGAAAACTGCGCGCCAGAGTTTCTTTGCCAGAGTGCATGAAGCTTTTGATCCATCGGCATTTTTGCAGGTTTACCCGTTGGTTTCCGGCAAACCAAGACGTTCGCAAACACGTCCGCGAACAAACCGGCGCACGTGGACTTGAAAAACAAAATTCCGAACGTTATAAAATAACACGTTATAAGATTACATCTTTCTAAAGGTAATACCTGATGCCCCTCTCCTTTCCCGCCATCCAAAACGGCGCCACTCGCTCGCTCCGTCTAGTGGCTCCTACGACAGCTGCGCTTTTGAGCCTGACAGTGTTCGCGCATGCTGAAGTCCCGGAGGTTGTCACCTCCATCAAACCGCTCCATTCCATTGCCTCGGCCGTAATGGAA
Organism: Labrenzia sp. ATLA3; assembly: GCF_057180185.1. Classification (NCBI taxonomy): domain Bacteria; kingdom Pseudomonadati; phylum Pseudomonadota; class Alphaproteobacteria; order Hyphomicrobiales; family Stappiaceae; genus Labrenzia; species Labrenzia sp. ATLA3. The sequence continues at coordinate 7,453 of NZ_JBXUKV010000001.1, forward strand.
GGTGTCGGCACTCCGCAGGTCCTTATCGACGGAGCATCTTCCCCGCACGGGTATGCGTTGAAACCGTCTCAGGCTTCTTTGCTTCAGGGTGCCGATGTTGTGTTCTGGGTCGGGCCGGAGTTGGCCCCTTCCCTCAAGAAGCCGATTGAAAACATGGCAAAGAATGCCGCGACTGTCGAGCTGATCGAGGCCCCGGAAATCCATCAACTCGACGTTCGGGAAGGTGCTACCTTCGACGCTCATGATCACCATCATGATGACGACGGCGAAGAAGACGAACATGCTGGTCACGACCATGATCATGACCATGATCATGCGGCCGATGAACATGACCACGACGAAGCCCATGGCGCTTCCGATCACGATGATCATGACCACGAAGCAGAGCATCATCACGCGGCGCACGAAGCCGTTGACCCGCATATCTGGCTAAACCCGGAAAACGGCGTCGAGATTGCTAAGATAATGGCAGATACCCTTGCAGAACGGGATCCAGCCAATGCCGATACCTACAAAAAGAATGCAGCAGCGTTCGCCAAACGGATCGGTGACCTTGACAAAGAGATTTCCGCTGAACTCGCCCCCCTGGCGGATCGCAAGTTCATCGTTTTCCACGATGCCTACCACCACTTCGAACATCATTACGATATTGAGGCAAGCGGCTCGGTTACCGTTTCTCCAGAAGCTTTGGCCAGTGCGGACCGGATCAAGGCAATTCAGAACAAGATCAGCGAACTCAATGTCAGCTGTGTCTTTCAGGAACCGCAATTCGACGCCAAGCTGGTTTCCGTTGTCATGGAAGGCAGTAACGCAAAATCGGCCACACTCGATCCGCTGGGAACCGGGCTTGAAAACGGACCGAACCTTTACCCGCAAATGCTCGAAGGGCTTGCAGACTCCTTGAAAGCATGTCTGGGCGACGCGTCCTGAGACGGGCCGTTTAATCGATAAACGCAAAAAACCGCCGAAGGTCTCCCTTCGGCGGTTTTTTTGTCAGTTCCTGCTCAGGAGGTTCTGAGTTTTTCGCGCGCTGTTTCCGTTTTCTCGATTGCCTTCAACAGGTGCATGTCCCTGTCATAAACATCGGTATAAAACGCAATAGTCCCGTCCTGTTGTGGCCATGCTGTGAAGTAGGACACATAAACCGGAATATCACCGGTCACCTGTTCCTGTTCGTTCTGGCCATTCGAAATTCGGGAGCTCACATAATCCTTCGACTTTCCGAGAACGGCAGCAGCCATGGCCCTTGGGTCCTGAAGGCGGACACAACCGTGGCTGAAGGCGCGCATGTCCTTCTTGAAGAGGCTCTTTGACGGTGTGTCATGCATGTAGATGTGATGCTTGTTGGGGAAGAGAATTTTGACCTCCCCAAGTGCGTTTGACCTGCCCGGGTACTGGCGCACATTGATGGACTGCTGTTTGGAGGCCACTGCATACCAATCCACGGCCGACGAGGAAACCTTGCGGCCGCCCGGCGTTGTGACTTCATATCCGGCGCGGTCCAGATAGCTGGGATCCTTGGCGAGTTTCGGCAGCATTTCGTTGACGATGATCGAATACGGCACCCCCCAATAGGGATTGTATTCAACGGTCTCGATCTTGTCGTAGAAGAAGTTGGTCTGATTGGACTTCTTGCCGACAACCACACGCATGCTCAGCGGATCTTGACCCGGTGCCGTATAGGTAGCCGTAAAGGCGGCCTGATTGATGAAGACCTTGCGCTCGCCAAGGTTCTCCGGCAGCCAGCGGCTGCGCTCCATGGCCAGTTCGACCTTTGCGATCTTCGCCGCGTTGGTTTCCCCCACCATCGCTTTGATGGTGTTCTTGCCGATGATGCCATCCGGCGTAAGCTTTGCTTCCTTCTGGAAGGCCTTCACCAGGTCCACAAGTTCCGGAGAATAAAGCTCAGCTCCGTCGTATGCGGTCAGCGTTTCGGCATGAGCCGTCTTGAGTTCCTCGGAACCGTTCTTGTCGATCGCGGCAACAATATTCTTCATTTCAGGGCTGGACTTGCCTGCCTTGAGGAATGTTCCAGGTGCGATGACGATCTGGTCGGCGTCTTCGTCTTCTGCCCTCAAGAGGGCCAGCTCTTCAGTCAGTTCGCGGAAGTGATCACTTTGCGGCTGAACATCGGCCAATTCCTTCTCGACGTCCGATGTATTCTTGAAACCTTCCAACGCGCCAACGAGATCGACTTCGTGCCGAGGCAGGTCGTGATACTCGGAGATCCGGTTCGGATCGACACGGCCGCGTCTGGAATCCAGAACATACGTCAGAACGGCTGCACTCATCTCCATTTCGAACCGCATCATCGCGGCATCGAGCGCCTCGCCTTCCAGTCCGGCGGTCGAGGGAAGATCAACAAGGTAGTCATCCGGGGTCAGCGCGTATTTGGCAGTGTCGCCAAGGCCACGGCGCACGGCAATTGCCTTGTCGGTCGGTTTGCCGTCCTTGACCCACACGAAATCGGGATGCTCGCGGTAAAAGGATATGACTGCAGCCCCAACCTCCGGCAGGACGGTCAGAGACATGTCCTTCAAAGCCGGACGCGCAGCATCGAACGCTGTCAAAACGACCGGAGCCTGAGGCACGCTATCGTTCTCGACAGCCGGCGCTTCCGGAATGTCAGCAGATTGCACGGTCGGCTTTACTTCCGCCGTCTTCATCTCTGACAGTTCGGCCAGAGAGACCGTTTTCCATTTATCGGGCGTGTAATTCAGGTACCGCGGCGCTGAGACCCTGGCCTTGGCTGCCTTCTTGCGCAGGTCCTTCTGTTGCTGCTGTTGTTCCCGTTCCTGCTGGCGCCGGTGCGCTTCAGGATTGAACAGGCGCTGGAACAGACCTTGCGCAGACGCTGTTTCCACGGTCGCAAGATTAACCCCGGAAAAAAGGACCGTCGCCATCAGGCCGGCCCTGAGGGAGGCGCCAAGCACAGAGCGTGTCCGGTTTTTCCTGGAACCTTCGCCCAGTGCCATTTCATTCGCTCGCATTGTTTAAACCCGTTTTTTTAGTCTGTTAGAACCCGACGCCTTGCCAAGTCTTCCAGGTATTTTCATTCCCTGTCAGGGCCGACGGCGTTCCGTCATATGCGCTCCCGACATCGGTTCGATGCGCATTATGCGGACATTGCAGCTTCAATGTGACCGGAGCACACCCTTCGACTCCCTGGAACCGCATCTGTAACCCGATTGATACTATAACAGGGTTCATCAGATGGTTAAGGGACGTCGTCATGCACAGGTTTTGATATCGGCCGAGTGTGACGATTATGCCTCGTACCGGATGCGACCGGATTGGCTTTCGCGCACTCTCTTCATGCGGAAACGCTGTAATTTCCAAAAGCGTTTCAAAGTGACCGGTGTCACTTCACCCGTCACTTCAAAGACGTATCACGGCTTCACGATTAAGTGAGAAAAGCCGGAGAGCAACATGCCGTTTCAATTCAATGTCGGTGATCATTCGTCACCCGTCTGGAAATACAGCCGTTTCGATTCATCCCAGTATTCAAAGCTGAAGTGGGCTCGAAACAAATTGTTCAAAATGGTCAAGAACAATCCCTCCTGTAATGCCTATTTCCGCACGCTGCCCAAAGGGCGCAGCCTCACGGACATGATCAACGACAGCACGATTTGGGTGAACTACGGCCCGACGATATCGCCGCTGCACGGGGAAATACATGCCGCCACTGGTGAGATCGCGGTTGGCGACAGAGCCTTCAGTATGGGCAGGTGGATGGTGCTGGCGACCATTATCCACGAGTTCGCACATCACAACGGTGCGCCGATCACAGGTGGCGACACGCGCGCCGAAGAGGCCGTCTATCATTGCGGCCTGGGTACTGCGAAGGAATATTATGACGGTGTTGACGATCCAAGCACACCTTACGATCCCGACGTAGGTGGCTGATCAACATTCCATGGTGCGCGGCCCTAATGTCAGGGCCGCACATGGAGAAATCGGACTGGATCAGAACGGAATTTCGTCGTCCATCGGGCCACTGCCGCCACCGGACGGGCCACCATAACCGCCACCGCCGCTGGAACCGCCGCCGTAGCCGCCGCCAAAATTCCCGCCGGAGCCGGAACCGGAACCACCACCGCCAAAGCCGCCGCCGCTGCCACCGCCGCCTTGAGAGTCATTGCCGTAATCGGGAAGACCGCCGGAGGCACCGCCACCTTCGCCGCGGCCATCAAGCATGGTCAGGTTGGAGTTGAAGCCCTGCAGCACGACTTCAGTTGAGTACCGGTCCTGACCGGACTGATCCTGCCATTTGCGGGTCTGAAGCTGACCTTCGAGATAGACCTTCGAGCCTTTGCGCAGGTACTGCTCGGCGACCTTGCACAAGCCATCGTTGAAGATCACCACACGGTGCCATTCCGTTTTTTCACGGCGTTCGCCGGTGTTGCGATCACGCCAGGTTTCCGACGTCGCAATCCGGAGATTGGCGATCGGGCGGCCATCCTGCGTGCGGCGGATTTCCGGGTCTGCTCCCAGATTGCCGACCAAAATTACTTTGTTGACGCTGCCCGCCATACTGCACTCCTGTTTGTTTTTCGCTGAAGTGACTGCCGATTTCCACGTGCTTCTCCGGCACGTTCCGGCAATCAGCCCGCGCTGCAAGCTTCGCTGCTAGAAACCAGAACCCTAACGGTACGCCAACAGCTTCGCCGCTATTTTCGCCTGCCTTCACCCATTTTCCACAAGGCAGCATCCAATCAGCGGCCTGTTTCATGCGCCCAAAATTCGAGCACCTCTGAACGATACCACCATGAATTGCAGTTCGTTACAATTTGCTCCGTTGTCACTCCGGGCGCCTCCGGGCTGTCTGGGCGGACGTGAACACACGCTTTTCCCCGGTTTGGCTTCCCTTTCAGAACCGCTTCCTGACGCGGCGCCTGTCAATGTACTTGTTTTGTTCTTATCATTTCTGTAAAAGCGATTCAATCAGGCATCGAAACCGAAACGGCTTTGACCAAGATATCGGATATGCCTCACTGGAAGCTCCGCCCGAAACTGCTATATCGGGGCAACAGACATCATCTTTAATGGAACATCTCTAACGCACGCGCAGCATCAAACGGCATCAGGCGCCGCGTGCGGTCAGGAAGAACGACGATGAAGACAGCCAAGGGATCGCAGTCGGAAGAAACCTGGATGGCGGACCCCACCCGGGTCATCAGCATTCGTGGCGCGCGGGAACATAACCTCAAGGGTGTCGACCTGGACCTGCCTCGCGACAAGCTGATTGTGATGACCGGCTTGTCGGGATCCGGAAAGTCTTCACTGGCCTTCGACACCATCTATGCCGAAGGACAGCGCCGGTACGTGGAAAGCCTCTCGGCCTATGCTCGTCAGTTCCTGGAAATGATGCAGAAGCCGGATGTCGACCAGATCGATGGCCTGTCACCGGCAATTTCCATTGAACAGAAGACCACGTCTCGTAACCCGCGTTCCACGGTTGGAACGGTTACGGAGATCTACGACTACATGCGCCTTTTGTTTGCGCGTGTCGGCATACCATATTCGCCCGCGACCGGCCTGCCGATCGAAAGCCAGACTGTCAGTCAGATGGTCGACCGTGTCCTGGAACTGGAAGAAGGCGCGCGCCTTTATCTGCTCGCTCCAATGGTACGCGGCCGCAAGGGAGAATACCGCAAGGAACTTGCCGAGCTGATGAAGAAGGGCTTCCAGCGGGTCAAGATCGACGGCACTTTCCACGAAATTTCAGAAGCCCCTGCCCTCGACAAGAAGTTCAAACACGATATCGATGTTGTCGTGGACCGAATTGTCGTTCGGGACGATATTTCTGGCAGGCTTGCCGATTCTCTGGAAACCGCGCTGAAACTCGCAGATGGCATCGCCATCGCCGAATTTGCCGACAAGACCGATGAGAACGGCAATCCGGAACGGATGATCTTTTCCGAAAAATTCGCCTGCCCCGTGTCCGGTTTCACAATTTCCGAAATCGAGCCACGCCTGTTCTCGTTCAACAATCCTTTCGGCGCCTGCCCCACGTGCGACGGTCTGGGCACGACGCTCGCGTTCGAGGATGATCTGGTGGTGCCCGACCACTCACTGTCCTTGCGCGAAGGTGCTGTGCTGCCCTGGGCCAAGACCGGGTCAACGTCTCCTTATTATGCGCAGACGCTTGAAGCGCTTTGCAGTCACTTCAAAGTGTCCATGGCGACACCCTGGAAAGATCTTCCGTCTGAGGTTCGCGAAGCGATCCTGCACGGTACCGGCAATGCGAAGATCGAGTTCGTTTACGACGATGGTGTCCGCAGCTACCGGACCGAAAAGACCTTCGAAGGTGTCATCGGCAATATCGAACGGCGATGGCGCGAGACGGAATCCACCTGGGTTCGCGAAGAGCTCTCCAGGTTCCAGTCGGATCACGCCTGCCCGGCCTGCAACGGTTTTCGCCTGAAGCCCGAAGCACTCGCCGTAAAGATTGCCGGCAAACATATCGGTCAGATCACGGAACATTCCATCCGCGATGCCAGCAAATGGTTTGAAGCTCTTCCGTCGCAGCTGAACGACAAACAGACAGAGATCGCCGGCCGCATTCTGAAGGAAATTCGAGAGAGGCTGAAGTTCCTGAACGATGTCGGTCTCGAGTATCTGACGTTGTCCCGGTCTTCGGGAACACTTTCAGGCGGTGAGAGCCAACGTATCCGCCTCGCATCGCAGATCGGGTCGGGGCTGACAGGTGTTCTTTATGTGCTGGATGAACCCTCCATCGGCCTTCATCAACGCGACAATGCCCGCCTTCTGGAAACGCTCAAGCATCTGCGCGATCTCGGCAACACGGTGATTGTCGTTGAACACGATGAGGATGCGGTTATCACGGCCGATTACGTGGTCGATGTGGGACCGGGCGCCGGTGTCCATGGCGGAGAGATCGTCGCCAAGGGCACACCTTCCGAAATCATGGCCAATTCAAACTCGCTGACAGGCCAGTATCTGTCGGGAGCAAAGATGGTTTCGTGCAATGAAGAGCGCCGGAAAATCAACAAGAAGCGGAAGATTTCCGTTCGCGGTGCCCGCGGAAACAACCTCAAGGATATTGATGTCGACGTGCCGCTGGGCACCTTCACCTGTGTTACCGGCGTTTCCGGCGGCGGCAAGTCCACGTTCCTGATCGATACGCTCTACAAGGCGGCTGCCCGCCGCCTCAACGGCGCACGGGACAACCCTGCCCCGCATGATCGCATCGAAGGGCTGGAGGTTCTCGACAAGGTCATCGACATCGACCAGTCACCCATCGGGCGGACGCCCCGGTCCAACCCGGCGACCTACACCGGTGCCTTTACCCCAATCCGTGAATGGTTTGCCGGCATGCCGGAGGCGAAGGCCAGAGGTTATCAGCCCGGCCGTTTCTCCTTCAACGTGAAGGGCGGTCGCTGCGAAGCCTGTCAGGGCGACGGCGTTATCAAGATCGAGATGCACTTCCTGCCGGATGTCTACGTCACCTGTGACGTGTGCAAAGGCAAACGCTACAATCGGGAAACGCTCGAGGTGGAGTTCAAGGGCAAGTCGATTGCCGACGTTCTCGACATGACCGTAGATGAAGCGGCCGTCTTCTTTTCCGCAGTTCCTTCAGTGCGCGACAAGATGGAGACCCTGGCACGTGTCGGTCTGGGCTACATCAAGGTCGGCCAGCAGGCAACGACGCTTTCGGGTGGTGAAGCGCAACGGGTAAAGCTCGCCAAGGAACTTTCAAAACGTTCGACAGGACGTACGCTGTACATTCTGGACGAGCCGACAACGGGGCTTCACTTCCATGATGTCGCCAAACTACTGGAAGTGCTGCATGAGCTTGTCGATCAGGGAAACACGGTGCTGGTGATCGAGCACAATCTGGAAGTCATCAAGACGGCCGACTGGATTATCGACCTTGGACCGGAAGGTGGTGACGGCGGCGGTACGGTTGTCGCGACCGGACGACCGGAAGACGTTGCCGAAGTGACCAAAAGCTACACGGGTCAATTTCTGCAGGAACTGCTCCAGCGACGGCCACAAAGGGCTCACGACGCGGCTGAATAAGCCTTAACCATTCTTTAGTTACGCGACGATGGGCCTGTGTGCGCCGCACACAGGCCTTTTCCGTTTGTTGTTCCGAATGTTATCCGAATCGGCATGGCTCACGTTGCTCAGACTTTGCTGCATTGCACCAAACGCATGTCAGACATGCAGAGATGGCACTTCTTTTATTTCGCGTGGTGAAATATATAATGTTTCAACAACGGCGCGGAACGCACACGCGTTTCGATAAATAAGGAATAAGAAGATGTTTGACACCGTGCGCCAAAAGTACAGCAACTGGGTAAGCTACCGCCGTGCGGTTGACGAGTTGTCCCGCCTTTCGGCCCGTGAGCTTGCCGACCTCGGCATCTGCCGCAGCGACATCAAGTTTGTCGCCCGCCGTCAGATCGGCTGAATGAAATAAAGAGATCGCGTCCCGAGGCATCCTCCTCCCAGCCAACGGACGTGTGACACGCAGGGCATCCTCCTCCCAGCCCTGTCACGTCGAAACGTCGCCCGCCAGCACCTCCTCCCGCTGGCGGGCGTTCGTTTTTCTGGCGTAGCGATTCTGCCTCACATCATTCGGCAAGTCGGCATTCTTCAAAAACGACAGTTCCCGATCGTTCAGCTTCAGCTTGTCACCTTATGCCCATCTTGGATTGGAACCAGGTGGCGCTGCCTCGTTGAGTCGCGTTGATCTGCTTTGACAGATGACTGCAGGACCAACGAGAAAGGAAACACGCATCAGATCATTTGAAGCAGCCTGTGAAAAAACGGATTCACGCTCCCGACTGTGCTGCATGCAAGGTGTGTGGTTGCCCGTGACGACTTCGAAATGATCCGATACGATCATTTCGCAGGATATGCCTGTCACGACCCGGGGACTTTCATCGCCGCAGATGCCGCAATTCGGCAAGCGTGGATGAGTGATGTCCCCTTACAAAAAGTATTTTGCTTTCGAGAGTCAGGACTGGCCTTTTGTGCTTCCGCACCACGTGCCTGCCCGCCGGAATGCCATGGGTTACCCCCCCTTCCTTCTCGCATGTGCGAACACGAAAAACATGACAGGTATGCGACAGGGGCGCAGCTAACTGCCACTTCAACCCTTTTAAGACTCTATTAATCTGCGTTTTCTGCATATCTGCTTCGCGATTTTAGATCTACCTCGCACTGCACAAAACTCCTATCTTCCAGCCTGTAAGAGATGAACGGGCCAGACGCCGATCCGCGGTGCCATGGCCATGAGATAGCGAAAGGCCTAAACCATGATCGATACTGTTGTTCGCAAATACAATAACTGGAAACGCTTCCGTCAGACCTATGACGAGCTGTCCAACCTGTCCAACCGCGAACTGGACGACCTGGGCATTGCCCGCTCCGACATCGCTCGCTACGCGCGCATGTCCGCAAAGTAAAAAGTTTCGCGGTCAGAAGGTATCCTCCTCCCAACCTGATGACGGCATCTCCACACCTCGTGTGTGGAACTTCAAAAGCGCCTGCCGGTACCTCCTCCCACCGGCAGGCGTTTTTTTTGCTTTTCAGCAGCGCATTCGCAAGAGCCCGTCGTGACATCAAAAGGCGATGGCCTTGCGGAGATTGCGGAAGCCCGGCTTTGCCTGTAATCAGGACGGCAAAGCAATTGTCCGGGTGCGCCGTGCCGTATGACGGCGACGACAGGCGGCCGGATCAGTCCCAGGGACACAAAATGACCCCCATCCATATCATAGGCGGCGGCCTTGCCGGTTCAGAGGCCGCCTGGCAGATTGCACAAGCCGGGTTGCCGGTCGTTCTTCACGAAATGCGCCCCGTCCGTAAAACGGATGCCCATCAGACTGATGGTCTTGCAGAACTTGTCTGCTCCAATTCCTTCCGTTCGGACGATTCGGAGCAAAACGCAGTCGGCTTGATACATCACGAACTGCGCCAGCTCGGCTCCCTGGTCATGTCCTGTGCGGATGCCAATCAAGTGCCTGCAGGCAGCGCGCTTGCGGTGGATCGGGACGGCTTTTCGAACGCCGTTACGTCGGCCCTTGAAAATCATCCGAAGGTGACGATGTCCCGTGAGGAAATTGCCGGGTTACCGCCTGAAGACTGGAACAAAGTGGTCATTGCAACGGGTCCGCTGACATCACCGGCCCTCTCGAAGGCCATTCTGGAGAAAAGCGGGGAAGATGCTCTCGCGTTCTTCGATGCCATTGCCCCGATCGTCCATTTCGAAAGCGTTGACCTTTCCAAGGCCTGGTTCCAATCCCGCTACGACAAGGTTGGCCCCGGCGGCAACGGCAAGGACTATCTGAACTGCCCGTTGGACAAAGTTCAATACGAAGCCTTTATCGATGCGCTTCTTGCTGGCGAAACTGCCGACTTCAAGGAATGGGAAGAGAATACGCCCTATTTCGACGGCTGCCTGCCGATTGAAGTCATGGCCGCGCGCGGTCGGGAAACACTGCGTCATGGACCGATGAAACCCATGGGCCTCACCAATGCCCATAACCCGGATGTAAAAGCCTACGCCGTTGTACAGCTGCGCCAGGACAATGCACTGGGTACGCTCTACAACATGGTCGGGTTCCAGACGAAACTCAAATATGGCGCCCAGGCTGATATCTTCCGCATGATTCCAGGCCTTGAAAACGCGCAATTTGCCCGCCTTGGCGGACTTCACCGCAATACGTTCCTGAACTCGCCAAAGGTCCTCGACGGAACGCTTCGGTTGAAAGCCGATCCCCGGCTACGGTTTGCAGGTCAGATTACCGGCTGCGAAGGGTATGTGGAGTCGGCAAGTGTTGGCTGCCTTGCCGGTCTTTTCGCCGTCCTTGAAGCCCGTGGTCAGGATATCGTCCAACCACCGGCGACAACTGCCATGGGCGCACTGCTCGGCCACATAACCGGCGGGCACATCACACGGAACGACGGTGCCGGCAAACCTGGATCCTTCCAGCCAATGAACGTCAATTTCGGGCTGTTTCCCGAAGTGGACGCGCCAAACAAGGACGAGAACGGCAAGCGATTGAAGGGCAAGGACAAGACACGGGCCAAGAAATTGGCCATGACCAACCGTGCAAAGGCGGATTTCGCCGAGTGGCAGGCAAAGCTCGGCCTCGTAAAACAGGCGGCCGAATAAGACAAGTTGTCGGGAGTTGATTTCAGGCAGCACCTGGCTGCGTCAACTTCTGAGCTTCCAACGACAGGCGCTTTTCTTGCGAAGGCGCCTGTTCGCATTTAATGCTTCGACCGGATCAGATGGCCTTCAGGACATTTCCTGAGGCCCGCCAGAGTATCCACTGGCGCTTGAGTTGAGAAAGCTCCGCCACCTGCTTCAATGGATCCAGGTTGTCCTTTTCCAGTTTCTTCAGGAACGGTTCCACGAGAACAAGCGGAAGAAAAGCTGACTGGCAGGCGGCAGGAACATCCTTGGCCGATTGACGAACGCGCCCGAGGTGATGGCGAACATGGCCGCGCATTTCGGCAAGTACCGCACGGAGTTCTGGTGTCGTTTCGCCACGAAAGACACTTTCGGTATTGAGATTATGCCGGTCGCAAACGTCCTTTGGCAGATACATTTGCTGTCTGGAGGCGTGCCAGGGAAGCGCGCGCATCAGCCCGGTCAGAGCGTAAGCCACACCCGCGTGCCCGGCAGCTGTCGCCGTACCTGATTCGGTGCCATTGTTCAGGACGAGGCACGCTAGCTGGATCAGACCGGAAACGGTCTCGCCGGCGTATCCTTCAAGGTCATTAAGGGTTGGCATCTGGTCGTTGTAGAGATCGAAGACCCGCGCATCCGCCATGGCCACAAGGCTGCCCTTTGGCAATGCGTATCTTTCGATGGTCTGAAGCAACGCGTTGGCAACCGGATTGGACGCAACAGCTCCATGTTCCGTGCCTTCCAGCAAGTCCCGCCACCATTGCAGCCGCACTTCGCCAGGAAGCGGCTCCGACACCAATTCGCGAATGCGGGCGATCTCGGCGCTGTAAGCATAAAGCGCCATCAGGCCATCACGATGCGCTTCAGGTGCAAGCAACGCGCTGAGATAGCGGTCCTTGTCGAATTGACGAACCACATCGGCGGCATGATCAAAATCGGTCGTCATTGAGCCGATAGCCTTTGAAGAGCGTCAGTCGACAGCAATAAGTGCAGCAGCGACTGCCCGGTCGTCTGACAGAAGCACGTTGAACGTGCGTATCGCCGCTCCGGTCGACATAGGGTCGGACAAGATGTCCGCCTCGCGAAACAGGTTTTTCAGATCTGCCGGCAAGGGCTGGAGTTCCTTGCCTGTTCCAACCAGAAGCACTTCAATATCTTCCTGTTCGTCCAGAACCTTCTGAAAGGCTTCAGGAGAAAAAGCAGACGTATCGTGCACGTCCCAGCCGTAAATGCCACTCGGAACACAAAGCAACGATCCGCGATGAGACATACCGGCAAACCGGAAGCCGCCATTGCCATAGGCTTCAAGCGGCGCCCGGCCGGGAAAGTGCGCATCGCGGATGTCCATCGTACCGTCCTTAAACCGACGCTTTGGTTTTTGGATCCTTTTCACCATCGTCGTCGTTCGGCGACATGGCCTCCGCACGGAGATTGAACAGGATCAGAAACGGAGCAGCCAGGAAGATCGACGAATAGGTGCCGATGACGATACCGAAGATCATTGCCAGCGTGAACGACTGGATGACTTCACCACCGAAGATGTAGAGCGCGAAAAGCGCCAGCAACGTCGTGAGGGAGGTCATGGTCGTACGAGACAGGGTCTCGTTGATCGACATGTCGAGCACTTCCGTCAGCGGCCGTTTCTTGTATTTGCGAAGGTTTTCGCGAATCCGGTCATAGACGACCACGGTATCGTTGAGGGAATAGCCGATGATGGTCAGCACGGCGGCGATACTGGACAACGAGAAATCGAGCTGCAGCAGCACGAACAAACCAATTGTAATGACGACGTCGTTTGCTGTCGTCAGGATAGCCCCAACCGCAAATTGCCACTCGAACCGGAACCAGATGTAAAACAGGATCGCGAGCAAAGAGGCCGCAACCGCGATTGCACCTGCCTGCGCAAGCTCACCAGAGACACGCGGGCCGACAACCTCGACCCGGCGGAAGTCCACTTTCTGGCCTTCGAAGATGGTCCGCACCTTGCCGACGACGGCCTGCTGCGCAAGCTCCCCACCGGGCTGCTCTTCAATGCGGATCAGGATATCGTCCGACCCGCCAAATTCCTGCACCTGAACATCACCCAGATTCAGAGACGACAGATCTGAACGGATCGAGGCGATATCGGCTGGACCATCGGTCTTGATCTCGATGATTGTACCGCCCTTGAAGTCGATGCCGTAGTTCAGCCCTACTGTGAAGAACGCCGCAAACGAGGCAATCACCAGGATGATGGACAGCGGAAAGCTGACTTTCCGCAGCCACATGAATTTGATTTTCGTGTTGTCCGGAACAATTCTCAGCAACATTTGTCAGTCTCCCGGATCAAATCGGCAATTTCGACGGACGGCGGCGGCGGAGCCAAATGGCAACCAGCAACCGGCTGAACGTGAAAGCAGAAAACACTGTGGTGAAGATACCGATGGCCAGTGTCACGGCGAAGCCCTTGACCGGGCCCGAGCCGAGCTGAAACAGGATCACGGCTGCGATCAATGTCGTGATGTTGGCATCCAGGATGGTGCCGAGGGCGCGGCTGAAACCGGCATCCACGGCTGATATGACAGACCTCCCTGCCCTTGCTTCTTCGCGGATGCGCTCAAAGATCAGCACGTTCGCGTCCACCGCCATACCGATCGTCAGAACGATACCTGCGATGCCGGGCAAGGTCAGTGTTGCCTGCAGCAGCGTCAATGCCCCGAAGATCAGGAAGACGTTCACCAACAGGGCGAGGTCAGCGATGATACCGAAGCGGCCGTAGGCCAGGATCATGAAGATGATGACCAGACCACCACCGATAATCGACGCCAGCTTGCCCGCCTCAATGGAGTCCGCACCAAGGCCAGGACCGATGGAACGTTCCTCGATGACGGTCAGCTTAGCCGGCAACGCGCCTGCGCGCAGCAGCACGGCAAGGTCGTTGGCACCGTCCACCGTGAAGTTACCGGAGATCTGACCGGACCCACCGGTGATGGGTTCGCGAATGACAGGCGCAGAAATCACTTCATCGTCGAGAACGATTGCGAATGGGCGATTGACGTTCTGCTGCGTGATCTGGGCGAACTTTCGTGCACCGGACTGATTGAAGCGGAAGTTCACCACCGGTTCGTTGTTCCGGGAATCGAAGCTGACCTGCGCATCGACAAGATCTTCACCAGACAGAAGCGGAGCTTCCTCAAGAAGATATGGAATGGGGGGGTCGTCCACCGACATCATGACAACCGTGCCTGCAGGCGGACGGCTCTGAAGTGCCTGTTCGCCGGACATGGATGTGTCGACCATGTGGAACGTGAGCTGTGCGGTTTGACCAACGAGAGCCTTCAGGCGTTCCGGATCATCTTCACCCGGTGCCTCAACAAGGATCCGATCGGTTCCCTGCCGCTGAATGCTGGGCTCGGTGGTGCCGATTTCGTCAACACGTCGCCGGATAACCTCGATCGACTGCTGAACGATGTTCGTCATGCGATCTTCGAGGCCCTGCTCGGAATAGGAAAAACGGATCAGCCCGTCTTCCGAGGCGGTCATGTCGAATTCATTGACTGCCTGCCCGCCAAAGACGCTGGACGCCAGCGGGTTGACGAGAGGCTGCAAACGCTCCTGCGCATCCGCCAGCCGGGTCAAATCGCGAATGCGGACCTGAGCCGTGTCTCCCTGAACTCCAAGCCCAGTATACCCGATGCGCGGATCTTCGCGCAGGGTCGACCGGATGTCACCGACAAGCGCTTTCATGCGCTTTTGGATGTAGTCCTGTTTGTCGATTTCATAGAGCAGATAAGCACCGCCCTGAAGGTCGAGCCCCAGAACCATCTGGTTCTTCGGCAGGAAGTCCGGCCAGCTTTCAAGTTGTTTTTGGGAGAAGAAATTCGGCAGCGTGGTCAGGATGCCAGCGGCAACCACAAGCACGATAAGCGCGATTTTCCAGCGTGCGAAATAGAGCATGGTCAAGCCTTAAATGCAGCCAGGCCGATCTGAAACCGGCCCGGCGATATCATCGAAGCAGCGGGGATCGCGTTACGCGTTGTCCTTGGCCGGTTCGGTTTTGGAACGCACTTCCTGCACCATGGAGCGAACCAGGCGAACCTTGACGCCCTCTGACAGTTCCACCTGCACTTCACCGTCGTCTACGACTTTGGAAACCTTGCCGATCAGGCCACCGGTGGTCACGACGGTGTCGCCACGACGAAGGTTGGCAACCATTTCCTGATGCTTCTTCATGCGCTGGCGCTGCGGGCGGATGATCAGGAAGTACATGATTGCAAAGATCGCCACGAAAGGCAGAATCTGGATCAAGAATCCGGAAGCGCCTGCCGCACCGGCTCCCTGCGCATAGGCTGGGGTTATAAACATTCACTTCTCCTAAGTGGCGTTTTTGATGACCAACGCCCTTACTGGCGGGACATCGGCAAAAACGCTCTCATTCTGGTGGCGCGGACTATAACTGTGGCGCGCCTCATTTCAAGCTTTGCAAGCAGTTTCCAGCGTACCGGTATGGGAATAACTGACGTTTTCGCGTTTCCCACACCGTGTTAATCCTGCCACCACTTAATTCAGGGCCTCACATGGGCCTTTTTGACAGGGCTTGCAAGAAGAATGAACGATGAAAACGACCTCACGGCATTAAATGCCAAACTCGATTCCCTGATCGACCTGATTGCTCGTGCGGTGCCGGCGCTTCCTGGCAAACCTGATTTTACAGCTGCTGATGCTTTCATCTGGTCGCCGGATCCGGGAGAACTGGTTCCGGTTAAAAAGGTCAACCGCGTCGACATCACGCTTCTATGTGCGGTTACTCATGTCCGCGACCTTCTGCTCGACAATACCCGCCGTTTTGCGAAAGGCCTTCCTGCCAACAACGCTTTGCTTTGGGGTGCCAGAGGCATGGGCAAGTCGTCGCTCGTCAAGGCAGCCCATGCGGCAATCGCCAGGGAGAAGGCATCCGATGGCCTGAAACTTATCGAAATTCATCGCGAAGACATTGAATCCCTGCCCAAACTCATGAACCTCATCAGGGATACCTCTTGCCGGTTCATCATATTTTGCGACGATCTGAGTTTCGACAACGACGATACTTCCTACAAATCACTCAAAGCCGTGCTTGAGGGAGGCATCGAGGGTCGGCCCGACAACGTCATTTTCTACGCCACCTCGAACCGACGTCATCTCCTGCCCAGGGACATGATCGAGAACGAACGCTCAACAGCAATCAACCCTGCCGAAGCCGTTGAAGAAAAGGTCTCTCTGTCAGATCGGTTTGGCCTCTGGCTTGGCTTCCACAAGTGCAGCCAGGACGATTACCTGGATATGGTGCGTGGCTATGCCGCACACTTTGACCTGGAAATCGAAGCTGAAGAGCTGCGAGCAAAGGCTCTTGAATGGGCAACGACGCGTGGAAGCAGGTCCGGTCGTGTCGCCTTCCAGTTCATCCAGGATATTGCAGGGCGTCTTGGCAAGACGATTTCCTGAAACAGCAAAGCCCGGCACAAAGGCCGGGCTTATTGAAAGACACTCAGGTCTTTTATGTCGCTGAACTTGAGTCTCACCCGGCGGGAACGATGGTCCGGCCGGATGTGACTTTGGCAAGCGTCAGCGTCGCGGCAGGTATTTCAGCGGATCGACCGGCTTGTTGCCCTGACGCAGTTCGAAATGGAGCTGCGGCTGGTTGACCGATCCACTCGCACCGGCAAGCGCAACCACGTCGCCACGGCGGATGGTATCGCCCCGCTTGACCTTCAGCTCACTGTTATGCGCGTACGCAGAGACCCATCCGTCATTGTGACGAACGAGGATCAGATTGCCGTACCCCTTCAATTCATTACCCGAATAGATCACGGATCCGTCGTCGGCAGCGTGCACAGGCGTTCCTTCCGGAACAGCGAGGTTTACGCCTTCGTTCTTGCCGCCACCCGGCTTGGCACCGAAGTCGGAGATGATGCGACCGCGAACTGGCCAACGGAACTTGGCATCGACACCATCATCGTCCTGAACCTTGGCAACGACAGTTGGCGTCTTGATCGGTTTGGTCGGCTTGGCTTCCTGGGTAAGGGCCGGCTGCGGCAGCTTGGTTTTCTCAACCGTTCCGGAAGGGGCAGCAGCAACGGCCTTTGCACCGGAGGAATGTGTAGCCGGTTGACGGCGCGGTGTCGGCACGCCGGAAGATGCGCCGGAGGAAATGGAAGCGGTGGTCAGAGATTGATCGGAGCCGCCCGGCTTGCGTTTCGGCAAGGCACTCACGTGAACAATATCGACGTTGCCTTGACGGATGTCGGCAAAGGTCGGCTGCTGACCGTTTTTCCCACTGGGCCGCTGAATGTTTCCGACTGACGTCGGCACCGTCCCCGTAACAACGTTATCGTTACGCCCAACCTTGGGCAGCTTCACCTTGCGGTTTTCGCCATAGGTCGTGCTCGTTGAGCCGTTGCGTTCTGCATATACGTAAGTCGGGATGATAACGCTCTGACCCGGCTGTACCTGTGCCGGATCTTTAATGCCATTGACCGCGACGATAGCCTGGATCGGAACACCATACCGTCGTGCCATGGAATTTACGGAGTCGCCCTGGCGCATTTGAACACGTGTTCCACCAGCAGACGTCCACCCCTTCCAGCTTTTTGCGCCGCTGGAAGCGGTCACAATTTCCGGAGTTGCCAGCGTCTGCACAGGAGCGGCCCGGGCAGGTGCAGGGCGCTGCGCTGTCGTCACGGGCGACGGCAACGGCGCGGACTGAACCTTCGACGCTCTACTTGGAATGGACCCGGTCGTCACTGGCTGGGATGTCCCCTGCGGAAGCCCCGCAGCGGTCCCACCCGGGCCATTCACGATGTCCTGATAGGACGGCTGCTTCTGGCCGCCGTTGAGAATATCCCGCTGATTCTGGGTATTGCCCGTATAATAGGGTGGTTCACCAAATCGCTCGACCGCGCCGGAACATCCTGCGAGAGCAACTGCAACCAGCGACACCGTCGCCACCTTGCCCATCAGATCCCTGCGGAGGGTACGCATCCGCTTCATCATCGCCTTAACTCTAACCGCTAACTATGGCTGTTATGGTTAAGAGTAGACGCCAGTAAGGTTTATAAAGGCTAAAGACCGCTTCGACTTATGGTGAAAAACCGAGATTTCTCAGTAATAAGGCAAGCCAGAAAGCCAGCAATCACGCCACTTATAGTAAATTTAATCAGGAAAATGGACGAGCAGGCGCTCTGCATGAAAATCGCTAAGAATCGGTCAGAAACCTCGATTTAGAGCTTCTTGGCGATTCCCGGCTGCAACATGACAGTCCGCACCATCATCAGCGTTTCCGCTGTCACGACACTCTCGGTCTTCTGGAATTTAATGAGTGCCTGCACCTGCTTGGCTTTGCCAACCGGAGCCACCAGAATGCCTCCCGGTTTCAACTGCTGCAGCCAGGCATCCGGAACTTCTTCCACCGCTGCATTGACGACAATCCTGTCGTAAGGTGCCTTCTGACGAAATTCGCTCAAACCGTCCGCCTGACGAGCCTTCACGTTTGTCAGTTTCAAGGCTTCGAACCTGCGGGTCGCCAGGTCGGTCAAGGTCGCGAATCTGTCCAGCGTTTCGACATGGGCAGCGAGATGGGAAAGAACAGCGGCCTGATAACCGGAGCCCGTCCCGATTTCCAGAATGGTGTGATTGTTCGTAATGGCGAGCGCTTGAACCGTGAAGGCAACAACGGAAGGGGCTGAAACAATCTGCCCGCATTCAATTGGCAGCATCGCGTCTTCATAAGCAAGGCTGTGATGGCGTGCCGACAGAAAAAGCCGCCGGGGCACGCGTTCTATGGCCGCCAGGACGTCCCTTGCCCCGACACCGCGTTGTCGCAAGGCCAGAACCAACGATGCGCGGGCTTCCGCCTCATCCGGCAATGCGGACGATGTCGCCCTTTTGTCCTTGCCGGACAAATGACCGGCCATAAACCGTTCCCCCAGGGTTTAACCCAACGCCTCCGCCAGGTGAGTCACCAGATCGTGGGCTGTTAGATCTATGCGTAGCGGCGAAACGGAAACATATCCATCCGCAATCGCATGCAAATCGGAATTATCAAGCACGGATTTGCCGCGATCCTGAAAACGCAGCCAGTAATAAGGATAGCCGCGCCCATCCTGGCGCTCGTCGATGGACAAACCACTTTGTTCATGATGGCCCTGGACGGTCACTTTCACGCCCTTCACATCCTCCGCAGCGCAGGCCGGGAAGTTCACGTTTAGAAGCGTGTATTGCGGAAGCTTGAAATCGATCAACTTTCGGAAGAGATCCGGAGCCAGCGTTTCGGCGGTGGAATAGTCAGGCTCTGCGCGCACATCCCAATTGTAGGCCTGGGAAACGGCAATGGATCTGATACCGAGAATGGCAGCTTCCATGGCACCTGCCACGGTTCCCGAATATGTCACATCCTCTGCGAGGTTCTGGCCGCGGTTGATGCCGGACAGCACGAGGTCCGGCAGAGCTGGCAGCACCTTGCGCACTCCCATGATCACACAGTCAGTCGGCGTTCCTTTAAGGGCAAAGTGCCGATCATCTATCTTTCGAAGACGTAAGGGGTCGCTGAGCGTCAAGGAATGGGCGACACCGCTCTGGTCAGTCTCGGGAGCGATGACCCAGACGTCGTCAGACAGTGTCCTGGCAATGTTTTCCAGAACGGTCAATCCCGCTGACTGAATGCCGTCGTCATTGGTGATGAGGATACGCATCTAGATACTGCTCCGTTTTCCCACGAGGCCTCCCGTCACAAGACCGGAAGAGCCGCCCGAAATGAAGATGGACGGCAATCTTGCTCGGTTGCCGTCCATACCTATTAAATCGATCAGCGAAATGTCGTATCCAAACGCCGATGCTGTTGGGTCGGGGGACTTCCAATTGGTGCCCCTGCCCGCCTTTTTAAGTCAGCCGATTTTTTCCAGCCCGCCCATGTAAGGCCGCAGAACATCGGGAACGGTGATCGATCCATCGCCATTCTGATAATTTTCCAGAACGGCAATCAGGGCCCGGCCGACCGCAATGCCGGATCCGTTGAGCGTGTGCACATAGAGTGGCTGCTTGGAATCTGCCGGGCGGAACCTGGCGTTCATGCGACGTGCCTGAAAATCTCCGCAAACGGAACAGGACGAAATTTCACGATAGGTATCCTGCCCCGGTAGCCAAACCTCGATGTCGTAGGTCTTTCGCGCCCCAAAGCCCATGTCGCCGGTGGACAGCGTCATCACACGATAGTGCAGGCCGAGCTTCTGCAGAACTTTCTCAGCGCACCCCAACATACGCTCCAGTTCGTTGAGCGACGCTTCCGGTTTGGTCACAGAAACGAGTTCGCACTTCTGGAACTGGTGCTGGCGCAGCATCCCGCGCGTGTCACGCCCGGCCGAACCGGCCTCAGAGCGGAAACAATAGGTCAACGCGGTTACGCGCAGCGGCAATTGATCCTCTGGCAGAATCTCGCCGGCTACGAGATTGGTCAGAGGAATTTCCGCGGTCGGGATCAGGTAGTGATCCGTTGTGGTCTTGAAGAGGTCTTCCTCGAATTTCGGCAACTGCCCGGTGCCATAGAGCGGTTCGCTATGAACCAGAAGCGGCGGCGAAACCTCGGTGTAGCCGTTTTCCTGGGTGTGCAGGTCAATCATGAACTGGCCAAGCGCACGTTCCAGCCGGGCGATCTGACCCTTGAGGACCACGAAACGCGATCCGGACAGCTTCGCTGCCGCGGCAAAGTCCATACCGCCCAGGTCTTCGCCCAGTTCGTAGTGTTCTTTTGGTGCTTCATTGAAGGTGAGCACCGGCTTTTCACCATGGGTCTTCAACAGCACGTTGTCGGCTTCATCCGCGCCCACCGGCACATCATCGTGCGGCAGATTGGGAATGACAGCCATGGCTGCTTCCAGATCGGCGATGAGCTTGCGCTCTTCTTCCTCACCCGACTGAATGAAAGCCTTGATCTGCGCGACCTCGTCAATCAGCTCCTGAGCGCGGGCATCATCGCCCGAGCCCTTGGCCTTGCCGATTTCCTTGGAGGCGGCGTTGCGCCGTTCCTGGGCTTCCTGAAGCTTGGTGATATGGGAACGTCGGGAATCGTCCAGCGCGATCAGTTTGGCCGCGGAGGCCTCATAACCCCGTTTCGCCAAGGCCTGGTCAAAGGCGGCTGCGTTTTCCCGTATCCATCTAATATCAAACATCTTCGCTTCCCGAACGACGGTCGTTTCAATTCATTCCGTCGGTCAATCCAGGAAGCAAAGCGGCCAGGGCGTCAGGCAGCCGCATCCTCGGCTTCGCGTTGAGCCTCCCTTTCGGCACGCTGGCGTTCCACCAGTTTGACGGACAGAATGGAGACTTCGTAGAGAAGCAGCGTTGGCAGCGCAAGACCGATCTGCGAGATCGGGTCGGGTGGTGTCAAAATTGCAGCAGCGGCAAATGCACCGACAATGGCGTATTTGCGTTTATGGCGAAGCGTTTCGGAGCTGACCAGACCGGCCCTGCCAAGCAAGGTCAGTACCACCGGAAGCTGGAACACCAGTCCGAAGGCGAAAATCAGGATCATGATCAGGCCGAGGTATTCGCTCACCTTGGCCAGGTGTTGAATGGCAACCTTGCCTGCGCCGGCAGCCTGTTCCTGCGACAGGAAGAAACCCATGGCCATTGGCATGACAAGAAAATAGACGAGGCAGGCACCGATCAGGAACAATACCGGTGTTGCGATCAGAAACGGAATGAAAGCTCCACGCTCATGTTTGTAGAGCCCGGGCGCCACGAACATGTAGATCTGGCTGGCCACCACGGGAAACGCCAGGAAAAGCGCGCCAAACAGGGCCAGCTTCAACTGGGTGAAGAACCATTCCTGCGGCGCGGTGAAAATCATTTCCACCGGATGTCCATCACCCGCGGCCTGCAGGTAGGGCACTGTCAGGATGTTGTATATATCCGTGGCGAAGTAGAAGCAGATAGCGAACATCACGAGAATCGCGCCGATCGACCACATCAGCCGTTGGCGTAATTCGATCAGGTGTTCGATCAGTGGCGCCTTCGAGGCGTCAATATCGTCTTGGCTCATGCCTTTACATCTTCCGTCACCGGCGCGGCTTTCGGCGTGGCCTCGGCTTCAGCCTTGGCTGAGTCGGTCGAGGATGCCTTGTTCGCATTTGCGTTATCTGCCGGCGGCGACGCCGGTTCGCTGGCAGCCTCTTTGGGCTTGTCGGCTTTTCTGGTCGCGTCTTCTTCGATGGATTTCTTCAAATCACCCAGCGGATTGAAGTTGGCCGCCGATTCGACCTGTTTCTTCATGTCCGCAATATCGGCCTGCTGTTCGGCCTCGCGAAGCGCGTCATTGAAGGTCGACTGGAACTCACGCGAAAGCTTTCGCATTTTACCAACCGTCTGGCCAAGCATGCGCAGCATGCGCGGCAAGTCTTTTGGCCCCACGACGATGATCGCCACACAGGCGATCACCAAAAGTTCGGTCCACCCGATATCGAACATGAGATGTATCGTCCCTTAAGGAGACGCGATGCAGATTAAGATCAGCTCGCTTTGGTCTGATCTTCAGCGTTTACGGACGAAGCCGTTTCGCTGTTCTTATGGTCGATGGTCTTCGGAGCGTCGGCAGTGTCGTCTTCGGCCATGCCTTTTTTGAAGCTTTTGATTCCCTTCGCGACATCACCCATGAGATCGGAAATCTTGCCACGTCCGAACAGCAGAATAACGACCACTGCAATGATCAAGATCTGCCAAATACTAATGCCCATACGCCAAACTCCTGATAAGCGGCTTTAAAAGCCATAGGGCCCTTCTTACAAAAACGGCCCACTCCCTGCAACAAGTCAGTCTATCTGTTTTCAATCATCCAGACAGAAGAATAAGTTGCCCTTCCCCTAGACTTGGGACTGTACACGCGGAAAAACAAGCACGTCTTTCGGATCAGTCGTGACGGCGACGTCCATTCCACGCTCCCATGGGCTTCCCGCACGAACCCGTGCCTGAAGCGGATGATTGAGCCCGTCTATGACAATAGACAACAAATCGACCTCGCCGACGAATCGTTTCGAACGAATTCTGCCCGGAACGCCGCATAAACCGGCATTATTCAGCAAAACACCTTGCGGGCGTACGCAAACGTCCACCTTTTGCCCGGTGGGCAGACCATCCGACGCCAACACACCGACCGGGGTTTCGACCCCGGCTGACGTCACAATGCCCTCAAGCTGGTTCAATTCGGAAAAGAACCTGGCTGCAAAAAGATCAACAGGCGCTTTGTAGAGATCCGCTGCCGTTCCGTGTTGCACCAGACGTCCCTGTCGCATCAAGGCAATTCTGTCGCCCATGCGCATGGCTTCTTCCGGATCGTGGGTCACGATAATACAGGTGGCACGTGTTTCGCGAATAACCGCAAGCGTTTCATCGCGCACATTGTCCCGCAGCCGTTTGTCGAGGCCCGAGAACGGTTCATCCATCAAGAGGATGCCAGGCCGGGGAACAAGTGCACGAGCAAGCGCAACACGCTGCTGCTCACCGCCGGAAAGCGCATGAGGATAGTCGGCTGCATAATCTGCCAGGCCAACGCGGCCGAGCGCACTCAGGGCCGCTGCCTGGGCTTCGCGCTTGGGCATGTTTGTCAGACCGAACATGACATTTGCCAGAATGCTCATGTGGGGAAAGAGCGCGTAGTCCTGGAACATCAGACCAACGCCACGTTTTTCAGGTGGCAGGAACTGCGTGTCACCGGCGATTTCCCGACCGTTGATCAGCACCCTGCCCTTGCTCTGGCGCTCAACGCCTGCGGCAATACGCATCAACGTGGTCTTGCCGCAGCCGGAATGTCCGAGCAGACACAAGATCTCGCCCGGCGCAATGGACAGGCTGAGATCCTGAACCGAAGTGACGCCATCATAGTCGTGGGACACGTTCTCAAAGACGAGGCCGGCGGCAATGGTGGCACCGGCTGTTCCGGGCGCACCCCAGCTCAGCGGATGGCCGCTGCCATTGGTTGAAGTCGGCTTCTTGCGATCTTGCATCAGGATCCGGCGGTCTCGTCCGCTTCATCGTCATCAAACAGAGACCCGTCTTCTAGAGGATCTTCGTCTTCCGTCAATGCGTTATCGTCATTCGGCGTCGGCACCAGGAACGAGGCTGGTACGGCGCTGTCCAACAGCCCTGCCCCCTTGAGCTCTTCCATGCCCGGCAGATCCCTGACGCTCTCGAGGCCAAAATGGATCAGAAAGTGGTCCGTGGTCCCATAAGTGACGGGACGGCCCGGAGTTCTGCGGCGTCCGCGCATTCGGATCCAGGTTGTTTCAAGCAACACGTCCAGCGTTCCCTTCGACGTGGAAACGCCACGGATCTCTTCAATCTCGGCGCGCGTGACCGGCTGGTGATAGGCAATGATCGCCAGCGTTTCGAGAGCCGCGCGCGACAATTTGCGCTGCTCCTCAACGTTCCGGTGCATCAGATAAGCGAGATCCTCAGCTGTCCGAAAACACCATTTTCCAGCGACCCTCACCAGATTGACGCCTCTTGACGCATAGGTGATCTGCAAGTGCTCCAGAAGGGACAGCACATCTGTGCCTTCCGGCAGACGTAAAGTCAGTTCTTCAAGTGAAAGCGGTTCGGATGAGGCAAACAGCAACGCTTCGACCATCCGAAGGCCTGACGGATCCAGCGGCTTAGGGCGGTCAGCAGGCTCTTCGCTTTCCTCCTGCAAGAGATCGAATTCAGGCGCCATGTTCCGGCTCCTTTTTGACGGCGCGGATATAGACCGGCGAGAAAGGCTCGCCCTGACGGATTTCGACCTGGCCTTCCCGCACCATTTCCAGGCTGGCGCTGAATGTGCTTGCGACAATCGTCGCCCAATCCTTGTTGTCGTAAAGATAGTCACGCAAATAGGCGTTCATCGGCGCCCATTCACCGATCCTGCCAACGAGCTTGGTGAGCAATTCACGCGCTTCCTGCAACGACCAGACAGTCCTGCGCAAGACGCGGACGGAGGTCACGGATTGCCGTTGGCGCTGCATGGCATATGCGGACAGAAGATCGTAGATGGAAGCGTCCCAGATGCTTTTGTGCTGCACCGACACGGTCTCAGGTTCACCGCGATGGAACACATCCCTGCCCTGCCGGTTTCGCGTCAACAGCTTCTCGGATACCTCACGCATCGCTTCCAGACGTCTGAGGCGGAAAGCAAGGGCAGCGGCAAGTTCCTCACCGGTCGGTTCATCTTCGTTCTTCTGCTCCGGCAACAGCAGTTTGGATTTCAGAAAGGCAAGCCAGGCAGCCATCACCAGATAGTCCGCGGCAAGCTCCAGTCTCATCCTGCGGGCTTCGGCCACGAATTCCAGGTATTGTTCGACGAGTTCGAGAATGGAAATACGCGCCAGGTCAACCTTTTGCGTTCGCGCCAGACCCAGCAGAAGGTCGAGCGGTCCTTCGAAACCCTCTACATCGACAACAAGCTGCGGATCGGAAGTGGCCCGCTCTTCCGGAGCACTGACAGAACTGAGGAGGTCATAGGAGCCATCCTCCTGTCGCGTCGTGCTGTTTTCCATGTCCGCCATTGCTGCTCCGGTCAAACGCCCTGCCAGCCGGTCAAGGAGTGAAACTCTTCAAAGGCCATAGGTCTGTCAAATTCCGGATCGGGAACCTGGAAACCGCTCAAGGCCTTGTCGCATCGACGCCTGGCCTCCCCCTCAAGCTCGGGGACAACCTTCGCGACTGCGATCATTTCTTTCATATCACCATTGCAGTGCAAAACGATGTCACAACCTGCTTCGATGATCTTGCCGGACCGATCCTCGAAACTGCCTCCGAGCGCCTTCATGGAAATATCGTCGCTCATAAGGCAACCGTCGAACCCGATTTCACCCCTGATGATATCCTGAATGACCTTCGCGCTCTGCGTCCCGGCCGTGTCCGGATCGATCCCTTCGTACACAATATGGGCTGTCATCCCCAATGACACGTGAGAAAGCGCCTTGAAGGGCCGGAAATCAACGCTTTCCAAAGAAGAAATAGGCGCATCGACACGCGGAAGCTCCAGATGGCTGTCGACACGTGCCCGGCCGTGACCCGGGATGTGTTTGATCACCGGCAGAACCCCTCCCGCCAAAGCGCCTTCCGCCATCGCCTTGCCCAGAACCGCAACCACGTCCGGGTCTTGCGAAAACGCTCGGTCTCCAATGGCATCGACAGTGTCGGGGAACCTGACATCAAGACACGGCAGACAATCAACGGAAATGCCGACCTGGTAAAGATCATCGGCGATCAGTTTCCCGGCGAGCCATGCGGCCCTTCTGCCACCGTCCGCATCCCGGCAAAAAAGATCGCCATATGTCTTGGGAGCGGGATACTTCGGCCAGTGAGGTGGTTTCAAACGCTGAACCCGGCCGCCTTCCTGATCGACAAGCACAGGAGCATCCTCACGGCCCACTGCTTCCCGGAAGGCTGCTGTGAGTGCCCTGACCTGATCCGGTGTTTCAATATTGCGCGCGAACAGGATCAGCCCCCAGGGGTCTTCCTGCCGGAAAAAATCGATTTCGGATCTTGTCAGGGTCAGTCCGGCACATCCGGATACGAAGGCTTTGGTCATTGATCCGGCTTAGCCGCAGCGCCCGGACCCGTCAAGAAATGCTACCTGCGCCCCTTGCGCGCTTGTCACGATCTTGCAATCTAGACGGCAATCGTCCCCAGATCTGATTGGAGCCTCCATGCGCGCGCGTCTCGACATCCCTGCCGGCACCCTGCACCGTTTTTCCCATAGATCTGAAATCCTTGGGCGAAATCGGCTGGGCGACACGGCAACGCGTGAAATCAACGTCTATACGCCGCATGGCCACGACGGCAGCGGTTTGCCACTTCTGGTGGATATCGTTGGCTTTACCGCCGGCGGTCCGGCGCATACCAACTGGAAGAATTTCGGTGAGAATGTTCCCGAACGGCTCGACCGGCTCATCCACGACGGCCACATGCCCCCTGTCACTGTCGCTTTTCCCGACTGTTTCACACGCCTTGGAGGGAACCAGTATATAGACAGTGACGCCATGGGACCGTGGGCAACCTGGCTGACAACCGAAATGCTTGAGGACGTCGAAGGCCGTTTCAAGTGCGGAGGAGCCGGCAAACGTGGCATCTTCGGCAAGTCATCCGGCGGCTACGGCGCAATTATCCACGCCATGAAACATTCCGACGTTTGGTCAGCTGCAGCTTGCCATTCCGGGGATATGGCATTCGAATTGTGTTACCTGTCCGACATGCCGAATGCCTTGAGAACGATTGCCAAGGCTGGTTCCATCGAAGCCTTTGTCAAGGATTTCGAAAAGGGACCAAAATATCCGGGCAATTCGCTCCACGATCTGATGACCTTCGCGATGGCAGCAACCTACGATCCCGATCCCGACCCCAACGTCTTTTGCGGCATCCGGTTGCCTGTTGATCTGGAAACCTGCGAACTGATCGAAGAGCGCTGGAACGCCTGGCTGAATTGGGATCCTGTGCACATCGTCGGCAATCACATCGATGCGCTGAAGTCCCTGAAAGGTCTTTGGATCGAATGCGGTGACGTGGATCAGTACAACCTTGTTTATGGCGCCCGCCGCCTGCACCGGAAACTGACCGACGCCGGCGTTGACCACGTTTATCAGGAGTTCAACGACAATCACTCCTCCGTGGATTACCGGTTGGATGAAAGCCTGCCGTTTCTGGCGGAAAAACTCAGTAGTTGAGTGAACGGATGACGCCGGGCCTCTCAGGAGGCCTGGCGGATTTTACGGAACGGGTTCGGCAACGTCAGGACCGCCCCGCCGGCGACGATCAGCGCAGCGCCCAGAACCGCGATACGCGTTGGTATTTCGCCCCAGACTGCAAAGCCGAACGCCGCGGACAACAGTACCGAGCCATAATAGATGGGTGCCAGCGTGGCCGCTCCCGCCCGCCTGTAGGCGGAGATATTCATGGATTGGCCAATGATTGCCAATGGCCCCATCCAGGCAAACAAAAGCAGGTCCTGTAAGGAAACCCCACCTTTGAAGATCAGCCAGACAACAGGTCCGGTCAGCAGAACTGCTGCGAAAACATTGACATAGGCCAGAATGGTGACTGTATCTTCACGCTGGGCGATATAGCGAATGATCAAGGCTTCACAGGCCATGAAGACGGCTCCCAGAAGAGCTGCAACGACGCCCGAGAGCGCGAGTTCATCATATCCGGCGCCTGTTTCCGCCGACCGAACCACGAGATACGCACCAGCGGCGCACAAGACACCTGCGATCCAGTGACGGCCGGAGATCACTTCCTTGAGGATCAAACCGGCCAACGCAATAGCGATTATGCCCTTTGTCAGACCGATCGCCGTCGCATCCGCCAGCGGCAATGCGCTGGCGGCATAAATGGAGCAGGCAAGCCCGCCGACACCACAAAAGGCGCGCATGAGGTGGAGCTTCCAGAGTGCACTCAAACGCGTGAATACCGGAACCCGCCTGACGGTTGCGATGCTGACAATTGTAGCCGCTCCGCCCACGTACCGAAGCCAGACCAGAACCACGACCGGCACCAATCCTCCCGACAGCTTGCCTGCGGCAAATATCGGGGTGAAGGCAGTCATGCCGGCAAGTGCCAACGCAAGGGCGAGCAGTATATTTTCCGGGCGGTGATAGATCGAGTTTTGCGACATAGACCAAGACCAGTTGAATTTGTTCCGGTCATAACACCAGGTACGCGTCAGGATCAGTCCTGAAATTCCAATAACGGGTATGCAAAAACGCATCGCATTGCCGCTGCCTTTGTAAATTGGTATAACCCTGTCATGAACTGGGATGATCTCAAACTTGTCGATGCCGCTGCACGCATGCGTTCGCTTTCAGGTGCTGCGAAGGCTCTCAATATCAGTCAACCGCAACTGAGCCGCCGCCTGAAGAGCTTCGAGGACCGTATTGGTGCGAGGCTGTTCGACCGGACGCCGACTGGGCTGAAACCGACTGATGCGGGTCTGCGCCTGATCCCGCTCGCAGAAGACATGCGCAAGAAAGCCGAGGCGGCTGCGAGGATCCTGCCAGATCTATCGGGGTCTGCATTGAAAGTTGTTCGCGTTGCCGTAGACGAAGTGCGTGCGCGTGTCTTGACCGACCGTTTCGACCTGCTGACCGCGCTGCTCGACGGTGTTGAGCTGGAACTCATCTCCAGCCATCAGCATGTCAATCATCAGTCCCGCAGTATTGAGCTCCAGATCCGTAACTGCCTGCCTGAAACAGACACGCTGATTGCCCGGAAAATCGGTGAGCTTGCCTATGCGGTTTACGGTTCGGCGAAGTATGTCACCGACCATCCGGCGGCCAGAACGACTGACCGATACAAGCTGTGCACCTGGCTGGGCTTTGCTCCAGACGACCTCTGGTACCCGGCTCAGATGCGCTGGCTGGAAGCCCGGGTTCCTCACATGCCTACGCTGCGGTCAAACACCATGACCACGCTGATGAACATGACAGCCTCCGGTGCCGGACTGTGTCTTCTGCCGGTTTTCATGGGAGACAATCATCAGGACCTGGTCAGACTGACCGACCCGATTCCGGAGCTTACAAACGTCGAGCACATCATCGTTCATCGAGACCTGCGCAGGGAACCTGCTGTCCGCAAGGCGATGGATGCCATTACTGAAGTCTTCCATCGGATGGCGCCGCATCTGCTCGGCGGGCAGTTGGATAAACCTGTTTCCGCCGCAGAATAAAACGGCCGGGAAATCCCGGCCGTCTGTGAAACATCTTTTGCAATCAATCGCCCACCGTCAGGGCTGTCTGCGCACGAAGCAATCCCCGCCAGCAGCCTGAAGGCTTTCGCACAACCTTATCGCTTCATCACGCGAACCGGTCGGAATTCGTGCGCGGTAGAACACGCCTCTTTCTTCGACATTCGCGGCAACGATCACCGCGCTCTGGTTACCCAGAACAGAGGGGAATCGACGCTGAAGTCCAGAGTAAGCATCTCTGGCAGCCGCTTCCGAACGCTGGGAAGTCACCTGTACGATGTAGGTACCGGACGGAATGCTGCCGGTCGTACTGGCAACAGGGGTCACCGGTGCTGCCGGAGCCGTTGCCGCCGGTGTTGCCGGAGCGGTTGCCGCTGGCGGCGCACTGGCAACCTGAACCGGTGCAGCCGGCTTCTTACGCGGAATGACAGTCGGCACTGGCGCGACAGGTTCACTTGCAGCCGGCTCCGGTGCCACGTCGGCACCCGTCACGATTGCCGGTGTACCGGGCTGAGCCGGCTCTGGTACTGCATCCGAAGGATCGGCCGGCGCAACATCTGCCCCTGTCACGACAGGTGTCGTTGTTACCACCTGCGAGCCGCTATCCCCGGAAGCCGCATCAGGTTGCACCGGCGTTGCCGGTTGCGGCTGCGCCGGTGCTGCCGCAGCAGGTTCTTCACCTTCGGGGATGATGGTTCCATCAGGACGCACGACGACAGTTCTCACCCGCTTTGGTGTTCCTGGGACGAGATCGGCGTCGCCGTTTGTGCCGACCGGAGCCGGTGGCAATTCCGCCAGTTGTGGCGATTCTGTCGGGATGAGCCTGTCGGGACCGGCGACACCGGTGCCATCAACCCGGTCGTAAATCAGCTTGCCGGCCTGGTCGTTTGCGGGTTCCTGGCTCTGTTCCGGATAGACCTTGAGAGGCTCTTGCAAACCGGCGATGATCGGCGGCGGTCCACTAGGGACAGGAACGGCATCGCTGTCGAACAAAAAGAAGCTGGCGCCACCCAGAACAGCCACGCCGAGGACACCGGCAGCAACAAACAAGCCCTTGCGGGATTTTTCGCCCCCGTGAGGAACCGCATTTTTCTCCGCAGACGAATGAGGGGGCAGAACACCAGCGCCGGTAAGGCTTGGATCGCTTTCCTGCATCGCCCGTGCAACCGCATCCAGATCATAACCTTCCGGCGGCGGCGGTGTTTCGTCGTCTTCGGACTGAGGAACGGCGGTGGCAGCAGCTGGCCACGTCATGTCATCCACATCCGGCTCAGCGGCCGGTGCGTCCTGGACGGGCTGATCAACCGGCGTATTAACAGGCGTGCCAACTGGTTTTCGCGCTGTTGGAGCCGGAAAATCGAGATCGGCAAACAGGGCGTCTATTCCAGCAGGGTCCCCGGCCTTTTCGGTTTCGGGTTCCACGTCATGCGAAACAGGCGCGGACTGGACCGGGTTAAGAGCTGCGAAGAAATCATTCTCGTCAATCTTCGGACGATCATTGGTCACCGGCTGCTGATAGCTTGGTGTTTTCTCAGGCGTCTCATCAACTGAGGGCGGAGAAGCAGGCTCCTCATGCCGAACACCACCCAGACGATAATCTTGTGTCGGACGCACTGGTTCGGCAGGCGCTGACACCGTTGATGCCGCAAAGCCCGTGCCGGAAGACAAGCTCGAGCCGCTTGGCAACTGCCCAGCACGGGAAAGGGTGTCGGAACCCGAGGCCTCGGACGTCTCACGCCCATGAATGTGCGTCTGCGGTTGGGCGGGCGCAGCATCTTCTGCTTCTTGTTCGAAACCCACATCCGACAGAACTGCCGACTGGGTCTCGTCAACAGACTGGCGCAACGCGCCTATAAGTTCGTCTTCGAGTTCAGCAGTCAGGTTCTGCTCAAGGTACAAGGCGACTGAAGGGGCAAGATAAGATGAGTCATCAGCACCTTCAGGATCGGCCTGCACCGCAGGTGCCTGCGGCGTGCGGAACTGAGCGCCCTGATCAACCGGCTCCGGCGATTGAGTGCTTTCCACCGGCTGTACCGGCTCCGGCTGGCTCGGCCATAGAGATGACACATGTGACGATGGCATCACCGGCGGCACGTCTGGCTGTGTATCCGCCTCGAAGGACTGCTCGTAACCGGTGGTCGGTGCTGCCTCGTAATAGTCGTCCGTTGAAACGCCAGGTGTTACGCTTGGCTCTTCAGCGCTCGTTTCTTCAGTGTTGGGCGCCGGCGTATTCGATACCGGTTGCAGATTTGAAAAAGATGGTTCGATGCGCGACGGTGCTGGGGAGGATTGCTCGCGCCCATCACCCGGAACATCGTCAAGCCCCGCAAAATAATCAGTACTACCAACGCGGCCGCTGTTCACATTTGCCCCCGATTGCTTATTCTTGTGGACAATCCGCGCCAATTCAACCAGCGGATCTTCCGCAGCCGGCCGTTCGTCGCCCGCCTCGCTTTGCGAGGCGCGCAAATCTGATCGCTTTGTTTCGTAGTCTTGTGACATGAGCTGTACGAAAACCGGTCCACTTCAAGTCGCTGGTGAACCGTTAAGTCGTTCCCAGCGCCCATTAAAACTAGCGCATTTCTTCAGGAGCATTCACGCCGAGAATCGTTAGACCTGAAGCGAGCACCAAAGATACTGCACGAACCAAAGCAAGACGCGCTAGGGTTAATTTCAAGTTACCGGATTGAATAAAACGTAAATGAGGCAATTCGTAGCCTTTGTTCCACTGTCCGTGCAAAGAACTGGCGAGTTCGTGTAGATAAAATGCAATTCTGTGCGGCTCATGTGTTTCTGCTGCGGCTTCTACCACTTTCGGCCATTCGGCCATCTTGGCAAACAGTTCCTGCTCACCCGCATCGTCCAGCAAGGAGAAGTCGGCTCCGGCGAGATCTTCATCCGAGAACCCGGCATCCTGAAATTCATCAGCCACCTGCCGCAAAACCGAACAGCAACGCGCATAACCGTATTGAACGTAGAAGACCGGATTGTCTTTCGACTGTTCCGTGACCTTTTTGAAGTCAAAGTCCAGCGGCGCGTCATTCTTGCGGAACAGCATCATGAAGCGAACCGGGTCCGACCCGACTTCGTCAACGACATCGCGCAAGGTGATGAAGTCGCCGGAGCGCTTTGACATCTTCACC
The DNA here is from genome assembly GCF_057180185.1 of Labrenzia sp. ATLA3. NCBI lineage: Bacteria > Pseudomonadati > Pseudomonadota > Alphaproteobacteria > Hyphomicrobiales > Stappiaceae > Labrenzia > Labrenzia sp. ATLA3. The sequence goes on from NZ_JBXUKV010000001.1 coordinate 40,487, forward strand.
GGCTCGCCATCACGCATCAGCTTTACAAGCTGACAGAACCTGACAACAACTTCCGTCTTGCCGTCTGAGATCGCCTTGCCGACAGCCTGCAGGCGTTTGGCGTAGCCACCGTGATCGGCACCCAGCACATAGATCGTTTCAGAGAACCCGCGCTCGAACTTGTCCTGGAAATAGGCCACGTCGGCAGCGAAGTAGGTGTAGGAGCCATCGGATTTCTTCAGAGCCCGGTCGGTGTCGTCTCCAAAGTCGCTTGCGCGAAATAGCGTCTGTTCACGGTCTTCCCAGTCATCGGGAACCTGCCCCTTCGGCGGCGGCAGCGTTCCTTCGTAGATCAACCCCTTGTTCCGGAGCGTTTCGAGCATGTGGTCGATCTTGGAACCATTGCCATCGCCGCGATCATGCAAGGTTCTCTCGGAATAGAACACCTCATGCTCGACCCCGAGCGCAGCCAGGTCCTGACGGATCAGTTCGAGCATGGCGGCGATTGCCCGCTCCTTCACCAGCGGCAACCATTCGCCTTCTTCCATGCCGGTAAGTGAAGACCCGAATTCGGACTTCAGTTTTTCGCCGACCGGTTTCAGGTAGTCCCCTGGGTAAAGACCGGCAGGTATCTCGCCAATGTCCTCGCCAAGCGCCTCGCGGTAACGCAGGAACGCGCTCCGCGCCAGCGTGTCGATCTGCGAGCCGGCATCGTTGATGTAGTATTCCTTGACCACTTCATTTCCGGCAAACGCCAGAATATTCGCCAATGCATCGCCGACGACCGCGCCGCGGATGTGGCCGACATGCATTGGGCCTGTCGGGTTGGCGGAAACGTATTCGACGTTGACCTTGCGAGCAGCAGACCGTTCCTGGGCGCCGAACCGGATCCCTTGAGACAGAACGCTGGCCAGAACCCTGTGCCAAACAACATGTGCCACGCGCAGGTTGATAAAGCCGGGTCCGGCAATGGACGTTTCGGTGATTTCCGGGTCGGCGTTAAGCCTGGCAACAAGCTGCTCGGCAACATCGCGCGGCTTCATGCCGAGTGGCTTTGCAAGCACCATTGCAGCGTTGGTGGCAAGATCTCCATGCGCAGGATCGCGGGGCGCTTCCACGACCACTCGCGAAAGATCTGGCGACTCTCCATTTGCATCTTTTAAATCAAGTTCTTGGAGAGCGTCTTTGACGCGCAGCGTGAAGTCCGCGAAGATATTCATAGAACACCGGTCAGGTTTTGGTTTTCAAACACAAAGCCCCCGCGCGCTGCGAAGGTGAGGCCTTCGGCGCCACAGGGTTTGTAAGTCGCTACTGCGCCTACCCCAAATCGGGAGTATCGTCAAACAGTCTGCGGTGCTCCTCTATGGCATAACGATCCGTCATGCCGGCGATATAGTCGCAAACCAGCCGCGCAGTTTCCGTGTCACTCAGAGTGCCTAGGCCGCTGTTCCAGGGTTTCGGCATAAGGTCCGGCTCCGCCAGGAACCGTTTGAACAGGTCCCGAACGACTCTTGCAACCAGTCTTCGAACTGCCAGCACATCTTCATGCCGGTACACCCTGGCAAAAAGAAATCGCTTCACTTCCTTTTCCGCAGCAGCCATTTCCGCCGAGAAACCAACGAGGCAACGGTCGGCCATACGAATCTCCTGCACGCTTCGCGGCTCGACCTCGTTCAGATTGCGGATCGCCTCGCGAATGACATCCTCAACCATTCGCGTTATCGACCGCCTGACGATTTCATGGATACGGCGGCTTTCCTCAAGGCCAGGATACTTGCCATCCACTTCTTCGAGGATATCGGCCAGGAAAGGCACGTCGCGCATATCATCGATCGCGAAGAGACCTGCCCTCAATCCGTCATCCAGATCATGTGCGTCATAGGCAATGTCGTCGGCAATCGCCGCGGCCTGTGCTTCAGCGCCCGGCCAGGTGTGCAACAGCAAATCCTGTTGTTTGGCATAGTCGCGGATCGCAAACGGCAACTGGCTCCCCTTGAACTTTCCAAGGGGGGCTCCGTCGGCATCAACCAGGGGGCCATTGTGCTTGACCAGCCCCTCCAGCGTTTCCCATGCCAGGTTCAGGCCATCGAAATCCGCGTAGCGCTGCTCCAGATGCGTCACGACCCTGAGCGACTGGGCATTGTGATCGAACCCACCATAAGGTGCCATGCTCTCATGCATGACATCTTCGCCCTCATGACCAAAAGGTGTGTGTCCCAGATCGTGCGACAAAGCCAGGCATTCCGCCAGATCTTCGTCAAGCCGAAGAGCACGTGCCAACGAGCGCGCGATTTGCGATACCTCGATGGTATGGGTCAGCCGTGTGCGGAAATGATCGCCTTCGTGATAGACGAAAACCTGCGTCTTGTGCTTCAGACGGCGAAAGGCGGAGGAATGAATAATTCTATCCCGATCCCGCTGGAAGGGTGTCCGCGTCGGGCTGTCAGGCTCGGGGAAGAGCCTGCCCCGGCTTTCCAGAGGGTTTTGCGCGTAGATCGCGCGCGATTGTCCCCCAAATCCGATATCCGCCTTCATCTGCTTCCAGCCATCCTTCACAGACCTCGTCCGTGTTTCCCGTTCTTTCAGCCGCTGGCAATACATTGACGTGAGCGACCGCAAAACATACTTATCTGAACAAATCAGGTTTAACGTTCCCGCACATAGCCGGAACAGAGCGAGTCGGTGAAACATGACCGAAACACTTGAAATTGGCGTAACAGTCAGCGACCGCGCTGCCAAGCGCATTGCTGCGATTTTGTCGAAGGAACCGAGCGGCAGCATGCTGCGCGTCAGCGTGGAAGGCGGCGGCTGTTCCGGACTGCAATATAAATATGACGTGGTCGACAGCCGCGAGGATGATGATCTGGTGATCGAAAAACCGGGAGCGACGGTTTTGATCGATTCCATTTCCCTGCAATACATGGGCGGATCGGAAATCGATTTCGTTGACGATCTGATCGGCCAGTCTTTTCAGATCAACAATCCAAATGCAGTCGCCGGATGTGGCTGCGGCACCAGTTTTACAATCTGATCCCATAGGCTCCATCCTTGCAGCCGGTTGCCCCGGCACTTTCGAACAGTTGAGGCAACCGCGCTCATGAAAATTGCGACATGGAACATCAACGGCGTCAAGGCACGTATCGACACGGTCCTCGAGTGGCTCAAGGAAACCTCCCCTGACGTTGCCTGCCTCCAGGAGATCAAATCCGTTGACGAGAACTTCCCTCGACAGCCGTTTGAAGACCTCGGATACGTGGTCGAGACGCATGGCCAGAAGGGCTTCAATGGTGTCGCGCTCCTGTCGAAAACACAGCTTTCCGATGTGCAGCGCGGCTTGCCGGGAAATGTCTCAGACGAACAGGCCCGGTATATCGAGGCCAGTCTTTCGACGGACAAAGGTCCTGTTCGGATCGGTTGCCTCTATCTACCGAACGGTAATCCGCTCGGAACGGAGAAATTCCCCTACAAGATCGAGTGGATGGACCGGCTGATCGCGCATGCGCAAAAGCGTCTTGATGAAGAGACGCCGTTCCTGCTGCTCGGAGACTACAACGTCATTCCGGATCCGGTTGATGCGAAGACCCCGCAAAACTGGCTGGACGACGCGCTCTTTCAACCCGAGAGCAGACAGCGCTTCCGTGCGCTTACGCATCTTGGCCTTACCGAAGCTGTGAGATCCTGCACCGAAGCGCCGGAAACGTTCACCTTCTGGGACTATCAAGCCGGTGCGTGGCAGAAGAACAACGGCATTCGCATCGATCACATATTGATGTCACCACAGGCGACGGATCGTTTTTCCGGCTGCGGTATCGACAAGCATGTGCGCGGGTGGGAAAAGCCGTCAGACCATGTACCAGTGTGGGTCAAACTCGCCGCTTGAGCCTGAATTCTGCGGAAACACTCGAAGGCACACAGGTTGTGTTTGCCTGTCCATACTGCTGAAACGTGAAAACCAGGCTTGCAGTTGGCAGATCTCATGGTAAACTTTTACCATCATGGGATAACGCTCGGCCGACCAACTTCCGCGACGGCGACATGCGGACATCACTTTCCGGCAACGACAAAGGTCGCCGGCCGTAGGTTGTTGACCGTTGTAACTTTTGTTTTTTCCGGTTTGATTTTTGCAGAGGTGTTGGGTTTCCGCGCAAGCGCCATCGCTCAAGACATTTCTTGCACGTGTCGTTACAAGGGCGAGAAATACGGTATCGGTGAATCCATTTGCCTGAAAAGCCCATCCGGATTGCGAATGGCAACTTGTGAAATGGTGCTGAACAACACGTCCTGGCAATTCAGCAACGCCCCCTGCCCGCTCACGCAGAACCAGAGCCCGGCTATCGACAGGCTCATCCCCAACCAATCCGGAAACATCCATCAAACGCGTTGGGCGCGAGCCACACTTTAAGTCCGGCTTCTTCAAAGACGTCGTAAAGGTACGGAAGAACTGCACCGCGTGCGATACAACGCACCTGCGGCAATGATCTGCGTTTGCGTGGCGCCCGATGGGCGCCGCGCTTCCGATCAGAGGAGCCGGTTTCAGCAGGTTTTGGTTATTGTGCGGGTAGTTGCTGAGCGGTGAGCATGTCCGGACGGTTCTGCTTCAGCCATCCATCTGCCATGGATCTTGCCATCTGCCTGACAGGCTCGGGCGAAACCGCGAAATACTGCTCATGCATGGAATGGATCCAGTTCGCATCCGTTCCTTTTGCCTGTTCGCGGGCAACCGTCATCCACATGAGGCCGCGTGCTTTTTTCTTGTCCGACGTGCCGAGCGCATAAAGCGTTTCACCAAGCCGGGCCTGAGCTCCGACATGCCCTTTCAGCGCTGCCAGATTGTACCATCGCACGGCCATGCGGCTGTTGTTTTCCTGGTACATGCGGCCCAGTTCATACTGAGCATCGGCATCACCAAAATAAGATGCAGCATGCGTAAAAATCTGCCGCGCACGCGGTTCATTTTTGGGGACAGCGCCATCTATGCCATTCAGGTAATAGGTCCCGAGGGCGACAAAAGCGCTGGACACAAAAGGCGCATCCGGCGCATCCGGACGGTCTTCACCATGTTCGCGAACGATCTGGCTGTAATATTCAAAGGCCTTGAGGTCGTCTTCCTTGACGCCATCGCCGGAGGCATACATTTCCCCCAACTTCCAGGCGGCCATCGGTTGACCATTTTCGGCTGCATATTGCAGCGAGCCGAGCGCTGCAGCCTTGTCGCCGGAATAATACTGGCGGGCACCTGCCCGCAATGCTTCAGAGGGGGACAGATCTGTCGGTCCGATCGCACGTGCAGGCGCCGGCTGCCCGTCAAAGGCGGCTACAGGATCGGTCAGTCCGATCAGGATCAACGCACCGAGCACGGTTCCGGCTTTTCCCATGCGTTGAAGCTTTGTGCTGTTCTTAGGCATCCCAGTCACACTATTATCCATCGGCAACGAAACAGATACCCGACGGACGCTCTTGTTTTTTGTCCGCGCAAAGCGCATTTGCTGTCTCTTCGACCCCGCAGCTTTCGCTCGCAGGATCAACTTTTTCGGAGTGGCCTAAATTGGCCGATCATTTCGTCCTAAGTTGGGCCATACGGCGCCGAAATAAGACAATTTCCTGACTCTTATGTCCGGACGGTGTCCAGCCCGGAAGCAACTACCGGTCGGACTGTCTCAAAACATTAGCGTAACGGGTGACGGGCAAACATGGCCGAACAGGGGCAACTGAGGCAAACCGGGACCCGGCAAAAGACTCTGTCAGCAACTGTTGCGGAATTGGCACATTTCGTTGCCACCCCTCCCATTCAAGACCTGCATTTCAACACATGCGGGTTGATGATGTGTTGCCAGACAGGCGTTTCGGCGCCGAGGGCTGTTGAAAACGGGGGCTTTTGGCCAATTGCCTTTGCCGTTCTATGTTTGTCCTTCAAACTGGGGCATGATTCGGTGTAGGTAACAGCGCTGAGTTTGTAAAAACTGTGACCCAAGACCCATCAGGCGATACGGAATGAGCGCAAAAGACGATCTGTTTGCAGGCAACGCGGCTGTCTCTGCCCCAATGACACGGGATAAACCCGCCCCCGCGCCGCAAAAACCGCGTCCCGTTGCGCCCGTCGCGGTCAGCGACGACTATTCCGCGGCCGATATCGAGGTTCTCGAAGGTCTCGAACCAGTCCGACGCCGGCCAGGCATGTATATTGGCGGCACGGATGAAAAGGCTTTGCACCATCTCTTTGCGGAGGTGATCGACAACTCCATGGACGAAGCAGTCGCCGGTCATGCGACCTGGATCGACGTTTCCCTATCGGCAGATGGCTACCTGACGATCACGGACAACGGCCGCGGCATTCCGGTCGACCCTCATCCGAAGTTCAAGGACAAATCCGCCCTTGAAGTGATCATGACGACGCTTCACGCAGGCGGTAAATTCGACAGCAAGGTCTACGAGACCTCCGGCGGCCTGCACGGCGTCGGCATCTCTGTGGTCAATGCCCTCTCCGAAGAACTGATCGTCGAAGTCGCACGCAGCCGAAAGCTGTATCGCCAGATCTTCCGCAGGGGGCATGCTCAAGGCCCGCTGGAACTGGTCGGCGACACGCAGAACAGGCGCGGCACACAGGTGAGCTTCAAGCCTGACGAGCAGATTTTCGGCAAAGGCGCCAAGTTCACCCCCGGCCGCCTGTTAAAGATGGCCAGGTCGAAGGCCTATCTTTTTGGCGGTGTCGAGATCCGCTGGCACTGCGCTCCTGAATTGCTGTCGGAAAAGGACGAAACACCGGCCGAGGCCGTTTTTCATTTTCCCGGCGGACTTCGTGATTTCCTCAATGAGCGGCTGTCCAAGGAACGCCGCGTCGTGGACGATGTCTTCTTTGGACGCACCGACAATGCCGGCAAACACGGGTCCGTCGAATGGGCCGTTAGCTGGTATGCCGGCGACGGCTTCGTCAATTCCTATTGTAACACCGTGCCGACGCCAGAAGGCGGAACCCACGAGGCGGGTTTCCGCTACGCGCTGCTGCGTGGCCTGAAGGCATATGGCGAACTGACCAACAACAAGAAGGCTTCCATCATCACCGGCGACGATGTCATGACATCCGCTGGCGGTATGCTGTCAGTCTTTATTCGCGAGCCCGAGTTTGTCGGCCAGACCAAGGACAAGCTTGCGACCAACGAAGCGACCCGCATTACTGAAACGGCCGTCCGCGATGCGTTCGATCATTGGCTGACGGCTTCCCCCAACCAGGCAAACAAACTTCTGGAATGGGTGATAGACCGCGCCGACGAGCGCTTGCGCCGCCGCCAGGAAAAGGACGTCGCCCGCAAGACCGCCGTGCGCAAGCTTCGCCTTCCGGGCAAGCTTGCTGACTGTTCAGCGAACCAGTCGGATGGAACCGAGCTGTTTATCGTGGAGGGTGACTCGGCAGGTGGCTCCGCCAAACAGGCGCGCAACCGGTCCAACCAGGCTGTTCTGCCTTTGCGGGGCAAGATCCTCAACGTTGCCAATGCCGGGCGTGACAAGCTCGTCGCCAACCAGCAGCTCGCCGATCTCATTCAGGCCCTTGGCTGCGGCACCCGCTCCCAGTACAGGGAAAGCGACCTGCGCTACGAAAAGATCGTCATCATGACGGATGCCGACGTCGACGGCGCCCACATCGCTTCACTTTTGATTACTTTCTTTTACCGGGAAATGCCTGAACTGATCCGTGGCAGTCACCTCTTCCTGGCCGTCCCGCCGCTCTATCGTCTCAGCCAGGGCGGCAAAACACTTTATGCACGCGACGATGCCCACAAGGACGAGCTGATGGAAACTGTCTTCAAAGGCAAGTCCAAGGTGGAAATCGGCCGTTTCAAGGGCTTGGGCGAAATGCTGCCGGCGCAGTTGAAAGAAACGACCATGGATCCGTCCAAGCGAACGATGCTGAAAGTCGTCGTCGAAGAAGACGCGGTGGCGGATACCAACGACACCGTTGAGCGTCTTATGGGCAACAAGCCGGAAGCGCGCTTCCGTTTCATTCAGGACAACGCTGAATTCGCTGAGGATCTTGATATTTAGCCGCAATAATGAGTAGTTTGATCTAAATCTTTTTTGAGGGGGCGTATCGGGTGTAATTTGTTTTACCCGCGTGGCCTAATTGACCGGTCGGAAAAGCAGTATGTTAAACCGGATGTATTCGATAATGGACAGACGACTTCGCCCGTTGCGAAATCACGTCTTCCTGGCTTTTCCAAAGCATAAAATCGCGTTTGCCCGTATTGCAGAGCCAGCATTCCATTTGTTGCGCCCTGTTCTTCATCGGCTCGCCGGCACCGACAAGCTCAAGGCTCTTTCCGAAATTGATCTCAAGGCTGCGGCCACCGAGCGTCTGTTGTTCCATGGAAATGTTGAATTGTTGACGGCACGAGAACTCAAGCGCCGCCACCCCGACATGACAGTTGCTGCCTGGGTCCAGGACCCGATGCATAGGCTTGCCTATTGCTATGAGAAAGTCATTCTCAGTTCAGATCCCCTTCCCGCCTACTACGAAGAACGACAGTTCACTCAGGACATGACGCCACAGCAATTCGTGTCCCATGTTGCGTCGATTTCGGATCTGGAAGCAGACAACCTCTTCCGGAGCCAGACCGCCGCACTGACCTACAAAGGCGTACTGACGGCCGATCTGGTTCTGCAGCTTGAAGATTTCGACCGGTCTTTCGCAAAGTTTCTTTCTGAAAGCTCGCTCAGACTTCGCTCAAAGGAACCAGTCACCTATAACGTGAGCAATTACATTTCACGGGATACGCTGCTGTCTTTCACCGAAGACCGTTTGGTTCAGCAGTTGAGGCGCCGCTACAAGACGGATTACGACCTGTTCTACAAGCCAGCTGCACTTACTGCCTGACGCTGCGCAATTTTACGTATTAATTACCGGCTGAAGCGAACTTTTCGGAAACAGACACCTTTGACCACGCCCTCTTTTTGGGCAATGCATACTGATGTTCCAACCTTTTTCATGATCCAACTTGACTGCACTATTAACTGAGACGGCAAGTCGTACCCCGTATTACTCTGTTTTCTTGAAAATTTACCTACAAGTGCATTGACACCTGAGCGCATGAATGTAGGGTGTGCGCACGTTGGCACCGGTGGTCCCCACGGCGCCGCCGATTAACAATCACAACATTCGGGCAAAACGCTCCATGGCATTTGATACTCTCGGTCTTAGCGAGAAGGTCCTCGCTGCAGTTGAAGCAGCAGGTTATAAAGAACCCACGGCAATCCAGTCGGGAGCCATTCCGCAGGTGCTCGAGCGCCGCGACATTCTTGGCATCGCCCAGACCGGAACCGGCAAGACCGCTAGTTTCACACTGCCCATGTTGACGCTACTCGAAAAGGGCCGCGCGAGGGCGCGCATGCCGCGCACGCTCATTCTCGAACCGACGCGCGAACTCGCTGCGCAGGTTGAAGAGAACTTTGAGCGTTACGGCACGAACCACAAACTCAACGTCGCTCTGCTGATTGGCGGCGTTTCCTTCTCCGAGCAGGACAAGAAGCTGGACCGTGGTACGGATGTGCTTATCGCGACGCCGGGCCGCCTGCTCGATCACTTCGAACGCGGCAAGCTGTTGCTTCAGGGTGTTGAAATCCTGGTTATTGATGAAGCCGACCGCATGCTCGACATGGGCTTCATTCCGGATATTGAACGGATCTGCAAACTGATACCGTTCACGCGCCAGACCCTTTTCTTCTCGGCAACCATGCCGCCTGAAATCCAACGTCTGACGGAAACCTTCCTTCAGAATCCGGCCCGCATCGAAGTTGCGCCGACCTCGTCCACGGCCGAGAACGTCGCGCAGTTTCTCAAAGCGACCGAATCCAAGGATTATGAAAAGCGCGCTGCCCTGCGCGAGTTGCTTGAAGGTGCTGAAGATCTTCAGAACGCGATTGTGTTCTGCAACCGCAAGCGGGACGTCACGACCCTTTATCGGTCTCTCGAGCGTCATGAATACAACGTTGGAGCGCTCCATGGCGACATGGATCAGCGCACACGCATGATGATGCTGGACAATTTCCGCAAGGGAACGATCAAGCTGCTGGTAGCAAGCGATGTCGCGGCCCGTGGCCTGGACATTCCCGAGGTCAGTCACGTTTTCAATTTCGATGTCCCGAGCAACGCTGAAGATTACGTACACCGGATCGGCAGAACCGGTCGTGCGGGGCGCAAGGGAACGGCCTTTACGCTTGTAACGGGTGACGACCAGAAATATCTCGATGCCATTGAGACGCTGATCAAGAAAGACATCGATTGGCTGGGCGACGCGATAGACTTCGAAGCTGCGGCGCAAGAGCGCAAGGCACGCCGCAAGGGTGGCGGCAAGTCGCCCAGGAACGCGCGTTCGAGCAACGACAACGAGGCCGCTGAGGCCAAGCCGTCCAATCGTCGCCGGTCACAGAACAAGCCGCGCGAAGTCGTGGAAGAGCAGGTTGAGGAGCTTCCGGAAATGCTGAACCCGACTCCGGTCTCAAATCTTCCGCAACGACAGACCGGGAAACGTTCCAGAAACGAGAAGCTGGAACCGGCCTTCAGTGCTGGCGTTCATATTCCTGCTTTCCTTCTGCGTGAGCCTCGGCCGAAAAAGGCGTCCTAACCACGGAAACTCTCCAGGTTTCGCTTTAAGCTTAACGACTCCTTAAGCCTTCCATTGGAGTTTAAACCCTAGTTCTTGTGTCCTTGTGGGGGGATACGCAAGGCATGGGTGAGAGAAACTTGATGGCGGATGAAGATGACCATAAGCGGACTATCCAGTACGGAGAATCCGCAATCAGTTACATCAAGAAAAACGTACTGCCAGCCTACCCTCGTTCTTACGAACTTTGGTACACATACGCTGCTGGTTACAATCAGGGCCTGAACCGGGCCGTCAATGAATCCATCAAATCCAACGGCAGAATCAGCACTGACGAGATGCTGACTCTTTATGGCCGCTTCCTGTCACCAACGAGGCTTGGTGATCGTCTGGATGAGGTTGGCTCCAAGGTTTCCAAAGAAGTCGAAGAACTCGTCGACACTCTGAAGCTGAGCGCAGATGCCACATCCGACTATGGCAGTGCTCTTGAACAGGCCGTTGAGAAAATCAAATCGGTCTCGGATCCCGAAAAACTGCAGATCTATGTCACCCATCTGGTCAAGTCGACCCAAAACGCAGTTGGGTCGAATCGGAAGCTTGAGAGCCAGCTTCTGGAATCCAAAAAGCACATCGAGAACCTGCAGTCTTCTCTGGAAGCGATCCGCTACGAATCCCTGACGGATGAATTGACCACGCTCAACAATCGCAAACACTTCGAGAATTCGATTGAACGGGTCATCGATCACTCCAAGGAAAGCGGGCGTGGTTTCTCGCTGCTTATGACCGATATCGACCACTTCAAGAAGTTCAACGATACCTACGGTCACCAGACAGGCGATCAGGTTCTGAGGCTTGTAGCGCTTGCAGTGAAGCAGAATATCAAGGCGCAGGACATTGCCTGCCGGTACGGCGGTGAAGAATTTGCGATCATTCTGCCGCATACCGAACTGGAAGAAGCAGCTGTGATTGGTGAGAACATCCGCAACGCCGTGATGTCCAAGGAACTGGTGAAGCGTTCGACAGGCGAGAACCTCGGCCGGGTCACCATTTCAGTCGGGATAGCAACCTTCGAAGACATGGATACGGCGCATTCCATCGTCTCACGCGCGGACGAGGCACTGTACCTTGCCAAGGACGCCGGCCGGAACGTTGTCAAAACCGAAAAAGAACTTAATGATACGCAAGAGCAGGAAGACGTCGCCTGAACTCAGGCCCCGTCTTTCCAATTACTTGTTTTCCGCACCGGTCAAGATTGGTCAGGCTTGAGTAGATTTCTGTCTCAGGCTTTTGCGTTCAGCCCCATCTGCCAGAAGTCGCTTTCAAGGCGGCAGGCTTTTTCAAAAATCGATAGAACACGCGGATAGCGGTGCCCCGTCAGTACCTGGCTTGCAGTCCCATCCATCCAGGCCACGAAGCCCTGTCCCAGCTCCTGATAGCCTTCTGCGGCGTATTCCTGGATCCAGCGGTTGTAGGGATTACTGTCAGTGTCGCAACCTTCCGCCGAGAGCCTTGCACCAATCTCCGCATAACCGATCACGCAAGGGGCGAGCGCTGCCTGCAGATCCAGAAGGTCTCCTGCCATGCCAGCGTCCAGCACAAAGCGCGTGTAGGCCATCGTTGGTGTGTCTTCCGGAGCAGTCTCAATCATTGACCGATCCATGCCCCAGTCACGGCACATCTCGACATGCAGATCGAGTTCGTCATCCAGAATGGCTTTCACCCCTTCCAAAGACTGACGCATGTCGGCGATGGAAGAGCTCTTGTAGACCCCCAATGCATAGGCACGGGCAAACTGAATGAGAAACAGATAGTCCTGAACTAGGTAGTGTTTGAAACAAGGCAGCGGAAGCGTTCCGGCCCCCAGCTGTTGAACAAACGCGTGACGGGTGTAGTCGGCCCATTGCGGGCCTGCGTCGGCTTTCAGCCGCTCGAAAAGGCTCATGAAACACTCTTTGAAAGAATGAACAAGCGTGGTCAGCGCGCCAGGGCGTTCACGTCCGCCGCCTGAAGCGAGACGGATTCACCGCAACCGCAGGCAGACACTTCATTCGGGTTCTTGAAGATGAAACCGGACCGGAACTTGGTGACTTCAAAATCCATTTCAGTCCCGAGCAGGAACAGCACCGCAGACGGATCGACAAAGAGTTTTGCCCCCTTGTCTTCGACCGTGTCATCTCCGGGCTTCGCGGCATCCACCATTTCCATGGTGTATTCCATGCCGGCACAGCCGCCCTTCTTGATACCGACACGCAAGCCGATGGCATTCTTGTCAGAATTCTCGACAAGTTCCTTCACGCGCTCGGCGGCAGCGTCAGTCAGGGTCATAACCTGGAATTTAGCGGCGGAAGCCATATGATCCTCGTGCAGTGAAGCGAATGCTAAACCTGATATGGGGTGTCAGCTTATCCGATTAAAGGCTTGAAGCTCAATACCAGTTGAGCGCAACCTTGGCTTCGTCCGACATCCGGTCAGGTGTCCAGGGTGGATCGAAGACCATATCGACGTTGACCGGTCCAACACCGGCAACGGCTGAAACGGCATTTTCCACCCAGCCAGGCATTTCGCCTGCCACAGGACACCCGGGAGCTGTCAGCGTCATATCGATGTTGATCGATCTGTCGTCTTCGATATCGACCTTGTAGATCAGGCCAAGCTCATAGATGTCGCAGGGGATTTCCGGATCATAAACCGTTTTCAGAGCACCGATGATATCGGTGGTCAGCTGGTCGAGTTCGTTTGCCGGAATCGCGCTTTTTGCCGAGACTTCCGTCTGCAGCTCTTCGCCATCCGCGCTGGTATCAATTGTGGTAGCGTTTTCCATAGGGTCCGTCCTTACCCGAAAAAGCTCTGAGCCTTCAACAGGGCTTCATACAGCGCGTCCACTTCCGCACGCGTGTTGTAAAGCCCGAAACTAGCCCGACATGTAGAAGTCACACCGTATTTTGCCAAGAGCGGCTGAGCACAATGGGTCCCTGCCCTGACCGCAACCCCCGACCGGTCGATGATCGTGGCAACGTCATGTGCGTGAGCACCTTGCAGTTCAAAGGAGACAATTGCTCCCTTGTCCGGCGCATCCCCAAAGATCCGCAGCGAGTTGATCTCGCGCAGCTTCTGGTGGGCATAGTCCTTCAGATCCGCTTCATGCCGCGCGATGTTGTCCCGGCCGAGCGCATCCATGTAGTCGAGCGCTGCGCCAAGGCCGATCGCCTGCACGATCGGCGGCGTACCGGCCTCAAACCGATGTGGCGGCTCATTGTAGGTCACAATGTCTTCGGTTACGTCGAGAATCATCTCTCCGCCGCCGTTGAATGGGCGCAAAGCGTTAAGTCTGTCAGGCTTGCCCCAAAGAACACCGATGCCCGACGGCCCATAGACCTTGTGACCGGTGAAGACGTAATAGTCGCAGTCTATATCCTGAACGTCGACGGGTAGATGGACCGCCGCCTGGCTGCCGTCCACCAGGACCGGAATGCCACGTTCATGGGCGATCCGACAGACTTCCTTGACCGGAACGACTGTACCAAGAACATTCGACATATGCGTGATCGCAACCAGCCTTGTCTTGTCCGTCAAGGCATCAGAAAAGGCATCAAGATCAAACGAGCCATCCTCCCGGACATAGACCCATTTAAGCTTCGCGCCGTGACGCTCGCGATGGAAATGCCAGGGTACGATGTTGGAGTGGTGTTCCATGATCGACAGAACGATCTCGCCGCCATCAGCGAAATAGTCGCCACCAAGGCCATAGGACACCAGATTGATTGCCTCCGTGGTGGACTTGGTGAAAACCACCTCGTCGACCGACTGTGCATTCAGGAAGCGGCGCACTTTCTCGCGCGCAGCTTCATAGTTGTCCGTTGCGGTGTTGGACAGGAAATGCAGGCCACGATGAACATTGGCGTATTCCTCGGAATAAGCCTTGGTCACCGCATCGATCACCTGCCGGGGTTTCTGGGCGGAAGCACCGTTATCCAGATAGACCAGCGGCTTGCCGTAAACCTCCCGCGCCAGGATTGGAAAATCCTGGCGGATGGCATCGACATCGTAACCGGCGCTGCCGGTTGTTTTTTCTGCGGTCGCGACCGTCATGCGGCGCTGCTCCTTATTCCCGTTCGCTTCAGATGTCAGTGGTCGGCTAGCCAGTCACGCACGCGTGCTTCCAGGCCTTCCGTAACATCGTCTTCGCCGTATTCCTCAATCGCTTCGGAAAGGAATGCGAGTACCAGCAGGGTCTTCGCCTCGTCTTCCGGAATGCCGCGAGCGCGCAGATAGAAGAGCAGATCCTCATCGATCTGTCCGCTGGTCGCACCATGGGCACACAATACGTCGTCCGCGAAGATTTCCAGTTCCGGCTTGTTGGCCATTTCCGCGTCCTCGGAGAGGAGCAGAGCCTGGGTCATCATCTCGCCATCGGTCTTCTGGGCATGCTGGGCAACGTTGATGCGCCCCTGGTAAACACCCTTGGCCTCACCGTCGAGCACGGTCTTGAAGAACTCGCGGCTGTTACAGTTCGGCACGACATGATCGACAATCAACGTCTGGTCGGCAAGCGACTTGCCACCAGCCATGGTCACTCCGTAGATCTTCGCTTCGGAGTTTTCGCCCGTGAAGTTGATGAATTGCTGGTTGCGGGTAAATTGCGGTCCAGCAATGAAGCCAAGCGATTTCAGTTCCGCCTCTGCGCCAAGCGTCGCGATTGTCGTGAACAGCTGCGCTGCGTCGGTCTTGCCGACGATCAGACGCGTGGCGGCGAGCGCTGCCTTGTTGGCGATATCGTAATCGAAGACCGTGTTCAGCTCCCCCTCGCCGGTATCTCCGACAAAGGTTTCCAGAAGGCGCAACTTAGCCCCCTCGCCGAGTTCCACGCGGTTGCGGACTGCCTGAGCACCTTTGGCTGTCGCCACCTGAACCAGTTCGACCGGTTTGGATACTTCCACACCGCTCTTGACCGTGATGACAACGCCCCCCTGGAGAAACGCAGTGTTCAAGGCGACCACGCCATCAGTGAGGCCCGACTTCGGCGAAGCAACCAACTGGGTGCCCGTTTCGCCGGCAAGCGCTTCAGCAACGCTTGTCAGCGTCACGCCTTCACAGGCAAGTGCTTCAACATCCGAAAGCCCGGCAAGAAAAGAGCCATTGGCGACGACGATACGGTAGCGGTCGATATCTCCGAAACCGTCCTGAGTCTCAATCAGGCTTGTAGCCTCAGCCTCATCAGCCGCGCCAGCAAGCGGGGCAGCTGATTTCATGTAGGCGCGAAGGTCGGAATACTTGTATTCCTCAACCCGGCGGTGCGGCAGACCACGGTCACGGATCTGGCCAAGCGCGGCGTCGCGCAGAGCCTTGACGGCAACCGAACCGGCCAAACCGTCTTTCGCGCGTTCGAAACGTTCCAGCAGGTCGCTTTCCGCCTGTGTGTGTTTGATGGGTGCGCTGGCGTTCATATAGCTTTGCTCCCTCAGGCGGCCGTGTCGATGTAGTCGGCGTAACCGTTCTTTTCCAGCTCCAGCGCCAGGTCCTTGTCACCGGTCTTTACGATGCGGCCCTTGGACAGAACGTGGACGACATCCGGAACGATGTGGTCGAGCAAACGCTGATAGTGGGTGATCACAACCATGGCACGATCCGGACCACGCAGCTTGTTCACGCCTTCCGAAACGATCTTGAGTGCGTCGATGTCGAGGCCAGAATCCGTCTCGTCAAGCACGCAAAGCTTCGGTTCCAGCAAGGACATCTGCAGAATTTCAGCGCGCTTCTTCTCACCACCGGAGAAACCGACGTTGAGCGGGCGCTTCAGCATGTCCATGGAGACGTTCAGGTGGCCTGCGGCCTCCTTCACTCGTTTCATGAAGTCGGGGATCGACAGCGTATCTTCTCCACGCGCCTTGCGCTGTGCATTCATCGCCGTCTTGAGGAATTCCATGGTGGCAACCCCTGGAATCTCGATCGGGTACTGGAACGCCAGGAACAGGCCCGCAGCAGCGCGCTCATCCGGCTCCATTTCCAGAAGGTTCTCTCCGTTGAACAGGATCTCGCCTTCGGTAACCTCGTAGTCGTCCTTGCCAGCCAGGATGTAGGACAGCGTCGACTTGCCAGAGCCGTTCGGTCCCATGATGGCATGTACTTCGCCCGCATTGATGGTCAGATCGATGCCGCGCAGGATCTCTGTTTCGTCTTCCGCAATGCGGGCGTGCAGGTTTTTGATCTCAAGCATTGAGATTGTTCCTCGTAATTCGGAGGGCGTTCAGAGCCCCAATCAATTCGTAAGTTTGCAGGGCCGTTAGCCCACGGATCCTTCCAGGCTGATCGAGATCAGCTTCTGTGCCTCGACGGCGAATTCCATCGGCAGCTGCTGGATGACATCCTTGACGAAACCGTTGACGATCAGCGCCACGGCTTCCTCTTCCGACAAACCGCGCTGCAGGCAGTAAAACATCTGGTCGTCCGAAATCTTCGAGGTGGTCGCCTCGTGTTCGAACTGGGCCGAGGCGTTCTTGCTCTCGATGTAAGGCACGGTATGCGCGCCGCAGTCCTGGCCGATCAGCAGCGAGTCACACTGGGTGAAGTTTCGTGCATGCGACGCTTTCCGATGAGCGGAAACCAGACCACGATAGGTGTTCTGCGACTTGCCTGCAGAAATGCCCTTGGAAATGATCCGGCTGGACGAGTTCTTGCCCAGATGGATCATCTTGGTACCGCTGTCGACCTGCTGGTATCCGTTGGAAACGGCGATCGAATAGAATTCACCACGGGAATTCTCGCCGCGCAGGATGCAGGACGGGTATTTCCAGGTGATCGCCGAGCCAGTTTCGACCTGGGTCCAGGAGATCTTGGAATTCTTGCCACGGCAGTCGCCACGCTTGGTGACGAAGTTGTAGATGCCGCCCTTGCCGTCCTTGTCGCCGGGGAACCAGTTCTGGACGGTAGAGTATTTGATCTCCGCATCATCCAGGGCGACCAGTTCAACGACAGCCGCATGAAGCTGGTTCTCGTCACGCTGAGGTGCCGTACATCCTTCCAGATAGGAGACGTAGGCGCCCTTCTCGGCGATGATCAGCGTGCGCTCGAACTGACCGGTGTTTTGTTCGTTGATGCGGAAATAGGTCGACAGCTCCATCGGGCAGCGAACACCCTCAGGAATATAGACAAACGACCCGTCCGAGAAGACAGCCGAGTTCAACGTCGCGTAGTAGTTGTCGGTGACCGGAACGACGGAACCGAGGTACTTCTTTACCAGGTCCGGATATTCGCGAAGCGCTTCGGAAATGGAACAGAAGATGACACCGGCCTTCTTCAGCTCTTCCTTGAAAGTGGTGACGACGGAAACGGAATCGAACACAGCGTCGACGGCGACCCTGTTCTTCGGCTCGACACCTGCAAGGATTTCCTGTTCTTGCAGCGGAATACCGAGTTTTTCGTAGGTCGCCAGCAGTTCCGGATCAACTTCGTCCAGGCTTTTCGGGCCCTCGACGGATTTCGGAGACGCCCAGTAGTAGAGATCATCAAGATCGATTTTCGGGTAGGAAACACGCGCCCAGGTCGGTTCTTCCATCTGCTGGAAACGGCGAAGCGCGTCCAGGCGCCATTCCGTCATCCATTCCGGCTCGTTCTTCTTTGCCGACAGAAAGCGGACGGTTTCTTCGGACAGGCCTTTGGCGCCTCTATCCGACTCGATATCGGTCACGAAGCCGTATTTATACTGGTCGACATCGATGGCTTTCACCTTATCGATGGTTTCCTGTACAGCTGGCATATCTTGCCTCCATTCAACAGGCCCCGTGCCTGCTTCGGTTATTCCCTGCAGGGACCTTGTCACCTGCGCCATGTCTGGCAGCAAAGCTGCCGAATTCCTGTCATCAAGCTGCCTGGTGACGAGCTTGCGGGTTGAGCCTGCCAACGATTTTTGGCCACAGCTCGAGAAACCTGTCTATGTCGGAGCCGCTGGTATTCCACCCCATGCTGACGCGCAAGGCGCAACGTGCAAGATCTTCCGAAACGCCCATGGCGGTCAGCACATGGGACACGGACACCTTGCCGGAGGAGCAGGCAGAACCGGATGAAACCGAAATATGGTCGAGATCAAAAGCGATCAGCGCGGTTTCTGCCGGAATGCCCGGAACGGCAAAACAACAGGTGTTGGACAGTCTTTCCGCCTTGTCGCCGAAAATCACTGTCGAAGGACAAATCGCGCACAGCCCGGCTTCGAGCTTCGCCTTCATCTCTCTCAAATGGCGCATGTCGGCGACTTCTTCAAGGGCGGCTTTGCTGGCAATTCCGAAGCCGGCAATTGCGGAAACATTTTCCGTTCCGCCACGGCGCCAGTTCTCCTGTCCGCCGCCGACCATCAAAGGCGCTGGAACGCGGGCCGTTGAACGCACCACAACCGCACCGATGCCCTGTGGACCGCCGAACTTGTGAGCCGACAACGTCAGCACATCCGCCTGCCAGCTGTCAGGATCGATCGGCATCCGGCCGGCAGCCTGAACCGCGTCCACATGAAAAAAGTGACCGTATTTTTCGGCAATGGCACCGATTTCACCCAACGGCTGAATGACACCGGTTTCATTGTTGGCGGCCATTACGGAAATGAGACTTGGTTCGACGTCTTTGACAGCCTGTTCCAGAGCGTCAAGCACAACGCGGCCGTCTCCGTCGACAGGTATGACCACCTGATCGGAAACGGGGAACCGCCCGCCGGTCATTACAGAGGGATGTTCAACGGCACTTCTGAAGAGTTTGTCGAGATAGACCGGAGCGCCCTGATCCTGCCAGCTCTGTGAGAGGGCCGTCATGTTTGCTTCGGTCCCGCCGGAGACGAATGTCACGGCGCGGGTTTTCGCGTTGCAAAGCCGTGCGACCTGGTCGCGCGCTGTCTCAATACGACCACGCGCCTTCCGGCCATGTGCGTGGACAGAGGACGCGTTACCAGCATCATTCAGTGCTTCGATCATGACCTCACGAACGGTATCGCGCAGGGGTGCGCCCGCGTTGTGGTCCAGATAGATCGGAGCAGGCTGATGCTGCATAGCGCCTCTTATCGTTTGATCTCAAGCCTTGCAAAAAATCGAAAACTCGCTTTGTTGTCAGGTAGATGTGCGAAAAACCTTGAATTTTTCCGCCATCATGACGATAACTGCCCCCAACCGGTCGAACCGAGCATCGTCTGCCTGCTGAGGTAAGGTGCGAACTTTCGAATAATTCTAAACAGGGTTCTAGAAACTCGGAGACAAAGAGTCAAGTTTAGACTTACGGGAAACCACGTATCGTGAGCCCAGAATTCCCGCGCGACCTTCACTCGCGCGACAAAATGACAAGGACATAGCGTTTCATGCCTGAGGTGATCTTCAACGGTCCCGCCGGCCGGCTTGAGGGCCGGTTCCATCCCGCGAGAAAACGCAACGCGCCAATCGCCCTGGTTCTGCATCTGCACCCACAATTCGGTGGCACGATGAACAACCAGATCGTCTACCAGATGTACTACATGTTTGCCCGGCGCGGATTTGCGGTGCTGCGTTTCAACTTCCGTGGCGTGGGCCGATCCCAGGGTACGTTTGACCACGGCCAGGGTGAGCTTTCCGATGCGGCTGCCGCTCTCGACTGGGTGCAAACCGTTCACACAGACGCTCGCGCCTGCTGGATTGCCGGATTCTCGTTTGGTGCCTGGATCGGCATGCAGCTTCTTATGCGCCGTCCGGAAGTGGAAGGGTTCATTTCGGTTGCTCCGCCGGCGAACCTACACGACTTCTCCTTCCTCGCCCCCTGCCCGTCCTCCGGCCTGATCATCCATGGAGACAACGACAAGGTTGTTCCGCAAAAGGATGTGCAGACGTTGGTCGACAAGCTGAAGACCCAGAAAGGCATCGTGATCGATCACGAGACAATTCCGGGCGCCAACCATTTCTTCGAGAACGATATGGATGATCTGATGCAGCGTTGCGGCACCTATGTCGATGGCCGGCTGGGGCTTTCGCCATCCGATTACGTCGACATCGACTGACACGACATCGAAGCCCGCCACCCGGCGGGCTTTTTGTTTCCTGGAACGCCTGCGGTTCTCATGCCCGTTTCAACAGACACTCCCGTTATCCGATCGGCTACCAAAGAAGATTTTCAAGGTCTGTGTGCACTCTACGCGCAGCTTATTTCGGATGACATTGCCGCCGCTGAAAAGTTGCAGCTCGAAACTTTTGACCAAATTCTGGCTCAACCGGGCGTCAATTTGCTTGTCGCAGACCTGAACGGCGCACTGGTTGCGACATGCATGCTGGTCATCGTCCCGAACCTCACACGCGGCTGTGCGCCCTTTGCTCTCATTGAAAATGTCGTCACACACGCTGACTGGCGCGGCAAGGGAATC
Source organism: Labrenzia sp. ATLA3 (assembly GCF_057180185.1). NCBI lineage: Bacteria > Pseudomonadati > Pseudomonadota > Alphaproteobacteria > Hyphomicrobiales > Stappiaceae > Labrenzia > Labrenzia sp. ATLA3. Next base: position 61,415 of record NZ_JBXUKV010000001.1, read on the forward strand.
GGAAGAGCGCTGCTTCAAAGCGCCACTGACACGGCCTTTGCGTCTGGTTCTTTCAAGGTGATGCTGCTGTCTGGTGCGGCCAACAAGGATGCGCATCGATTTTACAAAGACCTTGGTTTTGCCACCACAAAGACGGGGTTTGAAATGCGCGCACCCGGATTCCCCGCACGGACATAGACGCAAGCACTTTGCTTCAATGACGCTCCCCGGTCTGGACAGACCCGCATTTGCCTGCCTTCATTTCAAAAGGCAAAAACGGGAGGCGTAAAACATCATGGCCGGATACTTCGGAACAAAGCAGCAGGTTCAACTGCAGCAACGCGCTGAAGAGCTGTATGGCTGGACCATGGAAACTCCTGGTGCCTGCTGTAACGTCCGCATGCTCGGGACAGACGCCCCTGAGGTTTTGGGTTTCGACACTATCTTCAACTCACTCGAAGAAGACGGTGTCTTCGGATTTCGCCTGCTTGACACAAACGGACACGCAGATCTGGAGAACACACTGACTGAAAAGGGCTACCGGCTGGACACCTGGGATGTATTTGTCGGCGACGCTGAGGCAATCAAAGCTGCAACGACGCCAATCCTTTCAAGGGACCTTCCGGACGGACTTCATACATTTTCTGGACTGGACGGAGCTGAGGGGCCGCTGACGGGTTCGTTTCAGGAATTCGTTGCCGCCGCTGGCATTGCGCCTTTGTCCGGTTCATTTCTGAATGGAGACCACGGCTCCGTTGTTTCCGTCGGACTGTTGGATGCAACAGGCGGTTTCGCGGCCTGCGCGCACGGTTATCTGCCACACAATCAGCACAGCCCATTTTGCCGCTATGCGTGGGGCGGTCTCGTAGCCGTTGCCCCCGCTCATCGTGGTAACGGCCTGGGCACCTATGTCAACGCAATGATGGCGGACGCATGCCTGACCGAGCTTGCGGCAAGCCATCTCTATGAGCTGGTGTCGTCGACGAATATGACGTCACGCCGCATGGTGGAAGGTTGTGGGCTATCCCTGTCACGACAGCTTTATTCCGGGCTGGCCACGAGCGGAGCTGAACGCTTCACACGTTAGTGCTCCGAAACCAGCCTCCCCAGCGGCTTATCCCAGCCTCGACAAACAAGACCCGCTCTTTTGAAGTTGGTATTACCCTTCAAAAGGTTTTGCGCGCGGCACAATTGGGCCGTGATCCTGACCATCCTCAGGACCTGCCAGCGGGTCATCGCCTTCTGCAGCGCTGCCTGTTATAGGCGGTCCGGCATAGTCGTCAGGCGGCGGAACGGTGGAGGCGGCCTTACAATCAGTCAGCCAGATGTCGTAGACGGGATGTTCGACAGCATGGAGACCGGGACTGGCCGCAAACATCCAGCCGGAAAAAATCCGCCGCACTTCGTTGTTGAGCGTGATTTCATCGACCTGAACAAATCCGGTCGTCAGAGGCGACTCTGTCTGAGGACGTGTGTAACAGACCCTTGGCGTGACTTGCAGCGCCCCGAACTGAACTGTCTCGCCGATGTAGACATCGAACGAGATGATACGTCCAGTGATCTTGTCGAGCCCCGAGAAGACAGCGACCGGATTCTCGATCTTTTCCGCGTGCGCCGAAGCCAGGGGCGTTACCGCCGCCATCGCCGCTATTCCAAGGCCTGCGCGCAGGCGCCTAACCGCTCTCATGATGTCAAACTGGTCCGCCATCAGCTTCAATTCGATTCCTCGGATGCCAAGCATACGTATGTTCTTTTATGCGGCGCTAGCACCGAATTGCGGCCCGGAAAAGACAAAGCTTGTTCCGGGCCTCGAAATGATCTAGCCGATTTCCGCCAAACGGCCGAGAGCCGTCTGGACCTTCTCCAGCTTTTCTCTGGATTCGGCAACTTTTTCCCGTTCACCGTCGACAACCTCTTCCGGGGCCTTGGCAACGAATGCCGGGTTTGAAAGCTTCTTCTCGATCTTGGTGATTTCACCTTCCAGCTTGCCGGCTTCTTTCTGAAGACGAGTCTTTTCGGCGCCGAGATCGATCACACCGGCGAGCGGAAGACAAACCGTGGCTTCACCAACAATGATCTGGGCTGCGCCTGAAGGAGCCGCATCTGCCAGCGTCACTGTCTCAGCTCGGGCCAAACGAAGAATGGCGGACTCGTGGGTCTGCAGCCGGGCTTTGGTCTTCTCGCTGGCCCCCGTCACGATCACGGAGACCTTTGTCCCTGCCGGAATGTTCATTTCCGCGCGAACTGACCGGATTTCGGAAATCAGATCGACAAGCCAATTGATTTCCCCAGCTGCGTCCTCGTCAGAAACCTTCGCTTCCGGCCAGGCCGCCAACATAAGCAGACTGTCCTGAGCATTGCCTTCATCACCCAGGCGCTCCCAAAGCTCTTCCGTCAGGAACGGCATGATCGGGTGCAGAACCTTCAGAATCTCGTCCAGTGCCCAAGCAGCGGTCGCACGCGTTTCTGCCTTGGCAGCTTCGTCTTCGCCGTTGAAGATCGGCTTGGCCAGTTCAAGATACCAGTCGCAGAACGTGTTCCAGGTAAAGCGGTAGATCGCACCACATGCATCATTGAACCGGAAGTCTTCCAGAGCCGCGGTTGCTTCGGCGATGCAGCGGCCCGTCTCGGTCGCAATCCAGCGGTTGAGCGTGTGCGTGGTTGCTGCCGGATCGAACCCTTGCACGCGCGCGCATCCGTTCATTTCCGCGAACCTTGCCGCATTCCAGAGCTTGGTCGCAAAGCGCTGACCGCCTTCAGCAGCCTGGTCGGACATCCGCAGCATTCTGCGGGCCTGGACTTCCTGGCTTGCAAGCGCGAAGCGGGTCGCGTCGGCCCCGAACCGTCCGATCAGATCCAGCGGATCAATCACATTGCCGGTCGACTTGGACATCTTCTTGCCCTTGCCGTCGACGACGATCGAGTTGAAATAGACCGTGTGGAACGGCACTTCATCCATGAAATGAAGTCCCTGCATCATCATCCGGGCAACCCAGAAGAAGATGATGTCGAGGCCCGTAATGAGCACATCGGTCTTGTAGTAGCGTGCCAGTTCCGGCGTCTTGTTCGGCCAGCCCATTGTCGAGAACGGCCAGAGCGCGGAAGAGAACCAGGTATCCAGAACGTCTTCATCCCGCGTCAGCGCCTTGCCGCCGGCCATTGCAACGGCTTCTTCCTCGGAATGCGCGCAGTATTCCGTGCCGTCTTCGTCATACCAGACCGGGATCTGATGGCCCCACCAGAGCTGGCGCGAAATACACCAGGGCTGAATGTCGTTGAGCCAGTTGAAGTAGACCTTTTCGGCGTTGCCGGGAATAAGTTTGGTCGTGCCGTCCTGAACGGCTTTCAGGGCCGGTGCCGCCAATGTCTTGGCGTCGACGAACCACTGGTCGGTCAACATGGGTTCGATGACGACCTTGGACCGGTCTCCGAACGGCTGCATGATTTTCTTGGATTCAACCAGCGGCAGACGTTCCGGCGCGTCCGCGCCTTCCTCCAGCGGACGAACGACTGCCCCGCCAAGTGAATTCCACTCCGGCGCCTGTCCCTTCATCCATGCGACATCCGGATGGTCGGCCGGAACCGTGACGGCCAGACCTTCCGCCGTGATCTGTTCAATCACCCGTTTACGCGCTTCGAACCTGTCGAGACCGCGCAGGTCCTCCGGAACGATGTTGATCAGGTCGACCTCTTGAAGGGTCATCTCAGCGCCATTGATGATCGCCTGAGCCTTGCCGGCTTCTTCGACATAAGGCGCACCGTCGGCGCGCATCGCACCCTTGGTGTCCATGAGACGGTACATCGGGATCTTGTTACGCTGCGCGACGCCGTAGTCGTTGAAGTCATGCGCACCGGTGATCTTGACTGCACCCGAGCCGAAATCCGGATCCGGATACTCGTCGGTGATGATCGGGATCAGGCGGCGATGCTCCTTCGGCCCGACCGGAATCTCGCAGAGTTTACCAACAATCGGCTTGTATCGCTCGTCATCCGGATGAACCGCAACCGCGCCGTCGCCGAGCATTGTTTCCGGGCGTGTCGTGGCAATCGAAATATAGTCGCGGGTCTCGCGAAGGGTGATGTTCCCCTCTTCGTCCTTCTCGACGTATTCATAGGTAGCGCCACCGGCCAGCGGATAGCGGAAGTGCCACATGTGGCCATCGGTCTCGATGTTCTCGACCTCAAGATCCGAAATGGCGGTCTCCATTTTCGGGTCCCAGTTGACCAGCCGTTTGGATTTGTAGATCAGGCCCTCGTTATAGAGGTCGACAAAAACCTTGCGAACAGCCTCGGACAGGCCTTCGTCCATCGTGAAGCGTTCACGCGACCAGTCACACGACGCCCCCAGACGCTTCAGCTGAGCGATGATTGCGCTGCCGACTTCACCCTTGTAGCGCCACGCCCGTTCGACAAATGCCTTGCGGCCGATTTCTCTGCGGCTCGGCTCATTGCGCTCGGCCATCTGTCTTTCGACAGCGATCTGTAGCGCAATGCCTGCATGGTCCGTTCCCGGCTGCCAAAGGGTGTCGAAACCCTGCATGCGTTTCCAGCGGATCAGGATGTCCTGCAGGGTGTTGTTGAGAGCATGCCCCATATGCAGCGAACCGTTCACGTTGGGCGGCGGAATTACGATGGAAAAGGAGGCTGCGCCCTCTTTGGCACCAGCTCCGGCCTTGAAGGCCTCCGCCTTTTCCCAGGTTTCGTAAATCCGCGGCTCAACGCTGGCCGCATCGTAGGTCTTATCCAGCATCAGGGTCACTCAATGGGAGAATGAAATTCGATTTTCGTGAAGCACCGTGTAAATCGGATGCGATGCCGCAAGTCAACCGCCTATGCAGGCCAATCCCGCAGCCATGTGGCGCTTTTGGAAGGAGAAACGCCTATCCGTCGATCCGAACTTGGGTCCGAAGGCGTTTGCTGCGATAAGCAGATCATGACCGTTTCAATCCGTCCGCACCACCTGCTTTGCATGCTGACCTATCTGGGCAAGGGCTATACGCCCGCCTTCGTCGAGAACTACAGCATAATCGTTCAACGCCTGAATGACGGTGAGCCAATCGCGTTGGTGGATGGTCCTGACGCCTTGTGTCACCCCATGCTGAGCGAACCGGGCTGCCATTGCCGAAATGAAAGCGTTCGTAACAGAGACCGGACGGCGGCCAACGATATCGCACATGCTCTCGGGCACTCTGTCGAAACCGGCGACAGTTTCGTTTTAACCGGCCAGGACATCGCTCTTTTGAGAAATGCATTCGCCAACGGCGCACTCCGAAAGGCTTGCGAAGGATGCGAATGGCATCACCTGTGTTCGTCAATTGCCCGGAAAAAATTCAGGGGATGCCATCTGGCACCCCCTGACTGAAAACGTCGGGCAATTTCGGCCTAGCGCCGGCGCGTCACGCGCTGGATTTCCTTCTGGACCATCTGCTCCACCATGCCGGGCAGGTTCTGGTCGAGCCAGGCCTTCAGCATCGGCCGCAGCATTTCCTTGACCAGCTCTTCCACTGTCTGCGCCTGGGTCCCCACAAACATGTTCGACAGATTGTCGAAAGCTGCGTGAACCGCTTCGCCAGTGTTCATCGAGGTCAGAGGGGCGTCGACGGGCACATCCGGCAGGTCGTCCGGTACCGGGCTGGTCTCAATGGCCGGCTCAGGATCGAATGCCGGTTCCGGCTCGGGTGCTGGAGAAGCCGCGAAAGAAATGTCGCCGTCATCACCGTCCAAGTCCTCAGCCATACCCTCGACCATGTCCATTGCATCGTCTTCGGGAATGGCCAATTCTTCAGTCAGCTCAAGAACATCGTCGCCTTCGTCTTCTTCGGCATCCGCGGCCATCGCCGCTGCCATATCATCCGCATCATCGTCTTCCGCGGGTATGTCTTCTTCGACGTCGCTGCTCATGTCGAACAGCTTGTCGAGATCGTCCTGGGACATTTCGGAGGCATCGCCCATATCGTCCGTCGCCTCTTCTTCTACTGGTGTCTCTACGGGTTCAGTGCTGCCGTTTTCGCCTTCGTCGGCTCCCTGGGAGTCCTCATCGGATATGATTCGGCGGATCGATGCGAGGATTTCCTCCATCGACGGCTCATCAGCCTTCTTCGCCTGCGCCATGACTTCCCCCGTACTTACCGGCTACGCTCAGGAACAATCAGTTCCGTCAAAATGATTCGTTAACCGAAATTATGAGGGTCCATAGGAAACGCGCAAAGTGAACGCGCTCCGATGCATCGCCTTATCCCCTTTTTAGTCGGAAATTACCGACCACGGGTGGATATCGCCCAAGCGCTTCTCGTCATCCTTCGTAAATTTATCAGGATGTTATGCCAAACAACAAAAGCAGCTGAAGATCTTTCGACCATCAGCCACCATCGTGACGGAGACAAGTTACGAGTTTCTTAGCGGCCATCCGGTGTACGCAGTCCGAACCACTGATCGCGCACAGCCTGGTAATGCTGTTTCGGATTGTAGCGAGCAACACTGAGGCCGAGCGATTCTGCATCCAGCCGGCCCACAGAGGCGACCAGCTGATAGCCGCTTACGATCCGGTTACGCTGTGCGGTCACGAGATTTGATTGCTGTATCACCAGTTCACGCTGCGCATCCAAGACATCAAGTGTTGTTCGCTGCCCGACGCGCTGCTCTTCAATGACACCTTCCAAGGCGAGCTGCTGCGCCTTGACGGCGGCCTGTGCCGCAACAATGGAAGCTTCAGCAGCCTGGTAATTGCCCCAGGCGGAAATGACGTTGGCCCGAATCTGATCGCGTGCGACATCCAGCTGCAACCGGGTCTGGCCCAGTTCTTCCTTCGCCTGACGAACCCGCGAGGACACGCCACCACCCTGGTACAGCGGAATGCTGACATTTCCGAAGATCTGGGCATTGTCGCTATAGTCGGTCACGGGTGACGGGTTCCACGATCTGGAAACGCTGCCATCAAGTGTTACTGTCGGCAGAAGCTCACCTTCGATCGTCTTGATGTTGAAGATGGCGGCATCGACCAGATGCTGAGCCTGACGGATCAACGGCTGGTGCGTTTCGCTCATCTGCATCGCGTTTTCGATGGACTTCGGAACAAAACGGCTGATGGACGTGTCGGCCGACAGGCTGCGTGCTTCCACACCGATGATCTGGCGATAGATGGCACGACTGGTGTTCAGGTTGGCCATTGCGGTGTTGAGGCTGGCACGTGCTTCGGAAGCACGGGCTTCCGCCTGGCTCACATCCGTCCGGGTGCCTTCACCTACATCGAACCTGTCGCGAGCGGCCCTGACCTGTTCCTGGAGGAAGGCAAGGTCACTACGCTGCAGCGACACAAGAGCGGTATCCCTGATCACATCCACATAGGATGTGGCGGCGTCGAGCAGTGTGTCCTGTTCCGTCGACATAAGGCTTTCGCGCTGAGCGCGAACGACAGCTTCTGCCTGACGAGTGGAGTTGATCGTCCGGAAGCCACGGAACAGGGTCTGACTGATGGTCAGGGAGATCGACGCATTGTTGCGGTAGTCGATCGTCGAGTCGGCCCCTGTTGCGAGACGCCCGGCCGCTGCTGATGCCGTCACTGTCGGCCGCCATCCGGACAGCGCCTGCGGCACGTTTTCATCCACACCACGAAGCTGCGCACGGGCTGCATTCAAGGTGGGGTTATTGGAATAGGCAAGAGCCAGCGCTTCTCTGATCGTTTCCGCTTCAGCGGGAGACAGGGAGGCACCAGTTAACGAGGCAGCGGAAACGCCCCCCATCAGCCCTACAGCAATGGTCAAAACTTTTAGAGTTGAACGACCAGACACCCCACACTCCTCACGGGTCAACCGACTTGATCATGTTGAGTAAACTGATGGGTGTTATTCTTCAACCGTTTGAGAGCGGATAATTGCGAATTTCCCCGAGTGCGGCTTAATGGCAACAAGTTCCCGCTGCATAAAGTCCAAATCTGATTGTCAAAGAAAAACCCGCCGGACTCCAGCGGGTTTCCAATTATCTGACATGGCGTCGACGCCTTAGAATACGAACTCTTCCGCTTTGGCGAAGCCCGGCAAAAGGCTCACAGATGCATTGAAGCCGAATCGGCTGCTGACCGCAGTGCCCGACTTTTGGTAAAGCTTGGCGACACCGGATCCACCGCGACCTTCGATCACGGCCAGGCGGCCAGCGGGCTTCAACTGGTCTGTCAGCGTCTGTGGCAATACCTCAACAGCACCATCCACAAGAATGACATCGTAAGGGCCCTCGGAGGAATAGCCCTCGGCCAATGCCCCTTCCACGACCACCGCATTTTCGGTGCCGAGGTCTACCAAAACCTCAGTGGCGGTCTTTGCGAGATCCGGATTTTCCTCCAGAGCGACGACAGAAGCAGCAAGTTTGGAGACCACGGCCGCGCTGTAGCCAGTTCCCGCCCCGATGACCAGAACGATATCGCCTTCCTGGATTTCGGCCAGCTGCACCAGCTTTCCGAAAATATGCGGCTTCATCAGCATACGGCCCGTATCGGCCCCACCAACCGGAAGGTCCTCATCAATATAGGCAACGGCACGCTTGGATGCCGGTACGAAGCGCTCGCGCGGCACCAGTTCCATTGCGTCCAGAATCCGGTGATCGGTCACATCGTTGGTACGCAGCTGGTTATCCACCATCTTGCGGCGGGACTGATTAAAGTCCGTCATATCGGCCCTCACTTTGACATGCCGGATTACCGGCGCCTCTTGAGAAACGTTCATTAGCGATGCAAAGGCTGCCTGACAAGTATCCGTGCAAACAGATCCCGCAATCGCACCACGTTTCTGCGGAAAATAGACTGCGACAAAGGGGTTTCTTCAAATCGGTCTCCCGCAACGGTGGAAATGTGTACGGCGTTAAATTCAGGGCTTGACCAAATCGCGCAACTGTTTGATAAGGCGCGGCACACCACCTAGGGGCCCTGTGGCGGAGTGGTGACGCAGCGGATTGCAAATCCGTGTACACCGGTTCGATTCCGGTCGGGGCCTCCACTTCCTGTTTTCGCTCAGATCGTTTTTCACGTGCCGTCGCCTGGACGGTGCTGGTGATTTCTTGATCCGTTGCACCTTGGCCTCTTTTCAGAAGCGCTGCAAACGGGAAATCCTCGTGAATGTGCAATCCGAAAACGCCGCTGCCGAACGGTAAGTTTTGAGCGTATCTTCACGCAGCAACTTCAAGACCGCTGGAAAACGACTAGGATGTGCTCCCCTTTTTTAGGATTCGTGGCCTGCCGAAAACGGCGACCTTCAACTCCCCCTTTGCCCGCTTGCCCGCTTTGCCTCGACGTTTGATGTCGAAGACCTATAGCCGAGCCGGACAGATCGCAGCGGTCCGTAGGTCCCTGAACATCCCATGCGCCTACTTTCTGGCTTGACCTGACGTTACAATTTCCCGGAAGCTCACCTCATGAAGGAACCTAGTTTCACTATCGGGGTCGAGGAAGAATATCTCCTTGTGGACAAATCGACCCGCAAGCTGGCGAGTTCGCCGCCGCCCGAGCTCTTCAAGGCTTGCGAAAACGCCCTTGAAGGACGCGTCAGTCCTGAATTCCTGAAATGCCAGATAGAGGTCGGCACACCGGTCTGCTCCAGTCTTCAGGAGGTGCGATCTGAACTCGGGTTCCTCCGCAAGACGATTGCGGACGAAGCCGCAGCGTTCGACCTGGCACCAATTGCGTCCTCAACGCACCCGTTCGCAGATTGGACGGACCAGCCGCACACAGACAAGGAACGCTACAATGAAATCGCCAGAACCATGCAAGTCGTGGTCAAGCGCATGGTGATCTGCGGCATGCATGTGCATGTCGGCATCGAGGATGAGGAATTGCGCATCGAGCTGTTCAACCAGCTCGCCTATTTCCTGCCGCACCTGCTGGCCCTCAGCACATCCTCGCCTTTCTGGCGAAGCCGGAACACCGGTCTGAAATCGTACCGACTGTCGGTTTTCAACGAGATGCCGCGAACGGGGCTGCCACCCGGTTTCAACAGCTATTTCGACTATCTGCACACGGTTGATATTCTCGTTCGCGCCGGCGCCATTGAGGATGCCACCAAGATCTGGTGGGACCTGCGCCCCTCGGACAGGTTTCCAACATTGGAAATGCGCATAACCGATGTCTGCCCGCTGCTGGACGATGCTATGGCGATTGCAGCAACCTTCCGATGCCTATGCCGAATGCTCTTCAGGCTGCGCCGTGTCAATCAGGGCTGGCGGCAGTATTCGCGGTTTCTGCTGGCGGAAAACCGTTGGCAGGCACAACGGCACGGAAGCACTGCCAGACTTATCGATTTCGGCCTGAATGAAACAACAGCTTTCCCGGACATGATCGAAGAGCTGATCGAACTCATCCAACCCGACGCCGTTCATTTTGGCTGTGAGGCCGATGTGGCCCACCTGAGAGAGATTGCTGCAAGGGGAACATCCGCTGAACGCCAACTCAAACTGGCCGGAGACTTTCCCGAGGACGGTCAGATACCTCAGGACACCCTTGTAAAGGTTGTCGACCAACTGATTTCGGAGACTCAACAAGGGCTTTGACGGAAGGAAACCTTCCCAGGTCTTGAAACGTGATAACAACCGAATTATCGCGGCGGCGTGCCATGTGCGCCTGTGTGAAAAAACTCCGAAGAACCGGTGAGCACAAACGCAAACTCGTCAATTTCCTCTATCACCGCCGCTGCTGAACGTGACAGGCCCGACCTGGGGCGCATGCCGCGCTGTGCCTTGATCAACGCCTGCCGTGCAAGGGCAAGCTGAACCAGCAGAGCTTCACGTTCGGTATCCTGCAATGGTGAATGACGGCTGCTTTTTGGCATCGGGCGTCCTTTCGTGCACTTTACGATCAATTTGTTCTTCTTTTGTTCTTTCTTCTGCAAATCGCCAGGCCTGTCAATGCGCCTCAGGTTGCTTTGTGGTGTGCCGTACCCGCCGCCCTTGCACGCAATCGGTAACCGAGCTGACAGGTTTCGCCATAAACGCTTGAAAGCACGAGCACCTTGCGCTTAACAACGAGATGCTGCTTCCGAGCAGACTTTGGAGACGTTCCTGCGGCAGCGCATGTCGGGACCGTCTGTACTTTTGATCTTTCAACCGGCTAGATGACTGGACGAAGGGTGGATTGTCCGATCCGCCAACTGCAAGAGGCATATTCGATGGAACACGGCGGGGATTTGACCCTTGCGATTGAGCGCTTTGGCGGAACGCGGGACGACTGGCTGGATTTGTCGACCGGGATCAATCCCTACAGCTACCCTGTACCGAACGATCTACCGTCTTCAGCCTGGACCGCCCTGCCCGCGCGCGGCGCGGAAGAACATCTGATTGCAGCCGCCCGAAACGCATACCGTATTCCAGACCATCTCGGTGTTATTGCAGCGCCGGGGACGCAGATCCTCCTGTCGCTGCTGCCGACGATCCTGCCGGATGGACCGGTGGTCGTGGCCACTCCGACCTACACCAGTCACAAGGATTCCTGGACCCGGGAAAGCCGCGCACCAATTGAGGTGTCCAGCGTCTACTCCCTGCCCGCCGATACGAAAATCCTGGTTCTCGTCAACCCGAACAACCCGGACGGGCGTCTGACAGATGTCAAAAGCCTCATCGAGATCGCACAGACATTGAGTGCAAGAGGCGGCTATCTGGTGGTTGACGAAGCCTTTGCGGATGTCGTTCCGGGAGCCAGCCTGCTGCCGCATATCGGTACGGAAAACGTCGTCGTGCTGAGATCCTTCGGCAAGTTCTTCGGTCTTGCCGGTTTGCGTATCGGCTTTCTCGCCGGTGAAAAAACTGCGATCTCCAGCATGTCCAGACTTCTGAATAGCTGGAGCCTCAGCGGTCCGGCACTGGAAATCGGTGCCAAAGCCTTGAGAGACAGTGCCTGGCAGGACCGGATCACCCGGCAGTTGATTGAGGATATGGCGGACCTCACCGTTGCCCTTTCACAAGCCGGCCTTAGCGTATTCGGCGGCACACCTCTTTATGCGCTCGCCGGTCTGCGGAATCCGAAGGCCTTGCATGAAAGCCTCGCCCGCAGACGGATCTGGACACGGATATTCGACTACGCCCCAACCTGGATCCGTTTCGGCCTGCCCGGTGGCCCGGAAAACCTGAAACGTCTGACCGACGCTCTTGACGAAGCGCTGCAAGAGGTCTGACGGACTGGAATGCTCCTCTACGACCACGCCCTCTGGCTGCTTCTCGCAGCGCTGTTACTGGACGCCCTGATCGGCGATCCTGACTGGATGTGGCAACGCCTGCCACATCCGGTCGTCTGGATCGGCAAAGTGATCGGACTGTTCGACCGTCGTTTCAACAAGACGGAATACGCCCCTGAAACGCGAAAACTCGGTGGCGTTCTGACATTGCTTGTTCTGCTCGCCGGTGCCGGATTTATCGGTGCCGCAATTGAGGCAACCGCCAACTGGCTGCCTTATGGCAGGGTGCTTGAGGCTGTCGTGGCCGCGATTTTCATTGCCCAGAACAGTCTCTACCGTCACGTCGCCGCGGTCCGGGACGGGTTGATCAAAGACGGGTTGGACGGGGGGCGCAAAGCGGTTTCCATGATCGTCGGACGCGACCCGAACCGACTGGATGAGGCCGGTGTCTCGCGGGCAGCCATCGAGTCCTGCGCCGAGAACTATTCTGACGGGATCGTGGCACCTGTCTTCTGGTTCGCCATGCTCGGCCTTCCCGGATTGATCGCCTACAAGGCAGTGAACACGGCCGACAGCATGATCGGCCACAAGAACGAGGTTTATGCCGACTTCGGCTGGGCCGCTGCCCGGTTCGACGATCTGATCAACCTGCCCGCGTCACGACTGGCGGGTCTTTTTATCGCTCTCTGCGCGCCCTTGTCCCGAGGTTCGGTGCGCAAGAGCATCGCCTGTATTCTGGATGATGCGAGAAAACACCGCTCGCCGAATGCCGGCTGGCCGGAAGCCGCCATGGCAGGTGCGCTGAACCTGGCGCTTGCAGGCCCGAGGGTCTATCCGGGGTATACGGTCAACGACCGCTACCTGAATGCGAGCGGACGCAAGGATGCAAGGGCGGAAGATATCACGCGCGCCTTGAGGATCCTGGTCGGCTGCTTCGCGCTTGAAGCATTGCTGATTGCAGGTCTGGCGCTGTTGCTGGCCTTCTAGATCAAGCGTTTTCACCTGTTCCGCGTGCAATCTTCAGGATGGACTCTACATCGAGGACCTGGTCCAGATGCCGTGCGAGATCGTCCAGAATCCGGTCGATGTCTTGATCGTAGCTGAGCTCTGACCGGACGCAGAGAGCCTCCAGAAATGCGGCACGGAAATCATCGTCGGTGAAAAGGCCATGGATGTAGGTTCCATAGACGCGACCATCCGTCGAGACCGCACCATCTGCCCGCCCCTCATCAAGTCGCATCATGGGGTTGGCACAATCCGGCCCGGACGTGCGGCCGACATGAATTTCGTATCCGGACACAGGGGCTCCGCTGGCAACATGGGTACCGCGTGCGGCAATGGTTGATTTTTCTGCCGTCAGGATGGTTTCGACATCCAGATATCCGAGTCCTTCCGCCGTTCCAGGAGATCCCTCGATACCCTCCGGATCGGAGATGGTCTTGCCCAGCATCTGGTAACCGCCACAAACGCCCAGAATATGCCCGCCCCGGCGATGGTGTGCCTTGAGATCAATGTCCCACCCCTGCTTTCGAAAGAAAGCAAGGTCTCCGACCGTGGACTTCGACCCGGGTAAAAGCACAACGTCGGCGTCTCCCGGCAACGGCGTGCCGGGCTGAACAAGCTCCAGTGTTACGCCCGGTTCAAGCCGGAGCGGATCGAGGTCATCAAAATTGGCGATCCGTGAAATCACGGGCACGACAATCTTCAGGCCGCCATCCCCAAAACCGTCTGACAGACCGAGTGCATCCTCCGCAGGAAGTTTCGCTGCGTCGGCAAACCACGGCACAACGCCAAGACCCTGCCATCCGGTGCGTCTTTCGATTTCCCGCAAGCCCTCATCAAACAGGCTTGGGTCGCCCCGGAACCGGTTGATGAAAAAGCCCTTGATGCGCTGACGTTCTTCATCTTCCAGAACCGCGCAGGTTCCCACAACGGAGGCGATGACACCGCCGCGGTCGATGTCTGCACACAGGATCACCGGCAGATCAGCGGCTTCGGCGAAGCCCATGTTAGCGATGTCACCAGACCTTAGATTGATCTCCGCAGGGCTGCCCGCGCCTTCCACAATCACCAGATCCGCACCTGAAGCGTTTATCGAGAAACTTTCCAGAACTCTCGGTAATAATTCCGCTTTCTGCTTTCCATACTCCCGTGCCCTCATCGTCCCATGGCGCTGCCCCTGGACGATCACCTGCGCACCGGTGTCCGTCTCGGGCTTCAACAAAACCGGGTTCATATGAACGCTCAAGGGCACGCGGCAGCCCATGGCTTGCAACGCCTGAGCTCTCCCGATCTCACCACCGTCGGCCGTCACGGCAGCATTGTTCGACATGTTCTGTGGCTTGAAAGGGCGAACCGACAGGCCGCGGTTGGCAAACAGACGGCACAGACCGGCTACGATCAGGCTTTTGCCTACATTCGAACCCGTACCCTGGATCATGATTGCCGGCACCTTGCCGGTGGACATCTGTTCAGCCATTCAATTTCAGTCTTTGCCGAAAGGAGGCGCCCCATAAGGCCGGAACTCGGAGGGGATCGGCAGGTTGGCGAGCCGCAGCTCGAGTATCAAGCGGACCGTCGGACGCACAGCGAACAGAACAGACCCGATAACGAACAGCCAGGTGCCCGCATAAATCAGGCTGTCGTAGAAAAAGAAGATACTGCCGACAAGAAAGGTCAAGGCGGCCAGAAACTCGACGATGGTTCGATAAAGTTCGTATTTTCGAACTATTTCCACATGCGTCTGCGAGGCCGTGCGGAGACGATGGTCGAATAGCTTTTTCATCCTCGTTTCCCCCTAATTTCCATCGTGTTGAGCGATCCTGAGGACAGGTCCTAGAACTCGATGCCTTCCTGGGGTTTCACGCCAGACCGGAACGGGTGTTTTATCTGGGTCATGTCGGTCACGAGATCGGCGATATCGATCAGTTCGTCCTTGGCATTGCGCCCGGTGATGACGACATGGACATCCTCCGGTTTTTCGTTCTTCAGGAAGTCGACGACCTCGTTGATGTCAAGATAATCGTAGCGCAGCACGATGTTGAGCTCGTCGCACAGGATCAGGCGATACTCACCGGAAGTGATCATCTCCTTGGCGGCTTGCCAGGCTTCGTTCGCCGCATCGATGTCCCGCTGACGGTCCTGAGTTTCCCATGTGAAGCCCTCACCCATCCGCTTGATCGTGACAAGATCGGAGAAGCGTTCCAGGGCCATGCGCTCGCCGGTCTCTATCCGCCCCTTCACGAATTGCACCACGCCCACCTTGTGGCCGTGACCGAGTGAGCGGAACACCATTCCGAAACCGGCTGTCGATTTGCCCTTGCCCTTGCCGGTGTGGACGATCAGCAAGCCCTTTTCGAGGGTCTTGGTCGCCATGATCTTGTCACGCGCGGCTTTTTTCTTGCGCATCTTTTCCGCATGGCGGGCATTGAGTTCTTCTTCGGTCTGTTCCGGCTTGTCCTTGTCGGCGGTCACGATGCGTCCGTCCCTTCCAGTCTTGTTTTCAAATCATTTAGTGCAGCATGGGTCGAATTGCGCCGCGGCGTCCAGAGGCCGCGTTCGATTGCTTCCAGAAACCGGTCCAGCATTTCATTGAGCCCGGCCGGATTGGCGTCCTTGAGGAAGTCCAGGACTGTTTCGTTGTCCAGATAGGCATCATAAAGCTGGTCAAAATGGTGATCGCCAACGGCCCGGGTCGTTGCGGCAAAGGCAAAGAGATAGTCGAGCGTGGCAACCATCTCGAAAGCCCCCTTGTAGCCATGCCGCATGACACCCGCGATCCACTTCGGATTTGCCGCCCGTCCACGCACGACCCGGCCGATTTCCTCAGCCAAGGTGCGCACCACAGGGCTTTCCGGCCGCGAATGGTCGTTGTGATAGACCGATGGCGCGTCGCCTTTCAGCGCTTCCACCGTGGCCGCCAACCCGCCTTCGAACTGGTAGTAATCATCACTGTCGAGGAGGTCGTGCTCGCGGTTGTCCTGATTGTGCAGGACGGCGTCGACGGTTTTCAGCCTGGTTTCAAGATCGTGTCTGGCAACAGCGCCTTCCGCTCCGCCTCCATAGGCGTATCCGCCCCAGGTGAGGAAGGCATCGGCAAAGTCTGCGCGTTCTTCCCAGAGCTTCTCATCGATCAATGCCTGAAGGCCTGCACCATAGGCACCCGGTTTTGAACCAAAGACGCGGAACCCTGCTCTGCGCTCGGCTTCGGCCTTGTCCAGCCCCTCGGCCCGAAGCCTCATGCTTTCCGACCGCATCCGCGCAGCAATCGGGTTGGCTTCGTCCGGCTCCTCCAGCGCACCGATCGCACGGGCAGCGCTGTCAAAAAGGTCCATCTGGTGGGGAAAGGCGTCACGGAAGAACCCGGAAACCCGCAAGGTAACGTCGATACGCGGACGCCCAAGTTCAGCCAGTTTCAGGATTTCGAACCCGGTGACCCGACCGGATCCCTGTTCCCAGACCGGCCGCGTACCAATCAGAGCAAGTGCCTGGGCAATGTCGTCGCCGCCGGTTCGCATGTTGGCTGTGCCCCAGCACGTCAACACGAGTGATTGCGGCCATTCGCCTTCTTCCTGGAAAAACCGTTCGGCAACGAGTGACGCGGATTGCCAGCCGAGCCGCCATGCGGTCTCGGTTGGAACGGCACGCACATCGACAGAATAGAAATTCCGGCCGGTGGGCAGCACATCCGGACGCCCACGCGACGGGGCTCCGGATGGTCCAGGGGCTACGAAGCCGCCTGTAAGCGAGGTCAGCACCGCCGACGTTTCAGCATCGCCGGAGCCAGTTACAGCCGGACGCAGGACCGCGTTCAGATCGCCCATAACGGCAGGCGTCGAAAGCCAGCTTTCAGGCACTTCACGGCTCCCTGCAACGAACTCCCGAGCAAGCCTCTCAATCCGCTCGACCGTATCGCCTTGTGAGCGCCAGGGAGCCTCAAGGACATTTGCCAGGACGTCTGGCCGACCTTGCTGCCAGGGGGCAGCGAAATCGCAATCCAGAGGATCGAAGCCATCGAAATGAAGGTCCGCTGCGATGGCCCGTTGCAGGCTCTGTTGCTCTGGCTTTCTGCCACGCGGCACCCTTGCGAGCGCAACCAGCAGGTCGGTCAAAAGATCGCCAACCGGGCTTTCCCCGAGAATATGCAGCCCATCCCGGATCTGCAGTTCCTTGAGATCACACAGATGGGCGTCCAGGCGCGCAAGACGGGTTTCCTCGTCCATCGCGTCGGTGATGCCGATATCCTTGTCCAGACCATGTCGTGCGGCGGCGTCCAGAATGTCGCGCGTCAACGCCTTCAGACGGCGCGGATCGACACCGCTTGCCAGGTAATATTCATCCAGCAAGGTCTCCAGCTCTTCCGCAACGCCATGGCTCTCTGCGCGCGTCAGGGGCGGCGTCAGGTGATCGATGATGACAGCCGACGTGCGCCGTTTGGCTTGGGCACCCTCGCCCGGGTCGTTGACGATGAACGGATAGATGTTCGGAACCGGCCCCAGAACGGCTTCCGGGAAACAGCTTTCGGCCAGCGCCAAGGCCTTGCCGGGCAGCCATTCCAGATTGCCATGTTTGCCGAGGTGGATGACGGCATCGACCGCGAATTGCTCGCGCAGCCAGATGTAGAAGGCAAAATAGTGATGCGGCGGCACAAGCGCCGGGTCGTGATAGGTCTCCTTCGGATCGATATTGTAGCCACGCGCGGGCTGAATACCGACCACCTGATTGCCGAACCGGTGCAGCGCCAGCCGAAAGTGGCCACCTGTTACGTGGGGATCGTCTGAAGGGGCGCCCCAGCGCTCAACAACGGCCGAACGCACGGCGTCAGGCAATCTGTTGAACGAACGCTCGTAGTCTTCAAGTGACAGCGCCTGATAGTCTGCCTTGCCGGACCGGCCCTCCAGCGCATTGGTTACGCCGGACGTCAGGATATCCATCAGATCGGCTGATGTTTGCGGCCCGTCTCCCGTGTCGTATCCGGCAGCGGTCATGGTCTTCAGCAGGCGTACGCAAGACGCCGGTGTGTCAAGCCCGACGCCGTTGGCAAGACGCCCGTCCCGGTTCGGATAGTTTGCAAGAATAAGCGCGGATTTCCTGGCCTCTGCCGGTTTCCGTCCGAGTTTGGCCCAGGCGGCTGCCAGTTCTGCTGTGAACCTGATCCGGTCAGGCACAGGCGTAAAGGCAACCGGTGTCGATTGCGTGGTCTCGTCAAAGACACCTTCTTCCTTGAACGAAACCGCCCGCGTCAGGATACGGCCATCGATTTCCGGCAACACGACATGCATGGCAAGGTCGCGGATCGACAGGCCCTGATCGCTTTCTTGCCAGCCCTCTTTCGAGGATGATGAGAAGACGACCTGCAGCACAGGTTTGCCCGGTCGGTCCAGCGGTGTCGGCTGATGGGCAGCACCGGCTTTGGAGACAGCAAAGGCCGTGCCGTTCAAGACAACGTCGGGTGGTGCCGCGTCGAACAGGCCTTGCAGGATGGCGACGGATTCCGCTTCCTTCAGGCTGGAAACGTAGATCGGCAGCGCATTGACGCCTGCCTTGTCGAGTGCATTGATGAGGGCGTCCAGAGGCGCGGTCTGGGCGCCTTGAACCAGGGCACGATAAAAGGTGATTGCGGCCACCGGTCTGGCAGGGTCACGCCAGGATGCCTTCAATTGTGCAATGTCGGGTGCTGCTTTCCCGGCAAGATAAATTCCGGCACGAGGAAGGGGCACCGGATGCGCCGGTTCTTCGCCCTTTCCAATCAGATAGGCTGCGTATCTCAGGGCGTTGGCGTAATTTTCCGTTCCGCCTTCGACACAGTACCGCCAGAAACGGTGCACTTCGGCCGATGTTCTGGTGGACCGCGACGTCAGGTCTTCGTCCCACTTGTCGTCACCCGGAACGACAATCAGATCGATACCGTTCGCACGGACTTCCTCTTCGAACCTCTCCAGGCCGTAGCGCCAGTATTCCACTCCGCCCAGAATCCGCAAAACAATCAACCGGGACCCACGAACCGTCTGTTCCGCATAAAGATCAACCGAGTAGGGATGCGACAGGGCCATCAGGTTGGCGAGCCGTAGCTCTGCCCGGCCCGCCCCGAGACGACCTTGCGCCGCGGCAAAGCTGCCCAGTTCGGTGTCCGCAGCGGACAGGAACAGAATGTCGGCCGGAGACTGGCCGAGATCGACCGCGTCTCCACCGTCATCGATCCGGCGTGTCTGACTGGCAAGAATGTGCATGCTTGGTCTTTATTTCCGGCTTGTTTTCAGCGTGTCAGGCAGCAGCCGTCAATTCACCCAGCAGACCACGCACCGCAGCCAGATCCAGACCTTTCAGACCAATCACGACAAGCTTGCCGCTTCTTTCGGCTCCAGCGGCGAACCAGGTTTCGACCCGTGGACCAACGGCCTGCACCATTGCCGGCGCCGCCTTGCCCTCGATCTTAACGGAACCCTTGATGCGCAGAACACCTTTTTGCGTCATGGCTTCAAGAACCTTTGTCTCGGCCTCTTTCAGGCTCACGAAGGACGAGACGTCCAGCACGTGGCTTTCAAAATCATCGTGATGGTGATGATCGTGGTGATGGTGGTCATCATCGTGGTCGTGGTCGTGGTCATCGTCGTGATCATGATGGTCATCATGGTGGTGATGATGTTCGTGACGGTCCGTCATGTCGTCCTCGGCAGCAGAGCCCCTACCGAGCAGAACTTCAATCGGGAGCGTGCCGTTTTCGGATGCCACCACGTGAACGGCTGGACGGACATCGGCGGCGATCTTCTCGTGCACCTGTTTCAGGGCGTCTTCCGAAACGAGATCGGCCTTGTTCAGCACAACAAGATCGGCGCACCGCAGCTGGTCATGGAAGAGTTCTTCGACCGGACTGTCGTGATCCAGGGCTTCGTCAGCAGCACGCTGTGCAGCAAGCGCATCCTCATCAAGTGCGATCCGGCCTTCGGCGAGTGCGGCAGCGTCAAGCACGGTCACAACCCCATCGACCGTTACTTTCGGTTTCACGCTCGGCCAGGAAAAGGCCCGCACAAGCGGCTGCGGCAGCGCAAGACCGGAAGTTTCGATGACAATGTGCTCCGGCGGATTGTCCCGCGCGAGCAGCATTTCCATGGTCGGGAGAAAATCGTCGGCAACGGTGCAGCAGATGCAGCCATTGGTCAGCTCAACCACTTCCTCTGCGGCGCAATCAGGGTCCGCGCATCCGTTTACCAGAGAGCCGTCGAATCCCATGTCACCGAATTCGTTGACGATCAACGCGATCCGTTTGCCATTGGCGTTGGTAAGCAAGTTGCGGATCAGCGTGGTTTTGCCGGCGCCCAGAAACCCAGTGACAATGGTTGCCGGTATTTTCGCGCCGGGCTGCAAGGAAGAAGTGGTCATAGTTTGATATCCGGTTGTGAATTGGGTTTCAAAAGCAGCGGCAGCCCCGCAGCGACAAAGACGACCTGGTGGCACTCCTGTGCCATATCCTGGTTCAAACGCCCTTGCGCATCGCGAAACGACCTCGACAGTCTGTTCTCCGGCACAATTCCCATGCCGACTTCGTTGGAAACAAAGACGCAAGGGCCGCTCAGATCCCTCAGAACGGAGGACAGTCGCGCAGTTTCAGCCGAAACGTCCTTGTCAGCGAACATTAGATTGGAAAGCCAGAGCGTGAGGCAATCGACCAGAACCACGCGGTCTGCTCCGCATTCGCCTTGAAGAACGGAAACCAGATCGAGCTGTTCTTCCACGGTGTGCCAGGACGGGCCGCGCTGATCTTTATGGGCGGCGATGCGACTGGCCATTTCATCGTCGTGGGCAGCGCCAGTTGCGACATAGATTTTCCGCAGACCGGTTTCATGGGCGAGCTTTTCCGCCAACCGGCTTTTGCCGGAGCGGGCACCGCCGAGGACCAGTGTCGTCCTCTCGCCAGTTGAATGCGTCATTCCTTCTCCCAGCCGTCCGCCCGACAGCGCCATAGGGTTGCCAATGCGACGGCCGGTCTCCTGGCTTGCGGCTCAGCGCGGTCTGTACCCCTTCCCGGCCCCATAAGGACGCCAGTGGTTTTCGTACAGCCACTCACCGCTCACAGTTGCGGGGGCAGCTCCGGACCTGGACTTGAAAAAGTCCGCACCGGATTCCCGTTTCATCCGGATCGGGCATTGCCTGTTCCGGAACCGTCGGTTTCTTCCTAAACGGATCTTGAGGCCGACACAAGCAGCAGAAAGACTCGGTCACTTGCCCCGGTGATCCGGCATATCCACCCACGCCTACGCCATCTTGAGTCAAAGTCCGGCGATAGCACTGCTCAATTGCCTCGCAAGGGCGCTATCAAACAGCGCGGAACGTAGGGTTTTCCAAGCTCCACAGTCGGTCTAGCGTTCTGAAATATATCGAGTTTTCCACATAGCCTTCAAAAAAATGACGGCGCGATGAAAAAAACACCCTCGGGGGCTTGGCAAACGGATGAAGCCTTTGATATACGCATCTCCATCGACGGGGCGGCAACGCGCTGGCCCCGAGCGTGGTGATCCCCAGTAGCTCAGTTGGTAGAGCAAGCGACTGTTAATCGCTGGGTCGCTGGTTCGAGTCCGGCCTGGGGAGCCATCACCACCTCTTCTTTTTTCCCAAAACGTCCGCTTCAAATTGGTTGGAAACTACGAGTTTCTCCCGTTCGCGATTGCATGCCGCAAGGTTTTCTTGCGCCTTGCAACCAACAGGTCACATCGCCGCGGACCGAAAAAGTTAGCCGCGTTCCGGGGCAGAACATCTCCCTATCGTCACGTCGACATTCATCCGTTGATCCCTGACGGCTCTCGCGTGATTGCGCGCAGGAGACGATGACGAGAGTCCCTTTCTTGATAAAATCCACGACGTCTCGTATCGTGAAATAACGTTAAGTTACTTGCGTTGGTTTCTGGGCAATTTCATCGCCAGAAATGCACCTGCAGATCTCAAAAGCCGGACACCTCTAATGATCGGCGATACAGAGCGATCCATTCCAGCAGTCACAGCAGCTCCCGGTTATGCGGAGTTTCTCGAAAGCTACTGTGACAAGGAGCAGCCCTTGCTCATCAAGGGATTGGCTAAAAGCTGGCCAGCGCGAGAAAAATGGATTTCCAAAGGACTGCGGTCGGACCTGCATAGCCTGCCATCCGTTCGCGACAGAGGCGTCTTTTTCGTAAGCCGGTCACCTGTTCTTGAGCAGGACATCGAGATGCCGGAGTTTTTGAAGGAGGTCCTCTCTTCTGACCAGATAATGAAAGATTCCGTCGCCTGGAGATTCTGGGTGAACAGCAGGAACAACCGAACGGAATTTCACTACGATACCAACGCAGAGAATGTCATCACCGTACAGGTTAAGGGGCGAAAGGAATGGGTGCTCGTATCGCCTGACACTCCGCTGCCCTGCTATCCGTTCACCAATTTTTCCCTTCTGAAAGACGAAGAAAAACTTCTGAAAAACAAACAGTTTTACAAATTCGACCTGGAGGAAGGCGATCTTCTTTACCTCCCGCCGCTTTGGTACCACCGCGTGGTTGCCAAGGAAGACGAGAACATCAACATCAACTGGACGTTCACGAAGCGCGAAACCTCGGTCGTTTCGAAGGAATTCAAGCGAGATATGGAGCGCTGCGGATTGCTGCATTCCTTCAAGAACAGCGATTCCGCGCTGGTTCGGCGCAGCTATGACACCGCCATTCGCGCCCTTCCCAATGTCGGCGGGATTGGCTGGGGTCTGAAATCGTTCATTTCATCGCCCTATAGACCGAGCCGCGCTGCTCTGGTTTGCCGATTTTTCAAGGAACTGCTGCAAATACCGAACACACTACTGACGCTTCCAAATGTTCGATCAACGCTGAAAAAGGTCGACAAGACGTAAGCGACGAGACTCCAAGACTTCCCAATCCCCCCTCGAATACCAGGCAGACAGCTTTTCGCCGTCATACTTTCCTGGTTAAGCTCTTGCCTGTTGCTGTCCTGCAATCCAAACGCTCTCAACGCCAAAATTTTTGCCGAACTGCACAAAATCGGCCGGAAAGCCTTCTTCGAAGCGGCCGAGAGGGCGACCAAGCACATCAGCGGGATCGCTGGTGGCCATCGCCAGCGCCGTTTCAAGCGGAAGCTGGAGCGTTTCCCTCAGAAACTTCAGGGACGCGGGAAGATCGATGTCGGCGCCGGCCAGAGTGCCGTCTTCCAGGGTCAAAGTGCCATTCCGGCGAAAGATTTCGCGCCCACCCAGGAAGAAGGATGTGACATCGGTGCCGGTCTGCGACATTGCGTCGGTCACGATAAATATCCTGCCCGGACCCGTCTTGGACTTGAATGCAATCCGCATTGCGACCGGATCGACATGGACACCATCAGCAATGATGCCCACGTTGAGCGCGCCAAGATCGAGCGCAGCGCCGACAACGCCGGGTTCGCGGTGTTGCAACGGGCTCATGGCGTTGAAGAGATGGGTGACCATCGAAGCGCCTGCTTCCGCTGCTGACTTGCACTGACGATAGGTCGCATTGCTGTGGCCGAGGCTGACGTGAATTCCCGCGTCGGCCAATTCCCGCATCTGCTCGGGCGGCACCGTTTCCGGTGCCACAGTCATGATCAGGCTCGGCAGTTCCCGCGCCGCGCGCAGGTAGAGAGACATGTCTTCCCGGGTCAAAGGCCGGATAAGTTCCGGGTCATGCGCCCCCTTGCGCCCGGCAAAGAGGTGTGGCCCTTCCAGATGCAATCCGTGAAACCCCTTCACGCCTCTCGCCCAGGCAGCAATTCCAAGATCAACGACTTTCCGCGTTGTCTCAGGAGTGTCAGTAATCAGGGTCGGCATCAGGGCCGTCGTTCCAAGGTTCACGTGGGCAGCGCAGATACGTTCGATATCATCGACCGTTTCGGCATCTCCCAGCATCAAGCCGCCGCCGCCGTTGACCTGAAGATCGATCAACCCCGGGGTGAGAAGACCGTCTCCGAGGTCCTTAGACGCCATACCAGCCGGCACTTGCTCAGCGGGACACAGACCCGCCACCTTGCCATCCTCGACAAGCAGGGCTGTATTCGCATGGATTTTCTCTCCATCGAAAACCCGGCTGCACAGATAGGCGGTTCTGGAGGTCATACCGTCTGGGTGACTTTCTTCAGGTGCTTTGGAACATCCGGATTGAAACCTCGGTGCCGCGCGAACCACTCGATGAAGGCATAAAAGGAGACGATCTGGACCAATGCATCGGTCAAGGGATGTCCCGTCGCCTGGAAGGCGAGCTTTTCTGCGCGGCTGACTTTATCCGTCGTTGCAAAGACACTGCCGCCCTGATCCACCATGCGATCCGCGGCCTGAGCAAGCCCCTCTTCAGCAGCATCGCGCACACCAAGGGCGAGGATCGGATATCCGTTTTCGACAATGGACACAGGACCGTGCATTACCTCGGCAGACGAATAAGCCTCGGCATGGATCTGGCAGGTTTCCTTGAACTTCAGCGCGGCTTCATTGGCTATGGCCAAACCCGGGCCGCGGCCAATGACATAGAGCGAGCCACGTTGTTCGATCGGCTTGGCGAGCGCCCGCCAGTCCTTGTCGATCGCTTTCTCGAAATGCTCCGGCAATGCTGCCAAAGCCTCAAGCAATTCCTTGTCGCCGCCGATTTCCGCAAGCAGCAGCAGTCCGGCCAATACGGAATTTACGAAGGTCTTGGTCGCGGCGACGCTGCGCTCAGGCCCCGCGCAGATGTCGATGGCAGCACTGGACAACCTTGCGAGTTCGCTGTCCGATGTGTTGGTAAAGCCAACAGTGAAAGCGCCCTCTTTCGTAGCATTTTCCACGACCGAGAGACTGTCCGGGCTTGCGCCGGATTGAGAGATTGCAATCACCAGCGCCTGGCCGAGCTTGACCTTTCCGCCATAGACCGAGGAAACGGACGGTCCCAGAGAGGCCATGGCAAGGCCGAGGTAGATTTCCGAGGCATACTTCAGAAACGTCGCGGCGTGGTCAGACGAACCGCGGGCAACACTTGCCAGAAACACGGGCGCGCCCGCCTTTTTTGCGATGTCGCGGATCAGCGGATGTCCATCAGCCAACAGACGACGGGCGGCTTCCGGAATTTCTTCAATTTCCCGGCGCATATGCGTCGGCGTGGCAAGGGTACTTGCTTCACTCATCAGGATCAGTCTTCCGAAATCTGAAGTTCGGCGATGAAGTCATAGGCATCGCCGCGGTAAACGGAACGGGTGAATTCGACGACGTTTCCGGATGCGAGATAGGACACACGCTCGATCTTGAGCCCTGCTGACCCCGCCGGCACACCGAGTATGTCAGCATCAATGGGCTCAAGGTTTCGCGCGGAGATGCGCTGAATGGCGCGCACCGGCTGCAAGCCTGCCGCCCTCAGGACGGCATAGAGGGATGTTGTCACACGTTCAGGATGGGGCAGAACAGTCTCGGACAGGGACGCGCGCTCAATTGCCATCGCGGTCCCGTCAGCCTTGCGAAGCCGGTCGACACGGGCAACACGCTGACCGGATGTAAGACCCAGCGTGAACATTTCCTCTGGTGATGCCGGAAACAACCCACGGCGCAGCCATTCGCTGCTAGCGGAAAGCCCCCTGCGTGCCATGTCTTCGGAAAAGGAGGTCAGACTGGAAAGACGCTGTTCGACCTTGTGGACCTTGGGCGCCACGAACGATCCGCTGCCACGTTTCTGGACAACGACCTGATCCTCGACCAGACCAGCAACCGCCTTGCGCACCGTTACGCGGGAAAGGTCCGTGATGGACGCAATTTCGCGCTCGGACGGAAGCGGTTCATTCTCCCTCAGCACGCCGTCGTCAATTGCCTGCTGAATGCGACGCCGCAGCTGCAAGTATCGTGGACCGCTGGAGTTCGCCAGCCAGTCACCATTTTCCAGCAGGGAAATGAAGTCTGTCATTAAACAAGGCGCCTTGGAGATGAAAATAATACCTTTCCGATACCAATTTAAACTCTATCGAAACCCAAAATCAAGTGTTAAAACAATTTGCGTACCTGCGTCACCGCAATCGGAGTCCCCCCGGACACGCCGTCCGTAGGCGGGGTTGGCCGAGAGACCTAATTCCAAGACATGAAACCCGGCGTATCTCCGAGCTCCTGCCCCATGAATTTGCCCACCACAGAAGACCGTGACCCGCTTTCCATTGGCCTGTCCAAAAGGTCCGATGAAGACGTTCTGTCCCTTTTGCTGCAACGTCAGAAAGATGCTTTGAAAGCCACAGAAGCAGCCATCCCGCACATCGCAAAGGCGGCCGAAGCGTTGCAGGCCGTAACGGTGTCGGGCGGAAAGATCGGGTACGCAGGCGCCGGCAGCGCCGGCTTGACGGCGCTGGCAGATTGTCTGGAACTGCCCGGCACTTTCGGCTTCCCTGTGGAACGCATGCGGATGCTCTATGCTGGCGGCGCCACAAACCTGCTCCATCTTGCCGGCACTTACGAAGATGATGAAGAAGCGGGATTTGCGGACTTCCAAACATCCGGCCTCGGCGAAGGAGACATTCTCATCGCTGTTTCCGCCAGCGGATCAACGCCTTATACGCTCGGAACGCTCAGAGGCGCACAGGCGGCTGGCACACGAACGGTTGGTCTGGCGAACAATCCCGACACCCCCCTGCTCCACCAGGCGGATTTCCCGATTTTCTTGAAAACGCCCCCGGAAATTATCGCCGGCTCAACACGCCTCGGCGCAGCAAGCGCGCAAAAAGCGGCGCTCAACATGATCTCGACGCTGGTTGCTCTGCGATTGGGGCACGCGGTTCGTGGCCACATGGTCAACCTCGTGGCCGACAACGAGAAACTGCGCCAGCGGGCCTATCGTATTCTCCAGGATCTCACGGGCTGCACGCCCGAGGCTGCCGCTGAAAAGCTTCAGCAGGCCGGGGGGCGGGTCAAGATCGCGGTGCTTATGATACGGGAAGGTCTCGATCTGGTAGACGCTGAAAAGTCCCTTGCTGAGCATGACGGAAACCTGCGCCCCTTCCTCTAAGGCCCTTGGTCCGCAGGCAACGCCCTCGTCGGCATCGTCCCTCGACATACGAGGCCATGCAGCCCCCTTTGCCGCAACGCAGCATTACCCGTCGCTTTTGACAGGTTTAAAAAGTCCAATTCGTTTTAAAAACGATGCCAATTTCCTTTTTAAGTTTACTATCCATGTTATTGGTTGCATATTGGTATTATAACTGGTCGTTAACAAATATTACCCAGAGGCGTTTGAGCAGGCGATGACCACCTGTTTTGATATTGGAGGCTCCTTCATACGACATGGAGAACTCCAAGTGGATGGAACTGTAGCGGAAAAAGGCCGGGTAGCGACGCCTGGAAACGACTGGCAGGCCTTTGTCGATGCCATCGCGACCTGCTCTGGACCTGAAGGCTCCCCCATCTCGATTTCACTAGCCGGTGCCTTCGATGCACGCAGCGGTATCGCAGATGTGGCCAATATCCCTTGCCTTCACAAGCGACGAGTTCAATCGGATCTGGAGACTGCCCTCAACCGCCCCGTTGCCATTACAAATGATGCCAACGCCTTTGCCCTTGCCGAGGCCGTTGACGGTACCGGACGCGGCAAACCTGTCGTTTTCGGGATTATTCTGGGATCCGGGGTCGGCGGCGGTCTTGTCGTCAATGGCACTCTCGTCACCGGCTATGGCGGTATTGCGGGCGAATGGGGACATGGCCCCATCATGGACCCGACCGCTGGCGGGCAATTGAAGGGCATTGAGCATTATCCCTGCGGCTGCGGCCAGACTGGGTGCATCGACGCGATTTGCTCGGCGCGCGGAATGGAAAAGATCCATCGGTCGCTGCATGGAATTTATCAACCGAGCAAGGACATTACCGCCGCCTGGCATTCTGGTGAGGCAGCTGCCACGCAAACGCTGGAAGCGTTCACGACACTGCTCTCTCGCGCACTCTCTGCCTTTGTCAACACGCTCGGACCGGATGTCATTCCGGTAAGCGGAGGTCTTTCCAACGATCTTGTCCTTCTGGACGTGATCGACAGGAAGACGCGGGACCTCGTGCTTGCAGACTACAGCGAACCGCTGGTCATCAAAGGCGCGTTTGCCGCCAATGGCGGCCTGCACGGGGCTGGAATCGTTGCCCGGACGCTTTTCAAGCAGGCGCTGCGGTGACCAGGCTTTCCCTCGAGGTATGTGTAGACACTCTCGAAGGCGCCTGGACGGCAGCCGAAAACGGAGCCGATCGCATCGAACTTTGCGCAGCCCTTTCCGAAGGCGGCCTGACTCCATCCCACGGTTTCATGGTGGCGGCCGCCAAGCTCCCCGTCCCCGTCTATGCAATGATACGTCCCAGATCCGGAGACTTTCTGTATTCGGATTTGGAAAAGACCGTGATGCTGCGTGACGTGGAAGCAGCCGAACAGGCCGGGCTGGCCGGTATCGTTATCGGGGCAGTCGACAACCGGCGTCATCTCGATCGCGACTTCCTGACCGTGGCCCTGAAGGGCACCGGACTACCGGCGACGCTGCATCGCGCCGTAGACACTGTTCAAGATTACCTGAGAGCCATCGAAGATGCGATCGAACTCGGCTTCGAGCGGGTACTGACGTCTGGTCAGGCCCCCAAAGCGGAAGAGGGGATTCTCCTGCTTGAACAGGCTGTCAGGCTCGCAGACGACCGAATTTCGGTCATGGCCGGATCAGGCATCACCGCCGCCAATGCCAATCGCATCCTCGAGACGTCCGGACTGAGGGAACTGCATGCCTCCTGTTCTTCAGTGAAGCGTTCGCAGCAGCCGCAGGACCTGGAAACCCGCCTGGGCTTCGTTGCCGAGGCAGGCAGCAAGGATACCGATGGAAACGCAGTCCAGGCCCTTCGCAAAGCCATGGATCAATTTACGGAGACCGCAGTATGAAGACCGGCTATGTCGGATTGGGTGCGAGAATTGCCAATGTCAGCAACTGCCTGCAGGAGGTTTCTGGAGATCTTGAGCCCTGCGCCTACGTCGACCCGACACCGGCCGGCCTCAAGCATGTCGAAGCGAAGTGCGGCCACAGCCTGACTGCCTATACGGATCTCGCCAGGATGATCCAAAGGGAGAAGCTCGATCTTCTGATGATCGGGTCGCCCAACTTCATGCATCTGGATCACCTCAGAACCGCGTTGGAGACTGATGTCCGCTACATCTTCTGCGAAAAGCCCATTGTCGTCAGCGAGGAGGAAACGTTCGAGCTTCTTTCCCTGATGAAGAAGCATGGCGGATCGAAGCGTGTCCTTGTCGGTTTGGTCCTGCGCTATTCGCCGCTCTACACCGAGCTTCAGAAGAGCCTGAAATCCGGACAGATCGGCAAGGTGGTCTCCATCGAGGCCTCAGAGCATATCGGCCCCTACCATGGCTCATTCTTCATGCGCGACTGGCGCCGCTACGACAAAAACTCCGGCGGCTTCATGCTGGAAAAATGTTGCCACGACCTCGACCTTTATCAGGGTGTCACCGGCTGCCGTCCGCGTTTCGTGTCCAGCTTCGGCGGACGCAAAAGCTTCGTTCCCGAAAACCGGCCGGATCAGGACCACACTTTCCCGACACCCAAGATCGAAGGCAGGGTTGACCCCTTCACCCCTCGCTGGGGCGGGGGCAATGCCGACTTCGACAGCGACGGCGACATCATCGACTATCAGACGGCGCTGATCGAATATCAGGACGGCGCAAACCTTTGCTTTCACACCAACATGTATGTGCCGGACGAGTTCCGCCGATTTGCGGTCATGGGCACTAAGGGCATGGCGGAAGGCGACTTCATCCGCAACTACTATCGCGTTCATGACGCCCTCACCTCTGCCTGTCTGGTCGACAAACCCAAGGTCGTCGATGCAAGCAGGCACGGCCATTACGGCGCGGATGAAGCCATGGCGCGAGACCTCGTCGATTATTTCAAGAATGGCGGAAATCTGCCGGTTGGGGTTCTGGATGCACTGGAAGCCGGTCTGACGGCAATCAAACTGGATGAAGCGCGCCGGACGCGTAGCGTCATAGATCTCACCGACACCTGGCAGCAGTTCGACAGCTACGGCGTGGCATAGGGGGCACAATGACGCGATCATCGAGAAAGAACGACGCCTTCCCGCTTCTTCTGCTGGTGTCGGCCTCGCTCTTGATGCTGGCCATCGTTGCCTACCCGTTGTTCGGAACGTTCCGACTCTCTGTCACCAACACAAACTTGAGCCCCGACCTGCTCTCACTGGTAGCAGCGGACAAGCACATCTGACAAACGCCGCCCTAGGCGAGAAAACACAACGGCCACCCCGAAGGGTGGCCGTTTCTGTTGTGGCAAGAGGCGGGCAAGCCGTCGGGAGGATCAGACGACTTGCCCACGCGCGGCGACAGCTTCAATGCGAGTCACCACGCCGTCTCGGTGAAACACCAACCGGTCGAACAGGTTGGAAACGACGCACGTATGGTTCGGAATGATCCGGACCCGTTCGCCGATTTGCGGTTTGCTGCCGGAGTTCGTCAGATCCACAACCGCATGTTCCTCGCTGAGCGACGCAATGGACGCCTCAGGATAGTCAATCAGCAAACCGTGGTCGGAAAAGCCCAGCAGGTCCGACGTCAAGGCCTTGGAACCGGCATCCAGGACCGCGCGATTTTCGGTGGGCCGCGAGACAACGGTGGCCAGAACATGCATGGCGCAATCATCAAGGTCGCACATGCCGGCACGCACCATGGCGCGGTCGTTGAAAATGTAGGTACCGGCTCGGTGTTCCGTCGCGCTCGGGACCTGATCACTGTCGAACAAACTCGGCGAACCTGCATGCGACACAACAGGACATTCAAGACCGGCCTGTTTCAGGAGCGCCAGCGTTTCCGAAAAAAAGGCCTCTACTGCCGCTTCAGATGATGGTTTCGGATAGGTCAGAAGACCGTAAAACACCAGCCCGGGCAATTCATCGATCCGCTTTGCAAGGTCGGCTGCAGCAGCCGGGCTTTGGACGCCGTTTCGTCCGCCACCGGTGTCGCATTCAACCAGAACCTTTAACGGCTGACCTCCCGAAAACACCCCTGAAAGGCCATCAACAACGACATCACTATCAGCAACGACCTGTAAATTCACTTTGGCGTTCAGCAGTTTGAGCCTGTCGAGCCGTGATTTGCCGAGCATGTTGAATGTGATCAAAATGTCGGTGAAACCAGCTTCCGCGAAGGTTTCCGCTTCGCTTAATTTCTGACAATTGATGCCGCATGCGCCATGGGCGAGCTGCATTGCCGCCAGTGCCGGGATCTTGTGGGTCTTGATGTGAGGCCGGAATTTGCGGCCAATCCGGTCGAAATACTCCTGCGCGACCTTGATGTTTGTTTCCATAACCGTTTCGTCGATTACGGCAACCGGGGTCAGAAGGTCCTGGATGGATAACCCGACGCTCATCTTTCAGTCTCCATTACGTCCGGCGCGGCCTGCACTGGTCCCGGTTGCCAGGCTGCTCGCCGGAACAGTTTCGTTGATAGGCCAGATGTCCCGCGGCGCTTTCCTGTAGGGCGTAACCCGGGGGTCGTTGGGATAGGGACGTCCGGCCGCACAATAAAGGATCAGCGGACTGATGCGAGCAAAAGACTGATGGAAATGGTTTGTCGATTTTACCACGAGGATTTTTCGTTTGGCCGGATCAATGCCGAAGTTCGAAAACAGGCTGGTGTCGAAGCACTGGGCACGTGTCGAATTCAGGATCACCTCGATACCGCCGACCCGGATCAGACTCGCATCCCCGATGGGAACGACACTTTGGCCAAAGGCTTGTTCGGCGTTTCGAATATTGCGGACAACTTCGACTTCGGCATCTATGGGATCACCTGTTTCCGGCGCAGATTTTGCGCCGAACCGAAGCATCATCCGTGCCCCCTCGCCCGCCGCATGGCAAAGCTGGACGGCTATTGGATCCCAGATTGAACCAAAGGCAATGCTCTCCAGCTTTCTGGCCATGGCTTCCGCCAGAAGCACTGTAGCGTCGCCCGCCGTTCCTCCGCCGGGATTGTCCCACATATCCGCTATGGTGACCGGGCCGCCATCATATTCCAATGCCGTTGAATAGGCGTCGGACGGTGTCAGTTCGGGGCTGCGCACCTTGCCGCGCAGTTTGAAAAGAGCCTCGCCCAGGTCGTGCGCTGTCTTTTGCCCCAACTCCGGCGCGTTGTTTGTCACCGCCAGCAATCTGGTTCCCATTTCGGAAACGTCTCCTGCCATGAAACCATGGACGACCGAGACAGACAAAAGGCCCGGCGTTTCCTTTTCCAGCTGGATCATGTCATCGACGAAGCTTCGCATGGGCTCGGACGTGGTCGGAAAAACATCGATCATCTTTGGGTCATAGACGCTCATGACCGGCTTGACCTCGCCGGCAACCGCCTGACCGGCAATCCGCCAGGCGTCTTCAGCCCTGTCCACAAAATCGATGTGCGGAAACTGCTTGAAGGCGATAAGGGCATCAGCCGCCGCAACACGCTTTGCTGTCAGATGACTGTGCGGGTCGAATGTCGCGATGACCGGAACGCTCGGGCCGACGATGGATCGAACTCGGCTGAGAAAATCCCCTTCCGGATCGTCATAGCCGTCTGCCACCATCGCACCGTGCAAACCGATCACAACGACGTCGAACGGTCCGGCAGCGGCAAGCTGCTCCAGGATTTCGTCGCGCAAACCCTCGAAGGTCTGCCTGGACACGAGTCCAGCGGGGTCCGCCCAGGCGGCAGTCCCTTCAACCAGTTCCCAACCGTTTTCCCGGGCAAACCGGCGGCCGACCGTGACGACCGCCGAACACAATGTCGGGGTTTCGGGATGCTCTCCCGGCCTCGCCAGCAACGAGGCCTTGAACGCGTTGATATCGATCCGGATTGGCGAGAACGTGTTGGTTTCCGTTGCCAGAACAGCGGTGAAGGCGCGTGGTTGGGTCATGATTAAGAGACGGCTCCAAGGGGATTAGGCAGATATCCGGCAAACCCGCAAATCTTCCAGCGCCCCTCTTTTCGGACACAGAAATAAAGCGTTTGCCACAATAGGCGATCCTCACCGCCATCGGCCTTTCTGATCCGGCCGTCGAACTTCTTGCGGGCGATTGCACGCGCGCCAGTTATCTCAATGTCATTCAAGCGGGTCGCCTCGAAGATCGCAGCGCGGGCATCTTCGGCAAACTCTGTTTTGGAAAACTCATTGGCCTGGCGCAGCCATTCGTTTCTGTAGGTTTCCAGGTCAGGAAAACCGAGACGCCAGTTGTCGGGATTGTCTTCCCTTCGGCCGTCGATACCGAAGAACGCAGGCTCGTCGAAATCGCTGGAAACCTTCGACCAGTCCGCCGAAACAAAGGCATCGATATCACGCGAGACGAGCATCTCCCAGATCGCTGTCCGATCTTCGTCTTCGCCCGCGAAGGGATTTGTCTGACTGGTGGGAAGCGCCTGCATACCGGAAACCATTTTCATTTTGACGGTTGATTTTTAAAAAATATACGGGTGAAATAAAACCAATGTCAAACCACTATGTAAATCGTTTTCATTTTGGAGCTTAAAATGTCGATCAAACGTTACGGTGCTGAAAAATCTGGTGCCGGCGGCCAGAACCTGCCCTTCGCAAGAGCCGTCGAAGCTGATGGATGGCTTTATGTTTCCGGACAGGTGCCAATGAAGGATGGCGAGATCGTCGGCACAGGAATTGTCGAACAGACCCACCTGACCATAAAGAACGTCATCGCGATCTTGGAAGAAGCCGGCTACGGGCTTGAGCACATTGTGCGTGTTGGTGTCTGGCTTGATGACCCGCGTGACTTCTGGTCGTTCAATGGCGTCTACAAGACCTATTTCGGCGAGCATCCGCCAGCACGCGCCTGCGTGCAGTCAACCATGATGGTCGACTGCAAAGTCGAAATCGACTGCGTCGCCTACAAGAAACCGGCCTGATCCCATGCGGGATCTCCTGTCCGTTCTGCAGCAGATCGAGCCAGACCTTTCCAAATCGGAACGGATCCTGGCGGCCTTGTTGCGCAGCGATGCCGAATTCATCGTCAACGCCGGCATTACGGATGTTGCAGAACGCGCAGGTGTCTCGCCGCCGACGGTTACCCGCTTTTGCCGCCGCCTCGGCTGCGAAAGCTACACGGCCTTCAAGGTTCAGGTCGCACAGGTCACCTTCGCCGGAACCAGGTACCTGACCGCAAACGCAGCGTCCGACGCACCTTCGGACATCGCCGACAGCCTTCTGGCGCAGTTCCAGGATGCTGTGGCCCGTACGCGCGAAGCGCTCGACATGGAGAGCGTTCTCGCCGCGGCGGATGCCATCTCGACGGCCAAGCTGCTGGCGGCCTTCGGTGCAGGCGGTACGTCCTCCATGATTTCAGATGAAATCCAGAACCGTTTCTTTCGCCTTGGCCTACGCACGGTCAGCGTCACGGATCATGCCATGCAGTTGATGCAGGCCGCCACCATGCGCACCGGTGACGTCATCGTCGCGTCATCCGTTTCCGGCCGAAACCTTCAGATGGTTCGCGCCCTGGAAGCTGCGAAAACCTATGGAGCCGTCGTGATCGCCCTCACCCGGCCCGCCCGTCCAGTTGCGGACCATGCAGATATCACGATCGCCATTGATCTGCCGGAAGGCGAAAACATCCTGCGGCCGAGCACCAGTCGCTATGCCTTTCTGTTTGTAACGGACCTTCTGGCATCGCTCGTCGCAATGCGGCGGGGGGATGAGGCGCGGGAGAACCTCAGACGAGTCAAATACCAGCTTAGCAACACGCGCGATCTTGACGACAAGGAAGCACTCGGTGACTGATCAAACAACGAAGCCTGTTGCGGTGGTGACAGGCGCTGCCGGTGACATCGGCATGGCGATTGCAACCCAATTGTCAGAAACACACGTGATTGCCGCCGTCGACATCGACAGGACGGCCCTTGAAGGCGCGGTAGAAGAACTTGAGAACCATGGTGCACGGGTTGCCGCAATCCAATGCGATCTGACCCAGCCGGCCGATCTTTTCCGGCTCTCCCTAGAAGCTTCAAGGCTGGGTGAGGTCGCTACGCTCATCAACAATGCTGGGGCGGCAGCTGCCCTGTCATTGCATCAGATGACCGCAGAAACCTTGTCGAGGGATCTCGCGCTGAACCTGGAAGCCGCGCTCAATTGCTTCAAGACGTTTGAAAAGTCCTTGATTGCCTGCGGTTCCGGCAACGTAATCAATATCGCATCTGTCAACGGACTGTCCGTTTTAGGTCACCCTTCCTACAGCGCAGCCAAGGCCGGATTGATCCAGGCGACAAGGTCCATTGCTGTCGAGTATGGCAAGTATGGCATCCGGGCCAATGCCATCGCGCCTGGAACCGTTAAAACCCAAGCCTGGAAGGCCCGTCAGGAAGCCAATCCGCAGGTTTTTGCAGAAGCCCTCGCCTGGTATCCGTTCAAATCACTCCCGGAGCCAGACGACATTGCCGCAGCCGTTTCCTTTCTGGTCAGTCCAGCGGCCCGTTGCATCACCGGTGTCTGCCTGCCAGTCGACAGCGGACTGACCGCCGGGTCGCCCTCCCTGGCGCGAACCTTCACTCAATCTGCCGACTTCGACTGAATTCAGATCATGACCAGGTTTGTGCTCGATTGTTTCTATCGCCCGGCAGAGGACCTTGCAGATTCGCGACAGGAATTTGCGCTGACCAATACCGGCTCCAAGCCCCTGAAGGCCTTTACCCTGGCTTATACGGCGCTCAATCGGGCATCAGCTGATGCAAAACTCGAAAACGCCAAAAGCTTCAGCCGGGTCGCAAGCTTTCATGAAATCACGCCGGAGTCCGGCACAACAATTGGGCCCGGTGAAACCTGGTCTTTCGCGATAACCGGTCTCGCGAATGTAGCAAGGCACCGCCTCGATGGTCCGAAGTCGGCCTACGTCAGTACTGAAGGCGGTGTCATCGAGGTCATGTGCAATGACCTGGAAGCACCAGAAGAACTGGAAAGCGGAGAACGGCGCTGCATACCGAACGGAGAGCTCTGCGAACCTCTTCATATAGTTCCCTGGCCTCAGAAGGTCGCCGTTCCAGAGTATGCCGACAACAAGACAAGCTTTCTTGTTGATCATGGCTCTGCTGAAGAAAAGGCATCTGCCGCAAAGATCAACGCGCTCGCCGCAAGACTCTTTCCAGACTCACCCCACCCATTCCGGTTTGCGCCATCGCATCACCAGATCGGAATTGAATTCCGGCAAGACACCAGCCTTGCAGATGGCGGTTACCGACTGGAATTTGCCAATTCAAAGACAACTTTGAGCTACAGCGGAACTGCAGGCCGTGATTATGGCCTGACGACACTTGCCCAGATCGCCTACGGCAGCTTTCGGGCCCCCGAGACGTTCAAGTTTCCGGCGCAGGGAACGATTGAGGACGCTCCCCGATTTTCATGGCGCGGTACCCATCTGGACGTTTCCCGTCACTTCCGGGGCCCCAAGGACATATTGCGGCTGCTCGACATTCTGGCCTGGGGCCGGATGAACGTTTTCCAATGGCACCTAACCGACGATGAAGGCTGGCGGCTTGAAATCAAGGCCTATCCAGAGTTGACCATTAGCGGCGCGCGGCGCGGGCCAGGCTGCCAGCAGGTTCCACAGCTTGGCTTTGCAGCCGAAGTCTATGAAGGCGCCTACACGCAAGACGAGGTGCGCGAAATCGTTGCCCATGCGACCAGCCTCAACATCGACATTCTTCCCGAGATCGATGTTCCCGGACACTCGACTGCCGTCTTGAAAACCTACCCGCACTTTGCCGATCAGGCGGAAGCACCGGAGAGTTATCACTCTGTTCAGGGGTTTCCGAACAATGCCCTTAACCCCGCAATGGATGAAACCTACGCGTTGCTGGAAAAGGTTTTTGCAGAAGTCGCAAGCCTTTTCCCTTTCGAGTTCATTCATATCGGCGGCGATGAAGTGGACGTCAAATCGTGGCTAGACTCTCCCAAGACCCAACGCCTCATGGAGGAAAAGGGATTTGCGGATACGTTGGAAGTGCAAGCCTATTTTATGGGCCTCGTGCGTGACATGCTGAAAAAGCTCAACCGAAAGCTTGCGGGTTGGGATGAGGTTTCTCATGGCGGAGGCATTGATCCGGACGGTGTCCTGCTGATGGCCTGGCAAAAGCAGGAAGTCACCAAAGACCTGATAGACCAGGGCTATGACGTTGTTTGCACTCCGGGCCAGAGTTATTACATGGACATGGCTCAGGCTTCAGGTTGGCAGGAACCGGGCGCGGGCTGGGCCGGCGTTTCGACACCGGAAGACTGCTACACCTATGAGGCATCCGCTGGTCTCAGCGCCGGGAGCGAAAACCGCCTCAAGGGTGTTCAGGCCTGCATCTGGTGCGAGCATATGACCAACAACACCATATTCAACCACATGGTCTTTCCCAGGCTTTACGCGGTCGCCGAAGCGGGCTGGACCGAGCCTGCCAACAAGGCATGGCGAAGATTTGCGGCGCAGGCCCCTTTCTTCCCCCAGTTATGAGAGCGTGGCGAAGTAAAAAGATAAAAATCGCAGTTGGCGGTATTCACACCGGCTGCAGCACTCATTCACCGGCTCTCCAGACTTCCGCTGAGTTCAAGGTTGCCCGTGGGGCGAATCTGCTTAGCAAGGCCGGTATCGATGGTGAGCAATTTGCGGTCGTCACCTTTTGTCCGTCCGTTACCTGTGAAGCTGGTTGGAACAGGCAGTGAAACAATTCGCGACCGGGACGTTCTGACAGAGGTCGCAGACAACAAGATCGTCCTGACAAAACACAGGCTCACGCTCTAATATTTTGACAATTTTCGACGTTTCGAAATCGAGCTGTCGACCGTCAGTTGCCTGATCGTCAAGTCTGGGTATCTTTCGCCAGAATTGGACCCCATCGCCAATCCCGCCCGCACAGCTCTCACGGATGGGCGGTCAATCAGGACATCGAAAGGCACGAAAACAGGCACCGACCGGATCCAAGCTATCTGAATTAGCGGTCCTTCGAATGGCCTCCGGTTTCCAGGCTGGCACGCCGGACAAAGTTTGTCCCCGATGCGGTTGTAAGTGCTAATTGACCAGCTATCGTATACGTAAGGTAAAAACGCAAGCACTGCTCCTCAAACTCTATCGATGAGCTAGGGATCGCTCTGTTTTTATTCAAAGATAAAGCATTCGCAAAATTTTATTCATATTAATTTCAACATCGAATTTAAGTTGCAACACTCGCACAGAAATACATTTCTCAAATCTATCATAGCCTTAGGTGGGACCTTAAGCCTGAAAGCGACCCGTCACTCACGATTATTGTTATTTTTACCAAGGTTGAATGTGAATGGCCGGTCAGTATCAATTTGTGACGTGACCAAATTCAAGCCTTGGGACCGAATCCCACAGGCTGATAAACGGGCAGACAAACGGTCCGAAAAACATAAAGGAATTGGTCCCAAGGGACATATGCACTCACCCCATCGACCGTGCCGATCCCGAAAAGCTCCATCTGGCCTAGCCCGGTGGAGCTTTTGTTTTTAGGTCTGGTTTACCAGGCTGATAAACTCTTGGGGAATACCGACTTCAGAAAACGGTCAAATCAAGCTCGAAGCAGTTCCCGTCATGCGTTTAAAATCATCAAAAACCTTCGACAAAGATGCAACAGTCAAGATTCTTACTCTACGTACATTGTCAGTTATGACGATGCCCAAACGTTCACAAACCAGTGATTGGCCTTGAACTTCAGGGGTCAAACCATACTTATTACCGAAATGTAACTGAAAATGCCCGAATTTGTGATCTTTGTTACACGCATTTGGGAAACTGTGGTGCGATAATGGCAAAATCGTGACCGCACGAATGGGGCGCAAAAGCGCGGAAGACCAAAAAGTCCTTTCAAGGACCACCGTTCAAAGACCCCACGCGCGGTAAATCAAGTTGTATTAGCCTTGGGAGGCGTACATGCAACGGAATACCAGAGCA
Source organism: Labrenzia sp. ATLA3 (assembly GCF_057180185.1). NCBI lineage: Bacteria > Pseudomonadati > Pseudomonadota > Alphaproteobacteria > Hyphomicrobiales > Stappiaceae > Labrenzia > Labrenzia sp. ATLA3. Next base: position 100,478 of record NZ_JBXUKV010000001.1, read on the forward strand.
GGAACTCTTGCGCTTGGCCTTTTCCTCGCTTTTGCGGGAAGCGCTGCAGCGGCCCCATTGCCTCAGGAAACGATTACGTTACCTGAGGATCGCCTTGCGGTCACAGTTGCGTCAGCTTCAAAGGATCAGGCCGATCCGCTGGAAAGTGAGCTCACCATTTGGGTGGGCGAAATCGAATTGGAAGGTCGGAAAACGATCTGGGTAGAACTGATCGATTCCTTCGGCGAAGTGATCTACGACAGTGAGGTGAACACCAACGAAACCCATCTGCTTCCAGATGGCAGAGCCGTTGTTGTTCGCGCCATGGATCAGGATACCGTCGTCGCCAGCAAGGACGAATCCAGATTGGTCAATGAAGGCACTCTCACGGTCACACGGCGTGTGGTCAATGAAGGTGCGGAGGCGGCCACGATCGAACTGATTGAAACCGGTCAGGAACCCACGCAAAAACGCGGCACCATGCTGCAGGTCGCAGATTTTGGTGACTTCGTCTGGCAGAAGGTTGTTGCCTTCTTCGACGCAGCCAGAACACGCGTGCAAGTCGCCTGGAACTGGATTGTCGACACAATCCAGGCCTGATGCGCAAACTGGTCAGAAATGGTTTGCCGACATAGACTATTACCCCTGCCCGGTCTTTGCCGGGCAGGATCGGTTTGCGTTTAGGCGTTCCCCGCCATTTTTCGGCATCTCTCGGCCTGACGCCGTTTGCGGAAGGCCTTTCCACGGTGCCTCGTCAAAAATAATCCAGAAAATTCATCGTTCTATGTGATCCGCCGTTTTCGCCGAGGCGTAACCGCTGCATATGAACCGGAAAACCAGACACGCGAACAGGTTTTCCGCGCTAACAGCGACGCGCCGAAGGATAAGACATGCGGATTGCCGTAATCGGCTCCGGAATCTCCGGAAACAGTGCAGCCTGGGCCCTCAACGATCTTCATGACGTTGTTCTTTACGAAAAGCGTGAGCGCCCCGGTGGCCACAGCGCCACAGCAGATATCGATTATGATGGTGTAAAGATTTCGGTAGACACCGGCTTCATCGTCTACAACGAACTTAACTACCCGAACTTCACTGCCCTGCTCGACCATCTTGGTGTTGCCAATGAAATAAGCGACATGAGCTTTGCCTTGTCAGCGGACAACGGCAAACTTGAATGGTCGGGGCATTCTCTGAACTCGGTCTTCGCCCAGAGACGCAATCTGGTATCTCCGCGCTTCCTGCGGATGCTGCGCGATATTTTCCGCTTTAACAGCAAGTCCGTTGAAGATCTGAAGGCTGGACGCCTGCGCGCGGAAACGCTTGGAAGCTATCTGGAACGCGAGCGTTATTCCTCCGGCTTCATAAACGATTACCTGCTGGCGATGGGAGCTGCAATCTGGTCGACCCCGATCAATGAAATGCGCGACTATCCGGCTGAAAGCTTCGTCGCTTTCTTTGAAAACCACCGCCTCCTGTCCTTCGATCGTCCACTTTGGCGGACGATTTCCGGAGGCAGCCGAAACTACGTCGAAAAGCTTCTGGCTCCCCTTCAAGGCAAAATCAGGCTTGGCAAACCGGTCGCCGAAATCCTGCGGCAAAACGGTCAGGTTCTCGTTCGTGACACCTCAGGCCATCAGGATGTTTTCGACCATGTGATCCTGGCAAGCCACACGGACCAGAGCCTCGCCATGCTGGGCGACTCCAGTCCGCAAGAGCGTGAGATACTGGGTTCAATCCGGTACCGTCCAAACGAGGTCTATTTGCACCGGGATGAGGCCCTCATGCCCAAGCGCAAGAAGGTCTGGGCTTCCTGGAACTACATGTCTGACCGCGAGGCCGGTGAAACCCGGGATGTCACTGTCAGCTACTGGATGAACCGTTTGCAGAACTTCGATCATTCAAGGCCAGTCTTTGTGACATTGAACCCCTACGCACCGCCGCGCGAAGACAAGACCTTCGCAAAGTATGTGTATGACCATCCGCAGTTTGATGCCGCCGCCCGGCAGGCCAAGGAGCGCCTCGGAGACATACAGGGCGTCAACAACACCTGGTATTGTGGGGCATGGCGTGGCCACGGTTTTCATGAGGACGGGTTGGCCTCGGGTCTCGACGTTGCCAGATCGCTTGGCGCGCGCCTACCATGGGACAAGGAGACCACCGAAGGCACCTATCTGGAGGCTGCCGAATGAAGGCAAGGCCGAGCAATCGTCTGAACGACAATGGACCGCCCCCCAACTTGGCGGCCTCTCTGTTCACGGGCACGGTCATGCATCATCGTATGAAACCTCGTGAACACAGGTTTTCCTACAAGGTGTTTTCCGTATTGCTCGACCTGGATCGTCTGGACGTGGCAGCGAAATCCAGTGCGTTCTTCTCCGTCAACCGGTTCAATCTTCTGTCGTTTCACCAAAAGGATCACGGGCCAAGAGATGGTTCGGACCTGCGGTCTTATGTGGACGACCTCCTGGCCAAGGAAGGCCTTGGATCACCAGCGCGTATTTTGCTGCTCGCCTATCCGCGAATGCTTGGCTATGGCTTCAACCCACTCAGCGTTTATTACGCCTACGATCGGTCGGATCGGCTGATTGCCCTCGTTTACGAGGTGAGCAACACGTTTGGCGCTATGCACACTTACGTTGCCCCCGTTCTAGACGCTCAGTCCAGCGACGCCGGCATTCGGCAAGACCAGAAGAAGCTGTTCTATGTGTCCCCCTTCATCAGCATGGAGCAACACTACTTCTTCCGCATGTTGCCGCCTGGAAACACCGTTCGCGTGCGTATCCTGGAAAAGGATGCGGAAGGGCCACTGTTGTCAGCGACATTTTCCGGAACGAAGTCCCCGCTCACCAGCAAGTCGATCCTGCAGGCCTGTCTGCGGGTGCCGCTGCTGACCTACAAGGTCATCGGCGCCATCCATTGGGAGGCCTTTAAAATCTGGCGCAAGCGTGTACCATTTCACGCACGACCCACAGGGGACGAAGAGTTGGCCAGGCAGGCGGGAACTGTTCTGCCACTTTCAAACAACTGAAATTCCAAGAGGTTCTGCTATGAGTGAGCCTATTGTTCTGACCAAGGACAACTTCCGTGCGGAGTTGAAGGGAACGCCACGCATCGCCAGAATGGCTGCCGGTCTTGCTCTCAAGATCCGCTACGGATCACTCGAAGTTCAATTTCCGAACGGTCGAAGGTTTCACATCAAAGGGCTGGAAGCCGGCCCACACGGTGTCCTCAAAATCCACAATTGGGCGTTTTTCCGGATGGTCGTTCAGTCTGGCGACGTCGGTGTCGGCGAAGCGTTCATGGCTGGCTACTGGTCGTCACCTGACGTGACAACGTTTCTCGAACTGTTCTGCATCAACCAGGAATCGACGCTGGAAGCTCTCCAGGGAAAACCGTTCACACGCTTTCTGATGTCTGTTCGCCATTGGCTGAATTCCAATACCAAACGTGGATCGAAACGCAATATTTCGGCCCACTACGATCTCGGCAATGCCTTCTATCGGGAATGGCTCGATCCCTCGATGACCTATTCTTCGGCGATCTACAGCAACGAGACCAATAATCTGGAGCAGGCACAGGCGGAAAAATACGCCTCGCTGGTGCGCCAAACCGGTATCGAGCCGGAGCATAAGGTGCTGGAAATCGGATGTGGCTGGGGTGGTTTTGCCGAATATGTAGCGAAATCAGTTGGTGCCAATGTGCGTGCGTTGACCATCTCTCAGGAACAGTTCGACTATGCGCGCGAACGGATCTACAAGGCTGGCCTCAACGACAAGGTCGAAGTGGTCTTTCAGGATTACCGGGACGAAAACGGCGTCTTCGACAGGATAGCCTCTATCGAAATGTTCGAGGCTGTCGGCGAAAAATACTGGCCGACCTACTTCCGGCAATTGTCGAAATGCCTGAAGCCTGGCGGCAAGGCTGGTCTGCAGATCATCACGATCCAGGATAAGATGTTCGAGGATTACCGCAGAGGCACGGACTTCATTCAGCGCTATATCTTTCCGGGCGGCATGCTGCCGCCACCCGGGCGCCTGGCTGAAATCGGCAAGTCGCTTGGGCTGGACCTCATGGACCAGAAAATCTTCGGGCAGGACTACGCGCGGACGCTTGCCGAATGGCGGCAGAGTTTCCGGCAGGCCTGGCCGAGGATCAGCCCATTGGGCTTTGACGAACGTTTCAAGCGCCTCTGGGAGTTCTACCTCCACTATTGCGAAGCCGGATTCCGGTCCGGCAATATTGACGTTCGCCAAATGGTTTACGTCAAGTCCGCCTGAACCAAGTGATCGTTGGACCTGAACGCTCTCCTGCTAGCAGGCCGGAAATTATCCGGCCTGTTTTTTGTTCCAACCCGTTGATCGGGCGACCAGCGCGAAATAGGCGCTGTAAGGCAGCCAGCGCAAGACCTTGAGCTGCAGGACAAATTTACGTGGAAAGGCGATTTCGAACCTGCTCGGATGGGACAGGCCTTTCCTGATTTCCTGAACGGCCTCCTCTGGAGACATCAGATATGGCATCGGGAATGGATTGGACTGCGTTGCGGGCGTATCCACAAAACCGGGGTTAATGATCTGAAGACGGATACCGGCAAGGTCCAGATCGAATTTCAGCGACTCCACCAAATTGGTGAGCCCCGCCTTGGTTGCCCCATACGCTGCCGAGGTCGGCAAACCTCCATACCCGGCTACAGATGCGACAACCGCGATCTGTCCTCTTCCGGCTGCTTTCATGGCAGCGATAGCGGGCGCGAGCACATTGACGGTGCCCATGAGGTTGACGTCAAAGCTCTTGCGAAAGGCTTCGGTGTCAGCATCGAGGCCGTCCTGCGGCAGATAAACTCCCGCATTTGCCACCAGCAGGGCCAAACCACCGTAGTCTTGCACGATTTTTTTCACGTGCTCAGCCATCACGTCTGTCTTCGTGACATCACCCGGCAAAGAATGAATGGCCCCTGACAGTTCTTCCGACTGGTTCTCTAGCTCGGCCAATTTCTCTTCAGAGCGGGCAGTCACAACGACAGTCCACCCCGATCGGGCAAGATCCAGTGCAAGTTCACGGCCGATACCGGAACTCGCGCCCGTAATCCAGGCGCATCCATGGTCGGGTCTGGCGACGTAGTTTGTCTTGGGCAATTCAGTCTCCGAGTCTGTTTGCCTTTCTACGCAAACAGACCGGAACTTGGATCGGTTTTCAGCGAAGGAACGGCGCGAACCATCGGCCAACAGGGCCGGTCAGTTGCAGGCGACCTGCGGTGACGGCGAAACAAATGCAGTCCTCACCCTCATCGGCCACCGGCTTATGATCAATGTCGCCATCGGCAAAGGCCACGTCTCCAGCCACGTAGTGACCGTCCTCGTCCTTGAAGCCGCCTTTCAGAACCAGCGTCAACTCGGTTCCATGGTGTGTATGGGATGGCATCGCACGGCCGGCCCGCACCCACAGAAGGCTGCTGGTACAGCCGTCTATCTCGCCGAGCTTACATTCCTTCACACCCGGCAGAAGCGTTTTCCAGGGAAGCTGGTCCATGGAAGACCCGATAATCGACCGAAGAGATGCGGGAACCGCGGAATCGCCGCCGTCCATCTCGGCAGGAGGTACATTGTCGTTCAGACTATCGATCTGGCCATCGAGGATAGTTCCCAGAATTGAGTCTCGATTGGCAATTGAGACCGGCTGGACTGTTTCGAGTTCGAACCCGGCAAGTGTTTCGAGTGAACTTACATAGGACCTGTTGCAGTCGCTCATCTCAAGATGCGCACCGACCAGAGCCTGTGCCGGATAGGTCAAGCTTCCGGCCGCATAACCTGCCAGTAACTCGTCCATTCCAGTCACATTTTTTTCCATTACCACTCTCATTTGGCTGCAGAATCCTAAATTGCCCTACCGCCCATACGACAAGCAACAAAATTCAGATCATTAATTACACCAAATTTGTTGGAAATAGAATTTTAGTGAGCAGCCTGAGCGGAACAACTGATGGCGCGTTTTTCACGGCAGAGGGAAAAGTAAACCTGATTGCCTTCTGGTGCTGGCAATCCCCCTTTGAACCCTTACATTGCGACCTTGATCAAGGCCCATCAGACCTTTAGCGTCCTGGGCTCATCAGATTTCTTCTGGCCGGTCAGTGCAACCGGACCAGATCAGCCGGGAAAGAATAAATGTCTGTGTCCGCTTCTGTTGTCGATGCAATCGGGAACACGCCCCTCATACGCCTGAAAGCGTTGTCCGAGGAAACGGGGTGCGAAATTCTCGGCAAGGCCGAGTTCATGAACCCCGGTCAATCGGTCAAGGACCGCCCTGCCCGTCAGATGATTCTCGAAGCCGAGGCCCGTGGAGACCTGAAACCTGGCGGTGTGATTGTTGAAGGCACCGCCGGCAACACAGGCATTGGCCTGGCGCTTGTTGCCAGTGCGCGCGGTTACCGGACCGTGATTGTCATTCCTGAAACGCAGAGCCAGGAAAAGAAGGACATGCTGCGCCTGTGCGGTGCCGAGCTTGTCGAAGTTCCAGCCAAGCCTTTTTCCGATCCAAACAACTACCAGCACGTTGCCCGCCGTCTTGCAGAGGACATGGCGCGCACGGAACCCAATGGCGTCATCTTCGGTGACCAGTGGAACAACCTGGACAACCGGAAAGCCCATTTCGTTTCGACTGGTCCTGAAATCATGGCGCAAACGGGCGGGCGTGTTGATGGCTTCATCTGCGCTGTCGGCTCCGGCGGCACGCTGGCCGGTGTTTCTACCCACCTTCAGGAAAACAAGCCCGGCGTTGTGATTGGCTGTGCCGACCCGCGCGGTGCTGCGATGCAATCACTTTTCACGACCGGCAAGGCAGTTGCTTCCGAAGGTGGTTCGGTTTCCGAAGGCATCGGACTGGGCCGCAGCACACCGATTGTCGGCGATCTCAAAATCGATCACGCCTACACCATTCCCGATGAGGAGGCCCTGCCACTGGTCTTCGACCTTGCCGATAAGGAAGGTCTCCTGCTGGGCGGTTCCTCAGCAATCAACATTGCAGGTGCACGACGCCTTGCGCGCGAACTCGGCCCGGGGAAAACCATCGTGACCATCCTGTGTGACCACGGATCGCGCTATCAGTCGAAGCTCTATAATGCGGACTTCCTCAGATCGAAAAACCTGCCTGTTCCCGACTGGTTGGAACGCAAGGTCACAATCCAGCCTCCGTTTGCCTGATTTATCGAAACCGGGGGGATGACATTTCATGAGTTCGCAAGAACAAGCACTGGCACAAGGTGGCAATGCCGCGGAAGCGGTCATCCACGATGCCGTCACCGACGCCGGTGTTCTGGATGTCATGGCAAACAATCTCGGACTGGTCGCGGCCTTTGTCGCGATCATGTATATGACCGCAGGTATCTGCGCTGTCCGTGAGGTAATGAACTCCAGGACGTCCCAGGGGTCTGTTGCCTGGTTGCTGTCCCTGTTTTTCATGCCGTATCTCACGGTTCCACTCTATTTCGTATTCGGTTGGCGGTCTTTTTCCGACTACGAGAAGATCCAGGCGACCCTTGGCCGGGCAGAGCGTGCCAGGCGTGCCGACGAACTGGGCCTGACCGATCACGCAGAAACAAGGGACTGGCCCGTTCTGTCCCGCGTTGCCGGTGTGCCCTTCATGGCCGGCAACAAGGCGGATCTTCTCATCGATGGCGATGCCACCTTTGGTGCCATTAAGGATGAGATTGCAAAGGCCAGAAACGTCATCTTCTTTCAGTTCTTCGCCGTTCACGACGATGAACTGGGACGTGAAATGGCCGACGCCCTGATCGCGCGTGCCAAGGACGGCATCAAGGTCTACTTTCTGTACGACGACGTCGGTAGCCATTCCCTTTCGAAGGACTATCTGGCCCGCCTGAAGGCTGCCGGTGTCAGGGTTTGCGGGTTCAATGAAAACCACAAATTCCTGCGTCTTCTCGGACCGATGCGCCTGAATTATCGCAATCACCGCAAGCTTGTTGTCGTTGACTACCAGGTGACCTTTGTCGGTGGACACAATGTTGCGGACCAGTATGTGGGCCGGGACAGTTGGTTCGGGCACTGGCGCGATACGCATGTACGCGTCGCAGGCCCGGCCGCCGTTGCCTGCGCGCTGTCCTTCGTGGAAGACTGGTTGTGGGCAAGTGGCGAACGCATCGACCTGCCCCAGGTCGGCGAGATCCCGATGCCGGGCGACGAAGCCGTGCTGGTCATGCCAACCGGGCCGGCAGACAAGCTTGAGGAATGTGCGCTGGCCTTTGTAGAAACGGCTGCCCGCGCACGCAAAAGGCTCTGGATCACGACACCCTATCTGGTGCCCTCTCTCGACATCCAGACGGCTCTGTGTTCAGCGGCCATGCGTGGTGTGGACGTACGTGTTCTGATGCCGGAAAAGCGGGACCATTGGACTGTCTGGCTGGCAAGCCACGCCTATGAGGACACCTTGGTGCAGCGCGGGGTTAAGGTTTATCGCTACATCGATGGCTTCCTGCACCAGAAAGTCACGCTCATGGACGATGAACTCGTTTCCATCGGCACGGTGAATTTTGACAACAGGTCATTCCAGATCAATTTTGAACTGACCCTCTGGTTCACTCATCCACGTACGATCAGCAATGTTGAACGCATGCTGGAGACTGACTTCCAGAACTCACGTCTAACCTGGCCCGACGCGTTTCAGTCGCGCAGCTATGTGTTCCGTGTCTTGGCCCAGGGTGCCCGGCTGTTGTCTCCGATCCTTTAAAAAGATCAAAACCAACTGACATCGGACGTAGGGCCGTTGGACATTTAACTGTTGCTGCTGATTTTTCGCGCGCTCAATCCCGAGGATTGAATTTGGTCCTTTGAAATCAGTCATGGAGCAGTTTGCAGGCGGCTGGTCAGAGCTGGTGCCGTTGAGGCGAATGATCTAAACATCTGTCAGACCACCTTCACCGGCACTTGCAAACCATGACTTACGTACCAGACGACACGACCCTGCTTGCCTTCACAGCCGCGGCGCTGGTTCTGGCGCTAACACCCGGACCAGACATGACGTTGTTCATGAGCAAGACGCTGACGCAAGGGCGCTGCGCCGGGTTAGCCGCAGTGTTGGGAGCCACCTGCGGATTGATCCTGCACACAGTGCTCGCTGCCATCGGTGTTTCGGCCCTTCTTTCAGCCTCAACGATTGCATTTACGGTGCTGAAAATCGTTGGCGCCATGTATCTGATCTGGCTGGCGGTCCAGGCTGTCAGAAATGGGTCAAGCCTTGCGCTGCAAGCAGCTTCCGCGAAGCGACAGCCGTTTCACCGGGTTTGGCTTCAGGCGCTTGGGATCAACATTCTCAATCCCAAGATCGTTCTGTTCTTCGTGACCTTCCTGCCTCAATTCGTGAGCGCATCCGATCCGCATGCGACGGGAAAGCTCATGTTCCTCGGGTTTTACTTCGTCGCGCTGGGCATGCCGATATGTACTGCGATGGTTCTTGGCGCCAGCGCCTTTGCGCGTTTCCTGAAAAACTCGCCCAAATTCATGCGTGCCTTCGACTGGGCCTTTGCCGGCATCATGGGAACCTTCGCCTTGAAGCTTCTTGTGGCCAAGGCAAACAACTGATCCGGAAGCTTGTTGCGTTTCGTCGTCTCGTCTGACCGGCCCTGAATTTACTAGCGAGCCAGCAACTCCCTGAGGCCAGCAGGTGTGACTTGAGCCATCATGCGAAAATCCCGGCTCATGTGATGCCGATCCGAATAGGAAGCCTGGAAGGCTACATCATCCAGGCAGCAGTTGCCGGACGCCAAAAGGCGCGTTGCCTTGCGCAAACGGACGAAACGCACCAGCCTGGCATAGCCCAAACCCGCCTCCGTCAACCGGCGTGAAAGGCTTCTCGGAGACAATCCGAGTTCAGCGGCTGTCGACATCAAACCGGGGTGCTCTCCCTCGGACCTTTCAAGGCTGCCGACAACCCGCTCCAGAAGACGGTTCCCCCGGGCACCCGATTGACTGTTTAACAGGTGGCCAAAAGAGAGGCTGCGAGCAGGTGGCACCAACCCGACTTCGCTTTTGAGACCGGGTGTCTCTTCTGAAAGAACGATCAGGATATCGCTATCGAAGTCAATTTGGTCTCCCAGAAAGGTGCCGAACCGGTAAATCGGATAGGAAGCACCACCGCGTGTTATCGACCAGATACCCTGAATATGTGCGCCGGCACTTTCCAGCGTTCCCGTCGCAACCCCTGCCAGCATTGCCGGCCCGAAGGGTTTCTGGTTGGCTGGGCGCACCTTGTAGGGAGACAGGACCAGTGAATTGTGCTGATCAGCGACAATAAATTCCTGTCTGGGGCTGCTCTCCTGAAACCGTATGGACGACTGCAACGCCAGAACACCCGACCATCTTTGGACCAGGGCTGAAACACTTGGTGCACTTGTCAGAAGGTGACTGATCACATCGAACCCGGCAGGCCGCCCGAGCGCACGAGCCAGATCGAAGATCACACCGCATCCGCATGCGTCATACAGCATGCCGATGCGAGACAATGTATCCTTGCCATGGTCGTCCCGCAGAGAGCACTTTTCATAAACATCCGGAAATCGTGTCTCGGCCTGGCGTGCAAAATGGTCCAGCCACCAGTTCCAATAGGCAGAATAAGCTTCGCCAAGCGGCTCGTTGACGCGCTGGTTTCCCGCAGATTTGCGGGACACGGGGACAATTTTGGCGTCGATATTCACAGGCCTTCTTTCGACCGTGTTGCAGGATGCTAGGTGCCCTCAAACGAAACCAAGGGTTTAGGGTAAATGCAAGCATCGAAATGGAGGGAACATGCGCACATTGAGACCTGGTCTGCCGGGGTTATCCTTCATATTGCTGACCACACTGTCCGCGACCACTTCCGCGCTTGCCGATCCGGCCAACCTGACAGTGGCTGAAATCGACGAGATGATGTCGGGTAACTCCATCCACGGGTTCTTTCCGGACGGCGTCACGGCCTACAGGCAGAACAACCACGCCGATGGCATTGCTGTTGTCGTCGTCAAGGGCGACAAGATCCGGAACATTCCGTGGGAGGCTATCGAAATGGACGGGACGGGACACTATTGCGAAGACTGGAGCGGCGATGGCTGGGGCAAGCTCTGCTTCACGGTGACAAGGGAGGACCCCGCCAAACCGGTTTTCACCAATGCCAAAGGCAAGTCAAACAGCCAGAACTGGACCAAGGGCTTTGTCGACCTGAATTTTGCTGACTGATTTTTCTTTCACTTAAGAACGACGCCCGTAATCCGGCCGGATTGCGGGCGTTGGTTTTTCAAGCCCTGGTGAACGTCAAATAGACCTTGCGCGAAAGGCGTATCGTTGATCAATTCAACGCTCTTAAGTCCAGGGAGTTCAAGATGACCACGCCACTGTTTCGCGACGACGCCTACCTCAGAACATGTGAAGCTGAAGTGGTCGGCGTGAACGAGCGGGGCGGTATCTTGCTGGATAGAACGGTGTTTTACGCCACTGGCGGTGGACAACCCGGGGACAGCGGCACCCTGGAACTGGAAGACGGCACAAAACTTGTGATTGCTACCGCTGTTTATGAAGAGGACAAGAAAACAATCGTCCATGTGCCGTCCGAAGAGCAAAGTCTGCCCAGCCTCGGTGCCCGTGTGACTGCCCATATTGACTGGGCAAGGCGTTACCGGCTGATGCGCATGCATACGGCGCTGCATCTTTTGTCCGTGGCCCTGCCCTATCCCGTTACCGGTGGCCAGATTGGAGATCCTGAAGGACGCCTCGATTTCGACATGGGTAACGAGACGATCGACCGGGAAGAGCTTGTCGAGCAGCTCAACGCACTCGCTTCAGGAGATCATGAGGTCACCACCCAATGGATCACGGACGAAGAACTCGACGCCAATCCCGGCCTGGTCAAAACCATGTCGGTCAAGCCGCCGCGCGGGTCAGGCAAGGTGAGACTAGTCAGGATCGGTGGCGATGTTGACTTGCAGCCTTGCGGCGGAACACATGTGACCAGGACATCCGAAATCGGCGCGCTCGAACTTGGAAAGATCGAAAAAAAGGGAAAGCAGAACAGGCGCGTTCGAATTCGTCTGACGGATTGACCGAATGAACGAATGGAGTGGTAAGCATGAAACTCTCAGGTAGCTGTCGGTGCGGTGCTGTTTCCTTCGAAGTAGAAAGCAAAACGCCCTACCCGTTCATGCGGTGCTACTGCTCGATCTGCCGCAAGACAGGCGGCAGTGGAGGTTATGCCATCAACCTCATGGGAGAAGCAGGCAGCCTGAAAGTGATGGGTGCGGAAACGAAGGCGACCTACAACGCCGTCATCGATGGCGAAACCAGCCCCGCGGAACGTCATTTCTGCAAGGCCTGCGGTTCTCATCTTTGGGTCAGCGACCCGCGCTGGCCAGAGCTTGTGCATCCACACGCTGGCGCCGTCGATAGCCCCTTGCCAACACCGCCGGAGATTGTCCATATCATGCTGGCGTACAAGCCTGACTGGATAGAGGTGCCGAACGGTCCCGGACATGTTCATTTCCAGAACTATCCGGACCTATCCATCGAAGACTGGCACAAGTCAAAAGGCTTGCTGGAGACCTAAGGAGACCCAATGACCGACCATCCTCTCGTATCGACCCAATGGCTGGACGATCATCTCTCCTCGCCCGATCTGATTGTGATCAATGCCTGGATGCCGCCAGTAACACATCCGGACGCTCCCGCCGTCTATCCGAATGCCCATATTCCCGGTGCGGTCTTTTTCGATGTCAACGAAGTTTGTGACAAGGACACGGACCTGCCGCATATGCTGCCTGCTCCGCACGTGTTTTCATCGACCATGCGAAAAATGGGTATAGGCGATGGCCAGACACTCGTCGTCTATGACGATTTCGGTTTCTATTCCGCGCCGCGCGTCTGGTGGACCCTGCGCAGCATGGGGGCAGAGCGGGTTTATGTCCTTGATGGAGGGTTTCCCAAATGGCGCGCAGAAGGCCGGGCATTCAACGATGACACGCCCCGCCGGGTACAAAGCCATTTTTCTTCCCGACTGAACCATGGCGCGGTGGCGGACCTCGCTCAGATCCGTTCTACAATTGAAAACGGATCACGCCAGATCCTGGATGCCCGATCCGCCGAACGGTTTGCCGGAGAAGCTCCCGAACCCCGCCCGGGACTTCAATCAGGACACATGCCAACTGCCCTCAACCTGCCCTTTACCCAGCTCATTGCCGAGGACGGGACCTTCTTGCCTAAGGAAGACCTGGCAAAGGCCTTCCAGGACGCGGGAGTGGATCTTGAAAAGCCCGTTACAACGACTTGCGGTTCGGGCGTCACTGCAGCGATCCTGACACTGGCCCTCACCGTGCTGGGAGTCCGTGATCTTGCTTTGTATGATGGCTCCTGGGCGGAATGGGGAAGCCGGGACGACACGGATGTCGTCACCGACACGGAATAACCCCAGACGGCATTTTTCAGGTTCCGGTTTTCAAGGTCTCGAAGAAGTCACGGATCTCATCTGAAATCGAATTGGTGCTCGATGACATTCTGCCGGACGCCGTCATCAGACTGTCGGCGGCCTGATCTGTTGCATTGATCGCTTGTTCGACCCCGTTGATGTTCTCATCAAGAGACTGCGTACCGGAAGCCACTGTCTGGATACTGTGCGAGATTTCCTGCGTCGCAGCTCCCTGCTCTTCAATGGCGGCTGCAATGGAGGAGGTCATTTCATCGAGCTGTTTCACCACTTCGGAAATTGACTGGATGGACGCAACCGCATTGTCGGTCGAGCTCTGAATCTCGTTAACTTGCAGGCTGATTTCTTCCGTTGCCTTCGCGGTCTGCTCCGCCAGGGTTTTCACCTCGCTGGCGACCACCGCGAAGCCCTTACCGGCATCACCGGCACGCGCAGCCTCAATCGTGGCGTTGAGAGCCAGAAGGTTGGTCTGCTCGGCAATTGCCTGGATAAGCCCGATCACATCGCCAATCTTCTGCGCAGCGCCAGCCAGGCTTGCCACCTGAAGGCTCGACTGCTCGGTTCCTCCAGCTGCCTGGCTTGCAATACGAGATGCCCCTGCAATCTGTTTGGAAATTTCCTGGATAGAACTGGAGAGCTCTTCCGTCGCCGACGCAACGGTCTGCACGCTCACGCTGGAGTCTTTCGAGACATGGCCGGCATTTTCAACCTGGCTTCTCGCGGTCTGCGATACGCTCGTCAGGTTTTCCGCTTCCCCTGCGACACTTCGCGCGCCGTCTTCAACATCTGCAAGCGGCTTCTGGACATTGAGCTGAAATTTCTCAATGGCTTTGTTCAACCGTTCCGTTTGTGCGGCGCGTTCAAGAAGGAGCTGTTCTTCATAAGTCGAAATCGCGAGGTCCATGTCCAGGAAAACAGCGGCCGTGACATCGTTCAACAGAACAGCGAGGTTTTGAAATGTCCGCCTGTACTTGCGTGTCAAATGCGCTTGTAGGTGACGCAGGACATACAGGTAACCGGCGATGTACCAGCGCGGCTCCAGACCAATGCGACAATGAACATGTCCGATCTGATTGATGCTTTGCTGATAGCCCTCATCGAAGCCGGATGTGAACAGCTTCTTCCAATGCCCCTTTTGCGCTGAAACCAACCGAGGCTGATGTGTCCCGACAAGAGCTGCAAGGTTCGGCTGGGTCTTGATGTGCTCATAGAACCCTGCCAACACATCGTCCAACACCGGATCGATCACCGGCCAGAGCTTTTTGAGGCTCTCGATCGTCGCTTCATCGATCTGGGCGAATTTTAAACGGGTCTGAAAATCGTATTCCTGGTCGCTCATTGCAATTTACCTTGATAAGAACTGACCCAACGTCTCCTACAATTATAAAAAAACCATAAATTGTATTTTTACGTACGACATAGTGACAATGCCTCACCGAACCACGAACATTGATGCCTCAGAAATACTGACAATACCGCAGGATTTTGCGGTTTATTCCCGAAACGATAGCCGTCGGTGAATCTTCCAAAGGCGAATAACAAATACAACCCCAAAAAGAGAATTACCCGGTATTGACCGAATCGCGGTTCCAAAAATGGCAGTTCGGTTACCTGGTCCAGGTCAAACTTTCATCCCGTCAGCCCTTTTTCGCGATGTCTCAAGATTAGTCAGGAAGTCCGCTCGCGTTCCGGGAAGGTGATGACCGGGCCAAATTTCCAGGGCATCGGCAAGATTGCCTTTTGGATGTCGTGAGGAGATGTCTTCGCGAACCTCCCGAGTAAACCTGCGCTGCCCCAATCCAAATACGTCGCACATTGCCCCACGAGAAAGAAGGTGCGCTTCTGCACCGTAGGTTCTTTCAGAAACGTAGCCGTTGAGATGTAGGCCGATGGCATCGGCAATCCGACGGACCCTGGCTCGGTCGTGTCCCTTGCCAGTCAGGTGATGATGGCAGCGTTCGACCCCATGAACGACGAAACAACAATCCCCGGGCTCGCTGGTGCGGCGGAAGGCCAAGCCAACGTCATGCAGTATTGCGGCACAAAAGAGAATTTCCTTGTCCACGGTGAGCTTCCGATAGCCACCCAGCAAAAGGCCGAAATAATACGTCCGCCAGCTATGTCTCATGAGGACCAGGTTTTGCACCTCGTCAGCTAAGTCAAACGCGTCTCTGGTTAGGGCCGTGTCAGGTGGCTGCAGCCCTTCCAGGTCTGCGCCGTAGGTGTTGATAAGCCCAAGCTTTGCTTTCAAGGCGTCCAAGGCTTCCAGCATGCCCATCCGGCCCAGGTTCGTGAGGACTTTCAGTTTTTCAGCTCTGGTCAACCGCCCCTTGCTGAATTCACCCTGTCGTCTTCCCCAGGCGATCGTACCCATGTCTGCAACGTTTTCAGTCATTTCTCGAAGCTTCTCCTTCTTATTTTTGTACCATATCGCACAAAAATAGACATGTCGATGATTATATGCGAACTGGTATAAAATGAAGACGGAAACCAAACGCGGGCGTCCGCGCAAATTTGACGAAGACGTAACGCTCGACCGCATCATGCTGGTTTTCTGGCGCCAAGGTTACGCAGCCACCAGTCTCGATCAGATTGCGGAAGCCACCGGCCTTAACCGACCAAGCCTTTACGCCGCATTTGGAAGCAAAAAGGAAATGTATCTCAAGGTGATTGGGCGCTTCGCCGACCAGATGCAGGCCCACTTGCATGACGCAGGGCTGACGGCAAGCGGACTACACCCAAGGCTGAAGGCTATAATGACAGCTGCAATCGATCTTTATTGCGGCACGTCTTCACTCTGCAACGCGGCCTACGGGTGTCTGGCTATTTCCACCCTGACCACAGAAGTGGCTGACGATCCGGACTTCAAGTCCATGATGGCCCACGTCGTTGAGCGAATGGATCAGGGTTTCGCCGATCTGATACGCGAAGAGACGAAAGGCCTCGTTCCCGAGGCGAACCTGCGCTTTACCGCCCAGCATCTGTCCCTGATCCTGCATGGTCTTTCAGTTCGGGCCCGCACCGGTGAATCGAGAACCGCACTTCAGGAGTTGGCGGAAGCTGCCATCGACCGGCTTGTACCGAAAACGGCATCACGAACGGTTGTGTAAATCCAGCGACCAGTCAAGCGTTACAGGAAGCGGTGTCCAAACGCCTGTCTTAACCCCTGCCCGCCTCAATATGTCGGCTGTCCAGGTGTTGCATCCCATCAGCGCATTGAAACCACCTACCGCTGGAAAGAAGATATCGTGCGCGTCATAAGCACCGCCAGGAATAGCTTGCGGCGTTTCTGTGTCGTTTGCTTGGAAACTGGCCTTGATATCGGCGACCAGCTCATCAAATTGCTGCTGACTGAGGTAAAGTTCCCTGACGCTGTCGAGATCACTCGGAATATCCCCGGTACGGCGAACATGCATGACTGACGTGTCCCAGGTCAAGGCGTCAATCACCGGTCCCGGCTTCAAGTCTGCCCAGGTTGGCGTTTCGATATAAAAGGACCGGCCTCCCCAGCCGAATGCGACCCAAAAGACCCCAGGATAATCGAGGTCCAGGCCGGCATCGGAAATGAAATCGAATGCCTCCAGAACATCTGGATCAGCAGGAAGAGCAATATCTGTATGAATGGGGTTGCTCAGGACAAGAATGCGCCGGCCATCTGACGGCTGCAAAGCGGCACCTGTGTCTGGCGCACTATCAAACAAGGGCCTCGGAACGAGTGTTCCGAGGCCCAGAGCCAGGATGATGGTGCAAACGACAAGAAATAATCCAGTGAGTGTCCTGCGCACCAGTTTCATCATCTTTTGGAGATTGCAGATCAGTGGTGCAGGATCTGACTCAGGAACAGCTTCGTGCGTTCATGCTGCGGGTTGGTAAAGAACTCTTCCGGCTCGTTCTGTTCCACGATCTGGCCCGCATCCATGAAGATGACGCGATTGGCAACCTTGCGCGCAAAACCCATTTCGTGGGTCACGCACAACATGGTCATGCCTTCTTCGGCAAGGCCGACCATCACGTCCAGAACTTCCTTGATCATTTCCGGATCGAGTGCCGACGTCGGCTCATCAAACAACATGATCTTCGGGCTCATGCAGAGCGACCGTGCAATGGCAACGCGCTGCTGCTGACCACCGGACAACTGACCCGGATATTTATTTGCCTGCTCGGGGATCTTGACGCGCTCCAGATAGTGCATCGCGATTTCTTCGGCTTCTCTCTTGGGCATCTTTCGAACCCAGATTGGTGCCAGCGTGCAATTTTCCAGGATCGTCAGATGCGGAAACAGGTTGAAGTGCTGGAA
Source organism: Labrenzia sp. ATLA3 (assembly GCF_057180185.1). Lineage (NCBI taxonomy): Bacteria > Pseudomonadati > Pseudomonadota > Alphaproteobacteria > Hyphomicrobiales > Stappiaceae > Labrenzia > Labrenzia sp. ATLA3. The sequence continues at coordinate 118,203 of NZ_JBXUKV010000001.1, forward strand.
GCACATGCCGACTTCCCGGCGAATTTCGTCGATCTTTTTGAGATCGTTCGTCAGTTCGATGCCATCGACAAGGATCTGCCCGGCCTGATGTTCTTCCAGACGGTTGATGCAACGGATCATGGTGGACTTGCCGGAACCGGACGGTCCGCAGATAACGATGCGTTCGCCGCGCATGACTTTCAGGTTGATGTCGCGCAATACGTGGAAATCCCCGTACCACTTGTTCATTTTCTTGATTTCGACAGCCACATCCGTGTCGGAAATGACCATTCTGGTACGGTCGGCTGCGAGTTCCTCATCGCGTACAGCGTGTTCAGACATAGTTCTTAGCTCCAAAAGTGTCCTCTGGCCGGGGCGCCGCGGTCCATCGCGCGCCCCGGATGTGATTTGCTAACGTTTGTGCCCTGTATGCAGCTTCCTCTCCATGAAGATGGAGTAGCGCGACATGCCGAAGCAGAAGGTCCAAAACACCAATGCGGCGAACAGGTAACCCGTGTGACCGGTGCTGGGGGTCGACCAGGTCGGGTCCGTAAAGGACGACTGGATCATGCCCAGAAGGTCGTACATGCCGACGATCAGAACCAGGGTCGTATCCTTGAACAGCCCAATGAAGGTGTTGACGATGCCGGGGATCACGAGCTTCAAAGCCTGAGGCAGAATGATGAGATACATCATCGGCCAGAACCGGAGCCCGAGCGCCATGGCGCCTTCGTATTGACCCTTCGGAATTGCCTGCAGGCCACCCCGAACCACCTCGGCCATATAGGCCGCCGAGAAAAGGGTCACCCCGATCAGCACGCGCAACAACTTGTCGAACGTCACGCCTTCCGGCAGGAACAACGGCAGCATCACCGAAGACATGAACAGAACGGTGATCAGCGGAACACCGCGCCAGAACTCGATAAAGATGATCGAGACCAGCTTGATGATCGGCATTTTCGACCGCCGTCCAAGCGCCAGAGCGATGCCGAGCGGTAGCGAGGCAACGATGCCGGTTACCGCAATGACAAGCGTAACGAGCAAGCCTCCCCAGACTGCTGTTTCCACAATCGGGAGAATAACCCAATCCCCGAAGACCAGACCGGTCAGAAGGTAGTAGGAAACTATCGGGAAGACGACCAGGAACAGGATCGCGTTCAATTTCTTGAATGGCGCGCTAGGCATCGCCAACGGCACAAGCAACGCCGCGAACAGGAAGTAGACGATGTTCACACGCCAGATTTCCTCGCTCGGATACCGGCCATAGATAAACTGCGGAAAGAAGGCTTCCACATAGGCCCAGCAAGCACCGCCATGGCCGCCATCCTGAGGCAGGCAGGCCTCGCGGTTACTACCGCTCCAGACAGCATCGATCAAAGCAAACTTGATCAAGGGTTCGATGAGCGAATAGGCAATCAAGATGCCGATTACCGTCAGAACCGTGTTTCCAACTGACGAAAACAGGTTCTGGCGCATCCAGCCGATGACACCGGTGGTCGAGATCGGCGCCGGCAGACGCGGCGCTTCCTCGGTTCTGATATGAAACAGATCAGTATTAGCCATTGTATGTGCCCCTTACCGTTCCACGAGTGCCATGCGCTGGTTGTACCAGTTCATGAAGGCCGATGTGATAAGGCTGAGCGACAGATAGACAGCCATCCATATACCGATGATTTCAATCGCCTGACCAGTCTGGTTGAGCACCGTACCGCCCATCGAAACAAGGTCCGGATAGGCAATGGCCACAGCCAGCGACGAGTTCTTGGTCAGGTTCAGATACTGGCTTGTCAGCGGTGGAATGATCACGCGCATCGCCTGCGGAATGACGACAAGTCTCAGGGTCGGTCCATTCCGCAGTCCAAGAGCATGTGCCGCTTCGGTCTGACCGTGACTGACTGCCTGAATCCCTGCGCGTACAATTTCTGCAATGAACGACGCCGTGTAGATCGACAAGGCAGCGGTAAGAGCCAGGAACTCAGGAATGATGTTCAATCCGACATTCAACTCGAAGCCCTGACGCAGGATCGGTCCGGTTTCAACGAAGTTCGGAAATTCCAGACCGATCGGCATGCCCATAACGAAATAGGTCAGGATGGGCAGCCCGATGATCAGTCCGACACCAGTCAGGAAAGCCGGAAACGGCTGACCGGTGGCTTCCTGGCGTTTGCGCGCCCAACGAGCCACGAAGATTGCAATCGCGATCCCGATGAGGAATGCGTAACCGACCCATTCAGACCCGGTTCCCATGATAGGTTTGGGTAGCCGGAGCCCGCCGATGTTCAGGTGAAACGTATCGAACAATGACCACTTTTCACGCTTTCCCGGGATCGACCGAAGCACCGCGAAGTACCAGAAGAAGATCTGCAGCAGAAGCGGAATGTTGCGGACCAGCTCGACGTAGCAATACGCCAGGCGATTAATGACCCAGTTGTTCGACAAGCGGGCGATACCGATGATAAAGCCGATCACCGTGGCGAAGAAGATGCCAACAGCCGCTACAAGCAGAGTGTTCAGGAAGCCGACAAAGATCGCTCTTCCGTAAGTCGATGTCTCCGAGTAGGAAACCAGAGACTGGTTGGTTCCAAACCCGGCTGTATTTTCAAGAAAGCTCCAACCGGAGGCGATATTCTGCCTCTCCAGGTTGGCTATCGTGTTCGTAACGATGACGTATCCCAAAGCCGTAATCGCGACGACCAGAACAATCTGGTAAAAGATGCCGCGGACTTTAGGATCGTTCAACAGCGAAGCACGCGCCGGCGCCCCCGCCGAGTCCTGCTCCATTACTGACATAAAACCTCGCCCAAGTTTTCACGAGAGAGCCCGGCACGAAGCCTCTCCTCAATCGTGTCTGATCCGCTTCCTGGCTGCGCATTGGCAGCACTCCCCTATCGACGGAAGCGGTCTGTTCCCCCACGCGGTTGCCGGCTTTGACGTCCGGTTTTTGTTGCGTGGAATTTATTGAGGGTTCCGGCAGAAATCCGCCGGAACCCCTTCAATCCTCAAACAAGGAGAGGATTAGCGGACCGGCGGAGCGTACATGAAGCCGCCGTCGTTCCACAGAGCGTTCACGCCACGGGAGATGCCGAGCGGAGTGTCCGGGCCAACGTTTGCGTTGAAGGACTCTTCGTAGTTGCCGACGTTCTTGATGATGGCGTAGGCCCAATCGTTAGGCAGGCCGATAGCTTCACCAAATGCGCCCTCGACGCCCAGAAGGCGTTTGACGGCCGGGTTGTCGGAAGACTTCATCTCGTCAACGTTTTCAGAGGACACGCCCAGCTCTTCTGCGTTGAGCATCGCGTTCAGCGTCCACTTTGCAATGTTGAACCACTCATCGTCGCCCTGACGGACAACCGGGCCAAGCGGCTCCTTGGAGATGATTTCCGGAAGAACCATGTGGTCGCCCGGGTTGGTCAACTTCAGGCGCTGTGCGTAGAGGCCGGAGGCGTCAGTGGTGTAAACGTCGCAACGGCCAGCGTCATATGCACCCACAACTTCGTCAGCCTTTTCGAAGGCAACGATTTCGTACGGCATGTTGTTGGCGCGGAAGTAGTCGGCAACGTTCAGCTCAGTGGTGGTACCGGTGTTGGTGCAGACCGAAGCCCCGGAAAGTTCCAGTGCGGAGGTCACGCCCAGGTCCTTGCGAACCATGAAGCCCTGACCATCGTAGTAGTTCACACCAGCAAAATTCAGGCCCAGCTGGGTGTCACGTGACATGGTCCAGGTGGTGTTGCGGGACAGAACGTCAACTTCGCCGGACTGAAGTGCGGTGAAGCGCTCTTTTGCAGACAGCGGAGTGAATTTCACGGCGGAAGCATCGCCAAACACTGCTGCAGCCATAGCGCGGCAGTAGTCAACGTCGATACCGGTCCAGTTCCCCTGAGCATCCAGATTCGAGAAGCCCGGCAGGCCCTGGCTCACACCACACTGGATGAAGCCTTTTGCCTTGACGTCTTCCAGCGTCGTTGCACCAGCAGCCGTCGTTACGGCGACTCCCATAGCAGCGCCGATTACGAGCGGAAGGAATTTGTTGGACATGGATATGCAGCCTTTATTTGTTACCCATAGTTTTATTATGTCGGGTTTGTTCGAAAGACATCTTCTCCGTCTCTTAATTGCGGACGGATGCCAGCCTTAACGGCTGCTTCCTCCAGACATCTTCCGTTCCACCCAACACTTCCATACGATGGCATTTAGCTGTTCGGGTCAAGTACTTGCTTCGGATATCTCGTCAAATTTCTCTAGGTATCCGCCATTTGCCATCGGCACGGATGCACAAACAGCGAACATGTCTAATTCGAAATCATTGAATGCCTAAAAAGGGTTCAATCCATTTGGGTGAGTTCTTAAGCGAGGTGCTGTTGACTGGAATTTCTTTGCTGAAAAATGCCTGCACCTGCGTCTGAAATGCCGGTTGCAGCCATGAGGCGAATGACTAAAGTGTGCCCGGGCGCACGGCTGCTCATGGCCGCGCCTTCCCACCACGCACTCACACTCAAGAGCTTTCATGTCTTCCACCAGCTCCAAGCAGCCATTGAAGCAAGATACCAAGCTTGCACATGCCGGGCGCGACCCGCTTGCATTTCACGGTTTCGTCAATCCGCCTGTCGTGCACGCTTCGACTGTCCTCTTCCCCGATACCAAAACCATGGTCACGGGCGCCCAGACCTACTCCTATGCCCGCAGAGGCACACCGACCTCCGATTCCCTTGAAGGCGCCCTGAAGGAGATCGAGGGAGCGGCTGGGGTCAAAATCGCAAATTCCGGGTTAAACGCTATCGCGCTGGCCATTTTGTCCTGCGTGAAGACCGGCGACCACATCCTGATCGCCGATACCGCTTACGGACCTACCCGCCATTTCGCCGACACGGTTCTCCCGGGTCTCGGCGTTGCCGTGACCTATTACGACCCGCGGATCGGTGCGGAAATCAAGACGCTGTTTCAGGACAATACGACCGCTGTTTTCACCGAAGCACCGGGCTCGCTCACCTTTGAGATGCAAGATGTTCCGGCGATTGCAACGCAGGCGCGCGCCATTGGGGCGACCGTTCTGATGGACAACACCTGGGCCAGCCCGCTCTACTGCCAGCCCCTGTCCTTTGGGGTAGACCTGTCGATCCAGGCTGGCACCAAGTATCTTGTTGGTCATTCCGACGCCATGCTCGGCACGATTGCTGCCAGCGAACGCGCCTGGGAGAAGCTGGACACGCTCTGTGGCGCCATGGGCTGTCATGTAGCACCGGACGATATCTACCTCGGCCTGCGCGGCCTCCGGACGCTTTCGGTGCGCCTTGAAAGGCACCAGCGCAACACACTGGCCGTGCTTGGCTGGTTGAAGGATCAGCCACAGATCGGCCGTATCCGGTATCCGGGCCTGGAGAGTGACCCCGGACACGAGCTTTGGAAACGGGATTTCTACGGCGCCTCGGGACTGTGCGCCTTTGATTTCAGCGAAGGGACGACACAGGAACAGGCTTATGCCTTCCTGGATGCGCTGACACTCTTCGGTCTCGGTTACTCGTGGGGAGGCTTTGAAAGCCTTGCAATTCCCGTTCGCCTGAAAGGCTCGCGCACGGTCACTCCGGTGAACCCGGATCTGCAATCCGTCCGCCTGCATATCGGCCTTGAAGACCCGCAAGACCTGATTGGCGATCTCAAGCAGGCTCTGACGAAAGCACTCGGTTAAACGAATGCGACCCAAAAAGCGGAGCGGCTCAGATCGTCGGGTCGTTCCGCTTTTCCTTGAAGATCAACCACAGATTTCGGAAATAGATCAAAAGCCCCAGTCCCTGCCCGGCAATGAACACAGGGTCCTTACGCTGAATGGCGTAGATCAACAGCAATGCCCCGCCTGCAATGGAAAAGAACCAGAATGCGACGGGCACAATTGAGCGACCGACCCGCTCGGACGCGATCCATTGAATCACGAAGCGCATCATGAACATCCCCTGGGCAAAGAAACCGAGGATGATCCAGAAATCGAATTGCGCGATGAAAACCGTGTGGATCCATTCGTAAAGAGCACTCATGTCTCACGTCCAGTCAGTGTTTTGGAAGGTCGGCGGGCTTCTCCACCCGGATTGGGGCAGTAATCAGGTCAGCGGCCGGACATCGGGAATTTTTTTCCGGCGTCGGCGCAGCCACCAAACACCGAAGAGATCGAGCACGCCAACAAGCGCCCTGTCGAAAATCCCGTATTTTGACGTCCCATGACGTCGTTGCCGGTCCTGCACGTCGATGTGTGTTACGCCGTAGCCTTCGCGGATCACCAGCGCGGGCAGGAAGCGATGCCAGCTATCGAAGTACGGCAGTTGCAGGAACACGTCCCGCCGCAGGGCCTTAAGGCCGCAGCCGCTGTCTCGGGTGTTGTCCCGCAGGATGGCGCCGCGCAGCTTGTTGGCGAATTTGGACGCGTACCGCTTGGCAACGCTGGCCTTGCGGCCAAGTCTCTGTCCGGCAGCAAGTGCGACAGCAGGCCCCGCTGCCTCGAGCGCGTCCAGCAGTGCCGGGATATAGGCAGGATCATTTTCACCATCGCCATCGATGGTCGCGACGACATCGCCCCTTGCATTCAAAAGACCGGTGCGCACAGCGCAGCTCTGGCCACAGGATTTCTCGTGCCTGACCGGTCGAAGCCAGTCATGGGTGGCCGCGTAGTCCTGCAACACGATATCCGTGCCGTCGGATGACCCGTCATCGACGACGATAACTTCGAAACGCCTGTTCTTGAGCGCTGCTTCGATTTCATCCAGCAGGATTGGCAGGTTCTCCGCCTCGTCCTTCGCGGGAACCACGACCGTGACAGCGAGCGTGCCTTTGCTGGCAGCCAGTGCCTCCAGATAGCTTTGTGTCATGCGCTTGTCCGTTCTGTCGTGTCTGCAACGGGGAGGTTGGCCTCCACACGGGCGGCGCCGCGCTGACCGCGCAGCACCTGCCACACCGCCCGCACACAAGCTTTGGCAGACAGGGCATTCATGTTGGGTTCAATCTTTCCGGAGGAAGACAGGTGAAAACCGATCCGGCGCCGGGCCATGGCGCGAACCGTGAAAAAGGTGAAGGTCATGCCCAGAAGCGTGCCTGCGATGACGTCACTTGGATAATGCGCACCGACCATGACACGACTGAATGCAAGCCAGAAGCCCGCCACAATGATGAGCCAGCGATAGGCAGGGAAAATAAACGCCAGCGCGGTTGCGAGTGCTGCAACTGTGGTTGAGTGGCCGGATGGGAAGCTGGTGAACGTGCCGTCGAAGGCCAGAAAGTCAAACCGGATGGGGCCAACCTCTTCGTAAAGCTTCGGACGGGCCCGACCTAGCGACCATTTGAAAGCGATTGCCAAAAGGCCTGTTGCGGCGACCGAATAGAAAATGAACGCTGCATAGGTGAACACGGCGCCAATCGCCATGCGCAGGCGAAATGCGTAACGCCCTGCATCCAGCGCCAGCAGATAGAGGCAGGCAATTCCGGTGGATGCCAGGATCCAGTCTGCCTTGCCGATGTCGGTAAAAGTCCGAAATGCTGCCCTGTATTCTCCCGGCAGGGAGCGCAGCCATGGATAGGTTGGCACGTCGAACGCGACGACCGCTATACCGACCGTCAGCAACAGGATTGCAAGGATATCCTGCGGCCTTTGCCCGGGAGGCAACGGATCCCTGTTGTGGCGCACACGTTCCTTGCGCCCGGAAAACAGTATGGCAGCGCGCCGGGAATTCCCGCGCATGCGCGCCAGAATATGCCAGACAAATTTACTGCTGTTGCTCATTGTCGTCTTCTGAAACCGCCGTCGGCACGGACTTGCGATACAGCCCGATGTCGACATCGTCCCCACCATTGATATTGAGGCCGTCTACCCTTTTTACCGCCTTCGGTACAAGACCAATCTCTTTTGCAGCAGCCAAAAACGCCGGTTCTTCCCGGCTTTCGATAGCGGCAATGCGGCAGGTGTCGGAATTATCGGCTTGAGTGGCCGCCAGGAAGGCTGCCGCGTCCTGCGCTGAAACAATCTTCGTCGTCGTCCCCTCCAGGAAAATGAAACTGGGTTCGTGAAAGCCTGTGGTCACGACCAGCCGCTTCGACTTGTCCGCGCAGCCGGGGATCTCGTCCATGGCAGCGACAAGCCGCGGGCTGACCCAGATAGGCGTGAGAGCCGGGCCGACGAAGCCCCAGAAACCGATGCTGACGCACACAGCAGTCAAACAGATGGCTGGATATGCATAGAGAGCCGGGCCGCGCAAAAGGCGTGATGCTGCAGCAACTGCGAAAACAGCCCCAAGAGAAAGCAGTACGGCGCCGGGAGGCGATGGCCAGGCTCCCAGCGCCACGGGACCGGCAAACGCGGCAACAGCCAAACCCACCGCGGGGACCACCAGCAGTACTGCAGCCACCCAACGCAGCCAGGTTTTTGCGGTGGCTCCGGCGCCTTCCATCAGGGCAGCGGCAACAGGCAACGCCAGGGCGGGCAGGAGTGGCATCGTGTAATGCGGCAACTTCGTTGCGACCAGTTCAAAGACAACCCAACTGGGAATGAACCAGGCCACGGCAAACGTTACCAGCGGGCTTTTCCGTTCTTGCCAGATGCGTGGCAGGGCGAGCAGAAAGAACGCCGGCAACGGCCAGAAAATGCCGAACATCGCTCCAAGATGGGTCAGAGGCGGCGCTCCATGGCCTTCCTGCCCCTGCCCGACCTTGCCAAGAAGATCCTTGCCAATCGCTTCGGTGAAGAACGTGCCGTCGGTCGCAAGCCAGATGGCAACGAACCAGGGGGAAACGAGCAGGACAAACCACAACACCCCGAGAAGAGGAGCGGTTCCCTTGAACCAGGCAACCTTCCGCTTCAACACCATGAGCCCCACCACCGTGAGGCCAATTACCATGGGTCCGACGGGGCCTTTGATGAGCACACTGGCCGCAAGAGCGGTCCAGAACAAAAACCCGAGCCCCCATAACCGTCTACCCGGGTCCTTCAGCCAGATTCTTGCAAGCGCACCCTGTGCGATGATGATCGTTGCAAATAGCGCCGCATCGGTTTTCGCCAGCCGAGCCTCAACCCCGACGATAATGGCCATCGCCACGAAACCGGCGGCCAGGAGCGCGCCGGCAGGCCCCATGAACGCCCGGGCAAGCCAGAAGGTCGCCAGAACACTTATCGTGGCGGCTATGATCGAGGGCAATCGATAGGTCCAAAGCGGTGCGTCCGCCCCCTGCCCGGTCAGTTTCACGGCAGCCGCCTGAAGCCAATAAATGCCGACAGGCTTTTTGTAGCGGGCCTGATCCTGAAAACGGATATCGATGTAATCGTTCGTTTCCAGCATCTGCTTGGTTGCCTGGGTGAAACGAGGCTCATCCCTGTCAAGCGGGGGCACGGTCCATTGGCCGGGAGCGAACAAAACAAGCGACAGCAACAACAACAGGAAGGGAGCCGTTATGTCATGCCCGAAAATGTGCAGCCAGACCGGCTTTCGAACCGGCACAGCCGGAGGACCGTCTGCCTTGTCTTTGCGTTCGGTATTCGCGGCAGAACCGTTTGCTGCCTCAGGCTTGTGATCGTCGCGCGTGTCCGGCATCAACTTTCTTGTCCAGTTCCTGCGTCCGGTTTCCTGCATTGGGCGGTCCGCACCAGTCCGCCCGTTTCTTAACGCTTCTCCTACATGAGCTTTTCAAAAAGGGAAACTAGTGCTTGCCCTCTTCAACCGCCCGGTTATCGTCCGAGCAGAACATCCACCTGACGAGTCACAAGGTTTTCCATGACATTGATCGCTCATATGACGGACCTGCATCTGCGTCCACGGGGACTGGCCTGCTATCGCGTCTCCGACACCAACATGCTTGCAGAGCGTGCAATCCGGTCGTTGAAGAGCCTCACCCCGAAACCCGACGCTCTCGTCATTACTGGCGACATTACCGATGGAAACGACCCGCGGGAATATGCGCTGGCGCGCTCCATTCTATCTCGCGTCGACATGCCGGTTTTTCTTGTTCCGGGGAATCATGACGGAACACAAGTCATGCGCCGAGAACTGGCAGGCTTTCCCGGTCTTGCTGACGGCCTGGAAGACAAGATCTGCTACACCGCTGATATTGGCGACATTCGTCTGATCGCTCTGGACACACATATTCCTAGAGATCCGAGAGGGCGGCTCGGGCAAGCTCAGCTTGACTGGCTCGACGGACAACTGAAAGAAAGCAACAAACCGACACTGATCGCCCTCCACCATCCCCCTGCGCTTTCCGGAATTCGTCACATGGACGATATCGGACTGGTGGATGCCGATGCACTTGCGGAAGTCATCTCACCACACAGACATGTTGCCCGCCTGCTGTGCGGTCACCTCCACCGCCCCATCATCGCAAGCTTCGCCGGAAAGATCATGACGCTTGCACCGAGCACGGGACATCAGGTCGTTCTCGACCTGACAGAGGACGGCCCGGCCATGTTCAACTTCGAACCGGCAGCTTACTTTCTGCATTATCACGCGCCTAAGACCGGTGTTGTATCTCACATGGCCTATGTGGAAGCCTTTCCAGGACCTCATCATTTTTACGCCGATGAAGGCGTCGTCTGGCCGGGAGATGAAGCCTGATGTCAGCAAGTGCCCTGCAAAAACACATTTTTTCAGCGTTCCTGTTGATCGTCTTTTCAGCGGCGCTCAGCGCCTGTGGCGCGCTGCCCGGGTCAAGCGAGCTGGAAGACAAGACCGTGCTGACAGACCAACCGGTCGACAAGGCTCAAATGCTGTCGATGATCAACACCTATCGCCAGCAAAAGGGGCTGCCCGCTTTGCGCCACGACCCGGAACTGGATGCGGTTTCCCAGAAAATGGCACGGCATATTGCCGAACGTGACAGCATGGACACCTGGGCACACAGTGCGTTCGGTCTGTCTCAGAGGCTCGATAAGGCGGGATACGCCAATTATGCGGGTGCTGAGAACCTCGGTGCAGGTTATGCGGATCTTTCAGCAGCGTTTCGCGGGTGGCAGGGATCCGAAGGACACAACAAGAACCTTCTCAACCCCTACGTGACGCGCGTAGGCATTGCCAGAACCAACCGAAACAATGGTAAGTGGCGCAATTTCTGGGTGATGACGCTGGCCCGTCCCTATGCGGATGGCCGGCCAACGGTCCGGTAAAGATTTTTCACGAAACGGGCGGACCGACACCCTTTAAGATAGGTTTCATCCAGATCACGGAGACCTCAGCCGTCCTCCGGATATCCTCGTTCCATACAAGGATGTGCGCTACTCGTGATTCATTAGAAACGCCTATGCGCCCTGCCAATCGCTCAAAACGGAAACGGCCGTGCAGCAAACTCTGTTTCCGTGGCGGGCGCGTTACGCAAACCACGTTCGATGACCCCATGGAATAGTCTTTTCTTTCCGAACCGTGGCTCCCAGGAGCAAAGTTCGTCAGACAACAGTTTTATGCAGGGTATCCCAAGGTCTTGGCGGGTTGCATCAAATTCCCAAAGACCGATCCCGCGTTCAAAGCAGCTTTGCAGCAAGGCTTCGAAAGAGAATGTCCTCTTCGCGGTCTCTTTGCCCAAGGACATCAGTTTCTTGAGCGGGAGGTCATCAAAAATCACGCGCTCTCTGGCATATGCCAGTTGCTTCGGCAGGGGGTCGGCAGATCCTGACGGACTGCCGGTGGCGGGATAAGCCTTAGTCATCAAAGACAGAGCGTTTTCTGATTGCAGCATCTCCTGAAGAGCGCTGACACATGCTTGCCCGATATCCCAGCCGGCGGAGGATCCAAACGCACAGCCTCGGCCATATCCGTCATGAGAAACGGCCATCACCACCTGAACCGGAAGGTCTGTCTCGACGTGATAGAGCCCCCAAGCCCGCGGTTGATCGTTCAGATATTGCGTAAGTTCAGGCGGAAGAACTTCCACCAAGAGACCTTCCGGCAGAAAGGTTATCCCCAGCCGGTTGTACCAAGCCTGCGCCACCGCATCGCGTTCAACGAGCTCAAGAAGTGCACGCTTTCGCGCGCCCTCAAGATCATGCCAGACAGCACATCCGACACTTGACGCAAAGGGCAAACGCCTGCCCGTCGCTTCATCGACCTCATGGAACAAAACACCCAAGCTCAAGCATTGCGCCTCCTCACCTGTTTGCAGGTTGCGAAGCTGAATTCTCCTGTCAGACAGACCACCCCAACCAGAGGGCAATTCACCCACATGCATCATGTTTTCGAAGGCTGTGCTCGCCTGACTTTCACTCAAGCCCATCAATGAAGCAAAATCTACCTGTGGTTGATTATGATCAAGCGCAACTACCCGATTGTCGCAAGCACCAAAACTACAAAGACTCAATCTTTCCGATAGCTCGCCAAGACAACTCAAAGCTGCAACTTGCTCTGTAGCCCCTTGTCCGCCGGCCGGAATTGCAGGAAACGGAGGCCCGCCCCTCGTCTCCCCAACACCCTGTGATTTGAGTAAACCGGTACAAAAACGCACCGGGCACCCTGAGCGTGAAAGGGGAACGAGCCTCGGGGCATATGTCGATAGGAGCTTGGAAAACAGATTCAGGTCAGGTTCAAGCACCCGGGTCCTGCCCGTCCCGCTCACGGCTTGTGTCGAAACGAGACCGAGCCGTGACAAATCTGAGAGAACGGTGCTGGAAAATTCAGTTTCAATACTCATTTTAACGACACTTCGAGCACTGGCGGGCCCAGACGCCAACGACCAATGTCTTCATAGCTTCTTTTACTACTACTCACCCTGAAATTGCACCCACCATATAATAACAATACCACCATTGAGTGAGTTCACTTCCACGTTCTACATTCTTCTGGAAAGCAGTCAATCAGTAGTAAATATACCCAATACATAACCATTTACTAAAGTTTGACCGAATTTCAAAAACGCCGGGCGGCCATCCCACCACCAGGCAGGATTCATTGCAACCTAAACTACCGGAGGCTCATTATGCACGCTGATACAACTTCCCGGAATGAACTGGAAATTGGCGCAAAACTTGGTGCAATTATCCAGAATGCAACGGCCCGTGAGCGTCTGGTTGCCAATCCGACTGAAGTGCTGGCCGAAGTCGGCATCGAGTCCGATGCCGAAATCTTTGCGGATACTGCCGACCTGGTTCACCTGGTCATTCCGGCACAAATCGATGCTGTTCGCCTCTCCGACGGCGATGAAAGCTATTATGAGGAACTCGGCAAGGCAGCTCTTGGCAACTGCTTCTACGAAGACATGCCGGAGTAACCGGCACGATCGTCACGACATTTCTCCGGCCTCCTTGCCTGGTGCAGGGAGGCCGCCGTTCTTCCGAGTGGATGCCACGATGGCCAGATTTCCCTACTATCAGAGCAACGTAAAAGAACTAGGCAGACTTATTGCCAAAGCGGCGACCGACGAGCTTTTTCGACGCGAACTCGAAAGAGACCCGGAGGGAGCACTGTCCCAAATCGGCTTACCCAAAGAAACTGTTGCACTGATGCGATTCAAGATCGTCGATCAGAAAAGCAATCCAAATGCAGTGGCATTGCCGTTTCGTCTGAACGACAAAAAACTGGAAAGCTCCAATGAGGAATACTTGAAGGGCCTGAGCGGAACATTCTCTCTAAATTGAGCCCGTCCCGTTAAAAAGGAACCGTTGCACCAAGGCAGCGCCTTTGTCGAAATCGTTCCGGACCTTTTCGTTTTGAAAGAAGTTGATCTTCTTTCTCCAGCTCTGCGGGTCTTGAGCAAGCACAGGCGAATTTTTCAACAAGGCGGTCCGGTTTTCTCCAAAGCGCTGCAGTGTTTGTATCGCCTCTTCTTCCCGACCCGAGCAAACAAGCGCTGCCACGCGTGTCGTCAATCCACTGATACCAACACCTGATCCACGCTCAATCTGCTTGATAGCGCTGTCGTAGTCTTCTGCTGCGAAAAAGATGTTGGCCAGGTACTCGTAAAACACGCGCGGGACGAAAGCGAAGAGCGAGAACGCTCTGTCTGCGGTTGCGCGCGCTTCGTTGATATCACCGGAAAAAGCCAACCCCTCAGCCACGGACATCAGGTTGGCCGGATCTGCGGAACTCAACCGGCCTGCGTTGTGGAACGCCCGCCGGGCTTCTTCAGGCATATTGGACAGGATAAGCGCCCAACCATAGACACGCTGATTGACGGCCTGCCAAGGATCAAGCCTGATCGATTTCTCGGCCAGATTCAGGAGATTGTTTTCTTCGCCGGCAAATGGCTTGTTCAGGAGCGGGAAATGAAGTTCCTGCTTCATGATGATCGAAGCCTTGCCCGCATAGGTCATCGAAAATGAGCGGTTTGTGCGTTCCAGCTCGTCCAGCAACCGCATTGCCTTTTCATCAGACTGTGGTGTGAAATCCCAAAGCAGGGCCTCTGCCTGACACCAGCGGGCAAAAACGGAAGTCTTGGCAGGATTTCGCAGCCTGTTGGTCGCGTGGTTGTGGATCCGGCTTACAATCTGGCTCGCTGCAGGGACCAGCCCATCCCAGAACTGCATATCGATGATTTCATTAAAGACAATTTGACCGTTGCCCCTGTCTTCAAACTGAACGACGACTTTGCCAGATCGCTGATCATGACGGAAACGCAGCATGTAGCTGCCGAGTTCATGACCTTCCATCAATGTCGGCTTAGGAATGTTTTCCTCGCCGAAATATTCAGATTCAAACAGCTCAAAGGAACGGAACGAAGACAGACCGGAGACGATTTCCTCTCTCAGGTGAATAGCGTCATTCAAGCCCTTTTTCATCAACGACGATGAGACAATGGATATCTCGGGCAACGGCACCTGGTCGTCATAGTTGGGCAGGAAACCTCTGTTGGTGGTGTTGCTCCCATCATTTGGCACGGAAGTAGATGCCGAAGCGCCGACGTCGTGCTCACTCAGCAAGTTCCGCGTCTCTTCATCGGGCTCTGCATCCAGTTGCAGCCGCATCTCCCGTTCGCACGACACCAACTGCTGTTCCGCACGTTCAATCTGACCCAGCATCACATAAAGACGGATGAGCACACGGTGGGCTGCTTCAAACGCGGGATCGAGTTTCAGAACGAAACGCGCCCCTGCCTCAGCCAGAACGCCGCCGTCATCAGTGGATATCCTGTTCAGATGCTTGAACGCGGCACTTATGAGTTCTGAGCGCACCCGCTCACGCTCAACCGTCAGCCACTCAGAAAACTCAGGATCAATGTCGTCGTAACCGGTCAGGAATTCACCGCGCCACAGTGCCTCCGCTTCTCGAAAATGAGCGGCCTTCCCATGCTCAAGAAGCGAATGGATGCGCATGAGATCGGAAGTGAAAGCGGAGGGGTCGAGCTGAATATGGCCAGCTGCAGACCTGACAACATCAATGCCCGCAGCCTCCTCGGCGGTCTTCAACTGGCGCAATGCCTGACGCAATGATTGCATTGCCTTGTGGCGGTCCGCAGCGCTCCACAGCAGGTCCGCCAAGGTTTCCCTTGGTGACGCCATGCCGCTCATGCGGCTCAGATACCCCATAATCGCCAGGGCCTTCCGCGTCTTTACCGCAACAGGTTCCTGGTCACTATTAAGGAGCAGAGGCCGCCCAAGGCACGCAAAGCAGAACGCGTTTGCCATTAATTCCCCGTAATTGAAATGCAGACTTTTATATGTTGCCGTTACGCAACCGCGAATATAATGCAACCTGAAACACAACAGCACCTTATCACGCTCATTTCACGCTGCAACAGCATGCTTTTATCGGATGGTCACAGCAGCGTTGCTGCAATCGGCAAATCTAATACTGGTGGGTAGTAAAAATGTCTAAGACCGTTAGCAAACCGGACCGTGCAGGGCTCGAGCAGGAACCTGCAATCGAAGCTATCAAGCGCATGATCCGGTACACGAAAAAAGAATCGGACAAGGACGGACGGACGTTCTGTTCCTATTTCCTGGATATGGCGCTTCAGTCCCTTGAGGATGGGTCTGAAGACGTGGACATGATCCTTAAAACCAAGATCACGCCGCTGATGGTTGGACAGAAGGTGGAAACGGCCAAGTCCGAGACACTCTGAACCTTCAATATGCTTGTGTTCTGACATGCCGCCATGCCCCTATATTGCAGGGGCTGGCGGTTTTTTTTGTTTTTCAGTGGATTTTCCGGCGCCTCCCACGACGAGCCTATCCGGCGAACTCGCGCACCCTTAAACAACCAGAACGGCAGCATTTCTGGCAAGTCGGCGGTAGTTTTCAAAGTATTTTCAGGGAGATGGCGACTCCGGCAGGATTCGAACCTGCGACCATTCGCTTAGAAGGCGAGTGCTCTATCCAGCTGAGCTACGGAGCCATTTTCAGCAATGGCAATCGTTCCACATCGGACCGCTTGCAATTGCAACCAGGGCCGGAAAGAAATCCGGCAAATTTGGATCGACCTGCTTGTCCGGAGGCAAAATCGATCCCGCAATTGCCTCGGTTGCCCTAATGCGACAAAACTCCGGTCTCTGTCGATCCGAAATTGCCGCTTTCAACAGACAATCAGGCCTCTACGGAGTTATCTCGCGACCGGATAGACAGGTTCAGTGTGTCCAGGGCGCTGAGCGGTTGAACTTGAAATTATCCGCATAGGCGGAACCACGCACCTTGCGTTCCTGCGGCTTTTCAATCCTGTGCGGAATGCCGTGGCGCTTCGCATAAGCGACAGCGTCTTCCGAAGTTTCGAAGTAAAGCCGGATTTGCTGCTTCATATCGGACGAAGACGTGTAGCCCATCAGCGGTTCGACGGATTTGGCGACCTCCGGTTCGTAATCCAGAACCCATCTCTGGGTCTTCGCCTTGCCTGACTGCATGGCGGTTTTAGCCGGACGGTAGATGCGCGCAACCATGTGACAGTGCCCTCAAGTCTGAAAGTGTGAGATGCAATTCCTTGCATCAGCTTTTTCCTGCCTTTGCCGCCGGTGTCAACACCGATATTGGCCATACCCCGCAATCTTTCTCCGGGAAGCATGTCAACCTCTCGAACAATCAAGCGTTAACGGTGTTGGCGGAGAGGCAGTTTATAACAATCTCGTAACATGACAGGGAAGCGCATTTCGTGCTATTAGCTACCCTTGCGTGAACTTGTCTTTACGTCGCCGACGTTCCGGAAACAGAACATGTTCCGTAATAAAAGTATCTAAGGGCCGGACAAAGCACTACGTCCTTTTCCCGGAAGAATACGATAAGGCTTTGACATGCATTACGAATTTCTAAAAAGACTGGAAAACTATGTTCCAGAACACGTGCAGCCGGTCCCGGCAGCGCCAGCCAATCTGAAAGATGCAATCGACGCAGCCAATCTCACCGAAATGTGGGATATGATCCTAGCGCTGGATTATTCTGTTTCAGACGCAGATGAACTCTCGCCGGAGAAACGCGATGAATTTATCAACGTCATGTCGCTGTTGCTAAAGGCCTTCGACCGGTAGGCTGACCCAAACAACCGTTGGCGAGCCGACAAATCAATGTGCTGAGCGATGTGAACTCATCCCGGTTCCAGCATACCAGAATCCGAGAGAGGAACGTGCTGACACGCCCCGACACTTATTTTTCGGAACTCGGTATCAAGTCCATTGAAAAGGGACTTGCCGATCCTGCTGTGTCTGCGTTCTACGACAGCATCATGTCGACAGACGCGAATCAGATCCAGCAATGTCTCAAACCGTTTCTACCGCAGTTGAGCCTCTGCTCGGACAAGATGCCCGACAACGCTCCGCCTCCAATTTTCTATGTGGGCAAGGAAAGCGGTCAACGGCATCTGTTTGGTGAAGATTGGGCAAGCCCTGCAAAATCCGCCTCGGGGCTGCGTACCCCCGACCCGGATCTGGAAGAGGCTTCGGCGGACGGATATCGCAAGGCTCTGGAGGGCACTCCCTACTACGGCTATGCCCGTACGAAGATTCAGGTCAACGGCGAACTGTACGAGATCGCATTCGAACGGCTGATCGTGGCAGTGCGGCCATCGGCGCACTCTGATCTTCGCTTTTGTGCCTATCTTGGCGTTATTCAGGATCTTCAGCGCACGTTCTGAGGATGAGTTTGACCAGGCCGTGAAGATCGCTTCGGGTCGCGTAGACCAGCCAGTCATCCGGCCTGATATGCCCGGGTGCAATTTCCCAATGAGTGCCGCGCGGCACGAACCGCCGGTAGCCGACTCGAATGCCGAAGCCCTTCTCGGCGCTTTTCGCAGCCATCAGTCCATACAGATAGTCCGGTGACCATTTCAGAAGGGACAGCAAGAAGCCCAGCTGGGTCAAGGGCTCTGCAAGGCCCTGCCCCCGTATGTCGCGCCGCAGCCAGAGATTGCCGTGATAGACGATCCGCCCGCGCATGAAATAAGCGTCATGCGCGTGGTCAGTTCCGAACCGGACCTGAGGATCGGGATCGACAAAGATCCGGCGCTGCTGCTGCTGCCAGTGTTCGGCCAGGCTCCGGTCTTTCAGGTCTTCGACCTTGGCAGCCTGGACTGACACCACGTTGCCGTGACTGTTAACGGCAGCCACCCAGAATGCAGTCGCCCCGTGCAGATCGAAAAACCGCGGAGAGAAATCTTCCATCAGGTACTTGTCTTCTGTCCCCCTGATGGTTTTTTCGAAAAGCGAAAAATCCGCGCTTTCCTTAAGGGAAAGCCCGGCCTTTTCAATTCTGGACTGCAGCGCGGCGATCGCCGCCGATACATCCAGCGTCGCCTGGTCGTCAGGATCCGGTATCATACACCCCATCCGGCGCAGCCTGCATGCCCTCGCAGACTGTGTCAGCTCCCAAGGCGTGAAAACGCCCATAGGAACAGTCTGTTGTTCTGCGAGAAGTTGCACAAGACGCGAGCGCAGCTTGGCCGTAGTTATCCCGGCCTTTAGACACAGCGCAGCCGGAGTCGCAGGGCTGTTCGTTTCCGAATGCCTGTTCACATGCGCGTGGAAGAATAGATTTTGGGAAGAGTGAGTGGTCGGGGCAGCAAGATTCGAACTTGCGACCCTCTGGTCCCAAACCAGATGCGCTACCAGGCTGCGCTATACCCCGATCCGTTGATTTGCTTGGGTTTATAGCTCTGACAGATGCCAGTCAAGCTAGAACAAACCATGAAAATTACGCCTTTGTGGACAAGAAGTGACAAGGGAGTACCGAAATATGTTCACTGCGTGTTCTGGAGAAGTGGAGCGTATCGCAACGCTGTGTTCCATTAAGACGTGCCAACCAAGTCTCAACACCGAACCTGGACGGTATCACGAGTCAAAAATGTGTTCGTCGGACACCAGTCCGATATACAAACTAGAAAACCTTGGTGAAAAACGCTACGGCTCCACAAAGTAAAACCTTTCAACTAAGCCTCTGAATCCAACAAAAAGGGCTCCACCTACTTTCTAAGTTACGAATATTAATACCTAACATATCTATTCCAAGATAACGAATCCAAGTCTCCCGATAGAGCCGACGAATTCTCTAGCGACAGAAAAAATATCTGTTGGGACCTTATGCAAATCAAAAATAAAGTAATTATTCAATTCCGTAAAAAATTCTTGATAGTCTGAAATGCCATCAAGCTGAATAACTAACGATTGACTCCAGTCAAAGTTGCTTAAATAAAATTTATTTTGATCAAATTGAGCTGATTCCGGAACTAATACAAGTGAATATTTTGGGATCTTGATATTTTTTTGCTTCCTTATTTCTTTTAGAGCGTAAGATGCGTAATTATAATTGTATCTCCTCACCAAATCTTGCGGAATATTTTCTATTCCTTCGTCAACTCCATCACCAAACCCAAAATGCAAAGCACTATCTAGATATACGTCTTCCACGTCTGTGGGGTATATGAACACGCCAACATTGGAAATATCTAGGCCGAACGTTTCCGGACTAAATATATTGGTCAGATCATCAGGAAAGGTGCTGATAAATGCATCGGTGATTAAAACTTTCGACTCAAAGTCTATGTTCCCCCGGTCCCTGAATAGTAAAAATGCATACATACCATAACCAACGTAAAACCTCTTAAATATTTCATGATTTGACGGGAGAAAAGCCCTAGTTACAATGTTTATTTCTATTGATTTTGTTGAAAAGCAATCTTCTAAGGCAGCACTTGGAAGAATTGGTGTATGCCCATAACCGCCGCCTCCACCTACTTCAAAATCTACTACATTCAGGCCTGAAACAATATGCCCATTAAAAGATAGAATAACATCTCTTCCGCCTCGACTGAAATCTGCATACCCACAAAAATTCACCTCCAATAACCCTGCAGCACCAACTCTTTCATACTTAATACAATCCAGTTCGCTCAGATTGGTCGGAATATCGGTTTTTAGTCTCATCTCACTTATATCAAAATTGAAAATGTACATTCCACCATCAGGAAGATTAATCGTAACATCTCCTAACTCGGGAACTTCCGTGGCCCAAAAATCCGACGCGATCGATTTATCCTGCAATAGTACTGCAGAGAAGATTATCGAGAAAACAATAGAAATAAGAAATCGGCCAATTCGTTCTACGATTATTCCCAAAAATAGTATAATAACAAAAAGTCCTATTACTTCATACTTATTCAATGGTGAGTTTAGAACTATATCAGCATAGAGCCAAGCAAGAACTGTTAGTGATATTGCCAAGCCAAGTGAAAACTTCTCTCTTTTCGCAATTTCCACAAGACTAGATATAATTGGCTTTGCTAGATCACTCACTTTATTACTCTCCCATTATTTAGAATATAAAAACTATTTCAAAATATTCGAGAGGTTTGATTTTTTTCTATAAGCAGACTGTAACCGCAGTCAAAAAAAGAAATGTAATTAGGTACTTTCCAGCTGAGTTCGGGCTCTTGTCAAGAAATTTGATCCTAGGCTTCAGACCCATAAACCAGCTATGCAAATCAGTTGAAGCTTGATTCAAGCTCCTGAACAGGAGTTAGATGATGTCTGATGGGTTCTTCTGGCTCAGCAATGAGCAGTTTTCGAAGTTGGAGCCGCTTTTGCCGACCGATACGCGAGGCAAGGCCCGTGTCGATGACCGCCGGGTGATCAGCGGCATCATTCATGTTCTGAAGTCGGGTGGCCGTTGGATCAATGCGCCGGAGGTCTACGGGCCGAGGAAAACCCTCTACAATCGCTTTGTCCGCTGGTCGGAGAAAGGTGTCTGGACAGGGATCTTCGATACACTGTCCCAAACCTGCGGTCCTGTTCTGGAAGTGATGATCGACAGCACGGCCGTTCGGGCGCATCGGGTCGCCCATGGCGGCAAAGGGGAGCTCAAGCCCATGCCCTGGGCCGAGCTCGTGGTGGTCCGGGAACCAAAATCCACGCCCTGAGCGACAACAAGGGACGCCCAATCGCCTTCCATCTGACGGGAGCCAACGTCTCCGACTTCACAGGAGCAGAAGCACTCATACCACTTGTTCCGGCAAACGGCGTTCTGCATGGCGATAAAGGCTAAGACAGTAACCGGATCCGCCGAACTGTCGAGGCGCGTGGTTCATTGCCGAACATCCCGCCCCGCAAAACACGCAAATGGAAAAACTGTTTCTCGCCATACCTTTACAAGGGCAGAAACGTCATCGAGAGGATGTTCGGCAGGCTTAAGGAGTTCCGCAGGATCTCAACACGCTATGACCGCAACGCCAGAAACTTTCTGTCGTCCCTCTGCCTCGCGGCAACCGTATGCTACTGGTTATGAGTCCGAAGCCTAGTTTAGGCAAATGCAGAACCGTTAGGCTTAAAAGATGCCGTACTCACGCAAGACCAATGATGAGGATGCTCGTGAAGAACCAGTCTACCTAAAGGATCGCGTACAGAAGAGCTGGATCACTCGCTTCATGGAGATCTTGGAATGGTTCGCGTTTTGGATGCGGTAGTCCGATAAAAAGGCGTTCACGGACGCCTCATACATAGCTTAGGTCAAGAAACATCAGACCAATCGCTCTCAAACGTTTCGAAAGCCCATCGCATGAAAAAACGGCACAAACACTATCTAATGGGGTTTTTGCTCGGCTTTCTTGCTGCAACCTGCCTAATGGTTCACGCCATTTACACCCGCGATCTCGAACCGAATTTCACCCGGCTTTTCGTCTTCCCGGTTTTGATGGGGGTGCTAATTGCCCTCGCCGCCTGGCATTCGAAAGCATGGGATCTCAGAAGCCGGCGCCTGCGCGAGGAATTCAGAAGGCGCGGCTGGAACTTGACCGCTTATCGGATCACAGCTCTTGCTCTTGCTGTGCTCCTCGCATGCGCCCTGACAATCGGTGATTTTTGAAATCGCTAACGGTCACCAAGTCCCGAAATAGTCCCGAACTTGATCTATTGAATGTCTCTGTGAGGAAATTTTCATGAAGTTTGTCAGGGATTTATGGATTTGGGCAGAAAAACTCCCAAACCAGATGCGCTACCAGGCTGCGCTATACCCCGATCCGTTGATTTTTGCGGGTGTATCTCCAAGGGCCGCATTCGTCAAGGGAGAAGCATCAGCTTATACGGATGATTGTGGACAGGCTAAACTTGCAGGCAAGGGCTAGCCCGACATTTTGGCCTGAATTCCGCTTGGTTCAATCCAGCCCCAGTGACGGGCTAATGACGGCGTCTCCGGCAGAAATCTCAAGTTTTTCTGCCAGACCAGCGTTGATCTCGAACACGAATTTCGCCGGGCCAAGCGAGGGGATGACATCTTCGGAGAACGGTGTCGTATTGTCCGCAATGCTGACAATAGCCCCTGAAGCGTCGATGAAAATGATGTCGAGCGGAAGCGGTGTGTTTTTCATCCAGAAATAGCGGTCCCCCTCCCCTTCGAACAGAAACAGCATGCCTCGTTGTTCCGGCATTTCTTTCCGGAACATCAAGCCTTTTGAGCGCTGTTTGTCCGTCGACGCGACTTCGGCCTCGAATCTGTGTTCCTTGTCACCGGACTGGATGACAAGATCTTCTACCGGCAAGTCCAGTTGCGGTTCCTGTGCCATCGCGGGGCCTGCCGAGCCCGGCAGGGCAATCCAAAGCGTTGCAGCAAAAATCGAGAGGAACAGAAAGAGAGGACGCATTCTGGAAACTTCCTGAAAGACCCGGCCGGACCGGATTGAATGTCTGGCAGTCAATGGTCGGCATTCAATACCATTTCCCGCCGGTCGAAACTGATCGTCTCAAGGTCGACAAACAAAAAGGCCGGATCATGTCCGGCCGAGTCGATGTGCAGAATGACGGAAACAAGCAATCAGTGGGAGGCGGGAATATGCGTGCCAGTACCCATCGGCCGGATTTCGGCGGCCATACGCCCTTTAGGGCCTTCACCGAAGCGCACCAGAACATCCTGACCGGGGCGCAATTCGGTGATGCCGAACCGGCGCAGGGTTTCCATGTGAATGAAAATGTCTTCCGATCCCTCACCCTGCGTCAGAAACCCGAATCCTTTTACACGGTTGAACCACTTCACGGTCGCCTTCTCGAAGCCGCCTTCCGGAACAACCTGAACATGGGTGCGCGATGGGGGGAGCTGCGAGGGGTGAGTCGCCGTGCTTTCGTCCATCGACAGAATGCGAAAGGCCTGAAGCCCACGAGGCCGGTCGAGCACTTCACACACAACGCGCGCGCCTTCATAAGCAGTTTGGTACCCGTCCCGTCGGAGGCAGGTGACGTGCAGAAGGATATCGCCATCGCCGCCGTCCGGCACGATGAAGCCATAACCTTTTCCGACGTCGAACCACTTAATCGTTCCGGCAATCTCAAGTACATCGACGGCAACATCGTCCGTCAATGTTTCGAGTGCGCGGGCTTCCCGTGCGGTTTTGACCCCCATAGCCTTTTGTCCCGTCTCTGGTCCGCATTATAAAGCTGAAGGCAAATTCGACTCACCAGCCAGCTGATTCCTAACAAAAGGATAACATTGCGCTTTCTTGCGAGAAGGAAAATTGTCGGACTAACCACAGACCATTTACGGAAATCAGTCCCTTTATTCGCCGAAATCAGCAAATGTTTGCGCCAAGGGCGTTCGAACGACTGTTGATGCATAGGAATCCAGGGGCGTCTCCTGACCATTGAGAATCACCAGTTCGGCGCCAGCACGCACCGCGATGGCTGGCAATTGCGCGGCCGGGTGTACCACCAGTGAAGACCCAAGGACCAGAAACAGGTCGCAGTCTGCCGCGGCTTCAGCAGCACGCTGAAGCTCAAGTTCCGGCATCTGCTGGCCGAAACTGATAACCGCTGCCTTCAACAATCCGTCACATCGAGAACATCTCGGACTTCTCCCGGTCTCGACAGCCGGCTTCTGCGCTTCCAGGTCGGCCCGGGCGCCGCAGGACAGACAGGTCGCATAGGTGGAGTTGCCATGTATCTCGACAAGTAAATCTTCCGGAAACCCGGCACGCTGGTGCAGTCCATCGACATTCTGCGTAATGAGGCAGGTGAGCTTTCCTGCGCGCGCCAGATTTGTGAGCGCCAGGTGTGCCGCATTCGGCTCTGCCCTCTCAAAATAATCCATCATTTCGAAGCGTCTGTCCCAGTCTTCCAGACGGCTGTTCTCGTCATCGACGAAGTCCTGGTATTGAACAGGCTGGCGTTGGGACCATATCCCGCCGGGTGAACGGAAATCCGGAATTCCGGATTCCGTCGATATTCCCGCCCCGGTCAGGGCAACGATCCGCCGGTAGGAACCGACTTTGAACTGTGCCACAAAGCGTTGAGCTTCGGGCAAGGTGTCAATGCAATTCATCGGCTGGTCCGGTGCCCGTTGGGAAAAAACCTCGGATGAGGAAAAGGATAGGACATGCGTTATTTGCACACGATGGTCCGCGTGACCAACATTGAAGACTCTCTCGATTTTTATTGCAACAAGATGGGCATGACGGAGATCCGCCGTCATGAAAGCGAAAAAGGAAGATTCACCCTGATCTTTCTCGCTGGGGCCGACGACGTCGAAGCCGGCAAGGCCAATTCAGCGCCGCTGCTTGAGCTGACTTACAACTGGGATCCTGAAACCTATTCGGGCGGACGCAACTTCGGCCACCTCGCTTATGAAGTCGATAACATCTACGATTTCTGCGAGAACCTTCAGAAACAGGGCGTCACCATCAACCGGCCTCCGCGCGATGGCCGCATGGCCTTCGTCCGTTCGCCGGACAACATTTCCTTCGAGCTGCTCCAAAAGGGTGAAGCGCTTGAAATCAAAGAACCCTGGGCCTCCATGCCCAACACCGGCGAATGGTAAATTCGATCAGTTTTCAACAGGTGCAGGCCCGGGTTTCCGGGCTTGCAAAAAATTGTCGTAAAGGCTCTTGCGGGCTGATCCAATCCCGCCTATAAGCCTCCCCACGACGCAGCCGCGTCGACCGCGCGCCCATCGTCTAGCGGTCTAGGACGCCGCCCTTTCACGGCGGAAACACGGGTTCGAGTCCCGTTGGGCGTGCCAATTTCTTCCCTTTCGGCTTAGAAGCAGGCACATGACATTCAGCACATGCTGGATGTCAAACGGCACCTGGCGAAATGTAGCTGCCCTCGATTTCCTGCGCAGGCTCGTTCTTTCGAAACAAGGTCCGGCCTGGAAATTCCTTCTTGTAGAATGCTTCAATGTCCATCGCCGACGGGCCGGCATATTCAACGCGCCCGCTCGGGAAGAAAATATCCAGATCGTCGTCCTTGTGCTCCGTTGCGTAGGTTTCCTGCGATCCATGCAGGACCATCGCGGTTCCCAGACGACTGTTGACGAAATTCTGCACGTCAAAAAACTTCGGCGAGCGCGTATGTTTGGCGCCCAGGCGGTCTTCCCTCACACGCACGATCAGGTGCGGGGCATCCATATCGACGATACCGTAGAGATCAAAGTCTCCATGCACACATTTCGCCGCGGTGATCAGTGAACTGGATGTGAATTTCACACAGGCGAAATACGGGTCTTCCGGGTTCCGCTCGACGAAATAAAGTCCGCCACGGGGAACGTATGTCATCGCTTTTTGTTGTTCAAACGTGGCCATTTCCGGTCGCAACTGTTTTTTGAAGTCGTTGCAGGCCTCGATCACATTCGCGTATTTGCCTGGTTTGAAGGCCTTTTCGCCGGCAAGTTTTGGGTCGACCACCAGTCCGGCAAAACTTTTGCGCCGAGCCTCCGCACACGTGCTTTCTCTCGGCCGGATGTCATAGTCCGCTGTTTTGGCCTTGCAATCCAGACGCTTTGGCGTGGCGTGGGATTCCCCGATATGCTGCAGGGATGCAGTGTTGGTCCGCCGCACGAGGATGGCAACGTTGTAGAGCCGGGCCGCAGACTGGAAGACGCCTATATGTTTGGTTTCAAGATGTTTGAGGATATCTGCTCTTCCGGCCATCAGTCGTTCCTCCGCCGCTTGCAAACTCCATGAGTATGCCGAACTGCAATTTGCAGGGAATGCAGATTACCAGTTCGGCGTGCCACCGGAGTGACTGACGTCACAAACCTGATTTTGATGATCGAAAGGAGTTGCTTTTCACATCACGCGGAGTCTAAAGACCGGCGTTGACCACTTTCCCTAAGGTATTTTTGATGCGATGCAAGTATGGTGACAACCCACCGTTGAAAAGTGGCTTTTTTAGGAATTATATGGCTATTATACGAGCCTGATTTTAATGAAGCCATGACCGGGGCATTCCGGACTTGCTTCAACTGTTGCAGGACAGCTTTCTCGTTTTGACGTTCCTGTGACGCTTATTACAGAACTATGGGGCCATCCGGGGTACCTGTTCCTCTCAAGAGGACAAAAAACCTCGTGTAAAGATCGGTGCAACCGACAGGCAACCTTGATCTACGAGAGGACAGGACATGTTCAAACGATTGATCGCCGTGCTGACGATAATTCTCGCAGGGACGGCTCCGGCATTGGCCAAGCGCGTTGCCCTCGTACTCGGCAACGGCGCTTACGAGCACACAGTACAACTTCCAAATCCGGCGAACGATGCCGAACAGATGGCCGCAAAACTCAGGTCTCTCGGCTTCGATGTCGTTGCCGGTCAGGACCAGACTTACGGTGAAATGCGCAGATCCGTCATGGATTTTGCGAAAAAGGCCTATGGCGCTGATATCGCCATTCTGTTCTACGCCGGGCACGGCCTGCAAGTCGCCGGTCAGAACCATCTGGTACCAATCGACGCAACGATTGAGGATGAAACCTCACTCGACTTTGAAACGATCACAGTCGATTTCATCATGCGTCAGATGTCCAAGGACGTGAAGGTTCAGATGGTGTTCCTGGATGCCTGCCGGGACAACCCGCTGGCACGCACACTCGCACGCCGCATGGGCCCGAGCCGCTCCGGCAGCGTGGGGGCAGGACTTGCTGAAATCAAAATTCAGGAAACCGGTGGCGAAGGTTCCGTGATCGCATTCGCGACGAGCCCGGGCGATGTCGCTCTGGACGGCGATGGTGCGAATTCGCCCTTCACTTCCGCCCTGATCAGGCACATCGACACACCAAACGCGTCTATCCAGACCGTCATGACCCGCGTCACCGGCGAAGTCTATGAAGAGACGGAAAAAAAGCAGCGCCCGTGGGTGAATGCCTCGTTGATCGGAGAAGTGTTCCTGAACAAGCAGGAAGCTCCTGCTGCGACGACGACCGTCGCATCGCTCGGCAACACTGCAACTGCCACTCCCCAGCAGCCGGCCGTCAACAATGCCGTCAGCACCTCCCCCAGCCAGTCCGCGATAGCCTGGGAACGTGAAAAGCTGATCTGGGAAACAGCCAAATCGAGCAACACTGTTGCCGATTACAAGGCTTACCTGGACGCCTATCCTTCTGGTCTGTTCGCGGATTTCGCGCGCAATTCCATCAAACGGCTTGAAGCCGGCAATCAGGTCGCTTCGGTCAACCCGACCGTCGTCCCGGGTGCAACAACTGCTCCTGCAGCAAGCACTGCCGGCGTCACAGCAACCCTGCCTGATCCGCAAAAGGCTGTTGCGGGCACTCAGGCAACTGAAGCGTCTCTCGGCTGGAACCGGACAGCGCGCCGCGAAGTTCAGACCCGCCTGAACCTGGCTGGTCAGAATGTTGGCCGCCCGGATGGTGCCTTCGGTCCAAAGACCCGCGCCGGTGTAATTGCCTGGCAGACTGCAAACGGTATCGTTGCCACCGGTTACTTCACAGCCGCTCAATATGCCTTGCTGACCACCCAGACAGCAACGCAATATTCGGCGTACCTGGCTGAAGTGAACCGGAAGAAGCAGGCTGCCGCAAGCGCTTCACGCAGTGCGACCTCCACCCGCCGCACGAACAACACCACGACCCGCCGTGCGAACACCAACAATAACAACGGTGGTAGCTTCAACCCGGCTGGTGCTGCCTTCATTGGTGGTGTTGTGGGTGGCATCATCGGCGGCGCTATTGGCCGCTGATCGTACACCACATCACCATCTGCAAAATCAGAACGGCCCGGTCTCAAAGACCGGGCCGTTTTGTTTGTTGGTGCGAGACATCGCATATTCTGCGTTTTTCGGATGTGAGCGGAAACACGCACCTTTTCAGTTCAGATGCAGACGAACACTTGTCAGTTTTGAGCTTCGGGCCTCGTCCAGGATCCGAACAACCTGCTGGAAATCCATCCCCCTGTCCGGCAAGAGCACCGCATCCCTTGCACCAGCGTCTGCCAGCCGGTTCAATTCCTTCGCCAGATCCGTTAGAGCCAGATCACGGCCGTTGACCGTGAGTGCAATTGCCTCGGCGCCGGGTCTTGTCTTCATCACGATCAAAACGGCAGCCACGCTTGCGGGCCTTTGTTCCTCAGTCCCTCCGGCCGGAGCGCCGCCCCCAAGAACCACATCCAGTGGACGCCAGACGCCGAAGGTGGATGACAGCAGAAAGAACATGATCAGGATAAAAATGACATCAATCAGAGGGGTCAGTGGAATGCGTTTCCGTCTCACGAGCGGTGTTTCAATGGAAATCATGGATCACGCAATTCCGGAGCTGCTGGTCTTTCAACACATCGAGTTTCACCCGAATACTTCGTCAACTCAATCGTCTTTCCTAAATTGACCAGGGACGTGCAATTCCTTAGCGTATTTTGCAGGTTGGCAAACTGGAAACACGCCCATGACAATTGACCGCGACAGCGGCAAACTCCTCGCAAGACGCCTGACAGGCACCCGCAGATTGTTTTTGTGGGGCGCGGCGGCACTGGCTGGCATTTTGTCGACCTCTAGCGCGCACGCGGGTCTGCGCGTGTGTAACGGCTCTGTCGATCTTGTGAATGTTGCACTCGGCTATGAGACCGATGAAGGCATGCGCACGGAAGGCTGGTGGACCATTACCGCCAATGCCTGCAGCCAGGTGCTGCAGGAGCCGCTCAAGAAAGCTCGCTACTATCTGCATGTGGCGGATGGTTTCGGTGAAAGCCGGCTTGGGGGCGATATTACGCTGTGCATTCGCGAGGAAAAATTCGTTCTTTATGATGGCGACCAGTGCTGGCAACGCGGCCTGATCGAGGCAGACTTCTTTCAGGTTGAAACCGAAGGAAAACAGGATTGGACGGTTCTTTTGTCCTATGACTAAGGTCGGCGACCACGATCCCATTCCATCATTCATTGACGCATAATCGGGGGAAC
Organism: Labrenzia sp. ATLA3; assembly: GCF_057180185.1. Lineage (NCBI taxonomy): Bacteria > Pseudomonadati > Pseudomonadota > Alphaproteobacteria > Hyphomicrobiales > Stappiaceae > Labrenzia > Labrenzia sp. ATLA3. Next base: position 147,691 of record NZ_JBXUKV010000001.1, read on the forward strand.
AAGATGCGGACATTTGTTCAGCGAGCCATTTTAGGGATTGCGATTGCGGTCTTCGCCGCGCCAGTGCAGGCGCAGCAAGTCACGGGCAAGATCAGCCTGGAGCTCAATCAGTTGCAGCCAACAGCAGACGGCGGCTGCCGCCTGTCAATCATCGCAACCAATGGACTTGAACGCCCCATGGACAAGCTCGGTCTGGAAATGGTCGCGTTCAACAAAGAAGGTCTCGTTGATCAGTTTCTGCGGCTTCAGTTCTCCCGCATTTCCGCTGGAAAAACCAAGGTCCTCCAATTCGACCTGGCCGGAAAGGCATGTGACAGTCTTTCCAGGCTTCATATCAACGATGTCAAGAATTGTGTGCCGCCCAGCATCACCGATGTCTATTGCCCGGATCTGCTTGACCTGAGCAATCGCACCCCCATCGAATTCGGCGACTGACCCTTCCCTTCAACACCTGATGGAGCGTCTTGCGCATGGTCGAGACATCTTCCTCCCTTCTGGAACTTGGCGGGCCGGTCGTGCTCATCCTGCTTGCAATCTCCATTGCCGCAGTCGCTGTCATCCTTGCGAAAGCCGTCCAGTTTTCGACAGCCCGTGTGGGCCGACACGGACTTGTCCGGCAAGCGGTTTCGCAATGGCGAAGCGGCGAACGCGCCAAAGCCTCGCAGAACCTTCTGAAGGACCGGTCTCTGTCTGGTGCCCTGGTACGCAGTGCAATGGACGCCATCCAGATGCTGGATCAGCAAGCTCTGGCTTCCCAGGTGCGGGACATCAGGGAGGAACGTCTGCGCGAGGAAATCTCGGCACGGGCAGCGGATCGGTTGTTCGGGCTCGCCAGTTGGCTGAAAGCGCTTGATCTGGTGACGCAAATTTCGCCCTTGCTCGGCCTGTTCGGTACCGTCCTCGGGATGATCGAGACGTTTCAGACCCTTCAGGAATCGGGAGCCTCCGCCAACCCTGCAACACTTGCCGGCGGTATCTGGGTAGCGCTTCTGACAACAGCCTGCGGCCTTGCGGTTGCCATGCCCGTTTCCATTGCAGTCACCTGGTTTGAAACAAGACTGGAAAAGGAACGCGCTGCTCTGGAGGTTCTCCTGACCGGTGTTTTCACAGCCGGGGCGTCAACTTCCCAAACTTCAGCGTGACACCTTGAACGCGGTCAGCGAGTAGACGCCCGGCTCTGCCAGTATCTTAGCGACCCGTTCTGCCGGAAGCCGTCCGAAACGGGCTGGTTGACGGTTAGCGGGTCTGTTCCAAATGGCCAGTACAAGCGCAGTCTCATCAGTTTCGTCACTGGCTGTCATAGTGACCGGCACTCTGAAACGCCAGCCGCCTGCCGTTTGGCTGTTCGATGCGGGAAGCAGAAACTCCCGGCCATCGTGTATCTGTCCGGTATTGTCGATCAGATAAAGCTCGGGTGGTCCCTTCCCGCTGAGATCCAGTCCGGACTGCTCCGCACTTGCGATCCGCTCCAGCGGAAGATCACGCTGGATCACGCCCGATACCTGCGTTCCGCTGCGAACCACTGTGCGATCGAGATCGACAAGCCCTGCAGTCTCGATCCCTTCGGACATGCCGAGGGCATTCAGCAAGGCACATTGCTTACGCGTCACCAGCCTGACCTCGATCTTCGCTTCAAAGCCCTGTTCGTCCTTGAACCGCTGATCGAAGATCGCGAAAGGTGCGATGCCCGCACCAAAGGCCGTGACTTCCGCGCTGTCTGGCCCCGCCGAAAGAACGGACATGTGCGTACAGTCGCCGAATGCGTAGCTGGTGACATAGTCCGTCACCTTTGCCAGCGGATCGATGGAGGCAACGGCGACAGGCGCGACGTTTTCCGTTGGCTCACCTTGAGGCTGAGTTGCCGGAACTGTTGAGGAAACAGGTGCGCTGGGGGCTATCTCCGGCGTTTCCGTTTCGGTCGGCTGGAGAGCAGCAATCTGCTGTTCGGCCGGCAACACCGCCTCGACCTCTGCCGTAACCACCGGATCCACAGGAACGACGGTGTGCGGTGTGACATTGATGCCACCGCCTTCCGGCGCTTGAGTTTGCGGTACAAAAACCTCTGGCAAGGCTGCGCTGCTTGCTGTTTCGCCAGGTAGCTGATCGAGTGCGAGGGGGGCCAGAATCGGGCTGTCCTTATCGGCCGAAGTGACGGTAGCTGGCGTTCCTGCTGGAACAACCTCACCAATTTCCGTAACGACGGACGCTGATGGAACCACTTGGACAGAAGAAGGAACTCGAACACTGGTTACTGGAACGTCCGGTTGCACCATGAAGTTTGATTCGTTTGGCGTTACCGAAACCACAGCTTCAGGAACAGGTGGGACCGCGACGACAGCAGGAGCTACTTCCGGAACGGTTGATGGCTGCAGGATTTCACCTTGCTCCAGCAATGCTGCCGAGACCGTTTCAGGGTTGGCCGGTGCAACGTCTTCAGCTTCAATAATGGGTGAATTGCTGGTAACCGCTTGTTCTACAACGTTGACTGGAGATGGTTCAATCAGGGAAGTCTCCTGACTTTCCATCAAGACCGGCTCTGCCGTCACCGGCCCCACGACAGCTGTGTTGCCGGAACCAGGAACTGTTTCCACCAGGGTGTCCGTCGGAACCATCAGGGGAGTTTCCGGCTCAAGCGGGCGCGCTATTTCCCCTTCAATACTTGAAAGTTCTTCAAACGGCAGACCGCCACTTTCCAGAATCACTTCGGTCTCGACCGGCGGCAAAGGGTCTTCCTCTACCCAAGGCACAGCCGGCAAACCATAGACCAGAGCTGAAAGGTGCAAAGCTGCTGAAACACCCAGAACAGCCGGCCAGACATATCCCGGAATATCCCATTGCCGGTCCTCCTGGTTGTAGGCCGCCACCGTCAAGGTGCACCTGCCTCAACGGTCATCAGTGTCAGTCGCTTTACGCCGCCAGCCTTCAACCGGTCGGCAAGATCCGAAACAGCCTCCATGCGGGTCCGCCTGTCGACCTGAACCACCATGCGGCTTTTGTCAGATTGCCGGTCTTCCAGATATGAGCCGAGGCCGTCTTCGGAGAGAATGTCACCATCGAGCCAGACAGTCCCTTCCCTGTCCAGAACAAGACTTCCCTCCAACTTGCCGCTGCCGTCGTCTTGCTGCGTTTCAGCCCAGTCGAACCCCTCCGGCAATGGTGGCCGAAGCGTTCCGGAGACCAGCAGAAAAAGCAGCAGCAAGAACACCACGTTGATCAGCGCGAGCGAGCTGTCCGCCCTGCGATGCGGTTTCAACTCCTGCAAGTGGATCGGTTTGGTGTAGCGTTTCATGCTTGGCCAGAAGGTCCGCTGCGCCAGGGTCTTTCCCGGTCAGGGTACCACTTTGACCGTGGTTGCTGTCGCCCGCAAGACCGGAACATCCTGCATCAGCTTTTCGAAATAGTCCTGTGGGTCTTTTTCTCGTCGTTCGGCAAGCATTTTGGAAATGTCCGTCCCGACCATCGCAATGATCAAACCGGTTTCTTCCGTAGACGTTTTCAACGTCAGAGGTACAACGAAGCCCGCTCCACGGTCTTCCATCTGGAGATATGGCGACAGGTTGACCGCTTCACCCTTGCTGTTGACGAAAATCAACCCCAGCCCGCCTGTCGATGGGTCATAGCCGGAAATACGTCCTGCCATGTTGCTGCCATTTGGGACAACCGTCCGCTGCATATCGAGATGCAATTCGGTGTTCACGCTCCCCTGAGGTGTTCCCCTCAGAAACGCAATCGCCGGACATTGGGCATCGCTGACCAGATTGACCTGGATCTTCGCTTCAAACCCTTGGGACTGCGTAAAGTCGCTATCGAAACTGATGAAAGGCGGCGTTCTCGAGGCGAACCCCTCGATCCTTGCAGTTCGGTTGGCGATCTCAATCGGCTGCAAGTACATGCAGTCGCCAGCCTGATAGCTGCCAATGAAGTTCCGGATGCGCGTTTCGGGACTTACGTCTTCGGTAGCCTGCTGCGTGTTGGTAGCCACCGGTGGCCTAACGGTTTCAGTCGGTTTGGGTTTGGTCTCGACTGGCGCCTGTGCAGGCTTGGTCGGAATTTCCGGCACGGTTGTGCTTGGCGACGTCGATGGCTTTTGAGTTTCCGGCGTTTGCCCTGAAGATGGCTGCACCGAAGGTGTTTGCGTTTTAGGCGGTTGCTGTGTCGTCTGTTGTTGAGACGCCTGTTGCTGGGGTGCTGGCGTCTGAGCTGGAGGTTTCAGATTTGTCTGCTGCGTGGGCGCGTCAGGCGCATTCGGTCGCGGCGAGGCAACGAGGACGGGTTTCTGGTCCTGCTCAGGCACCGATTGCCCGACAAGGAAATAGACGCCGCCAGCACCGACACCCGCGAACCCAAGAAGGGACAAAGCGACCAGAATGCGTTTGCCCCAGTTTGCCTGAGGCGGTGGCTGATCAAGTGACGATTGCTCCGGTGGCGGAGCGGAGGACGGCCGAATTATCGTGCGGTCCTGATCCTGCCGCCCCATGGGGGCACCCAGGGTCCAGTCCGCAATTTCCTTCATGCTGGCCGGGCGGTTCGCGGGATCGGGCTGCAGCATCGCTTCCAGCAAAGGGCGAAAACGATTGTCGATTCCCTCCAACGGCGGTGTCTGGCGTCGCTTGTCGACGATCTGCACCTGCGTGCCACCCATGTCGATCTGCTTGCCGGTGAGCGCTTCCGCTATGACGAGCCCCAGCGAATAGATATCGCTGCGCGGGGTGACCTTGGCGTCAAAGATACCGACCTGTTCAGGCGAGACGTAGTTCACCTTTCCAGCAAATCCGTCACCGATGATCGTTGGGCCGCCCGTATTGGCTCGGGAGATACCAAAATCGATGATCTTGGCCTGGGCGACATCTCCGTTTTGCAGGATCACGTTGTCCGGCGAAAGGTCCCGATGGATCACCTCCCGATCGTGAACAGCCTGCAAGGCTTCGGCAAGCCGCTTGATCAGCCGGAAGACGGCTTCCGGCTCCAGCGGGCCGGCTTCAAGACGAGTGCTCAGTGACGGGCCGCTGACAAATTCCATTGCAAGGTAGTAGATGCCGAGCGTCGGCTCCTTTGCAAAGACGTAGTATTGCGTCAGTGCATCATGCTTGAGTTTGCGAAGGATCTTGGCTTCCCGTTTGAACAGATCAAGGATCATCGGGTCGCGTGAGAAACTTGCCAGAAGGACCTTGATGGCGACCGGGTCGCCGCTTTCCACGTCCTTCGCCTTATAAACCGTCCCGATACCGCCATCGGCAAGATGTTCTTCAATCTCATAGAGATTGTTGAGCCGGGTTCCGGCGGGCAACAGGTGGTCACCAACGGTCATCAGTTGCGAACTCCTTCGCGCGCAGACATTGCATCGATATCGACAATCACAACGGTCACGTTGTCCGACCCACCCTCTTCAAGAGCACCGTTGATAAGGCTTTGTGCCGTAGCCTTGGGTGCACCGTTCATCAAAAAAGTACCGATTACATTATCGTCCAGGTGACCCGTCAGGCCATCGGAACACAAAAGAAATCGATCGCCTTGGCGCAAATTTCCCGACACGAGTTCAAGCTCAAGCTCTATCCCGGATCCGATTGCACGCGTAATGACATGCCTGCGTGCGAAGGTCCTGGCCTCTTCAGGTGTCAGAACGTTCTGATCCACAAGTTCCTGAGCCTCTGTATGGTCTGTCGTCAACTGTTCAAGACGACCGTTGCGCAATCGGTAGACGCGGCTATCACCTGCCCACAGGCAGGCAAAGTTCGACCCGGAAATCAAAAGCGCCGCGATCGTCGTGCCCATGGCAGCCCCGTTCGCTTTGGCGGCCGCGTGTTCAATCCGCTCCTTCGCAGTAATCAACCTGCTTTCGAATTGTTCCAATAGCTCTTCCGCGCTGCGGGGTTGCGCTATGCTGGTAAGGGCCTCCCTGACGAGACCGGACGCCATTGCACCGTTGTGCATACCGCCTGCCCCATCCATCACCGCGAAAATACCTTTGCCTTCGTCCACGTAAAACGTGTCCTCATTTTGCTGCCGAACCCGCCCAACGTGAGTCAGTCCAATCGCAAAACCACGCATGGAAGCGTCCATTTGCTCGATCATGTTCGATGATCCTCCGGAAGAAGTCGCCCATGACTATTCCCCACCACTTTTTCTGCAGTTTCCGTGTCGGCAAAAGCCTCCGGCAGCAGCAGCCATCTAAAGGCGCCTGCATCCGGCAGGCCGGCACACGAAAACTCAAATCCCGCGTCGCCTGCCTGGCACCAGAATTCGGACCGTACAGCCTCCGATCCAGGCATCGGTCGCAGTTCGGCCTCGCGGCCTTTCACGCTGCGGACCTCTCCTACGTGCGGCAATTCCAGGTGAGCGACTGCCTGCTGAAAATCTTCCAGACTCGCCTCTTCCCGCAGCGTGGCACGCAAGATCTCTTCGGCACGGTCGTACCAGTCCTCCGCGGGCCGACTGTTTTGCTTGGTCGGTTCAATGCTGCTGACCAGTGTCAACGGAAATGTCCGGCCAACCTTGTCGACACTCGGCATCAGAGCACCTGCGACAGGCTGAGCAAACGCTTCACCTTCTTCGCGGGGCTTCAGCCAGAAGCGCCACACCGGCATGGTCATGAAAGCCTCCTCCCACCCCTCACCCAGATCCTGACGAGACCGTGCAAGTCCTGCCATCAGAAAAGCCTCCCAGCTTTTCAGAAACCCGGCGGGGCACTGCCCCGTTACGAAATCCGCACGTGCCGGCAACTTGCCGAAATAGCCGGCCCCCATTCTAGAAACTCGTGGGGCAGCTAAAGTCCCCCACTGCCGACAGGAAGAACGGGTTCGGTTTCGTTCTCAACGTCACCGTGAAGGCAACCTGTCTGCCGCCAAGCGTCTCACGAACAACAAACTTATTCTGACCGGAACTGACCCTGTTATCGCGGACGAAGCGGTAAAAGGCCCAGTCGCCATGGATTTCTCGGCGTGACCGGTAGCCCGGAACTTCCGGCTGGATCACCAGGACCACACGTGGTGTTGCGGTGTTGCTGGGCCAGTCGAAGTTGGCCGGCAGCGGTTCGATTTCCGCATTGAAACCGGGGCCACGCGTCACCAGCACAAGATTGCCATTTACCTCCAGGCTGGCAGCGTCAGCCTGCTGCGACAGAGCCCGGGGAACCACCTGAAGTCCAACGGAGGGGAACGCATTGCCTGTCGGGAAGAAGGCCTGTTTGATCAGGTCCGCCCGTTCGAACTGCCTGAGCGTTGCATTCGACAGGCGGTCCGCCTGCGAGACTTCCGGTTTCCAGTTCCACGGTCGCGTCGAGGTATCGACAAGGGGCTTCAGGTTCTCGTCGAAAAACCGCTGCATGATGCCGGTGGGAGCAAACAGCTTCGCGAACTCCGTCATCGGCACTTCGGAACGACCGTTTTCAAACGGATAGTTCCGGGCGACGATCCTGCGGCATTCACCAACAACCTGGGTACTCAGCTTTTCGTTCAACTGCGTGATCGAGGTTTCCTTGTATTCCTCGTCAAATTCCTTCGCGGCCTGAATGATCAGCTTGTCAAAAGGCGGCGGGAAACGCGTGGCGTTGCTTCTCAGAAGAGACGCCTGGATCTGTACGTTGGAATTTGCGGTTTCACTTTGCAGCGGGTTGTTGGCCACGATCAGAAGGTTGTCGAGGATGTTCTTGAAGTTCAGCAGCAAGGCATCGATCTTGCGGCTGTTCTCCCCCTCCACCAGCACATGATAGGGCCGGAAATGATCTTCGATTGCCTTGCCTGGAATGATGGCCGGACCACCGCTGCCTGTGGCCGCACCAAGCGCACCGGACAAACCTCCCGGAGCGATTGCCTGAAGTCCGGCTTCAAGGCCGATACGCTTCAACCCGCCCGACGAATCCAACACGTAGCGCTGGAATATTTTTTGCGCAGCGTCAGTGCCAGCATTCTGCGCACTGCTACCTGACAGGTTTGCGGCAAGGCCTTCGCTGGAGATGTCTTGTGTCAGAAGGGTCTCGCGCCGAATGCTTTCCAGAAGCTGCACGACGGGTGACGTGGGCGCCGACACGGCCTGAAGCGTCGTATAAAGCGGCTTGTCGTTGCGCATCGACTTGAACTTCAGGTTACTGAGCGCCTCTTCCCAGGCTTCGATGAAATCCTGGGTGTAGAGAGCCAGAATCTCACCGGGGAGCGACTGGTATTGATCGGAAAAGGCATCGGCTTCACCCACGTCGCCAAACACCCATTTGTCACGCTCCAGTTCCTCACGGATACCGGCAAGGTTGGGCAGCACCGAAAGATGGAAACCCGGGTAGGTGAAGAACTTGTCGACCGAGACCGTATCCAGCGTGTCGCCATTTACGGTTTCGAAAACGGTCTCCATGTCGGACCCGCCACGCTGTTCCGAGATCCAGTCCTCACTGGCCAACCCCTTGGCGCGTGACTTGAGTAGCGCGTAGCCCCGTTCTGCAAGGCTGACGCGACCAAGTTCCCGCTGCACTTCGGCAACAAGAATGCCGTCAAGCTGATCGGTGAGGACGTTGCCGCCAAAGTCGAGATCCAACATCGCCGCGACATGGGTGTTAAGTTCATTCCGCAGGAGCTCGCCCTGCGGGCCTGGAAAGCTCTGCAGGAAGTCGGCGCGGAACGAATTCTTGATCTGTTCCTTGTCGATCTCCGGCGCGTCGCCCGCGACCATGCGATAGAGCTTCGCAAGACTGTAGAGCGTGTCGACATCCTGCCCACCCGGCCCAGTGCGGTTGTCGAGCACCTCGGTCATCTGCTTTTCGATTCTCAAAAGCAATCGTGGCCGCAAAAGCCGTTCCAGACCACTGCGGTAGGAGGTCACTCCGGCCGCTTCCAGACGATCACGCTGGCTCAGACCAAACTGCTCCATGATGGGCGTGGGTGTGTCACGGGTGTCGTAGCCGGCAGGCAAGTCACGCAACATGGACAGGATGTAGGCTGTATCCGCCAGATTGTCGTCACGCACCACTCGCTCCGCGAGAACGGTTTCACCGTTCACGCGCACCGTGTCCACGGCCTTGGCGGTTTCGTCGATCAACGCCTTGTTGTTGAGATAACTGATACCCCACAAGCTGCCGAGGCCCAGGGTTACAAGGGCAATGGCCGCATAAGCCGCAATGCGGGATGCTGTCGCCATTCGCACGGCCTGACGGTTGTGCGTCACCCAGCCCGCTTCCCCGATAATCACTTTCGAAAGCAGATCACGCAGGAAGTAGCTCTTGCCCTGACCGGACAGGGCGGCTGCCTGATAGGCTGTGCCAAAGGCCTGGCTCATGGAGCCAATCACGCGGTCGATGGCGGTGCCCTTCTGGGTGCCGGAGGTAAAATAGAAACCACGCAGGACGGCATTCGGATAATACCGGCTCGGTTCGAAAATGGCATTGAGGAACCCGGTCAAACGGTCCTTGAGCGCCGCGACCTGTGTCGGGAAACCGTAAAGCATCAAGCGGGCGCGCGGATCCGGTTCTTCCTGAAGACGGTCCGCCATTTCCTCGTTGAGGCGTTCCACCAGAAGGTCGAACTCCGCTGGGGCTTCCGATACCATGTTCTTGGTTTTTTCGCGCGTCTGGAAGGTCGCACCCCAGACCAGATTGCGGCGGGTTTCCGGATAGGAACCGAAAAACTCCATGAAGCCTGCAACCGTGTCGGCCTTGGTGAAGATCACGTAGACCGGAAAATCGACTTTCAAGGTCTTGTAGAGTTCGATCAACCGGGTCCGGATGGCATCGGAATGCTGCTTCAGTTCATCGTCCGACAGCGTCATCAGGTCTTCAAGGCTGATCGACACCATGACGCCATTGATCGGCTGCCGCGGCCGGGCCTTACGCAGGATATTGAGGAAGCCGAGCCAGGCCTCGCGGTCATGTTCTTCGTCGGAATCCTGTGTCGTGTAACGCCCTGCCGTGTCGATCAGTACAGCGGTTTCAGCGAACCACCAATCGCAATACCGGGTGCCTCCAAGGCCCTCCAGTTTCTGGGCCTCCCCCTTGGCGCGCGAGCCTGCGAATTTCAAACCTGAATGCATGAGGGCCGTGGTCTTGCCGGCGCCCGGAGGGCCGATCATCAGGTACCAGGGCAGGTCATAGAGATAGGTGCGGCCGTTTCCACTCGAACTCTTGAGTGTCTTCAGAGCATCCTTCATCCGCTCCGACATGATCTGCAGGTCGGCGTCGCTTGCCTTGGGCTGCAGGATCTCGCGTTCAAGCTCCCGATTTGCCTTGATGCGTTTGTAGATCCGGTAGCCAGTCCAACCGCCGATTGTCAGCAGAACAAGAGCGATCAGCGACAACCTTACCCAGAGAGGTTCAAAGGGCCTCACACCGGCAATCGACAGGAACGGCCCGCCAAACCAGATCAGACCGATCAGAGCGAGTATGCCGATAACGATTGCCGTTATTCCGAGCCAGAATTTCATAAATACAGCCTTGTTCTGCGGTTGCCCCGGATATCAGTTGTCAATCACCAGCCCTTTGGCCGGTGGTTTCAGGAAGACTTCCACGCGTCTGTTAAGTGCCTTGCCTTCCCTGCTCGTGTTGGGAGCAATCGGCTCGTCGGCGCCGCGCCCTTCCACTTCGACCCGCCCCGGTTCCTGCAAGACGGCTTCCATGACGGCTGCGACGGCTTTCGCTCTTTCGACAGACAGGTGCCAATTGGTCGGGAACCTTGGATTGTTGCGGATCGGGTCGCTATCGGTGTGACCGACGACCAGAATTTCCCCATCCACCTTATCGAGTGTCTGGCTGACCTGCTCGACCAGTAGCTGAAATTCCGGACGCAATGTGGCCGCTGCGACATCGAATTGCGCGCGCATGCGCAGCATGATCGCCGGACCGGCCTGGGAAATTTCGAGCCCCTCGAGACCAGCCAATTGTGCGGAAACCTCATCGATGGTTGCGTCTTCGGGCGGCGGTGGCGCTGGCGGCGGTTTGGGTTGATAGCCCTCGCGCGCCAACTCTATCGGACCTGACGGATAAAGCGCGGTCGCCCGTCCGGCGACAACTTCGCTACCACTGGACAGAAGAAGCATCAGGGTCACATAGCCGCCGAGGAGCAAGGCGCCCGCGACTGCCGCAACAGACCAGATCGGCACAGTAAACCCTGTCCGCTTCTGTAATAGGTCGAGGCCGCGCCAATGAGGAGAAAGATCGTCGCCAGGCCGCGGCCGGACGCGCCGCAGAATTTCGTGAAGGTCGCGACGCTCGCGTTCAAGGCCCTGCTGCCCTCCCTGGATCGCGCGGTATTTTCCGTAAAAACCGAGAGACAGACAGGAATGCATGACCTCCAGCACACCATAATTGCGGCCTGGGTCCTGCTTCGCCTTTTCCAGCAACTGAAAAAACTCGACGCCGCCGGTTGCCTGACCGAAGAACTGCGTCAGCATGGAATATTGTGTCCACTGATGCCGTCCCGCCGAGGGGAGATTCTGCACGATATCATCGGAAGTCGCGCACAGCGCATAGGCAGCAGAACGGATCTGATCGTCCGTAATTCCGGCGCTGCGCAGTTCTTTTTCGAACGTCTTGATGGAGCTGTAAACATCCCGCATCAACTGGTCGAACTGGGCGTCCGTCATTGTCAGGTGAAGCCGGCCCAGAAGAAGAAGAAGCGGTGCTGCCGCGCGGGAAATCGGGTTTCTGTTGGCAACGCGGATCTGGTTGATGTCCGGCATATGGGCCAGTTTCCCGGCCCCTTGCGCTGGAGCTGCACCCGGCTGCGGAGGCGCGGCCTGCGGTGCCTGATATCCTCCCGGCGGCGTTCTGAGATCCGGTGCTTGTTGCTCGCCATATTCGTAACCGGCCGGCGTCGGCGCATAAGGGTCCCGGCCACCTCCTCCACCACTTTGCCAGGGGTCACGCCCCCCGGCTGGCGGATTGGGCGGCGGAGGCGCCGCGTGTCCGGGCGGCGCATGAGGTGGTGCCGGCTGCGGCGGAGCTGGTTGCTGCGGTGGCTGTTGCCCCTGCTGCCCTTCGCTCCATCGCCCGCCCGGATTGGGCATAACAATTGTCTTTCCCTTGCGTTTGGAGACGCCAAAGGGATCGTCATTGTCCGACATCAGCGGCCCTCCCGGACGGCGTAGAACTCAAGCTGCAGGTCCGGCCAGTTGCCGGAAAATTGCAGCCCGATTGCCGAATCCTGGCTGAATTCGCGCCAAAGAGGCGTTGTCTTGTCCAACCGGAAATACACCCGGTCGGTCAGCGCCCTGATCTGCGCCGGCGGCACCGGCATGTGGATCAGGGGAATGCCCGGCAGGTTGGAATAGACGATCTGGCGCATCTGGCCGAAAGGGCCAACCTTGAAGAGCCGGGGAAACTCGTTCTGAATTTCCGTCAATGGCCTGCGGGCAGCCACTTCGATGACAAAGCCCGCCTGCGAGAACAGATTGCGATCGACAATGGTCGACTTGAACGCATTCGGTGCGAGCTGTTCCAGAGGCAGACGGATGGCCCGCCTGTCGTAGCCAGCAGACAGAAACGCTTGAATATCGGCAAGGACTGGCTTGAAAACATCATGCAGCTTGTCGTGATCGTAAACCGGGTAATTACGGGCACGGCGTTCTTCCGTCGCGAAGGTCGCAAGTTCTCCTGCAAGCTGCAAGAACTGGGAATAGAGCCTTTCGGGATGCACATACGCCGACTTGCGCAGATGCATCAGCAAAGGGTACGTGCGGTTGAGCAACTGAAGGGTCAGATAATCGAAATTCTGCAGCCCGCCACCAGCCGACGTGTCGGCCGCGTAACGCGCCAGTTCACTCAGTTTTCGCTCCACCCAGCCGATAACGGAATCAATCCAGCCGGTAATGACCGGATGAACGTGGCAGGCCAGGACCGGCGGAGCAAAGGTACCGTCAGTAATGACGATACGGTCCTTGATTTCCGTAATACGGGCAACCGGCAAGCAGACCTGCCCGGGGTGCGGTGTCGAGCGGATTGAATACTGCAGGCGCGGGTGCGCGACGTCGATCTCTTCCTCCTGCCGAATGGTGGAGGTCGAGTCTATTATGGTCTCTCTGCCCTGAATGTAGCGCGTGGCGGCATCGTCGCCGCCGTTGGCGACTTCGACCGCATTGACGGTCGTCTCTGGAATGCCCAACCAGACAATCTGTCCAGCAGCATCCTCTGGAACGTCGATGGCAGGCGGCGGCGTACCATCTGCCGGGAAATTGAACACTGTCCCATCGGAGAAGATGCCGCGCCCGTAGCGCAGCGCAAATCGGCATTGCTGGCCGACGTCCTGGTCTATTTCCAGTTCCGAGAAACCCCAGGGATAGGGAGAGGCAAAACGGACCCGTTCGTCCACCAGATGCTCCGCGTAGCGGTCGCTCTGCTGGAGATGATGAGGCCGCAGAAACAAGCCTTCGGTCCATGCAACCTTGCTATACCACGACATAAAGGTACTGCTCCCTTAACGCTTTCGCGCCTTCGCGTTCTTGAAAACTCACGAAGGTCTTAATTCATCAATCCGGAGTTCTGTTCCGGATCGTCACTGCTCAATTCTTCATAGCTTTCGGTAAAGTATTGCGTGAAAAGCCCGACCACGCCATCGTCATACGAACCGGACAGGGAACTCCAGCGTTCCTCAATACGCTCCCAAAGCTTGGCCTTCTGGTTGCCGAATGTGCTTTTGGCAATCTGGCCTTCCGCTTCGATTGCCTTTGGGGACAGCTTTTCCTCAAACCTTCCGGCAGCTTTTTGCATGGCTGCATACGTCCAGACATGATGTTTCTGGATGTCCTTGAACGCCGCCTGCATCGCCTTTGAAATTGGCAAATAGCCGTTTTCCTCTGCGCCCGGTGCCAGCATCGTCTGCAACGCCATCTGCGGGGTTGGCGAAAACTTCAGGGCGTTGTTGCCGCTGCGCATGATCAGCGTGCGGTTCGTATTGCGCGTCATCGCCTTGACCTGGCTGCGGGCTTGCAACAGCCCCATGAGATCACCGGTGATGCCTTGCAGAATGGCCCCGATTTCCCGAGCGAATGCCTCCGGGTCGCGCCCTTCAAGCGCGGCTACCGGAATACCGGCTCCTTCCGCAAAGGCCTTTATGAAGTCGATATTGGCCGCCAGGTTCCCGGCCTCGGGAGTGACCGCCATTTCTCGCGGTGCAACGGATGCCTGTCCAGTTTCTTGTGTGGCACCAATGACAGGTGCCTCCTCAACAGCCTGCTTTACGGGCGCTGGTTGTTCAGGCAGTTGCGCAGGCACAGGCTCGCTTTGCGTTGCTTCTGAAACCGGAGCAGTCCAGACCGGGGCCTCTGGAAAAGGTGATGCGCTTGGTTCGCTTGCTTGTGCCGGTACCGTTTCCGAAGCTTTCTCCTGCGGAGGCGTGTCCTGCTGAAGTTCCGGCATCTGGAAGAGCGGTTCGCCAGATTCCCCGCCTGGATTGTCGGAAAGAGCCGGGAAAGGAGACTGGGCGTCCGGCGAAGGGGCGCTGAAAACCGGATCAACCGGAGACGACCCGGCAGGCTGCAGGTGGGGTTGCTGGGCCAGATGATCGAGCGGATCTGCCTGAGCAGGCCGCGCGGCTTCCCGTTCACCCACATGCGCATTTGGATCGTAGAGCGACGGGTCAGCCGTTCCCCAGCCATGGCCCTGCTGGCTCCAGACATCATCGACAGGCGTGCCGACGCCCGGGTTAGAAGACGGCGGTGCGTGCCGCCCTTCCATGCCGGTTACCGGAGATGCCCAGGGGCCACCCTGGTTGTCCATCGGATAGTGAGCCGGCGCAGCACCGGCCGGACCGGGACCAGTAGGCCACGCCGAGCCTGCGGGCGGGGACGAATGTTGCGGGGCGTCCCACGGATGAGATTGTGCAGTGGCAACTGGTGTCGCCGACCCCGCCTGATAGGCGGAAGGGGCTTCCAGCGAAACCGCAATTATGTAATCGCCAATCATCAGACGGTCACCTGAACGCAGCACATGTGCCTTGTCCATACGCGTCTGGCTGCCATTCAGGAAGGTGCCGTTCGTGGAGCAGTCGTACAAAATGAACTGCCCGTCTTCAAAACGCACTTCGCAATGCTTGCCGGAAATCACACGTTGCGGATCCGGCAGGCTCCAGTCCAGATGTTCGTGCCGGCCAATATCAAAGCCACGGTCGGCACAGCTGTAAGACAGCTGACCGCCGGTCTCCAACCGGTCAACATTTTCAATCTGGAGCGTTATGCGCATTCCCGCGTCTTTCCCTTGTTTTTTTAAACGGCAGACGCCGAAGATTTCACTCTCACCACCGGCATGGTATCACCACCAGCGAAGGACAGACCCGCCGAAAGACAAGATCTCAGAGCTTGTTCGCGTTCGTCCGGCAGGAGTTTTCCAAGAGCAATCAGGACGGCTGCATTCACGGCTTTTGCCGTCAGATGGTCTGGCATCTCGACGCGGTATTCCGGGTTCGGAGACAATGACCCACCGGACCAGCCAGCGGCAAATCCAACCCAAACGGAAGCGCTGTCGCTCTTTGCAGCTTCCGCCGCCGCGTGCACGGCAGCCCGGGCCTCTTCATCGCCTTCGCGGACCCAGTTTTCGCTCAGCTTCAGGATTTCACGGTCATGTTCGCTTGTGACGTTCTCAAGTCCCTTGACGCAATTCATGGCCCACCAGACCGCCTCGCGCTTCGGCAAAATATGGGCGAAGTATTCAATTGCCGTGTTCGGCTCCTCGCTGTCCTGAAGTTCTATCGTATAGTCTTCAGGAGCTACATCACCACCTGGTTCGCTGACCGTCTCCGACAACTCCGGATATGTTTCGAAAACCTGCTTTGCCTTTGTAAAGCGGATTCGTGATCCCATCAGCTCCACTCCGTTTCTTGTCTTGTCGTTTCCGCGGCTAAGGACCAATGCATCAGTTGATCTTCACAAGAGCGCCATTGACCGTGACCAAGGCGTCGGCTTTCACGTTGTTGAAAAGGCCCTTCGTCGTCACCGCCGTCGTTGCCACCACATCGATCTTCAATGCCTCGATCTTGATCGACGCCGGGGTCATGGTGATCTTGCTTGTGCCGCAGATGAACTGAATCTGGGTACCAGCGGTCACCTTCCAATTCATGCCGATCTTTTCTGTCGTGTTCTTGCCGACCTTTTCTGTCCGGTCGACATCGATCTTCGTTTCCCGGCAATTCTTGACATGCAGCAATTCGTTATTCTCGATAACGGTCTCCATGTCTTTCTGGGCATGCATCCCAATGAGTTCCTGACCCTTGGTGTCGTCAAGCACAAACTCGTTGTATCCACCACCGCCAACGGTGGAATCAGACTTGATACCGGCCTTGTTTTTCTCTCCAGGCAAATCGTATGGCGGCATGTTTTCGGCATTATAGACCGTCCCGACGATGATCGGCTGATCCGGGTCACCTTCCAGGAACTGCACAATGACTTCCTGACCCACACGCGGGATGTAGATGCCACCCCAGTTCTTGCCTGACCACACCTGAGCCACACGCACGCGCCGAGACTGAGTCTTCTCGCGATCCCAGTGAAATTCGACCATGATCTGGCCGTACTCGTCCACGTCGATCTCGCCTTGTCCCACGACTTTCGCCGTTTGAGGACCGGGGATCCGCGGTTTGCGAGTCACTGCCGGCGAGCGGAACGGTATGTCTGAAGACAGAACATCATATGTCCCGGTGTAGGCCTCTCCCTGGGCCCCGCCACCACCGGTACGATATTGCTCGGTGATGATCTGATGGCTCGCCCGCACGATCAGGTATTCCTTGTTCTGCGGAGAGTGGGGATGGTCTTTCAGCGTGAACAGACCGCCTGCGAAGAAACGCGGTACTTCACCCGCAGTTTCAATTCGCTTGTCGGCAGCCTGTTCGGCTTCCAGGCGAATTTTGCTGAATTTGGTACCTTGGTTCGTTTCGGTGTAGCGGCCCGGATAGTCGTAATTTTCAAGTGACCCAGCCCGATAGCGAGCCCCGGCGTCGCGTTCAGCTTCCAGCAACGCGCTCGGCTTTTCGAAATCATAGTCATTGACCGCAAACTTTCCAGTCCGGAACTTGCGGGTCGGAATCCAGTGGTAAAGGTGCTCCTCCTTCCTCTGGCTGTCACCGCCAAGAGCAATATAGGGGATGGAGCTGCTTCCCACGATTGAGCTGAAGGACGATTTCGCGTCCGCCAGGATCATGGTGTGCTTGCCGTCGCGCTGTTCGAAGAAATAGGAAATGCCGAATTCTTCCATCAACCGGCAGCAGAAATCGTAGTCCGATTCCCTGTACTGGACGCAATAGTGGATCTGGTCATAGGCTTCCGTGAGTTTGTTCTGGAAATCGGCAAAATCGTGTTCCCCAAGAACAGAAGAAATGATCTCAGGCGCGGACATGTCCTTGAAGATTCGGCAATTGGAATTCTTGGTGAGCAGCCAAAACCAGGGACGCAGTGTCAATTTGTAAATGTAATAGGAATCTCGATAGCCCATCCATTTCGCGTCGGTCAACAGACCATCGAAATGTCGCGTGTCACCGTTGTTGGTGACGACCTTCACCGTCATGTGAGTCGCGATGGCATTGTCGAAATTCAGGTCTTCTTTCTGACTCAGAACCTCAAGCCTGATCTCAAAATCTTCGCTGAGTCCTTCGTCGCACTCGATGGTGACAACGGAAAGCTCGTCTTGGCCAAAGACTGATGTCAGCTCGGCCATTCGCTTGGCTTGTTTGAGTTGTCCTACGGCCACGAAAAGTCTCCTCGGAAATAACGCGCTTTGAGCATCTGGCAGCCTGGCGGCTACCACGTTTCAGACACTAGGGCGTTTCCGGCAAAAATAGTGTGCTCAACAACACAGTTGATGCAATTATTTTGAACTTTAAACCCTTTTGTGACGAAGAGGGTAAACCCCTCCCCGACTGCGGTCGGAAGGGCTCCTGCCGCCTTAATATATTAAGATCAGCTCACCCACGTCTCCCCCAAAGCTCTCCTCTTGCTTCTTGCCTGCAAAACGACATACTGACATCAAATCGCACTTTAGTGACTTACGCCACACTATTATTCTTATTCATATGGCACGATCCATTTCAAAGCCCAATGCGCTATCGCATCTGAACACTCCACAAGGGAGGATTGAAATCGTGACCCTTTTTGAAACTTCGCTCGCTCAAGCCCCTGCCGTTCGCTCCGGCCTTCGCCGCTCTTTGCTTGCCGCCTCGATTTCGCTTGCCACAGCGTTGCCGATCGTGGGCTCGGCGCCTGCGTTCGCCCAGGATGCCACCTACTCGGCCGATGAAGTCAGCAAGCATTTCAAGCAACTCAAAACGCGTTCGCTGAAGCCGGCCGGCGGAACCCGGGCACTGTGCATCGGGACGCGAGATGAATGTAATCCGAATGCCAAACCGAACGAAGGCGGCCAGGTTGCAGTCTCCAAGGATGGCGGTGAAACCGAGCAGACACTTGTTGTCGACCCGGACACCAACGCCATCGACGCGGCTTTCAATCTGCTGGTTTCATTCGAATATGCATCGGCGCGGCTAAGTCCATCCGCGCAGGCGAATCTGCGCGAGTTTGCCAAGGGCATCAACGACCCGGATCTCGCCAAAGCCACCTTCGTCATCGAAGGCCACACGGATGGAATTGGCTCTGCCTCTTACAACCAGCGACTCTCCGAAGACCGGGCACAAGCTGTTACGCAGTTTCTGGTGAACCTCGGGGTTAGCCGGGCACGTCTGAAGACCGTTGCCTATGGCGAAACACGGCCGAAGGTTGCCGACGTCAACGACCCGGCCAACCGCCGCGTCGAGAGCAAGCTCGTGCTTGAACAGTAACTTTCCACACATCGAAAACGCCGGACCGGTGAGCTTTCCGGTCCGGCTTGCCTGAACAATAAGCGGGACCGGTCCCGAAAATAGATCCGGCATGCACACCGGGCTGGGGAGCACGAATGAATTTCGATCCGGAAACCTACGGCACTGAGATTGCGCCGGGTGCAGGCTGCGGGCCGGACCTATACGATACGGAGCCTGCCTTCGCGGCTTTGCTGGATTCGTGCGAGGAGCTGCTGCCTGAACGGTTCAGCGAATTCGACCGGACAGAGATCGACTTCACCGATCTCTTCAAGCAGATGGACGGTTTTCTGAAGCAGTCCAGAGACCTGAGATTGCTGGTGATTCTCGCTCAGTTCGGCCTGTTGGGCGGGCAGGTCCATACCTTTGCAAACGCCATTCGAATCATTCGTAAGCTGCTGGAAAACCATTGGGACGACGTTCATCCGAGCGACGCCGATTTCGGCCATATGGAGCGAATCGGAGCTCTAGAGTCACTCAATGATCGGCCCTCAGTCATACTTCCGCTGGAAGCTGCGCCGCTCCTCAAGACCCGCCGAACAGGGCCTATCAGCTATCGCGCCATTCAGATTGCCAACGGCGACACGACCCCGCGACCGGATGAGCATACGATTTCGCTCGGCGCCATCGAGGCCGCACTGACCTCTGGCGAGCTTGAACAAGATGCCATCGAAGAAGTTCTCAAGGATCTCAGCGAGCTTCCTGATGAACTACAGCAGATTGCCGAGCTGTGTACCGAGAAGCTGAAGGCGAGCGGCGCAAAGGCCGCGCCTCCAAATTACGAGGCCTTGTCGACTCTCCTGAAGGAGATGAATGTCGAGCTGAACACTCGCCTCGGACGTCTCTCTCCCGAGGAGACGGAAGCGTCTTCAGCCGAAGACGACGATTCGAACACGGCAGAAGCAACCACCCCGCAGGCGGCTCAGTCTGAAATAAAGAACGCTGCCCAGGCGAAACTCATTCTTGATGCGGTCGAGGAATACTTTGCCACACGGGAACCTTCCCACCCTGCTCTTTTTCTCGTTCGCGAAGCGCGCGGCCTGGTCGGCAAGTCCTATCTGGATGCCCTGAAAATCCTGATGCCTCGCCGGTTCGACGATGTTTCCTTGATACTGGGCGCAAGTGGCCTTCAGCTTTCCAACGACCGTCTTGTCGATCTGAACGACGGCGGTGATCGGGACCTGGGTGAAATTGACGATTTTACCGTGATGGTGATCGAAAGCAGGAACGACGCAATGAAGGGAATTGCAGC
Source organism: Labrenzia sp. ATLA3 (assembly GCF_057180185.1). NCBI lineage: Bacteria > Pseudomonadati > Pseudomonadota > Alphaproteobacteria > Hyphomicrobiales > Stappiaceae > Labrenzia > Labrenzia sp. ATLA3. The sequence continues at coordinate 167,686 of NZ_JBXUKV010000001.1, forward strand.
GGTCAAGGGTTACTATACGTCCAACGAACCCACCAGCCCTATTCCCCTGTTGCTGGATGAGGCTCAAAACATGAGTTCCGGGTCATTTGCCGGTCTTCTCAACCTGTTTCTGCGGCCCGAAGAGGACTGAGCCGACAGGAGATACAACCCGCCCATTACCTTGGGTTTCCAGCTTCTTACTTGACTCAAAACGCCAACGGGTCCTCAATATTTTCAGAAAAATACAAACCATAGATAGTGTGACAGTCATCACTTCCAAACCCTCAAAAACGAAGTACATAGATATCAACGAAACACAGCGCCAACCCAATAAGAAAATTAGACAAAAAGAGTTGCGCGATAGTTTTTGATTAAAATTGACCTTTTTTCTTCTGGGTCAAAAAACTGAAAGGCAAGTAAAATGGCATCGAACAGTGGGCAAGGTTTTATCAAACGAAACAGACCTCCGCGGGTCCACATTTTCTACGAAGATCCTTTTGACGCGGAACAAAAGGTAGAGCTGCCTTTCGTGATGGGCGTTATGGCCGACCTTTCCGGCGACAACCCAGGCGCTGAAAAAGCCGACATCGATGATCGCAAATTTCTCGACATCGACATGGATAATTTTTCCAAGCGCATGGAAGCGATCGAACCCGGCACCTCCTTCACCGTCAAGGACAAACTGTCCGGCGACGAAGGCTCCAAGATGAGCGTTCAGCTGCGCTTCAAAAGCATGGACGACTTCACCCCGGGCCATGTTGCCGAACAGGTTCCTGCCCTGAAAAAACTGCTCGATGCACGTCGCAGCCTTGCCGCGTTGCGCACAATGATGGACGGGCGTGTTCAGGCGATCTCCCAGCTGGAAGAGCTGACGCGAGACCCGGCCCTGATGCAGGCACTTGCTCAGAAAATGGAAGCTGACAAGGGAACGTCCGCCGACAAGCCGGCAGACGGCGAAGGCACGGAGGAGGCATAAATGAGCAACACCGATACCAGCGCCCAAGCAGGTGGCGCAGCAGCCGGCGAAGTCGCGGTTGAAAAAAGCCCCGAGGAATTCGCCTCGATCCTGAAGCAGAATTTCCGGATCAAGAACGAAAACGATACGGCCAATCAGCTGGTTGACAACGCCATGTCGACCTTCCTTGCCGAAGCCCTTTCCGATCAGGCGCTCATCAAGGAAGACGTCTACGACACGATCGACGAGATGATTGCCAAGCTGGACGAAAAGCTCACGGCACAGGTGAACGAGATCATTCATGCGCCCGAATTCCAGACCCTGGAAAGCGCCTGGCGCGGTATTGATTACCTCGTGCATCAGTCCGAGACCGACGCGTCGCTCAAGCTTCAGTTCCTGAACATCTCCAAGAAAGAACTTGCAGGCGTGTTCAAGAGCTACCGTGGCGCAAAGTGGGACCAGAGCCCGCTGTTCAAGCAGATCTATGAAGCCGAATTCGGACAGCTCGGTGGTCAGCCCTATGGCTGCCTCGTGGGGGACTACGAATTCTCCTACGATCCGCAGGACATCACCGTCCTTCGCGGCATGGCCAAGATTGCCTCGGCTGCACACGCACCGTTCCTGGCTGCGGCCGATCCGCAGCTAATGCAGATGGAAAGCTGGACGGAACTGCCCGCCAAGCGCGACCTGTCCAAGATCTTCGATACAGAGATCCATGCTCAGTGGCGGACATTGCGGGAATCCGAAGACGCCCGTTACCTGGGCCTGACAATGCCGCGCGTTCTGGCCCGCCAGCCATATGGAGCAAAGTCCGACCCGGTGGAAGAATTCGCCTTCGAAGAAGAGTTTGGCGAAGACAGCCACGAAAATTACGCCTGGATGAGTTCGGCTTACGCCATGGCGACCAACGTCAACCGCGCCTACAAGGAATTCGGTTGGACCGTGCGTATCCGCGGTGTCGAAAGTGGCGGTCTGGTGGAAAATCTGCCGACCCACGTTTTTGAAACCGACGATGGCGGTGTGGATCAGAAGTGCCCTGCGGAGATTGCGATTTCCGACCGGCGCGAACACGAGATCTCCCGTCTGGGTCTGATCCCGCTGATCCACCGGAAGAACACGGACCAGGCAGCATTTCTTGGCGCACAGTCTGTCTTCAAGCCTCGCCAGTTCTCCGGACCGGACGGCAAGGACGCAACGGCATCGGACAACCTGTCCGCCCGTCTGCCTTACATGTTCGCAACCACTCGTTTCGCCCACTACCTGAAAGTGATGGTGCGCAACAAGATCGGTTCGACCAAGGAAACGGCGCAGCTTCAACGTTGGCTGAACGACTGGATCATGGACTACGTCGATGGTGATCCGGACAATTCGACCGAGGAAACCAAGGCGCGCAAGCCGCTGCGGGAAGCCAAGGTCACGATCGTGCCCGACGAGGAAAACCCCGGATATTACCGGGCTCAGTTCTTCCTTCGTCCGCACTATCAGCTGGAAGGCATGGACATCGGCATGAGCCTGGCGTCCCGCATTCCGCAAGACGGCAACTGATTTCACGAATTGCCGGCGGGGCGGAAGCCCGCCCCACGGCAAGCATCCTCACCGGATGCAACCCGGTTTTCCCGGGCGGAGGTTAGAACATGGCGCGCATGCGCTTAGGGGTTTGGACCATGAGGTCCGAGGTAGTTGTTAGAAATAGCAGAGTTTGAGCCAGGACTATTTACCTGGCCCTCAACAACCAAAAGGATTTATTAAAATGGCTGTAGATTTTTTTCTGAAACTTGACGGCATCAACGGCGAATCTCAGGATAAGAGCCACAAGGATGAGATTGACGTTTTGTCCTGGTCGTGGGGCGCCTCCCAGTCCGGTACCACCCACATGGGTTCGGGTTCAGGCTCCGGCAAGGCACATTTCCAGGACCTGAGCGTCACCAAGTTCGTCGACAAATCAACCCCGGTACTGCTGCAGCATGTGTCGACCGGCAAGCATATCGCCAAAGGCACCCTGTTCGTTCGCAAGGCTGCCGGTGAAACCCCGCTGGAATACATCAAACTCGAAATGAAGGACATTATCGTGACCAACGTTTCGAGCGGCGGCAGCGGCTCTGATGACCGCATCACGGAAAGCGTTACGCTGAACTTCGGTGAGTACAAATATATGTACACCGAGCAGAAGCCGGACGGTTCCAAGGGTGCAACTCCCGAGTTTGCCTGGGACATTGCAGCAAACGAAAAGAAATAAGGCTTCGGCCGGTCAGGCTGCCGCGCTTCGGTGCGGCAGCCTTTTTTGGTTTGGACCTGCGATGTGGAATTTCGCCCCTCTAAGCAGTTCCGCGAAGGTCATACTTTAGAATTTCTGAGGCAGCAGTCAGCGTGGGCTTGGCCGATGGCTAAATCAAATGTGAAAATGCACTCCCCGCTGATGTGGGCCTTCCGTGCAATGGACGACCCGGACTACAAGGCCGCTCAAGCCAAACAAAAAGAGACACAGGGCCACGAAAAACTCAGGTCCGGCCGTCGACTTTCCAGATCCTACGGTGTTTCGGAGCACGCTTTACTTGCCGAAGTCCGCCGCGACCTTCAAGCGCTGCTCAACACGGTCAACCTCAATTCCGCGCAGGACCTATCAGACTTTCCGGAGGTCGAGAGTTCAATCATCAATTACGGCCTGCCAGACTTGTCTGTCCATATCGTCGATACCATCCGTATCAATCGGCTCGCCGAAGACATCCGCCAGGCACTTGTTCATTTCGAACCTCGTATGGATCCTCGCACATTGAAGGTTGAGCGCGACGACAGTCTCGAAAGCGATACGTTCAAGGTCAGATTTATCATCAAGGCTGAGATTCGATGCGATCCGATCCGGGTCGCAAGTGAATTCGTTGCAGACGTCGATCCTGCCTTTGGCCGCATCAAGATCATCGGGGCGACTGCATGAACCGCGAATTTCTCGACCTTTACAATCAGGAACTGACGTATCTGCGGGAACAAGGGGCCTCGTTTGCGGAGGCTTATCCGGCTGTCGCTGAACGTCTGGGCGGTCTGTTGGAAGACCGGTCCGACCCCATGCTGTCCGGTTTGCTTGAAGGCACAGCTTTCCTTTCGGCGCGCGTTCAACTGAAAATGAAGCACGAATTTGCCGAATTCACCTCAAACCTGTTCGAGCAACTCTATCCGACCGCGCTTGCACCGATTCCCTCTCTCGTTCTTGCGCGGATCACTCCGAAGTATGGCGATGCAAATCTACGAAATGGCATAAAGATCGAACGTCACGCTCCCATGGAAGCTGTGTTCCGTGAACGGCAGGGAGAGGTTCGCTGCCGGTTCACCCTCACCTCACCGATCACACTCACTCCGCTTGAACTCACCGGGGCGAAGTATCTGAGTTCGGCGGCTCAGGTGTCTGGTCTCGGTGCCGAGATGGCCGAGGACCGGCGGACCCGTGCGGGCCTTTCGATCTCGATGACCCACAGGATGTCCGATGATGCGGAAAACGAAGTATCCGCCGAGGAAGCTCTGAAAAAACCTGAGTACCAGTTATCGGGTTGCAGGATCGACACGCTTCCTGTCCGCTTGATCGGGCCACTGGATCTGGCGGCAAAGGTCTACGAGCAGATCTTTGGACACACGATTGCGCTCTACATCCGCACCGAGGACGCCTTCGGTCAGTCCAGTTTGCAGCGTCTGCCTGTCGATGCCATCGAACAACTTGGTTTCGACGAAGAAGATGCCCTGCTGCACAATGATCTGCGCCTGTTCACCGGCTTCGACCATCTTCGCGATTATTTCAATTTTCCACGCAGTTTCCTGGGCTTCCGCCTGACAGGCTTGCGCCGGTACCTGGACAGGGTCAAAGCCAAGTCCTTCGACTTGATCTTCGTCTTTGACGAAGTAGAAAACCGCTTGCCGGCGCACGTTGAGCGTAAGATTTTCGCGCTCCATTCAGCACCCGCCGTCAATCTTTTCGAGCGGCAGACTGACAGGGTACCGATCAAGAAAGGACAGCACGAATTTGCGGTCATAACGGACCGGACGAGGCCGCTGGATTACGAGGTACATGCGGTTACAGAGGTGTCAGCTCATTTCTCGGGCGGCGAAAAGCGCCCGGTCGAACCGCTCTACAGTGTTGCTCCAGATACTGAAAAAGCCGGCCACGAATGGTTTTATACCATCCGCCGTCTGCCGAGGCGTCAGTCATCTTCCGAAGTCCGGCGTATGCAGCCGAGCTCCTACATTGGTACGGAAACCTTCATCTCCATTTCCAGCGGCGCCCAGGCCGCCGCTCTCATGCAAACAGGCAAGAAACGCCTTTCGGAGTTGTCGCTGAAGGTGCTGGCGTCCAACCGGTCACTCGCAGCAGATCTTCCCGTGGGAACAAATCCGGATAAGTCCACTATGGGGGATTTCCGGATCCTGGAAGATACGGGTCTCAAGGTGGACTGCGTGGCCGGACCGACATCCCCAAGACCGCCGCTGCTATCCTACAACGAAAGGCTCGGGGAACAGGGCCATGCCGGTGCGATTGCCTGGAGACTGATCAATATTCTGGCTTTAAACCATACTGGTCTCGTTCACGATGCTGCCGGCCGCGACGGCCAGTCCTTTCGCGATGTGCTGAGCGTGTTCGCGCCGCTTTCAGACAGTGCTGCTGACCGTCAGGCCCAATCCGTCCAGTCGGTATCGACCAGGCCGGTGGTGCGTCGTTTGCAACAAAAGTCCGGAACAGGCGTTGCAAGAGGTCTGGAAGTCACGATCACGCTCGATGACAAGGCCTTCGAAGGTGCGAGTGCTTTCCTGTTGGGGGCTGTTCTTGACCGGTTCCTGGCGGAATACGCTTCAATCAACCATTTCACCCAATGCGTAATCGCAACGACTGAGCGCGGGATAATCATGAAGTGGCCGCCGCGTATAGGGGCGAAAGGAATTCTATGACTGGGCCGGCGGACAAGGATCTGACCAAAACCGGCGTTGCACGAGACAAGACCGTCGTACCATCGTCTGCACGGAAGGCTCCGCTGTGGCCTGAAAAAGAAGACGAGACGACGACGGCAGACGGCTCTGAAACCGCCAGTTCGGACACCCTCTGGACCGAAGTCGCTCAAGAAGACGACCCGCCCGAACACTCGATTGAATCGCATGAAGGAAAATCGCACGCGACTGAACAGGCAAAGCCTGCTTCGACAGTAGTCGACGCCGCCCCTCTCTTGTCCGAACCACATCAGCCAGAAACGAGAGATAGAGAAGTTTCTTCTGAGAACGATGCAGCCCCGGAGAAAGCTGGCGAGGACCTGCACACGCAAGCCTTGCCTCCCACGACAGAACCAGCAGATGAAGAAACTCTGCCGGAAGCGCCTCGTATCGAAGTCCCTGTCCAACAGCAATACGCTTCACTGCTCGCAGCGCTGGCTGAGCGCATCCAGAAACACCCCGGCGGACACGACCTTCTGGCCGTGCTGAGAATGCTTGAAGGGCAGACAGCACCCGGACATTCCGAGCCTGGCGTGAAACCCAAGAACGCCGAAGAACCTGCCCCTCCCAGGATCGGCAAGAGTCGGCGCATGATGGAAGACATCGTTCGCTTCGGCCAGGATCCGTCGAGCGAGTTCGCGACGTCCACAATAGAACGCGCTACGCGTGACGGTGACGGCGGGCTCGTATTGCTGGAGCGTTTCCTCGGCATGCTCGGCCCGCAAGGCGCCCTTCCCTCCGCCTATACCGACGAAGCGATTATGAGCGGGCTGAAGGGCGAAGACAGCTTTCCGCGGTTCCTGGACATGTTCAACAATCGCTTCGTGCAATTGTTTTACCGCGCATGGGCGGATGCGCGACCAATCGTACAGCATGACCGGCCAGACGATGACCGGTTCCTTGCCTACCTCGGCTCGACAATTGGTATCGGCTCTCCCATCTACCGCGATCTCGACAGGATAGATGACCGGCTCAAGCTGCTCTATGGCGGGCTTATGTCGCCAAAGACAAAAAGCGCTGCCCGTTTAAAAGCCCTCATCACGGGTGTTTTCGACGTGAAGGTGGAAATCGATCAGTGCGTGGGAACGTGGCTTCATCTGGATAAGGATGATCAGCTCAAGCTGGGTGGTTTCGGCCCGGGAGGTGCCGGGCAACTTGGCGCCGACACCATTGTGGGATCAAAAGTCTACAGTGTTAGCGACAAGATCCGGATCAGAATTTTTACCAGCACATTGGAGGAATACCGGAAGTTTCTTCCGCCAACACGGGTTAAACCCAATCCATGGACAGAAAAACTATTTGACCTCATCGATTTTTATCTTGGCCTCGAGATCGAATACGAAATCGAGTTGGCCCTGCCCAAGAGATGCGCGTCTTCCGTTCGGATGGATGCGACCAATTCTGCAACACTGGGACATATCGGTTGGCTGAAGCCTGCTGTTTCCGGATCCGGCGATGATGCCACCCCGGAGGCAGAGGAAGAAGACATGCTTACCGACACCCGTTTCCGGCCAGTGCGCCGCCACACTACCGTCTATCAATAGGTCTCAAGTCCGAAGGACCGGAAATTATGAGTGACATTACGGTTGAAAAAGTTACCAGCAAAATTAACTCGGTTGCCTACGAAAGCCTGGACAAGGCCATGCGGCTTACCAAGGATGCCGGCCACAGGCATCTCGAATTGCTCCACTGGCTTTATTATCTGATCCGGAACGAAAATTCCGACCTGTTTCATATTCTTCGCCATTTCGATGTCGATTTGAGTGCCGTTGACAAGGATCTGCAGGCTGCCCTCGCGGAACTGAAGATCAATCAAACCGAACTCCCCACAATGTCGAAGCCCTTTCGCGAAGCCTTGCAGGGAGCCTGGTTCGTTGGAACGCTTACCCACGGCGACTACAAGATACGGACAGCCTACGTGCTTCTTGCAATCCTTGGGGACGAGAGCACGCGGACGCAGCTTTTCCGGCTGTCTAAAGCTCTCAACAAGCTCAAGCACGATGAAATAGAGAGCCAACTGGATGCCATTGCCGGATCTTCCGGCGAAGTACGGGCCCGGCCAATCGATGGCTCCGGCCCTGTTCCCGGTTCAGCCTCCGGCGAGCCGGGATCGGAGCCCCTGTCCGCGGGCGGTCCTGGAGAAGATGCGCTCAGCCAGTTCACAGTGGATTTCACTGCCCGCGCACGCGCCGAGGAATTCGACCCAATCGTGGGACGGGACGAGGAAATTCGTCAGGTCATCGACGTCTTGATGCGTCGCCGCCAGAACAACCCAATCCTGACTGGGGAAGCCGGCGTTGGCAAAACGGCTATCGTTGAGGGCTTCGCGCAGAAAATTGTCGCCGGGGACGTTCCCCCTGCACTCTTGGGCACACGTCTTTGTGCCCTGGACCTTGGACTGCTTCAGGCTGGCGCCTCCATGAAAGGCGAGTTCGAGAAGCGGTTGCGTGCGGTGATTGATGCGGTTCACGGGTCCATCGTCCCGACGATTCTGTTCATTGATGAAGCGCACACGCTGATCGGCGCCGGCGGCGCAGCGGGAACAGGTGATGCCGCCAACCTTCTGAAGCCCGCGCTTGCGCGCGGCACACTCAGAACCGTCGCTGCCACGACCTGGTCGGAGTACCGACAGCATTTTGAAAAAGACCCGGCCCTGACCCGCCGTTTTCAGCCGGTTCAGGTTGATGAACCTGACGAAGAGAAATGCTTTGCCATGGTGCGTGGCCTTCTCGGCCCGATGGAAGATCATCACCAGGTTCGCATTCTGGACAGTGCTGTTCGCTCTGCCGTGTCGTTGTCCCACCGTTACATTCCAGCGCGCCAGTTGCCGGACAAGGCAGTGAGTGTTCTGGACACTGCCTCGGCACGGGTCAATATCTCGCAAGCCGCACAGCCCGCCCGATTGCTGGACCTGGTTGCAAGGAAAGGCTTTCTGGAGACCGAGAAAAAGGCCCTTACGAACGACGCCGAACTGGGCATGGAAAATCAGGAACAGCTCGACGCTCTTTCCGATGCGATTGCGGAAACCGAACGCGATATCGAGACTGTCCGCACGCAATGGGAAAACGAACGCAAACTTGTTGCCGGCATCCGGCGCCTGAATGCTGCACTCGCAAAGCTGCGCGGCGGTGATCCTGCGCCTCACCCGGAAAGCGAGGAAATCGAAGATCCGCAGGACGACAAGCCTGCTCTCGTTTCTATCGATGAGATCGAGCTTGATCTCGATGTCGACCTGACCAGCGAAGACGCCATTCGGGAAGCCCTCGTGGCCATGCGCACGGAGCTTTCAGAAATCCCGGAAGACGAGCGCATGGTTTATGCCTATGTCGACGATGAAGCTGTGGCCAGCATCATTTCCGACTGGACCGGCGTTCCTGTCGGCAGGATGGTGCAAGATGAAATGCAAACGATCCTTTCGCTCACGGACAGTCTCAACAAACGGGTGATCGGTCAGGCTCACGGGCTGGCGATGATCTCGAAGCGCATCGAAACCAGCCGTGCCCAGTTGGGCAATCCGGACAAACCCATCGGGGTGTTCATGCTGTGCGGTCCTTCCGGTGTCGGCAAGACCGAAACCGCGCTTGCGCTTGCAGAAACACTTTACGGTGGTGAAGAAAGCCTGATCACCATTAACATGTCGGAGTTCCAGGAAGCGCATTCAGTTTCCGGTCTTAAAGGCGCTCCTCCAGGATATGTAGGCTATGGCGAAGGCGGGCGGTTGACCGAGGCGGTGCGCCGCAAGCCTTATTCGGTAGTCCTCCTGGACGAGGTCGAAAAAGCTCACCCGGATGTTCATGAAATTTTCTTCCAGGTTTTCGACAAGGGCTGGATGGAAGACGGCATGGGCCGGAAGATCGACTTCCGCAACACCTTGATATTGCTGACCTCGAATGTCGGCACCGACATCATCATGAATGCGGCAAGCCATATGCTGGATGCGCCGGTTTCCAGTGATCCGGAACTCGCGGCGACTGACCCCAATGCACCCGATCCGGAAAAGCTTGCGGAGACCCTGAGACCAGCTTTGCTCGACGTGTTCCCCCCGGCCCTGCTCGGCCGTATCGTGACCATACCCTATTATCCGCTATCGCCTTCGATGCTCGGGTTTATTGTCCGGCTGCAGCTCAACCGCATTGTCAAACGGGTCAAGCAGAACCGGGGCGCCATGCTGAACTATGGTGAAGATGTTGTGAGTTACATCGTATCGCTGTGCCGCGATCCGGATAGTGGCGGGCGCATGATCGATAACATTCTGACCAACGATCTTCTGCCCAAACTCTCGCGCGCGTTCCTGACTGCGCAGATGAACGGTGAGGAGTTGAAAAGCGTTACCTTGAAGGCCACAGAGACCGGTATCGAAATCGAACCGGAAAGCTGATGGATCGAACAGAAAACGCCGGACAGGAATTTATACCTGTCCGGCGCTTCGAATCTGTGCGGTAGAAATTTCTCAGATTATTGAAAACCTGAAGTCAGCCACCGATCAGGACGGTGAAGTCACCCGTGGTAATCATCCCGCCCTTGAGTGTTGGGTCACCCATGCGTGCAGCCGGAAGTATTCCGAGGAAAACCGTCATAGACCCCATTACGATGGGATCAACATTTGCCGGTGGTGGACCGACACAGACACATAGATCCGTCATTCTCGCGGCAGGACGCATGCCGATCAGAACATTGATCTTGCAAGGTGGTGCGATCGGCAGTCCGGGAGGGACAGGCGTCATCGAACACATATGTAAGTCGCCCAGTCGGGCAGCTGGTTTTGTCATGGCGGCCTCGTGTGCTGTTACGCTCTTGCCAGAATGAACTTTCCTGCAAAAATTACTGGGACATGGATCACAGTCTGGTGCATTTCAGCGCTTGCGCAAGTCCTGTTTCATTGCGCACTCAGAATGTCGGCGATCACCGTCCGATAATCTTTAAGATCTTTGCTTCCGACAGACTGCGGTGAATCTGCTCCGGTTTCCATTTCGAAGGCCAGCGGATCTGTCGGTTCGCCGTTGTGCCTGATTTCAAAATGCAGGTGCGGGCCGGTGGAAAGTCCCGTGGTTCCCACATATCCGATCAGATCGCCAGCCTGGACAACCGATCCAAGCTGAATACCGTCGGCAAACTCATGCATATGCGCATAGCGGCTTGTGATGCCGCCCTTATGGGTGAGTTCAATGAAATTGCCGTAGCCTCCGCGGACATCACGGTAAGTGACCTTTCCGGAAAATGCCGCGTGAATCGCAGTTCCGGTGGGAGCTGCCCAATCGACCCCGGCGTGAAGGCGTTCGGTCTTCTTGATCGGATGAAACCTCAACCCGAATTTTGAGGTCAGGACACCTTTCACCGGCACAAGCATCGCACCCGACAGGCTGACCTTGCCGCCTTCGTTCACACAGGCAAAACCGCGATTGCCAGGTGCCTTGAGCACGTAGCAGCGAACTGACCAATCGTCTCCCCGCCGAACACCAGCAAAGAGCACCCTGCCACCACCACGCTTCTCGTCCCGGGCGGTGTCCGTGAAAACAAGCGTGACCCTTTCGTCCGGTTTGATCGCCCTCTTGAGGTCGGTCATCGGAGCGAGATACGCGATTGCCTCGCCCACGATAGAAGCGGGCACAGCATTGCGGACCGCAGTTGCATAAAGCCCGTCGATCAGGCGATGAGTGTTGGCAGGTTGCTTGGCCTCCTCACCCGAAGGTCTCTCCGCAACGATGGTCTTGCCGAACCAGGGATCGGCGCCAGCGACATAACCGTCCCCATCTCGGCCGACTGAATATGCAGCTGTCCCAAGGTATCCTTCGCGCGTGTAAATCGATAGCTGCACAGGCCGGTAGTAGTCGCCGATCCGGCCCAGCTTGTTCGGCATACGAACGCCACGTACGGCGATTTTATCGCCCACGATCAAATCAGCTTTATCAAAACGGTCCCGGACAAATTTCACCAGCGGCTCGAGGACCTCCTCGTCAAAGCCTTTGCCTTTTAGAAAGTCCTTGAGTGAGCCAGGCTTTTCCACCTCCTCGCGAACTTCGATCCGACTCCGTCCCTGGCCGATCGGACGCTCGGTCAGATAAAGGTTCAGCGTGTCGGTCGACGGTTTCAAGAACACCGGCAAGTCGGGTGAACTATCATCCGCAGGACGGGCGTCTTCTTCAACGACAATGCCCTCAGCCTCGTCGCCACCGCCGAAATTACCGAATTGAAAGTCCGCTTCGCTGCCAGGGGCCCGAATAACCAGATTGCCATCATCGTCCAGCATCTGACTGTCGAGAATGTACGCCGCGGCAGATGGCACTGATGCTGAACCGTCGCCGATTGCAGCAGCAGGTACCGGCCGTTCCGACAGATCGATGCGCCGGTTGGCAGCACCGTCTTTCAAGAGTACCGGGTCTCCTGCCAACGGAATGACGGCTGACAAAGCCATATCAAAAAACGGGTCAGCCGGGACGTCGAGATCCTCCTCGTTGGTCAGTGCCGCATTCTCACCCTCCTGTTCAAGGGGCTGGTCAGCGCCACCAGTGTCCTCAGGATCTTGTGGCGGAGCATTTTCCGTTTCCGAACTCCTCGCCAGCGTGTCGGCGGTTTGCTGCGGTCCTGCTTCCTCAGGCGGTGAGAGGGAAATCGCGCCGGTGGAAATCAGGTGCGCAATCCCTCCTGCAGCGCCGCCCAGCACGAGAAAGCCTATTGCCAGTGCGGCATAGAGAATCACGGGAGACCGTTTTGGAGCCGCTGCTTTTTCAGTTGAAGTGGCTGGCTTCTCCGACCCGTTGCCGGCAGAACTGGCTGCTGGAGGGCCCTTGTGCGACGGACGGATAACGGTCCTGTCAAACTCAGGGCGATTTGCACCCGGATTTTGGTTATCAGACCATTGGACCATAGTGAGACCTTAAGCGCAGCGCCTTAGCTGCTCAGGCTGCCGAAAACAGTTATCCGATCATGCCGGATGATTGGAAAAGATGCAAAAAATGCTGTGATTGAAGGAACTTCCTCAGGAACGTGGAAAGGTCACCAGCTTGCTCCTGCTCTGCTCTTCCCCGGCTTTCACCCGCGCATCTTCCGGCTCCATGTACATTTCAGGAAGGTCCAGGGTGTAAACACAAATGTCGGAACTGAGACCACGCAACTGCCCCCGCCAGATCTCCGAAACCGGATAGGACCCGGGCAGTTTCTCAGCGACCGTCTGGCTGACCGCCAGACGAACCTTCTGGTCCTTTGCAACGGATTCAACCCGGCTGGCCGTGTTGACGGTCGTTCCCATAACCGTGAAGGAACGGCGATGTTCGCCGCCAATATCACCGACCAGGACCGGTCCTGCATTCAGCGCAATACGCAAGTCCAGGGGCGGTTGACCGGTGATTTCCCGTAACCGGTCGAGCAGATTTATGATTTCTGTCGCGGCGTCGACGGCCGATTGTTCAGGGTGATCGACCGTATTGGGTGCGTTCCAGACCGCCATGATGGCATCGCCGATGTATTTGTCGATGTACCCCTGATGGGCGGTAATCACCTGCCCGATCCTGTCGAAACAGGAGTTTACCACGCGCACCACGTCCTGATCCGCGAGCTTCTCCGACATCTTGGTAAAGCCGACGATGTCGATGAAAGCCACGACAACATGCCTGGTCTCCCCTCCAAGCGCCGGCAATTGTTCTGAACTCGCCATCAGCTTGATGACATCGGGTGCAAGGTAGTGACCGAAGAGCCTGACCAGAGATCTTTGACGGCGTTGCAGGATGCCAACTTTTCCGACAGCGGCGACAACGGTTGCGGAGACAAAGGCAACCGGCGCGACACCCGGTGAAAGAAACATCCCAAATTCGATGCCGCCAAGGCTGACCCCGAGGCCGCAGAGTACACCGCCCACGACAACAAAGGGCAAAACGAACAATGGCAGGGAGAGGCCAGCAAGGGTGCCGATCACTGCGAACAGCACCGCAATAGCCGGAACAAACCCGGCAGGCGGCTCGGTCACGATCTCGCCAGCCAGCGGAGCACCGATGAAATCGGCCAGTACGAACACACCAGCCGTTTGAGGCTGCACCCGAGGCCGTCCGCTTGGTCCTGTTTCCGCCTGCTCGCCTGCGTTATGCGGCAGAAAACGGTCGGAAAACAGGTGCTCGTCTTCATAAGGCAGCAGCCCGCCAAACAGCACGATACGACCTTCGGCAAACCGGGCCAATTCCTGTCTGCCTTCCTCACTTTCCAAAAGCTGCAAGACATCGATCAGGGAAAGATATGGAATGGAGGTTGCCAAGCGGGCTGAGGGAACCGGAATGTAGGTTTCAGTGACCTCTGCCTCCGCAATGCCGAGCAGCGCATCGATCAAATGGGGTGAGGCGCCGAGAGGCAACTGCGGCTCGTGCCGTCTCACCACACCGTCGCTATCCGTCGATACGATGACCGACCTCACCCCTCCCTCACCGGCCGCAGCGGAAAACATGCGTTGGGGCACGCCTATTTCGGTATGCGCAATAAAGACCTTGCCCCGGTTCTGATAGAGAAACCGCTGAAATGGCTGGTCAAACCCTTTCAACCTTGCTTCGCCGGTGCTGGGATCCACAAAACCATCTGCGCTGTAGGCGAACACGAAATCATAGCCCAGCGCCACTGCCCCGGCGTTCAACATCGCTTGCCCGGCTTCCGCCAGAACCGGGGTCATCAGAACCCGCGGTATAGGCGCCAGCCGGTCGGAGTTGAGGGCTTTTTGGTCAAGACCGACCACCACCACAGGCGCAGGTTCTGCCTGCTCCTTATTGTGCAAGAGGGCCTTGATCTGGAACAGGCGGTCTGTCACCCACCCTTCCCAGATGGCCTTTTGGGCGGATAAACCGATGGCGATGCCAGCCCCCACCGCAACGAATGCGATGAGAAAGATGAGCTGCTTTCGTCCCATGGCTGCGTCCGCAAATCGGCCGCCAAATATCATTTCACGATGACGACAGCGGTTTTCCGTCCGACCTGGACCGGGTCTATGGTGATCGTACGCATGACGACACCATAGTCTGGTGCCTTGCCCTGCAGGAACAGCTCAACTTCAACGGCCTCGTCTTCCGGCTCGCGGTCAGGCATGTCGGTGAGGATGTTGTCGAGCATGTCGAAGCGTTTGGGTTCGCCTCCACCGAAGGAAACGAAGACAGTGTCGTATTGATCGCGCAACTTGTTGTCGAAACGCAGCATCAGTGACGCGGCTTTCTTGTTTTCCAACGTCAGGCCACGGAGCGTAACAGTCAGGCCTTTGTCTGCCTTCTCGCTTTCGGTTCCGCTGTCGGCCTGCAGGCAGTTGCCTGCCCTTAGAACCTGTTGCTCAGATCCTTCGGTCGTATAGCCCTCGGAAGATACCTTCAGGACACCTGCCTGAATCCTTACTTCCTGACACGCCGAATAATCGAGCAGATCGACATGTCCATCGGTACCGAGCTCCACGACATCGCCGGGCTTAAGTTCTGTGAATGCGGACACATCAACATCTTCCGACTTGTCGAGCACAAGCGCGATCGGGTCGGCAAGTGCAGAACCCGCAGACACTGCGAACATCATACCGGCGAAAGCACAAGTGCTCCGCAGACTTCGCCTTGAACAGGCATGCTTCAAAATCTTTTTCATGAAAGGCTCCTGATTCCCTGGTCTTTCCAATGCGCCCGGCCATTATGTTGCTGCCTGGCGCTGACTATTTTTCGATATTACCAGAGCATGGCGAAATGAGTGTGGCCATGGTCACAAAAATTCATTTCAGCCGCAACGGGATAGTAGTCGATCCCAAACCTTAGCCGGCAGGCTGCGTATAGACACCTGCGATACCAACGGCATCGGCATTTTGCTTGATCAACTCCAGCAATTTAGGGGTCAGTTCGGCGCTCAGAGGTGTACCGTCCAGCGCAGACAACACACCGACCAATTGAGGCATCGGTTTAGATGACCGCACCATGATGATGTGATCGGCACCGAACGGCAAGGCCGCTCGCAGATTCAGCACGTAGGGCCTTTCCGCCTCGACCATGGTGTCTTTACCCAGCGGGTCCGCCTTCTTGTTGGGCGCAAGCAGACGCAGCGTGCCATCTGCCTCCAGTGCGAACACGGCCATATTCCCTGCCTGGTCCGAGGTAAGTCCAACCTTGAAGGGATCGCCTTCGGGTATATGACCGACAGAGGGCTGGAGCGTTCCTTCGATAGGCTGCCGCTCTCGGGACAAGGCATAAAGATCGGCAAGAAAGCCCCATTTGGTCACGACGTCCGCAAACCGGTCGATATTTGCCGCCTTGCCACGCAGCACCACGTCGCCGAATTTTGTCAGGACGTCACCTTCCTCCACATCCCAGAACAGATCCGCCGTTCCATCCTCAACCACTTTCAAGCGGCCTTCCTGTTTGTGGGCAAGTTGCTGCAACGCCGGCGTGGCCTTGTCCGTGCTTGCGGACAGGGTCAACACACCTGCTTCCTGTACAAAAAGCTGCTGGTTGACGCGTGGCAGGACAGCGGCGCGGCTTTGACTGCTGATGCTCAGGCTGGGCGACTGGCGGCCTTCCGTGGCAACCCGCACGGTTTCCTTCAGAAACAGGCTAAGCTCCTCCATGGATATTCCGCCATCGCGATCGAGATCTGCCCTTCCCTCAACACCCCGCGCAAATGCCCAGCTCAGCGCACCACGCGGTTCTCCGCCGATCAGCAATTCAGGGATCACCTGTCCGTCGACCGTAGCTCCGACATAGATGACATTGGGAAGGTCCTGAACGTCCCCGGACTGGGGCGCGTTTTCGGCCAGCATGGGGGGAAGAGCTTGAGAGCGCAGGGCATCGTTCTCGAATGGAGGCAGACCGACCAGCCGTGTTCCCAACTTCGTGATACGAGGGTCCACAGACCGGGTCATTGTTCCCGAATGGCAGCTGTCGGCAAGGACCAGCACATTGCGCCCTCCTGCGGCCCGAAGCATTGCAGCGATATCGTCGTCTCTCAGTCTTTCGCCATTTCCCGGAGCAGAAGTGTCAAAGCCAGCAAGAAGAAACACTTCATCCATGCCGTCTTCTTCCGAACCCTTTACCCATTCGGGCTCCTGGGCTCCATGCCCCGCGTAGGACAAAACAAGAACATCGTCAGAATCGGATCGGGAAATCATGTCTTCCCAGGAAGACAGGATGGCCTGCCTGGACGCATCTTCATCGAATAACGCGGTCAGATCGGTAACACCGGCGGCGGTCAATGTTTCGGCAATGTCTCTGGCGTCATTCACGGCCCCTTTCAAAGGCGATACATGCTGATAGGCATCCACGCCAATGACAAGCGCACGCCACTGCCCGGCATCGGCAGAAGTGCTGAAGCTCACTGCAAGGAAAAACAGGCCGCACAGTCTGGCCCAGACATCTCGTCTGGTTGCCAGGCCAATTGAAACATACATCGGTGTTACCTTTTCTGCGCTAGGTCAGCCCCAGCTACCACCGCCACCTCCGCTCGGGCCGCCACCGCCGCCACCGCCGCTGCCTCCGCCGCTATTGCCACCCCCGCTGTTGCCACCGCCGCCACTATTACCACCGCCGCTGTTGCCGCCGCCGCTGTTGCCACCGCCATTGTCGTTATCGCGTGCGGTTGGGTCGTTGATCGGGTCGTACGTGGGTCTGGATGCCCGAGTGCTCGTTGAAGGAGCTGATACTGGCTGCGTTACTGTCTGCGGAGCCGGGTTTTGCTGTGTCTGGCATCCTGCGAGCATCAGTCCGAGCACTCCGGTGACCGGCAATAAGTACAAAAAGGCTTTCACCTGACTATCTCCCTCAGTGATTAAAACAGATCATATCTGGGACGATCCTGTTCCCACTGATGCTTGATCAGTGCAATCAGGGCTTCGTCGCCTTCGGTAGGCGAGCGTCCCGATTCTTTGAAAAACTCCGCAAGGGCCTCACGGGTTTTCCGGCCAGGCTGACCATCGACCGGACCCGGATCGAAACCAAGGTCAGTCAGGGTTTGCTGCAGCACCTTCGCCTTGAGGTTTTTCCCCGCTTCGCCGAGAGCTTTCCTTGCCTGGTCCGCAGCCTGCGAGGAAGGTTCGACAGCCACTGCCATGGCCAGCATGCGAACACGGTCCTTCCCGGCAGCTTCTCCATTCTTCTGGCCGAGCATCCACGCAGTGTTGAACGCGCCCCAGGGGTCTCCACGCTGGGCGCTCTCGCGGAACCAGCGCGTCGCCTCTTCGTCGTTTTTCTCTACACCCTGACCGTTGTAATAAAGCAGTCCGATGGCGGTCCCTGCGGCGGGATGGCCACCTTCGTGCGCTTTCATGAACCAGCCAAGTGCCGCTTCATAATCCTGCGGCACGCCTTTGCCATCGCGATAGAGAGTTCCCACGTTCAGGAAGCCGTAAATGTCATCCCGCGATGCCGAGCGATTGTAGTAATAAACGGCACGGTCGATGTTTTCTTCCACGTGCTGGCCATTGAGATAGAACCCACCGATGGCATTGAACGAGAACGTGTGCCCTGCTTCCACCGATTGAAGCAGTTTCTGCAGCCCGTCCTTTTCGTTTTGTGCGGTACCCTCGCCCTTGATTTCAGCCATTCCAAGGGAATGAAGCGCATAGGCGTCGCCGCGCTCCGCAGCCTTGCGATAAAGTTCGACGGCCTTCTTGCGGTCACGGTCAATGCCGGCGCCCAGAAAATACATCCGGCCCAGCACCTGGCCTGCCCGGACGTGCCCCATCTGGTAGGCCTGTTCAAAGTAGCCGATTGCCTTCTGCAGGTTACCGTCGGCAAATGCACCACGGCCACGCTGGAAAACGAAACGGCCAATCTCCGGATAAGATGCCATCGCGTCCGCACAGGCTGCATCCACTGCAGCCGCATCCAGATCATTTGCCAGACGTCCTTCCGTCACGGCCTGCAGATCGAACGGCTGAGTTGCCAGGCGGTCGCATTGCGTGACGCGGGGCTGCACTATCTGCGTAATGGTTTGAGCTGCCTCGCCTTCGACAGCTGGCAATTCCAGAGCAAATTTCTGCGCTTCGCGTTCGCTGCCGATCTGCGGGCGAACAGTCAACGACGCAAGTGCAGAGACAGGGAACCTGTCGCCAGCCTGCAGAAGACGGCTGTCGGAAGAAAGCTGCAGATCGGTATCGACCGAAACGACCTTCAGCCACTCGCTGGTGGCCGGCAGATCTTGAACCGGAGCTTCCGGATAGACAGGTACAGCGCCAACACCGATGTCAGCTTCAACCGCGCCCTTGGACGCCGCGTTTTCAAGCCATGCTAAAAGGGCCTCAAGCCGCTTGGTGCGGTTTTCATCCGGCTTGTTGTTCTGAACCGGCGCTTCAGCCTGCGCCACGGTAATTGAGGCGATCGCCGACGCTGCCCCGCCCCATTGGTCTTCCACCTCGTAGGAAATCAGTTCCACGTCGCCTGGCTGGGAACCTTCCGGGACGAACTGGAGACTGGCAAGCTGTGCCGCGTCGATTACGTCACCTTCGGCAACGGCCCTTCCGCTGGGAAGCTTCAGGGACCCCTTTTCAGGAACCAGGGTGAGCTTCGCCTTGAGCCATCCGCCTTCGGGCTGGACCGGTTCGGGTATTCCAATCGGCACGGGATCCGCGGATGCCGGGACACTCACTCTATGATGGGCCGTCACGATCGGCGCCGGCTTGGGCGGCACGAAGTAGAAACTGGTGACGAGTGTAGAATCCTCATACGGGATCTGCTGCCCGCCGGTCTTGCGCACCACATCGTCCCGAACCTTGGTCATCAGGTCCTTGATTTCGAGCGCCGGATCGAGCGCATTCTCGACCACCGAGGATGTGAACGGACTCAACGGACCTTTGCCGTCATAGGCAACCTGACCCGGACGCGTTGCGTAGGAAATGAAAGTGCCGAGCTTGTTCGGAATCCGGCGTAGCCCTCTGGTCTTGCCGAGCGAGTATTCTTCCTCACCCCAAAAAAGACTGGCGATTTCGAACGGATTGTCACGACACGCATCCAGCATGACGATTTGCAGGCTCGACGCCGCCTTCATGTAGTCGAGGAGATTGGAAACGTTAAGGCTTTCGAACTCCAGATCATATTGAGACGATAGCTTCGCATCGACGGGAAGAATGAAATTGGCGTCGCCAACCTGCAGCGCGTGACCTGAGTAATAGAACAGAGCGGTATCGCCATCATTCAGCTCACGAAGGAAGCGGCGGACGACCTGCTCCAGATCCTTTTTGTCCAAGTTGGTGCCGACGGTAACGTCGAAGTCCGCTTCCCGGAGGATCCTGGCGATTTCCGTTGTGTCCTTGACGGGATTGTCCAGTGGCGTGACATACTGGTAATCCTGATTACCAATGACCAGCGCTACTCTCCTGCCGTCGTCGGTTTGAGCGTTCACATCAGTGGATGGAAACGCAAGAGCAATGCCGACCGGAAGGCTCAAAAGCCCAATCCTGACAGCTTTCTTCAATTTAACGGCCGGTTTATTGGGGCTCACTAATTTGCCAAACTGAGTGGCTAGAGCTCGATAATCCCTGCGTTGCATAACATCCTCAGCGTTAATATTCGCGCACAACTGTAGCGCGAGAGGAACTGCATGTCTGTGACAAGACTCACATAGAGGCGCTTCCAACTTCAAAGCATGCGACGTGCCCAACAGCCAGATAACCTAGGGGAAAGTGACGCACACTTGCAATGCCGAAACAAGGGAGACGGCGTTCGCAATGGACGCCAGCTTATGTAAGTACGGCTAAAATCCGTTTCTGGTGCAAGTGTTTCTTTTCATTCCGAGTCATCCTACCCTGAGACAACTGCCTGCAAATTCTTCGGAGGCCAGATGACTGACGCATTCAGGATTCGCCAACTGACTGACAACGAGATCCATATCCCGCTGGAGCTGGCTATGGAGGAAGGATGGAATCCTGGACTGGAAGACGGGGCAGCCTTTTTCAAGGCAGACCCGAACGGGTTCTTCGCCGGCGAAATTGACGGCAAGCTGATCAACGTCATATCCGCTGTGCGCTACGGCGAGACATTCGGTTTTATCGGACTTTACATCTGCAAGCAGGAATTCCGGACCATGGGCTATGGCCACCGGATATGGGCCCATGCGATGGAATACCTGAGACCGAGGGTTATCGGGCTGGATGCGGTCAACGAGCAAACCGCAAGTTATGCCCAGCATGGCTTCAAGTCCGTGTACCGGAACATTCGTCATGCGGGTATTTCGATGTGCGATACCCCCATGGACCCACGCCTTGCGCCGCTCGGCCATGGCCTCTTTCCCGGCATCAGGGATTACGACCGGCGCTTTTTCCCCGAAGAACGGACTGAGTTTTTGAAAACATGGGTTGCGCCCATGCTGGAAACACGCCGCGGCTTTGCATTTGTTGAAGATGGCCATGTGAGGGGCTACGGCGTGATCCGCCAGTGCCATGAAGGCTTCAAGATCGGGCCGCTGTTTGCCGATGAACCGGAAATCGCCGACACCCTCTTCCGCACGCTCGCCGGCCAGGTCAAAGGACAAACCGTTATCCTGGATACGCCCGAGCCCAACGCCGCAGCGCTGCTGATGGCAGAGAAATACGAGCTGTCACCGGAATTCGAAACCTTCCGGATGTACCGCGGCCCGGTTCCCGATCTGCCGCTTGACCAGCTCTATGGCATCACGACATTCGAACTGGGTTGAGGCCGCGGACGGCCCCACCCTTCTGCTCGTTCAATCAATGTTCGACGGACTGATAGGCGAGAATGGCGCCGGCAAGATCTTCCAGGGCAGCGCCGACGGATTTGAACATGGTGATCTCGTCGTCGCTCTGCCGGCCAGGGTGTTCGCTGCGGCAAAGCTCGTAAAGATCAGCCTTGATTTCGCCTGGCGTCAACAAACCGGACTTGATCGGCTGCACGATATCGCCGCCTTCAGACAGGCATCCGTCTCGCGTATCGACAAAGATCTCGGCTCGTTTGATCAGATCATCGTCACTCTCACGCATGCTCGGCTTGAAGGCCCCAACCAGATCGACATGCGTGCCCGGCTTTAATACAGCCCCCTTTATCAGCGGCTCTGAGGAAAGTGTCGCAGCGCTCACGATATCCGCTTCCTCGAGCGCTTCTTTCAAACTTGCTGCAGTCCTGAGCTTCACCGGAAACTGTTCGGCCAGCGAACGCACGAGTTCGTCGGTCTTGTCTCTGGACCGCCCCCAGATGGTGACTTCGTCGATGGAACGAACGGCCATGTGCGCGGCGATGAGGTTGGGCGCGAGCCGTCCCGTCCCCAGAACCAGCAGGTGCCGCGCGTCAGAGCGCGCCAGATAACTGGCAGCCAGTGCCGAAGCGGCCGCGGTGCGGCGGGCAGTCAGTTCACCGCCGTCGATCAATCCAAGCATTTCCCCGGTCCGGGCATCGGACAACAGATATTGCGCGGAAATAGCAGGAAGATTTCGTTCTGAATTGCCCGGAACCACGTTGACCACTTTCACCCCAGCGTAGCCTCCCGGTACCCAGGCCGGCATCAACAGCACTGTTGCATCCGGTTCTCCGGGCACTTCCATGTCATGATGATGACGTGTCGGCATCACGCAGCCCGACCGGAACATGTTTGCCAATGCGTCTATCAAATCAGGAAATGGCAACGCATCGCGGGTCTGGTTTTCGGTCAAAAGCAGCATGTTGGGCCAATCTGTTGAGAGTTAACTTTTAAGGATACAAATCACATTCGCGAGAGCAGTCCAAGTAAAAGACTGATTGAAATCTATGTGGCGCCGAAATTTCAGGACAAATCAAAGATCATCATCACGTAAGCGGCGAAAAGTGCCAGATGGACAGCGCCCTGGAGATAATTCGTTGCCTTGCTGCCGAACGTCAGCAAGCTGATGAACAGGGTTAGAACAAGCAAGATGATTTCAGCAGGTTCCAGTCCAAGTTCTATTTTCAAACCGGTGACCCATCCAACGAGAAGAACGGCAGGTACTGTCAGACCGATAGTTGCCACGGCAGAGCCGAGACAAATATTCACAGCGCGCTGCAACTTGTTTTCGCGGGCGGCCTGAAGAGCACTGAGACCTTCGGGCATCAAGACGAGAGCTGCGACGATAAAGCCGCTCAGCGCCAGCGGCGCTCCAAGGCCTTCGATGCCGAATTCGACATAGAGCGCGAGCTTCTTTGACAGGAGAATGATCGGCAGCAGAGAAGCAAGCAAACCAACGATGTGAAACGGCATTGACCGGACGACTACAGGATGATGCCCCTCCTCTTCGCCGTCGAGATCAGGCTGCCGGAAAATATCACTGTGCGTGACCGTCTGGATCGCCAGGAAGACGCCGTAAAGCAGCAAGGACATGCTGACATCGAACACCGATTGCAACGGAGATAATTCTCCACCGGGCGCCGAGTGGGTAATGCGCGGCAGCACCAGCGCAAAAATGGCAAGCGGGACCAGAACCGACAGGAATGCATTTGCACCCTGCAGGTTGTAGGTCTGGTTCTTGTGACGCAGACCTCCCGCCAGAAGACACACCCCAACCAGTCCGTTGAGGACGATCATCACCACCGAGAACATTGTGTTGCGCGCCATTGTCGGCACGGCGTCTCCCGACAGCATAACCGCAACGATCAGCGCAACCTCGATGCCGATGACAGCCAGTGTCAGAATCAATGTCCCGAAGGGTTCTCCGAGGAGTGTTGCCAGGCATTCCGCATGCCGGACAACCGAAAATGCGCACCACATCACCGTCACGAAAATGACTGCAAGCAGCAACAGCGATGGGACGATCCCGATTGTTTCCGGTTTTAACACATCGCCCGAGAAGATGAAGGCAGCGAAGACCGCGAAACCTGCGAAGCTAGGCAATTCCGATTTTAGGCTGGTCACAAAGAAACCCGATTAAGAAATGAAAGCATTGAGAACACACTATAGGCCGCTGCGACTACCTTCAATCAATCCCCGCAAACAAAAAAGACCGGCGCATTGCGCCGGTCGATTATCCCTAAATACTTCGGCGGGTCAGATCGCCAGGTATTCCTGACGCAAGTCGGCATTGTCGAGGACATCCTGTGCCGATCCATCGAACACAACTTCGCCCATGTCAAGGATGACAGCCCTGTCCGCCAGATGAAGCGCGGCAATCGCGTTCTGCTCGACGATTATGGTCGTGATTCCGAGATCCTTCACGCCTTCAAGAATGCGCTCGATCTCCTGAACGATCACCGGTGCAAGACCTTCGTAGGGCTCGTCCAGCAACAGCAGCTTGATGTCGCGTGCAAGAATACGCGCAACGGCCAGCATCTGCTGTTCGCCGCCGGACATGGTGATTGCTTCTTGCGACCGGCGTTCTGCCAGGCGGGGAAAATGCTCGTAGATTCGCTCGATAGACCAGCCAACAGGCTCGGCGATCTGCGACAGTTCCAGATTTTCCTGAACTGTGAGCCCCGGAATGATGCGTCTGTCTTCCGGCACAAGGCCAACACCCTGACGGGCTGCCTGATAGCTCTTCATGGAGTGGAGCGGCTTGTGATCAAGCCAGATCTCGCCATGCTTTAGTTGCGGATCGTCCATGCGGGCGATCGCACGCAATGTCGAGGTCTTGCCAGCACCATTACGGCCAAGAAGAGCGAGAATCTCGCCTTCGCGAATGTCAAAGCTGACACCCTGAACAATATAGCTTTCGCCATAGTAGGCATGCAGATCCCACGCCGAGAAAAACGCCGGGGCCCCGCCTTTTGATTTGCGCGGCGGCACGCCGGGAGCGGATCTGCCGCTGAACTGATCGTCTATTAGGGTCACAGATGCGCTCCTCCGAGATAAGCTTCCTGCACGCGCGGATCCCCTTTGATTTCTTCGGGTTTGCCTTCCGCAATGATCGTTCCCTGTGCGAGCACGGTCACCTTGTCGGCCAGCGAGAACACGACATGCATGTCATGTTCGATGACCACCTTGGTGATACCGCGACCGGCAATACGTTTCAGAAGATCGATCGTGTTGTTCGTGTCGGCACGGGACATGCCCGCAGTCGGTTCGTCGAGAAGCAGAAGCTTCGGATCCTGCGAGAGGCACATGGCCAGTTCAAGCCGGCGCTTGTCACCTCGTGACAGGGAACCTGAGATGACGTCCTTCTTCTCCGCCAGACCAACGTCCTCCAGCATGTGGAGCGCCTTGTCCTGGATCTCCGCATCCCCATCGAGCCGCTTGAACGGTCGCAGCGAAAACTGGCCGTCACGCTTGGCCATCGTTGGAATGATGACATTTTCCAGGAGAGTGAGTTCCGCGAAGATTTCCGGTGTCTGGAACACCCGCGATACCCCGACCTGGTTGATCTCGTAGGGCTTCATGCCTGTCAGCGAGACATTACCGAACTTGACGGTGCCCGTATCCGGCACCAACCGGCCAATCATGCAGTTCAGGAAGGTCGACTTGCCTGCACCGTTCGGTCCGATGATCGCGTGAACTGTGCCCTGCTCAACTGAAAAGTTGACATTGTTGAGAGCTCTCAAACCGCCGAACGACTTGTTGACGCCCTCTACACGTAGGATTTCCATTTTCTTGTTCCTTACTCTGCAGGGGCCGTTGCGCGGTTCGGCTCGGACTTGCCGGACGACCGCTTGAACAGCTTGCCGATCCTGGACACGCCTTCCATGATGCCACCAGGCAAGAAGATAACGATCAGCATGAAGAGAACACCGAGCGTGAGATGCCAGCCTTCACCGACGAACAGGCCTGCAACGGAAATGACCGGCCCTTCGATAAAATCCGGAAGGAAACTGAAAATCTCGTGCAGGGTCTGCTCGTTGAAGGCTGAGAAGATATTCTCGAAATACTTGATCAGGGCTGCACCGAAGATTGGACCGAGCAATGTGCCCGCACCGCCGAGAATGGTCATGAGAACAACCTCCCCGGACGCGGTCCACTGCATGCGCTCAGCACCTGCGAGCGGATCCGTGATGCACATCAAAGCTCCGGCGAGGCCTGCATACATGCCAGAGATCACAAACGCCGCCAGTGTGTAGGGACGCGGATTGAGGCCGGTGTAGGTCATGCGGTTCTGGTTGGTCTTCACGGCGCGCAGCATGATGCCGAAAGGCGAACGGAAGATCCGCTGGGCGATGAAGAAGCCAATCAACAGGATGACTGCGCAGAAGTAAAACCCGCCCCACCCGGTCATATCAATTCCGAACAGGTTTGCGATCAACGGCCCTTGTTCAGCGCCCTTGCCATCAAACAGGCGTGGGTCGCTACGCAGAACACGCAGGCCGGTTTCGCCGTTGGTGATCGGTGTCAGAACCGAATAGGCCAGATTGTAAGACATCTGGGCAAACGCCAGCGTCAGGATCGAGAAGTAGATGCCCGACCGGCGCAGCGAAACGTAGCCAATGCCAAGCGCGAAGATACCGGACGCGATGATCGCCATGATTGCGGCAGGGACCGGGTTCATTCCAAGCAGCTTGAACGTCCAGACCGCGGTATATGACCCGACACCCAGAAAGGCTGCGTGACCGAAGGACAGGTATCCCGTCAGACCGAACAGAATGTTGAACCCGGTTGCAAAGAGACCGAAGATTGCAAACTTCTGGAGAAGATCGGGATAACCGGCGCCGATAGGCGCGAGCCAGATCGGCATGGTCAGCACCGCGACAGCGAAGACCGCAAAGAGGATGTAGTCGCGTGCAGGAGATGTTTTTGCTGACATTTCTTAGTTCTCCATGACGCCCTTGCGGCCCATCAGCCCGCGCGGACGCACGAGAAGAATGACCACGGCAACGAGATAGATGATGATCTGATCGATGCCAGGCAGGATGGCCTTGATTTCGTTCATCGACGCGAAGGACTGCAGGATGCCAAGCAGGAAACCTGCAGCAACCGCACCCGGCAGCGAGCCCATGCCACCAACCACCACCACGACGAAGCTGAGGACAAGGAAGTCCATCCCCATGTGATAGTCCGGAGGCAGGATCGGCGTATACATGACCCCGGCCAGACCGGCGACCACGGCAGCAATCGCGAAAACAATGGTGAAACGGCGTTCGATGTTGATGCCGAGCAGCCCGACCGTATGGCGGTCAGCCATGCCGGCACGCACGACCATGCCGAATGTGGTGAATTGCAGAAAGGCAAACACGGCCGCGACGACTGCGCCTGCAAAGGCAAGATAGACCATGCGCCAGTAAGGATAGACGATCACACCTGGATCCATACCGAGGGCAGCGCCAATGTCTGCGGCACCCCGCACAGCGTCGGGCGCTGCTTGCGGGATCGGGTTGGCCCCGAAAATCGACTTGATGATTTCCTGAAGGACAATGGCCAGACCGAACGTAACGAGGATCTGATCGGCATGCGCCCGGTTATAAAAGTGCTTGATCAGGCCACGTTCCATGATGAAGCCGAAAAGCAGCATGACGGGAATGGCAAGCAGGATGGAAAACGGCACCGAGTAATTGAGAACCCAGTGACCGAAATCGCCGAGATAAGCTTCAATGTACGGGGTCCGAATCTCGAGAGGAGTGCCCCAGGCCGTTGTCTTGGTCGGGTCCGTGGTCACGATCTCCAGGCTGAGCAGCTTGTTGAACGTTACCGCGCAGAACGCACCCAGCATGAACAAGGCACCGTGCGCGAAGTTGACGACCCCGAGGGTTCCGAAAATCAGGGTCAGCCCGAGAGCGATCAGCGCATAGGCTCCGCCCTTGTCCAACCCGTTCAGCAGTTGAAGAATAATCACATCCATGGTTTTGCCGCTATCTGCTGCGTCACTTGCCTCTTGATAAGCAGCAGCCGCCGGCGGAGACCCTCCGGCGGCTGCAAACGTTCAAGGGCTTATGCGCCGTTGTTGCACGCGCCGAGTTCGCCACCGAGCATCTCTGCCGGGTATTCAACCTGCGAACGCGGAGTGATTTCCACCACTTCCAGAAGGTCGAACTGGGAGGTCGGGTTTTCCTTACCCTTCACAACCAGAACGTCCTTGAAGCACTGGTGGTCTGCGGCGCGATAAAGTGTCGGGCCGTTGCCCATGCCGTCGAATTCGAAACCTTCGAGGGCTGCGGCAATCGCGCAGGGATCGAACGTGCCTGCCCGCTGCGCAGCATCGGCATAAAGCAGTGTCTGCACGTAGCAGGTGTGGGCAGCCTGGCTCGGCGGGAAGCCGTATTCCTGGCCGAAGGATTTCACAAAAGCCTTGGAACCTTCATCCTGCAGCGACCAGTGCCAGTTGGTGGAACCGAAGATGCCCTTCACGTTATCACCGGCACCCTGTGCCATCAGGCGGGAATACAGCGGAACGACAATCACGAACTCCTTGCCGTTGACCTGCTTGTCACGCAGACCGAACTGAACGGCCTGGGTCAGGGAGTTCACCATGTCCTTGCCGTAGTGGTTCAGGACCAGAACGTCGGCACCGGAGTTCAGAACCGGCGTGATGTACTGCGAGAAGTCACCTGCGCCAAGCGGCGTACGTACGGCAGCTGCCGTCTCCCAGCCCATGCCTTCGGTGTACTTCTTGATGGATTCTTCCTGAGACCAGCCCCAGGTGTAGTCGGCGGTCAGATGATAGGCCTTGCGGTCGGTGCCATAGGCGTTCTTCAGCACCGGAGCCAGCGCAGCGCCGGACATTTCAGTATTGAAGAAGTGCCGGAAACCGTTCTTGCGCTTGTCCTTGCCGGTGGTGTCGTTGGAGTGGGTCAGGCCGGCCATGAAGATGACGCCAGCTTCCTGGCAGAGCGACTGCACGGCAATCGCCACGCCGGAGGACGAACCACCGGTAATCATGACAGCGCCGTCTTTTTCGATCATGCGCTTTGCGGATGCACGGGCCGCATCGGATTTGGTCTGCGTGTCACCGGTTACGAAGGCAACCTTCTTGCCATTGACGCCGTTGCCCTGAAGCTCCTTGGACGAGAAGGTGTTCAACAGGCCGCCGTCGCCTTCACCGTTCAGGTGTTTCACAGCCAACTGATAGGCCCGCAGTTCGTCTGCCCCTTCGTCGGCGTAAGCGCCGGTCTGCGGAACGTTGAAGCCAAGAACGACTTCAGCGCCGGTCGGCTCGTTGAGATAACCGGCAGACCATGCGCGGCTTGTGAAAATGGTCGGTGTTGCCAAAGCGGCACCGCCCAGAGCACCAGCGCGCAAAATGGAGCGACGATTGAGGGGTTTACGAATAAAGCTCATACTTTCCTCCCAGAAAGGCGTTGCGTGCCCACCTCGGGCACGCCTGCAATAGCTGTACAGCTGCAAGCAATTCCGGCTTTTTCCCGTGTGGGAACCCGATTCCTCCGAACCAAAACTGCAAGCTGCAATGACTGTAAAAAATTCATCTACAAAACAGCAATACGACTATCGGATCGACTAGCCCCAAACAGTCATTATACTTTTGAAGTATTTTCAGCGAATACACGATTTTTCTATCGATCAATTTTGCATTGCATCATTTTTAATATTGTTCAAATTCAGCTACTTGCGCCTCTCTTTTACCGCAATGCAAAATTACCTTAACGGAAGAAGTCAAAATTCCAAGAATTCAAGGCGTTAGACCAAAGTGCAATGCCATATGAAGGTCCGAGTGCCTCCGGTGCAAAATTGACGGTGACCAATCCGGACGGATAAGCTGCGGCCCTCGCCTTCTTTTGCGCAAACCGCCCGGATTCACTTACATGAGCATCCTCACCTCCCTTGAGGACCTTCACGCACATTACGGCACGGCCGGTGAAGCGTCCCTAGTCAAGGAAATCGACCACCTGAGCCCAGCTTACCGAACCATTATTGAAGCGTCGAGCTTCTGCACGCTCGCAACCAGCGGGCCAGAAGGGCTGGATTGTTCTCCGCGCGGAGACGACGGAATGGTTGTCAGGATAAGAGATGACCGGACCCTGCTGATGCCCGACAGGCGCGGAAACAACCGGATCGACTCACTGCGCAATATCGTTCGCGATCCGCGCGTCTCGCTCATGTTCATGGTGCCCGGCTGGAACAACGTTCTGAGGATCAACGGCAAGGCGGTCGTCTCTGTCGACGAAGACCTTATCGCCAGCTTCGAAAAGGAAGGCCATTTGCCGCGTTCCGTCATCGTCGTCACGGTCGGCTCTGTCTACTTTCAATGTGCCCGGGCGATCATGCGCGCCGGTCTTTGGGCCCCCGAGAACAGAATTGCCAAGGGAGATCTACCGACACCCGGTGCAATCATGCAGGAAATCAAATCAAGTTTCGATGGCGAAACCTATGATCAGGAATGGCCTGAGCGTGCGAAAACCTCCATGTGGTAGAAATCTCCAGGCCTTTGCAGCCGCATCAACCAACCGGCAACACACATAGCAGAGGTCTTCACCTTTCCAGGCTTTCCATACTGAACGCTGCCGGCGTGGGCTCGATCGAAAATTTGGCAGCCAAGTGCTTGGAACCGGCATTAAACTACGCCATATGTCGCTCACATCTCTCTTGCTACCTTCCGAGGCTCAAATGACCGCGAATCCGCTTCTTGCCGACTGGACCACACCGTTCGACCTGCCGCCCTTTGAAGCCATCGCTCCAGAGCACTTCGAGGAAGCGTTCGACGTTGCCATGGCAGAAGCCCAGGCAGACACCGACAGGATTGCCAACCAGGATGCGCCGCCGACATTCGAGAACACCATTGTCGCTCTCGAAACCTCGGGAAAGACGCTTACGAAGGTTGCAAGAACGTTCTTCAACCTGAGCGGCGCCCATACCAACGAGGCTTTGCAAAAGATCGAACGCGACGTCGCACCCAAACTTGCCAAGCACTCATCGGAAATGCTGCTGAACTCCAAGCTGTACAGCCGTATCGAGGCGCTGTGGGAACAGAGGGATACGCTCGGCCTCAATGCCGAGGATGCACGCGTTCTGGAGCGGTATCAGAAAATGTTTCAGCGCGCCGGAGCTGGTCTCGACGAGGCGGGCAAGGCACGGATGGCGGAAATTTCGCAAAGGCTCGCCACCCTCGGCACCAACTTTTCCCAAAACGTTCTCAAGGATGAGGCAGACTATCAGCTTGTTCTGGAAACCGAGGAAGACCTTGCCGGACTGCCGGACTTTCTGCTGACGTCGGCTGCCGAAGCTGCAAACGAACGCGGCTTGGATGGAAAACACCTCATCACGCTTTCCCGATCTTCTATCGAGCCCTTCCTGCAGTTTTCCACGAACCGGCGCCTGCGCGAAGAAGCCTTCAAAGCCTGGTCTGCCCGCGGCGAAAACGGAGGCCAGACAGACAACCAGGCCATTATCATCGAAACGCTCAAGCTACGGGACGAGAAAGCCCGGATGTTGGGTTTCAAGAATTTTGCGGAATTCAAGCTCGACGACACGATGGCCAAAACGCCTGACAATGTCAGAGGTTTGCTCGAAAAAGTTTGGGAACCGGCTGTCGCCCAGGCCAGGGAAGAAGAAGCCAAGCTGGCGGAAATGGCACGCAGTGCCGGCGAAAACCATTCGATAGAAGCCTGGGACTGGCGCTTTTATTCAGAAAAAGTCCGCAAGGCGGAGCACGATCTGGATGAAACGGAACTGAAGCCATATCTGCAGCTTGAAAACATAATCCAAGCCGCCTTTGACACCGCAACGCGTCTCTTCGGGCTTTCTTTCAAAGAACTGAAAGACGTGCCGGTCTACCATCCCGATGTTCGGGTGTTTGAAGTTTTCGACAAGGATGGCGAACATGTGGGTCTCTTCCTTGGAGACTATTTCGCACGTTCATCGAAACGGTCCGGTGCCTGGATGAGTGCTTTCCGCTCACAGCACAGGCTGGAGGGCGACGTCACGCCGATTATCGTCAATGTGATGAACTTCTCCAAAGGCGCCAAGGGGCAGGCCACACTCCTGACCTTCGATGACGCCCGCACGCTGTTTCACGAGTTTGGTCACGGCCTTCACGGGCTTCTGTCGAACGTCACCTACCCGATCATCTCGGGCACCAGCGTTTCGCGCGATTTCGTCGAGTTGCCGTCGCAGCTTTACGAACACTGGCTGTCCCAGCCCGAAGTGCTTTCGAAATATGCAGTTCATTACAAAACTGGCGAGCCGATGCCTGAGGCGCTTCTCGACAAGCTGCTCGCTGCCGCCAATTTCAACCAAGGTTTTGCAACTGTCGAATACACCGCTTCCGCACTGATGGATCTCGAACTGCATCAGTTGGACGCGACATCTGAACTCGATATTGCAGCCTTTGAAAAGGAAGAGCTCGGCAAGATTGGCATGCCGCGTGCCATCACGATGCGGCATCGCATTCCGCACTTTCAGCATGTCTTTTCGGGCGATGGTTATTCTGCCGGGTATTACAGCTACATGTGGTCGGAAGTCATGGATGCGGATGCTTTCGAAGCCTTCGAGGAGAAGGACAATGTGTTCGATCCGGAAACGGCAGAAAAACTGCTGACTCACATCTACTCTGCCGGTGGCCGACAGGACCCGGAAGCTGCTTACCTGGCATTCCGGGGCAGAGCTCCCCGAATTGATGCTCTTCTGGAAAAGCGCGGGTTCGCCGCCTGATCAACTCATAATCATTGCTCGCCGGGTCAACTCGGCGGGCAAATTTTTCCCAAGCACCGGACATCACCATTATGCAGCCACAGGCCATCGCAACTGCCCCAATGCTCAGAGTGGGCCTGATCCTGGCCGGCATCCTGGGTGCTGGCGGTGTCGTGAGCCTGGCGCTTTCCGCCCATGCCAACGCATCGAGCCTAATCGAAACCGTCGCACATATGCTTCTGTTTCACGCGCCGGTCATTCTGGGTCTCGGCCTACTCGCTCAAGTTCGGCGGGTGCCGCTTCTTCCCGTCGTTCTGGCGTTGCTTGCTGCCGGCCTCACCCTTTTCTGTGGTGATCTGCTGATGCGCGCCTTTCTGGAAAGGCGCCTCTTTCCGATGTCCGCTCCGATCGGCGGCATGATGGTGATCCTTGGATGGCTGGTGCTCGCGCTCTGTGCTTTACGTGTTCGACCCAAGTGACTAAAAGCCATCTGGTAAGTTATTCCAGGTAAAACCAGACCGAATTCGGATTTTTTTAGTGACTGTTTCCGCGCAAAATTCAGGTGACACCCGCAAGGGCGGAGCAACAACCGCCAAAGCCAAAGACTTCGTGCCGCCCTACCCGTTCCGCTATGAAAAAATGCCGCCGGTCTGGAGTCTGATCGGGATGGCCAAGCGCAATTTCCTTTCCATCTGGGGTGTTGACGATTTTCAAGGCCGCCTCAGAAGCAAAAAGATCTTCACGCGGGAACTGGTAATCTGCAACCGGCCGGACGTGGTGCGCGAGGCGTTTCAGACCAATCATGAAGTGCTGCAACGCAAAAGCCCACAAATGCGCCATGCGCTCCAGCCTTTGCTCGGCGACGGACTGTTCATCAGTGATACGGAGACCTGGGCCAGACGCCGCAAGGTGGTAGCGCCGATCATCCACGGCTCGCGGGTCAGAGGCTTCGCTCCGATCATGATCGAAACCATTGAGGAAAAACGCGCCGACTGGGCTACCCAGGGCGAAGGTGTTGAAGTTGACGCACTGGCCGACATGGCACACCTGACCGCAGAAATCATTTGCCGAACCATTTTCGGACGGCAACTCGGAAAGGACTATGCTGCGGAAGTCGTTCAGGGTTTTTCAGATTACCAGCGCCATATCGACCAGATCGATATTCTGTCCCTGCTCGGTCTGCCCGAGTGGCTGCCGCGCTTTCGTGGCCGCGCGATCAAAAAGCCTGTCGAGCGTATCATGACGGTGCTCGACAAGATTATCGCCAGCTACGAAGCGCAAAAGGGAAATGGTGAGGCATCCGTCATTGGAGGCCTGCTGGACGCGAGAGATGAAAACGGTGAGCCGCTCAGCCGCGACGCGATCATCAGCGAAGCGGCGGTCATCTTCATGGCCGGACATGAGACAACCGCCAACACACTCGCCTGGGCCTGGTTCCTGCTGTCCCAATGCGATAAGAGCCGCGCCAAACTACAGGCCGAACTCGATACGGTCCTTGCCGGCCGGTCACCGACATTCCAGGACGTTCCGAATCTGCCTTACACCAAGGCTGTGATTGAAGAGACCTTGCGGCTTTACCCGCCGGTACCGATCCTTGCACGCGAAGCAATGGCGGACACCAGCATTGGCGGCAAATCCGTTCCCAAGGGGTCCCTGGTCATGGTGGTGCCATGGCTGATGCACCGCAATCCGGTGCTGTGGTCAAAACCGGATGTCTTTTATCCGGGACGGTTCCTTGATCCGAAGTCGAAGAAGCCCAACAAATATGGCTATGTGCCCTTCAGCATCGGGCCACGCATTTGTGCCGGACTTCAGTTCGGCATGACGGAAGCCATTCTCAGTCTGGCTATTCTCGCTCAGGATTTTGAGCTGAAGTTGAAAGAGGGAACGGACGTGCAACCGGTCGCCCGGCTGACACTACGCCCGGGCGAAAACCTGCCGATGACGCTGCACCCGCGCCATAGATGACGAAACAGACACGGCTGGAAGATATAGCCTTCGCCGAAACCCTGGCGGATGAGCCGGCTGCCCCTCGCCTGCGTGATGTCTTATCTCAGGATGAGGCAAAGCGGGAGGCCGCTCGCCTTCACTGGCTCCGTCATGTGAAAGACGGTGTACTCAACAGCGTTTTTCATCATGTGCTGAAAGTGTGTCCCCCGACCTTCGTCTCGGGCTTCGGCAATCTGCTCGTACCGATGATGCGCTGGTCCTATCGCGACAAGCTGTTTCCACAGCGTATCAGCTGGAACTTTGAAACCCTGACCCCGGGCCGCTGGAGCGATGAAGCAGACCAGGCAGCGGGACTGGACAGGTGGTGGCGTAACATCGGGCGGACAATATCAGAGTTCTGTATTGTCAATAGGTTATGGAAAATCGCTCAGATTGAAGTAGAAGGACTAGAACATCTGAAAGATGCGCAGTCCAATTGCGCGCCGGTGATCTTCACTTCCATGCATCTTGCCACGTGGGAAGCGCTTTTCGTTGCAATCCACGAGGGTCTTGCCGGACCGAGTATTGGACCGTTTCAACCGGAACCAAACCGCTTCAAGAACCGCATCGTTCATGCCATCCGCAAGGAACGGAACCAGTATCTCTTCCCACCAGGCCAGCGAAGCGCCTATCGGCTGCACCGGTTGATGACCAGTGGCAGGTATTCCATGACCATATTCGTAGATGAAGTTCGCGACAAACAGGTTCATCTACCGTGTTTCGGCCGTCCGCTGCCGACCAAGGGAAATGCGGTTGTTGCGGTAAAACTCGCCAACTCCTGCGGCGGTACCATCATCCCGACCTATCTGACCCGGCTTGGACCGGCCCGTTTCAGGATGGTCCTTCTGCCGCCCCTGGAAAGGCAAGAAGGCCGCGACAGCTACGATGTTCGGGAAACTGTTCAGTCCATGAACGATGTGTTCGAGCCAGTCGTCCTCAAACACATCGAAGAATGGTACATGTTGAGCGAACTGAGGTTACCCGCAGAATACGCCCAAAGTGCCTATATCAAAGCTTTGAGCAATAAGAACCAGGCCAGCAGGCGCTAGATTATCCCTTCAATCGCTCGGCGTGCCAGGCAACATGGTCGCGCGCGAATGTCGCGATGAAATAGTAGGAATGGTCATAGCCTGCCTGCAGCCGGTAGGTATGAGGCGTCTTCGTTTCGGTCAAAGCGTCGATGAGCGCAGCGGGTTTGAGCAGATCGTAGAACTGATCGCCTGCACCCTGATCGATCAGGACGTCGCCGGACCAGCCCGTTTCCCCGACCAGAAGCGTTGCGTCATGCGCTTTCCAAAGCGCTTCGTCGTCTCCGAGATAAGCACCAAGCTGTTTGCGGCCCCAGTCGGAAGCTGTCGGGTTTGCAATTGGCGCAAAGGCGGACAGCGACTGGTAGTGCCCAGGATATTTCATCGCCAGTGTCAGTGCGCCGTGTCCGCCCATGGAATGCCCCGTGATTCCGTGATGGACCGAGACCGGGAAGTTTTCGGTCACCAGGTCGCGCAGTTCACTGGCGATGTAGGTTTCCATCTGGAAGTGTGGTGCCCAAGGTGCTTCGGTGGCATTGACATAAAATCCGGCGCCCTGACCCAGATCGTAAGCCTCGTCGTTGGCAATACCCTCGCCGCGCGGGCTCGTATCCGGGAACACGACAGCAACACCAAACTCCGCGGCATGGGCTTGCAGCCCGGCCTTGGTCATGGCGTTTTCATGGGTGCAGGTCAGGCCTGACAGATACCAAAGGCACGGCACTGGCCCGTCCTGGGCCTGTGGGGGAATGTAGACCGCAAAGGTCATCTCACAGCCGCAGGCTTCCGACATGTGGCTGTAGACACCCTGCGTGCCACCAAAGGACTTGTTTTCGGAAAGGGTTTTCATCGTCAGTCAATTCCAATCTCTGAATAGCCGCGAACCCGAACGGTGTCTCTCCGGCATCGTGTCGCCAGACCAGAGAGAAGTCTGCGCTCACAGCAAACGCGTCCCTGCTACCGCAGGGACGACGCTTCGGTAAAGTGTCGGCGCTTCACGCCTGGCGTCCGATCAGTAGACCACCACAGAACGGATAGACTCACCGGAGTGCATCAGGTCGAAACCCTTGTTGATGTCTTCGAGCGGCATCGTGTGGGTGATCATCGGATCGATCTCGATCTTGCCGTCCATGTACCAGTCGACGATCTTCGGAACATCCGTACGACCGCGAGCGCCGCCGAATGCGGTGCCTTTCCAGACGCGTCCTGTCACAAGCTGGAACGGACGGGTCGAGATTTCGGCGCCTGCCGGAGCAACACCGATGATGATGCTTTCGCCCCAGCCCTTGTGGGCAGATTCCAGCGCCGTACGCATGACGTTCACGTTACCGGTTGCATCGAAGGTGTAGTCGGCGCCGCCCTTTGTGAGGTTCACCAGATGGGCGACCAGATCTCCGTCGACCTCGCTTGGATTGACAAAATCGGTCATGCCGAAGCGCTCGGCCATCTCTTTCTTTTCCGGGTTCAGGTCAACGCCGACAATCTGATCGGCACCGGCAAGACGCAGGCCCTGAAGCACATTGAGACCAATGCCACCGAGACCGAAGACGATCGCACGAGAACCGATTTCGACCTTTGCAGTGTTGATCACTGCGCCGATGCCTGTGGTGACGCCGCAGCCGATGTAGCAGACCTTGTCGAAAGGCGCGTCCGGACGGATCTTTGCAAGAGCGATTTCGGGAACGACCGTGTAGTTGGAGAACGTCGATGTGCCCATGTAGTGCAGAATCGGATCGCCATCGAGGGTCGAGAATCGGGATGAGCCGTCCGGCATCAGCCCCTGCCCCTGTGTCGTACGGATCGACTGGCAGAGGTTCGTTTTCGGGTTGAGGCAGTATTCGCAGGTCCGGCATTCCGGCGTATAAAGCGGAATGACATGATCACCCGGTTTCAAGGTGGTCACGCCCGGGCCGACCTCGACAACGACGCCTGCCCCTTCGTGCCCGAGAATGGCTGGAAACAAGCCTTCCGGATCCGCTCCCGACAACGTGAACTCGTCAGTGTGACAGATGCCGGTGGCCTTGATTTCCACCAGCACTTCAAAAGCGCGCGGACCTTCCAGCCTTACAGTGGTAACTTCAAGCGGTTTTCCGGCCCCAACGGCCACAGCGGCGCGAACTTCCATGAAGGATCTCCTGATGTGTGTTTCTCCGGCAGAGTTAACCTCCATATCAGCAAATGCAAGAACCGATGCGGCTTACCTTGTCGAGAATACGCATCTCAACGAAATTTGCTCTGTCCAACACCTTGCGTGAAGCGCTGAATTTCCTTGTTTCCCGGCGGATATCGCTCGCCTGGAGCAATTCGCCGCAAGCCCTGCGACACCCATGTCGCATTCAGACAAGCATGCGACTGAAACCTTATACGCAACCTCGACCCTAATCGCGAATATGCTCGCAATGGATGAAGCTCTATCGGCAACGGTAAAGTCATCTTCCTATTGCGTATTGACCCTGACGGCCTGCCGAACGGATTCACCCGATTTGCTTGCCGGCAACGTGCGGAGCCGCTGCTTCATGAAGCGATATTCCTTTCTGGAACTGGCGAAAAACGCCTTTTCCGCGCACCAGAACTGGGGCCGTCAATGGCGCGCTCCGGAACCCAAGGCCGAGTATGACGTCGTCATCGTCGGTGCTGGCGGGCACGGCCTGGCAACGGCCTATTATCTTGCCAAGGAACACGGCATCCGCAATGTCGCCGTGATCGAAAAAGGCTGGCTCGGCGGTGGCAATACGGGTCGCAATACGACAATCGTGCGCTCCAACTACCTCTGGGAGGAAAGCGCCGCGCTTTACAATCACGCCATTGGTCTGTGGCAAAACCTGTCGCAGGAACTGAACTACAACGTCATGTATTCCGCACGTGGTGTGCTGATGCTGGCGCACACGGTCCACGACGTTCAGAGCGCGCAGCGACACATCCACGCCAACCGTCTGGCTGGCGTTCAGAACGAATGGCTGTCGCCCGAAGAGGCGAAGGAATACTGCCCGCCGCTGAACATTTCCAAAAACATCCGCTATCCGGTCATGGGTGCGGCCCTGCAACGTGTTGGGGGAACCGCACGCCACGACGCCGTTGCCTGGGGCTATGCACGCGGTGCGGATTCCCTTGGTGTCGACATCATCCAGAACTGCGCCGTTACCGGCATCCGCCGTGGCCAGAACGGGGCTGTCGAAGGTGTCGAAACGGTCAAGGGGTTCATAAAGGCCAAGAAGGTCGGGGTCGTCGCGGCCGGTCACACGTCCGTCGTCATGGACATGGCCGGTGTCCGTTTGCCGCTGGAATCCTTCCCACTGCAGGCCCTGGTATCCGAACCGGTGAAACCCGCCTTCCCTTGCGTGGTCATGTCAAACACGATCCATGCCTACATTTCGCAGTCCGACAAGGGCGAGCTTGTGATTGGTGCCGGTACGGACCAGTTCGTCTCCTATTCCCAGGCAGGTGGCATCCACATTACCAACCACACCATCGACGCGATCTGCGAACTGTTTCCGCATTTCCGGCGGATGCGCATGCTGCGCAACTGGGGTGGCATCGTCGATACGACCCCTGACCGTTCGCCCATCCTGTCCAAAACGCCTGTTCAGGGTCTCTACGTCAACTGTGGCTGGGGCACTGGCGGTTTCAAGGCGACACCCGGGTCCGGCAATGTCTTTGCGCATACGATTGCCAAGGATGAGCCACACCCGATCAACGCACCTTTCAGCGTCGACCGGTTCCGCACCGGCCGCCTCATCGACGAAGCCGCTGCCGCGGCCGTAGCCCACTAGGGGAGATCACAAGAATGCTGCTGATTTATTGCCCCTATTGCCAGGTTGAGCGCGCGGAAACGGAATTTGCCTGCCGCGGTGAAGCCCATATCGCGCGTCCGGCCGATCCGAGCCAGACCACCGACGAAGAGTGGGTGGAATTTTTGTACATGCGCGACAATACCAAGGGCATCGCCGCTGAACGCTGGCGACATATCCACGGGTGCGGCCGTTTTTTCAACGCTGTCCGCGATACCGTCAGCGACAATTTCCTGAAATTCTACAAGGCCGGCGAACCGAAGCCGGATCTTGAAGCGCTTGCCAAGGAGGCCGGCAAATGAGCCAGCCATTCCGTACTGAAAAAGGCGGCCGGATCGACCGCGCCGAGCAGCTGACCTTCACCTTTGATGGCGAAGAGATGCAGGGTCACAAGGGCGACACCCTTGCCTCGGCGCTTCTTGCCAACGGAGTTCATCTGGTTGGCCGGTCGTTCAAGTATCACCGTCCGCGCGGGATTCTGACCGCTGGTTCGGAAGAGCCGAACGCTCTGGTCGGGGTCTACCGCAACGGCGACCAGACGCCCAACCTGCGCGCGACCCAGGTCGAACTCTATCGAGGCCTCGAAGCCGTTTCGCAGAACCGGTTTCCGTCGCTTGGGTTTGATATCGGCGCCGTGAACGACCTGCTGTCGCCGCTGTTTCCGGCCGGCTTCTACTACAAGACCTTCATGTGGCCGCACGCTTTCTGGGACAAGGTCTATGAGCCGATTATTCGTTCGGCTGCCGGGCTCGGCAAACCGCCCAAGAATCCGGATCACGACTTCTACGGCAACATCTATGCCCACTGCGACGTCCTCGTCGTTGGATCGGGTCCCACCGGCCTTGCCGCTGCACTGGCTGCTGCGGAAACCGGTGCCAAGGTAATGCTGGTTGACGAGCAGGCTGAATTCGGCGGCTCGCTGCTGTCTGAAGCCGGTGCGAGCATCGACGGAAAGGACCCTGCGGAATTCGTGGCGGAAACCATCGCCAAACTCGCAGCTATGGACAATGTCACACTGCTTCCGCGAACAACGGCTTTCGGCTACTTTGCGCATAACTACATTTCGCTTGCTGAGCGCGTTACCGAGCACCTGCCGACCCCGGATCCCAAGCTGCCGCGCGAACGGCTATGGCAGGTTAGAGCCAAGGAAGTGGTGATCGCAGCCGGTGCCATCGAACGTCCGATGGTGTTTCCGGAAAACGACCGGCCTGGCATTCTGCTTGCGGACGCTGGACGGACCTATCTCAACCGCTACGGCGTCAAGGTTGGACACAAGGTTCTTGTGGCAACGGCTTGCGACAGCGCATGGCAGGCAGCATTCGACCTTGCCGATCATGGTGTAGACGTTGCCGCAATCGTCGATATGCGTGAAACGCCGCCGGAAAGCCTGATGTCCATCGCCGAAGCCCGTGGCATTCGCGTAGAGGCCGGATGCGTTGTCACCGGCACGCTCGGGCGCAAACGGGTCAAGGGAGCCTTGCTCGGCCGCATGATGACCTCCGGCCAGGTTGCCTCCGGCGGTCAGATCGACTGCGATGCACTCCTAATGTCCGGCGGCTGGACACCGACTGTCAGCCTTTATTCCCAGTCTCGCGGCAAGGTCGTTTGGGATGCGGACAAGGGCGCCTATGTTCCAGGTCGCTCCGTTCAGAAAGAACGTTCCGCGGGTGGCGCCAAAGGTCTTTACGGCCTGCAGGCTACTCTTGAAGACGGCTATGCGGCTGGTGAAGAAGCCGCAAAGGCTGCAACCGGCAAGTCCGCCAAAGTCACCTATGTTTCCGCAAGCGGTGGAGAAGCCGGGTCCGGTGGAATCCTTGGTGCCCTGCCCCACGACCGCAACGCGTCACGGGTCAAGGCCTTCGTCGATTATCAGAACGACGTGACCGCCAAGGACGTCAAGCTGGCCGTGCGTGAAGGCATGCAGTCCATCGAGCATATCAAGCGCTACACCACAACCGGCATGGCCACAGACCAGGGCCGCCTATCGAACATGAACGCTCTGGAAATCGCTTCAGGCGCTTTGCAGAAGCCGATGACGGATGTTGGTCTCACAACGTTCCGTCAGCCCTATACGCCAACGACCTTCGGTCTTTTTGCCGGTATCTCCCGTGGTGACTTTTTCGACCCGGTTCGCAAGACGCCGTCTCATGACTGGGTGGTCGAGAACGGCGGTGTCTTTGAAGACGTCAGCCAATG
This sequence comes from Labrenzia sp. ATLA3, assembly GCF_057180185.1. Taxonomy (NCBI): domain Bacteria; kingdom Pseudomonadati; phylum Pseudomonadota; class Alphaproteobacteria; order Hyphomicrobiales; family Stappiaceae; genus Labrenzia; species Labrenzia sp. ATLA3. Next base: position 208,965 of record NZ_JBXUKV010000001.1, read on the forward strand.
GAAACGCGCCTGGTATTTCCCGAAGTCCGGTGAAGACATGCATGCGGCCGTTGCGCGCGAATGCAAAACGGCTCGAGAAAGCGTCGGCCTGTTCGATGCCTCCACCCTCGGCAAGATCGAGATTGTCGGTCCGGATGCGGCTGAATTCCTGGAACGGATGTACACCAACCCGTGGAAGAAATTGGCACCAGGGCGCTGCCGCTATGGCCTGCTGCTCAATGATGCCGGTTTCATCACCGACGACGGTGTTATCGGCCGTCTCGCGGAAGACCGGTTCCACGTGACCACCACGACCGGCGGTGCGCCGAGCGTGTTCGCGACCATGGAAGACTACCTGCAAACCGAATGGCCGAATCTCGATGTCTGGATCACCTCGACCACGGAACAGTTTGCGGTCGCTGCCGTTCAGGGGCCGAAAGCGCGCGAAGTTATCGCGCCGTTTATCGAAGGCCTCGACCTCTCGGCGGATGCGTTCCCACACATGAGCGTCAAGGAAGCCACCTTCTGCGGCGTTCCCTGTCGGCTGTTCCGGATTTCATTCACCGGTGAACTCGGTTTCGAAATCAACGTGCCTCGCCGTCACGGCAAGATGATGTGGGAAACGCTCGCCAAGGAAATCGAAAAACATAACGGCACCGTTTATGGCACGGAAACCATGCACGTGTTGCGCGCTGAGAAGGGCTACATCATCGTCGGTCAGGACACGGACGGTACTGTAACCCCGCAGGATGCGGGCATGACCTGGGCCATCGGCAAGAAAAAGTTCGACTTCGTCGGCAAGCGTGGTCTTGCCCGTCCGGACCTTGTTGCTGACGGTCGCAAGCAGCTTGTCGGCCTTCTGACGAAGGATCCGAAAGTGAAGCTGGAAGAAGGCGCGCAGATCACGACCGCCGAGCAGCCCGCGACAGGGACGCCTGCGGAAGGTCACGTAACATCGTCCTACTACAGCCCGGCGCTTGACCGAACGATTGCTCTTGCGATCGTCAAAAACGGCCACGCATTGGAAGGCAAGACGCTCTATGTGCCGATGCCGACCGGCAGCATTCCGGTCGAAGTGACCGGCACGGTGTTCTATGACAAGGAAGGAGCACGGATCAATGTCTGAACTTCTGGCAAGCGACCTGATCACGCCGGATGCAGGTGAAACGCCGCTCCTCAGCCTGCCGTCGATCTCGATACTGAAAGCCGCCCCATTGACGCGCCTTTCGCTGCGTTGCCGTGAAGCCGCGCAAAAGGGCGCCGGTGCTGCATTTGGTGCAGAGCTACCGCTGTCGCCCCTGTCGAACTCGACGGCGGCAAAGCGGGCCGCACTTTGGATGGGGCCGGACGAGTGGACGTTGCTGGCTCCGGAAGACGACCTCCGGACTGTTTTTGACGGGATTGAGGAAAAGCTCTCTGCACAGCCTCATGCCCTGGTCGATATTTCCGACAGGTCAGAAGCCGTCATCGTCAGCGGCGATAAAGCCGTCTGGTTGCTCAACACCGGGATCTTCATCGATTTCTCGCTGGAGCTCTTTCCCGTCGGCACGGTGACGCGGACACTGTTTCACAAGGCACCGGTCATGATCTGGCGCACCGGCCCGGACACCTTCGTGGTCGAGGCCTGGGTCTCCTTTATGGAGTATGTGGCCGGTCTGTTGGTGCAATCCTCGGGAGAGCTTGAAGCAGCCTGACAGGACTTGGTGCAAACACCCGATCTTAACAAAGCTCTGCGAGCCTCGCGCAACTGATTGCTGCGCGAGGCTCGCTTTATGTCCGAACAGGTTTCCAGAAAACTCAGGCTGGCCGAGCTGCTAGGTGCGCTCAGTCACGCACTGGACCTGACAGAAGGGCAGCCCCGAGGCCACTGCGTGCGCTGTTGCTGGATCGGCATTCATGTCGGTCGGCAAATCGGCCTCGACAATACCCAACTCAGCGACCTCTATTACACCCTGCTTCTGAAAGATCTCGGCTGCTCAAGCAATGCCGCCAGAATCTGCGAGCTGTATCTCACCGACGATCTGACTTTCAAACACGACTTCAAGACGATCAGCGACAGTCTGCCTGCAGCTTTGCGTTTCGTTCTTTCCCATACCGGATTGAAACACGGGTTTGCAGAACGGGTACGTGCCATCGTCAACATACTTCAAAATGGCGGTGACATTGCCAACGAGATGATCGAAACGCGCTGTACGCGCGGGGGCGACATTGCCCGGCAGATGCATTTTTCCGAAACGGTCGTTTCCGGAATTTACAGCCTGGATGAGCATTGGGACGGCAAGGGCCGGCCCCACGGCATTGCGGGCTCAGACATTTCGCCATTTTCCCAGATTGCCTTGCTGGCGCAGGTGATTGATGTCTTTCAGATCAATGCCGGCAAACAGGCCGCCCTGCAGGAAATTAGGGAAAGGGCTGGCAGCTGGTTTGACCCGGCTCTCGTCGCCGCAGCTGAACGTGTTGCGAGTGATCCGGTGTTCTGGAACACACTGAAATCAGATAACCTCGACCAGATCGTCTATGGTCTCGAGCCGGCGCAAAACACCCGTTTTGTAGATGAAGAACAGCTCGACGACATTGCCCATGGCTTCGCGCTGGTAATCGATTCCAAAAGTCCCTACACCGCAGGTCACAGTGAGCGGGTCACGCTTTACACGGACATGATCGCCGAGGAGTTGGGGTATGGGACACGCGACCGGCAACTGTTGAAGCGAGCCGCGCTGCTGCACGACATCGGAAAACTTGGTGTCAGCAATTCCGTTCTCGACAAACCCGGCAAGCTAGATGATCTGGAGTGGGAACAAATCCGGATGCATCCCGTTTATTCCGATGAGATCCTGTCGAGGATCGACACCTTCAAGGACCTTTCGCCTATTGCGCGGGGTCATCACGAAAAATTGGATGGCCGCGGGTATCCGGACGGGCTGACAGCGAGCAGGATTTCCATGGAAACGCGGATCGTTACCACTGCAGATATCTTTGATGCCTTGACTGCATCGCGGCCGTATCGCGGTCCCATGCCAATGGCAAAGGCTCTCGGCATCATGGAAGGAGACACGGGCACAGCGCTGGATCCAAAATGCTTTGCGGCGCTGAAACGGGCAACGGAACGCATGGAACACTCCAACGCTGCCTAAATTGAACGCACGGAAGCCCAAAACAATCTGTTACTCTCCTTTCCTTTCCCGCAAGGTTCTCATTCTGCGCTCATGCTGAAAATCGGTTCTTACAACATTCAAAAATCAATAGGTGTCGATGCGCGCAGGCGGCCCGACCGGACACTCAAGGTGATTCAGGAACTGGACTGCGACATCCTGGCCCTGCAGGAAGCCGATAAACGGTTCGGACCGCGCGAAAGCACGCTCGACCGAGAGACTATTCTGCATGAGACCGACTATCGTCCCGTGCCCTTCGCGACCGGGGACAAAAGCCTCGGCTGGCATGGGAACGCCATTCTCGTGCGAAATTCCATCGACATTCTGGAACACCGTCGGCTGGATCTGCCGACGCTGGAACCACGTGGAGCCGTTGCTGTAGACCTGATGGTTGCCGGAGAAAAAATCCGTGTAGCGGCCATGCACCTCAGCCTGCTCAGCCACTTCCGCAAGAAGCAGATAACGTCTCTGATGCACCAGTTGCATGAGCATCTCGCCTATCTGCCCACAGTGCTCATCGGCGATCTGAACGAGTGGCGCGATTCGGCAGGCAGCATCAAACTGTTCGAAGAACGCTATGAAGTGACAACTCCGGGACGAAGCTTTCCCAGTCCCCTTCCCGTCGGCAGTCTGGACCGGATCATCACCAGCCCGGAATTCATCGTCAGACAGGCAGGCGTTCATAAATCCAAGACAGCACGCGTTGCATCGGATCACCTGCCGGTCTGGGCCAACCTGACCCTTGAACCGGCCGGACATCTTCCCGGATAAAACACTGAAATCAGGCGATCAGCTTGACCATGACGAAGTAGAGCCCTGCTGACAGCACCGCAGCTGCCGGAACGGTGATTACCCAGGCGGCGACGATGGTCATGAAATGCGCACGGCGCACAAGGTGGCGGCGGGCCTGCTCCTCGCGATTGCGGACAGGCCGCACCACTTTGCCGTCGCCCTGCATCTTGTTCACATAGTCCAGCCGCCGCTGCGAGCGCTCCGTATACCATTCCCGGAAAAACCCAACGCCAAAGACCGCACCCACAGCGATATGGGTGGAACTCACGGGCAACCCGAGACCCGAGGCAACGATCACCGTGATGGCGGCGGACAGCGAGACGCAGTAGGCCCGCATGGGATTGAGCTTGGTGATCTGTTGGCCGACCATCTCGATCAAACGAGGCCCGAAGAGCAGCAGGCCGAAAGATATACCGCAAGCGCCGACGGCCATCACCCACAGCGGAATGCTCACCTTCGAGGCCACATCACCGAGTGCCGCCGTATGCACGATGGCGGCCAGCGGCCCGACGGCATTCGCAACGTCGTTGGCCCCATGGGCAAAGGACAGCAATGCCGCCGAGCACACAAGCGGCACGGAAAACAGGATGCGGAGCGACTGGTTGCGGTTTTCCAACCCTTCCGACTGACGCCGGATAAGCGGGCGAACAATCGCCCACACGGCAAGCCCGACGACAACCCCGAGCATCAGCGACATCGGCATGTCGATTTTCACGATCTTTTTCAGGCCCTTGAGCGCCAGGTAACTGGCAAAGGTTCCTGACATCACCCCGATCAGGACCGGAACCCATTTGCGGGCCGCGGCGATCTTGTCGTCCTGATAGATGATGAAGGTCTTGATGAAGGCCAGGAACGCGGCGGCGATCAGACCGCCAAGGAACGGCGAAATGACCCAACTTGCTGCAATGCCGCCCATTGTTGTCCAATTGACCGCACTGAAACCTGCCGCTGCAATGCCGGCGCCCATGACGCCGCCCACAATCGAATGCGTGGTCGAAACGGGAGCGCCGATCCAGGTGGCCAGATTGATCCAGAGCGCGGAGGACACCAGCGCCGCCATCATCGCTGCCATGAAGACGTTGGCATCGGCAACCGAAGCGGGGTCGATGATGCCCTTCGAGATTGTGCTGACGACATCCCCGCCGGCGATAAGGGCACCGGCACTTTCAAAGACGGCTGCGATGATCAACGCTGTCAGCAGCGTCATGGCCCGTGAACCAACGGCGGGGCCAACGTTGTTGGCAACATCGTTCGCGCCGATGTTAAGCGCCATATAGGCGCCAATGGCGGCAGCGGCCACGATGATAACCGTTCCCGGCGCTCCCGACATGGAAGCCCCGGCGCCTAGGGCACACAAGACGATAAAGACCAGAGATATACCGGGCGCAATCAACCCACGGCCAAGAGACCCTGCGGCCTCTTCCATGTAGCTCAGTTTGTCGAGATCTTTGTCGAGGGTTGGCTTTTTCAAATTTGGCATGGGCGTTCCTGTCGGGAAGTCCTTTGAAGGCAAGTGTTGCAAGCCAAGCGTCTTCTGGCGCTTGCCTTAAACAATCGTCCGAAAAGGTCAACCAAAACGGCCCTTATTCGCCAATATTTCTTAGTTGGGTAAATTTTCCAGCTTTCGAAGCACTTTCGCCAGCCCCGGATCGCTGGCAAGCCGGACAGCTTCCTGTATCGGAAGCCAACGGACGTCCCGCGCCTCCTTATCCGGAAAACTGCTGGTCGTGCTTTCGACATCCACCAGAAAAACAAGCACTTCCGTTTTCAAACGCAAACCGCCCTCGCCGCCCTTGTGAGACTGGAAGCTGGCAAAAGGTTTCTTCTGCGCGGTTCCGATAACGCCCGCTTCCTCGAAAGCTTCCACAGCTGCGGTGTGGTGCGCATTATGAGAGAGGATTGGCCAACCCTTGGGAAGAATCCAGCGATTCGTCGACTTGGTGGTCACAAGCAGCACTTCCCGCTGCCCGTCGCGCAAACGATGACACAGCGCCGCGATCTGCAATCTCGACGGTCTCCTGAACATCAGAAGAAGGTTCTGGAACCAGTAAGTCCGCTCATCGATTGCTGAATAAAGCTGCGCCATAGTGCCCTTTCCCGGAAGTTGACAGGATCGACAGGATACGGCGCAAAGAGGCACCTGTCCAGAAAATGCGCACTGTGTGCCGTTATTTATCCTGGCAACTTGTTTGGCCGGGGTCGGCATCTCAAGACAAGACCAGCTTGAGCACCGTAAAAAGAACCGCAGCCAGGAAGGCCGATGCCGGAACAGTAACCACCCAGGCAGCAACGATGGTAATCAGGCTTGACCGGCGGACAAGAAGACGTCTGCGGCGCTCTTCCCTGTTTTTCATCATCTTGCGCGGCTTCATGACGCCGCCCTCGGCAACATACTTGTTGCGATACCATTCCCGGTAAAAGCCGACACCGAACAAGGCACCAATCGCAATATGGGTGGACGAAACCGGCAGCCCTACTCCAGACGCTGTCAGCACCGTGGCGGCTGTTGCCAATGTGATGCAGAAGGCCCGTACCGGGCTAAGTTTGGTGATCTTCTTGCCAACAACGGTCACAAGACGCCTTCCGAACAGCAGCAGGCCAGCGGAAATGCCGCATGCCCCGACTGCACTCACCCAGATCGGCACCTCGGGGTTCAGAGCTCCAAGATACCAGAACACGAGGTCCGGAAAATCATTGGATTGGCTCAGCACAATGGCCGCCAGCGGTCCGATGGCATTTGCAACATCATTGGCGCCGTGCGCAAAGGACAGCAAACCGGCTGCGATCATGAGCGGAACCGCGAACAGGTTGCGAAAGGCGCGTCCACTGTTCTCGAGCGTCAGCGTTTGGGCAACGATCACACGGCAATAGATTCGCCAGACAATGAAGCCGACGGAAAGCGACAGGACGACGGCAAGCCATTCGGGAACGGACACCAGCCGAGCGGAGATCTTCAGCAGAACATAACCGGTAAATGTTGCGCCCATCAGACCCAGAAGTATCGGCAACCAGTATCGGGCCGCTTGCAAACGGTCGGGCGTATAGATGACCCTTGAGTTGATAAAGGCCATGATCCCGGCCCCGACGAGACCACCCAGCACCGGCGAGAGAACCCAGGAAACCGCAATTGTCGAAATGGTCGTCCAGTTGATGGCCGCAAAACCGCTTGCCGCAATCCCGGCACCGACAACACCACCGACAATCGAATGCGTTGTTGAAACAGGCGCGCCGACCACGGTTGCAAAGTTGATCCACAAAGCAGAGGCCGCCATTGCGGTCAGCATTGCCAGCGTGAATTCCGAACTGTTGCGGACATCGCCAGGGCTCAGGATGTCGCCGGAAACAGTCAACACAACATCCGTCCCGGCCAGAAGGGCTCCCGCACTTTCGCAAACAGCAGCGATCAGCAGGGCACCGGTGAGGCTGACAACGCGCGCGCCGACGGCCGGACCGACATTGTTGGCAACATCGTTTGCGCCGATGTTCAGCGCCATGTAGCCACCGATGGCGCTGGCGGCAACAAGGATGACAATGTGGGAAAAACCGCTGGCTGACACCTGAAACGCAGCCACGCAGGAACAGATCACCAGAAAGACCAACGCAAGCCCTGGTCCGACGAGGCGCCGGCCCATGGCCTCTCCCGCCTCACTGACAAAGCTGATCTTGTCGAGATCCTTGTCCAGTGCCTTCTTGTTCAAATCCTTGCTGGTGAGCACTCAAACACGCCTTGCTATCCCAGGAAACGTCTAGCAGATTTGCGGTTTGTGCCGCCGTAAAAACCGCTTCAGCGCCGGCTCTTCCACTGTTTCGATTGCCTTTGAGAAGGGCAGCCATACTGTTTTGCGTTGTCCGCGTTCGGGATATTCCTTCAACTGCTTTTCAAAACGGATCTTGAAGACAACCACTTTGGTGCGGATCTTCAATCCGTCTGCGAGACCCTTGTAAGACCGGAAGCTGCCGATGGCACGCGGTTCGGCTTTGCCGACAATGCCCGCTTCCTCATATGCCTCGATCAACGCCGTTTCAAACGCAGGTTTATCCTTTTCCGGCCAGCCCTTGGGCAAGATCAACCGGCCCGTGTCCCGTGTCGAAACAAGCAGGATTTCTGGTTCTGTCTCGCCTGGACGCACGCAGACAGCCGCGATCTGCAGACGGAGCGGTTTGACAAACAAACCGGTAATCCCGTGCAGCCATGATGTATCCCGCGCTGTAAGTGCCTTAGCGAATCCCATCTCCACACCTGTTGTTCAGGAACTGCAGGTGTATAGGGATTTCCTTTAGGAAGGTCTACAGAAAAGTGCACTCGGTGCGCGCAAATTTTTATTACAAATATTACAATTTGCCTTCAGGCGACCGTGACGGAAACATGATCAGCGGTCCATGCCCCCGGCCAAACCTCAGCCTTTCCGGACTTCAGCGTTCGCAACTCATCGAGTGGAACAGAAGTAACCAGAAACGGTTCTTCACCATTGCTTCCAGAAGTCGCGGCTACCTCTGCGGCAACACCTGAAAAACCGAATTCCTCCTCGCAAGGAAGATAGAGTGCGGCACCCGAAACATTTGTTTCGTTCTGGGTCGTCCCCTTCGACGTGCCGACAACACCACATACGGCAACCGCGCACATGAGTTCGACCGCACGTGCCTTGGCGCACCCGAACACACGGTGGTAACCGGAGAGTTTTTCCGTCATCGACGGCACAAGAAGAAGATCCAGATCCTGTTTGGCCAGCAGGCTGCTAAGCGCCGGCATTTCCACATCCAGACAGATCAGGATCGCCATTCTCAGGCCGTCGAGTTCGAACGTTTTCAACTCCGTACCGGGTACGAGGTGCCAGATTTCCGGATCTTGCTCAAATGGCGTGAGACACAACTTGTCCTGGCGAATCTCCCGTCCATCGGCGGTCAGCAGAACAGCTGTGTTGGTGAAGCCTGCTGAGGTGTGAACAGGCATCGATCCGGCGATCAGCGACACGCCATATCTGGCTGGCAAGGGCGCAAGCAGCTTGAGAAGATCAGTTCCAACCTCTGCCAGATACGCCATCTCCCGATCAGGCGGCAGTCCTTCCGGTTTGAACGCCAGACAGCACTCCACCAGGTATTCCGGAAGCATCAGAAGCTTGGCACCGTCTGCGGCCGCGCGTTTCAGTCCCTCTTCTATCTGCGAAGCGAATGCAGACACAGAAGACGGAGCGCGCCCGAGGTTAAAGGACCAAAGTGCAATGGGATAATCAGTCATGGTGTCCGGTGTCTCGTTCAAATCAGACGCCAGACTTAAGAGCAGCCCACAGAGCGTTGCAAGCCCCGTTTGTCCCACGAACCTCCGAATACGGAAGCTTTGCGGATTTTCCGCTGCTTTAAAACATGTCACGTTTTATCGGAATCGCATTTCGCTGTCTGAAATCAAAGATTTCAACGCAAGAAGCGATGCATGATGCTCCCGGTGAAGCGCGACGCGTTCTAGTCGATAAACAATCCGAGGAAGGCCATCAGGACAATCAGAAATCCGGTGCCGACAACAGCTGCCTTCGGCTCCTGCGGCAGAGCTGTCAGCTTTGCTGAACGTCTCACTTCCCGAATCCCCTTCAGGGCCCGGTCGGTGCGCCTGTCGATTTCCGCGAAATATGGCGAAAGCTCATTCTGAGCGCGCATGCCTGATCCTCACGATTTCTTCGTAGGATCAAAGTGTAGGCGTGCTGACTTAGCGTTTGGTTAATTCGAACCTACAGTTACTTTGTCAAAGCTTGGTTTTCCGCGGGTCCGCGACATCCAGAATACGCAATTGCACCTTGGGTGTGCCTTGCCAGGTGTCGATCGAGAGTGTGCCAGCCACATGCAACGATTGCCCCCTGCCCTGAAGGAGCATCTGACCATGCGGTTTGTCATCCGCCTTGAAGCAGATCGCTTTCAACGCCGTTCCGTCACCTGACGTGATCGATGCCCTGACATGCCCCTTGCCAACCACATCGGCAAAGGAAATCCGGTGGGCGGGAAAGGCGAACACGGGCTCAGCATGGCCGGCACCATACGGACCCGCCTTTTCCAGAAGTTCAAGAAGGTCGAGATTCGCACCCGTTGCCGTCAGTGCGGCATCGATCTTCAGTTCCCGGTTCGCGCTTGCCGCTTCGACGTCGTCCTTCAGAACATCGTTGAAGAACGCCTCCAGATCTTCCCTCTTTTCCCGCAGAACGGTCAGCCCCGCCGCCATGGCGTGGCCACCGCCCTTTTCCAGCAGACCATTATCGACCGCGCTGCGAACAGCCTTGCCGAGGTCAACACCGGGGATCGAGCGCCCCGAACCGGTGCCTTTGCCGGTCTCGTCGAAGGCTATTGCGAAGGAAGGCCTGCGATGGGCTTCCTTGAGACGGGAGGCAATCAGGCCAACGATACCCGGGTGCCAATCGTCGGAACCGGTCAGGAGCACCGCCGGATCACGCGCCTGGATTGCCATTTCGGCTTCGGCGCCGGCCTGCTCCAGCATCACCGCTTCCATGGCCTGGCGTTCCGTGTTGAGCTGGTCCAGCCGCTCGGCAATTGCTCTGGCTTCGTGCGGATCTTCCGTCGTCAAAAGTCTAGCTCCAAGGGCAGCATCACCGATGCGGCCGCCCGCATTGATCCGCGGACCTATCAGGAACCCGAGGTGATAGGGAGCGGGCTTTCCGCTGACGCGGGCTGTGTCGGCAAGTGCTGTCAGACCGTAGTTCCGGCGCTGGTGCATCACCGCAAGGCCGCGTGTGACATAGGCGCGGTTCAGCCCCTGCAAGGGAACAACGTCGCATACGGTGCCAAGCGCCACCAGATCGAGCAGAGCCATCAGGTCGGGCTCCTGCGCGCCCTGAAACACCCCACGCCGCCGCAATTCTCGATTCAGTCCGACAAGAAAAAGGAACGTGACGCCAACAGCCGCCAGATGCCCCTGCCCGGACAGATCGTCCTGCCGGTTTGGATTGACGAGTGCTGCGACAGCCGGCAGCGTTTCGCCGACCTGGTGGTGGTCGATCACGACAACATCGAGATCGAGTTGCCGGGCGGTTTCAAAAGCTTCGAAAGAGGTGCTGCCGCAGTCGAGGGTCACCAGCAGATCTGCACCACCCTGTCGAAGGTGCTCAATGGCCGGTCCATTGGGTCCGTAACCTTCGATGATCCTGTCCGGGATATGGATTACCGGATCAAGGCCGAGCCACTGAAGATACTTGGCAAAAATCGCCGAAGAGGTTGCTCCATCGACGTCATAGTCGCCGAAAATCGCGATCTTGCGACCGGCCTGAACCGCATCCGCAACCCTCGCCACGGCGGCATCCATGTCAACCAGGCCAGAGGGATCGGGCATCAGCTGCTTGAGCGACGGCTCCAGGAAAGCGGTCGCCTCGTCCGCCTGAACACCGCGCGCCGCCATGACACGTGCCAGAACGTCCGGAAGGCCGTGGACCTGCGAAATCGCCATCGCGGTTCGCAGGTCAGCCGCGCTCAGACGCTCGCGCCAGGCGTTGTCATTTGCGGAACGGGCGACCCCAAGTACGAGCCGCCTGTCATCTTCTCCGGATTGTCCCAGCATTCAGCCGCGCTTAATCCAAATGAAATTTCTCAAGATCCGTATGCTGGGCCTTGATGTAGCGCACCGTGCCCGTGGAGGACCGCATGACAACGGTGTGCGTGGTGATGTGATGACGGCCGAAGCGCACGCCCTGCAGGAAATTGCCGTCGGTCACGCCCGTTGCTGCAAAAAGCACATCGGGGCCGGCCATTTCTTCTAGCGTGTATTTCTTCTTGATGTCCTCGATGCCCATGCGATGCGCCCGCTCGACTTGCTCGTCACGTGTGATGACGAGGCGAGACTGCATCTGACCACCAATACAACGCAGCGCGGCAGCGGCAAGCACACCTTCCGGAGCACCGCCGATACCGGCGTAGATATCGATTCCGGTTTCATCCGGATCAGTGGTGTGAATGACGCCGGCAACGTCGCCATCGCCGATCAGCCGGATCGAGGCCCCTGTTGCGCGGATTTCTTCAATCAGGCGGGCGTGGCGCGGACGGTCGAGAACGCAGGCGGTCACTTCGTTGACCTTGACACCCTTTTCCTTGGCGACAGCAGCAATGTTTTCGGCAATCGGCGCATCCAGATCGATCAAACCGGCTTTATAGCCCGGGCCGATGGCGATCTTGTCCATGTAGCTGTCGGGAGCGTTCAGAAGATCGCCTGCCGGAGCCAGTGCGATCACCGCCAGAGAATTCGGCAGGTTCTTCGCGCAGATGGTAGTGCCTTCCAGAGGATCGAGTGCAATATCGACCTTCGGCCCCTGCTTGGTGCCCACATTTTCGCCGATGTAGAGCATCGGAGCTTCGTCGCGCTCGCCCTCACCGATAACCACAGTGCCGTCGATGGGAAGCCGGTTCAGCTCGCGCCGCATTGCGTCCACGGCCGCCTGGTCAGCTGCCATTTCGTCGCCGTGACCGCGCAACCGAGCCGCTGATACAGCAGCTCTTTCGCTCACACGGGCCAACTCGAGCGTCAGAATACGGTCCAGGCCACTCGACGGTTGTTTATCAGTATTGGACATCAACATCTCCAGTCTATCCCCCCACAAGAAACAACGGCGGGCACTCTCTCATCAATTCAGTTTTTCAATGCGGATCATCTGGGGTTGTTCGGAAACGACCCCCTTGGACATGATCACGTCCAACGCCTCTTTGATCGCCACTTCCGTCGTTTCATATGTAATCAGGATGACAGGTTGAGGCATGTCCGCATCAAATTTCACACGAACGTCCTTATTAGCGTGACGTTTCTGGACAATCGATTCCAGCGAAATGCCGGCTTCGCCCATGCATCTGGCGATTTCGGCAAAAGCGCCGGGCCTGTCGTAAACGGACAGGCGGATGTAATAGCCGCCTTCGTGCAGACGCATGCGGGCGCGCTGATAACTGTCCAGCTCGGCAGCAGGCATGCCAAGAACCGGCGTTTCATCCCCGCGGGCAATATCCGTCAGGTCGGCAACGACAGATGACGCGGTGGCATTGCCACCGGCACCGGGACCGACAAGAATGATCTCCCCGACGAAGTCACCGTCCACCGCCACAGCGTTCAGGACGCCGTCGATCCGCGCAATTGCCGATGACTTCGGCACCATGGTCGGATGGACCCGCTGCTCGATACCAGTATCGGTGCGCTGCGCAACGCCCAGGAGCTTGATACGGAAGCCGAGTTCGTCGGCGGCCTGAATATCGGCAGTCGTGATGGAGGTGATGCCTTCGACGTAAATGTCGTCGCTCGAAATTTCCGTTCCGAAGGCCAGGCTGGTGAGAATGGCAAGCTTGTGCGCGGTGTCGTTGCCCTCGATATCGAAGGTTGGATCCGCTTCGGCGTAACCGAGCCGCTGCGCATCCGACAGACAGTCCTGAAAGCTGATGCCTTCGGCTTCCATGCGGGTCAGGATGTAATTGCAGGTGCCGTTCAGAATACCGTAGATGCGGCTGATGTCGTTGCTGGCCATGGATTCGCGCAGCGTCTTGACGATCGGAATGCCCCCGGCAACCGCAGCCTCGTAGTTCAGGCAAGCGTTGTTGGCTTCCGCCAGCGCCGCCAGCTCCACACCATGGCGCGCAAGCAGAGCCTTGTTGGCCGTGACGACGTGAATGCCACGCGACAGCGCAGCGCGCACGCTTTCCTCAGCCGGACCGTTGTCGCCGCCGATCAGTTCGACAAAAATGTCGACATCCGCCGACCGCGCCATTTCCACGGGATCGGTGAACCATTCAAATGCTGAAACATCAATGCCGCGGTCACGGGTTCGGTCACGGGCACTGACCGCTGTCACGGTGACCGCGCGCCCGGTTTTCGTTGCTATCCGTCCGCCGTGTTTTGAAAGGAGCTGCACCACGGCCGCCCCCACGGTGCCAAGGCCAGCGATGCCTACCTTCAATGCGTCTGCCATACAAAAATGAGTCCAGTTCTTATCAATTTTTGGTCCCAAGCGGGATGACGTTGTGCAGCTTTTGGTCGGCTGTTTCAAGGAAGCGACGGATATTTCTGGCTGCCTGCCGCAGTCTTTGTTCGTTTTCCACCAGTCCGATGCGGACGTAATCGTCGCCATGCTCACCGAAACCAATTCCCGGTGCGACGGCCACTTCGGCCTGCTCCAACAGGAGTTTCGAGTATTCCAGACTGCCAAGTGACCGGAATTTTTCGGGAATTGGCGCCCAGCAGAACATGCTGGCTTCCGGCACAGGAATGTCCCAGCCGGCCCTGCCGAACGTGTCCACGACAACATCGCGGCGCTTCTTGTAGATTTCGCGCGTTTCCCGAATGCAGTCGTCGGGTCCGTTCAAGGCCGCGGTCGCAGCCACCTGAATGGGCGTGAAGGCTCCGTAGTCGAGATAGGATTTCACCCGGGACAGCGCAGCAATCAAACGCTCATTGCCAACAGCAAAGCCCATGCGCCAGCCTGGCATGGAAAATGTCTTGGAAAGCGACGTAAATTCCACCGTCACATCCATCGCACCGGGCACTTCCAGAACCGAGGGCGGAGGTGTCTCGCCGAAATAGATCTCGGAATACGCCAGGTCGGACAGAATGAAGATGTCGTGTTTGCGGGCAAATGCGACCACGTCCTTGTAGAACTCGAGATCCGCGCAATAGGACGTCGGGTTCGCCGGGTAACAAAGGATGATGGCAATCGGCTTCGGTACGGAATGGATCACCGCACGTTCCAGCGCGTCGAAGAACGCCTGTCCGGGTTCTGCCGGAATGTTACGGATCGAGGCACCGGCCATCAGGAAGCCGAATGTATGAATCGGATAGCTGGGATTCGGGCTCAGGATAACATCGCCGGGCGCGGAGATCGCCTGTGCCATGTTGGCAAAGCCCTCCTTGGAGCCGAGCGTCGCTATGATCTGCGTCTCCGGATCGAGTTTGACGCCGAAGCGACGACCGTAATAAGACGCCTGCGCCTTGCGCAGACCACCAATCCCCTTGGACGCGGAGTAGCGGTGCGTGCGCGGGTCCTGCACGACTTCCGTCAGTTTATCGACGATGTGCTTGGGTGTCGGCAGGTCCGGATTGCCCATGCCGAGATCGATAATGTCCGCTCCCGCCGCGCGCGCCTTCGCCTTCAAACGGTTCACCTGTTCGAAGACATACGGCGGCAGCCGCTTGATCTTATGGAATTCCTCCATGGCGCATATCCTTGCGAGTTGACAGTATCAGCTGCGCGCCAATGCCAGGCGCGATGGCAGCGCAGCGGGGCTCTTTTAGCAGTCCGGAAAAAAATGCGCACCCGTCTTTGCGTCGCTGGCAGACTAAATTTGTATCGTTTTTTAGAACAGGATTGCTCTAACACCGGGCAGCCCACTCCCAAGCCGATAAGCGGGCGAAAATGTCCTACAAATACAAGTGGTACGCCTGGCATCGAAGCCTACGGGAACGAGGCAATTGGTCTCCTGAAAGCCCCGGCGGTTTCAGAACGACCTTCGCCACCCAGCTTCGGGTGAGAGCATTAGCGGTTCAAGGATGCGGAAAGATCAGGCTGCCTTTTTGCGAAGAACCGAGAAACCGGTTGTTTTCGCATCCTTTACAAGCTTTCCGTTGGGCGCCAGATCCATGGTGACAATCTGGGCGCGCCCCTGCTTTTTGGCGCGGTGCAGGCCACCTTCAGCCGCTTCCATGGCACGTTCCAGCGGCGTCGAGACACCCGCGCTGACAAGGCCAACACTCGTCGTCACGATCAACCGGCCGCCGGACGCTTCCTGGCATTCCAGTCCGAAGCGTCGACAGATTCTCTGTGCGGTCAAATTAGCCAGTTCCTTGTCGCCCGCCGGAAGGAACACAGCAAACTCCGCTCCACCAACGCGGCCTGGAACAGCATTTTCGGCCAAGGTGTCTTTCAGAATGCGCGCGAAAAGCTGAAGCAATGCATCGCCCATTGCCTGGTTAAAACGCTCGTTGACCAACTTGAACTGGTCCATATCGAACAGGATGAGGCTGTAGACGCCCGATGGCGATGCGTTTACGGAAATCCAGTCCTCGGCATCGTTGAGAAAAGCACGCCGGTTCGGCAATCCTGTGAGCTCATCCTGAAGTGCCTGCTCCCTGAAACCATGCTGGGATCGTTCGATCACCATGGAGGCCGGCAACACGATGGTCATGATGATCGAGAACATGACGATGAGCAGATAGACACTCATGAAGCCTTCCGCGTAGCCCGACTGGAAGGACGGCAAAGCCAAGATGTTCTGGTTCACCGTGTACCACATGAAGGCTGCCGCTTCGACGAGGGTCGTCATGCCGAGCATTCGGGCGGAATACAGTTTTTCCCGGTTTTCGAAAAACGCCATCCAGACCATCCAGAGCGCACTCAGGATCATGACCGATTGAACATAGTTCACGCGGACAATGAAATTGTCGCGAAATTCCGGAAACTGGTACAGAACGATCCAGGCGAAGGCGATCGTGGCAAACAGCCAGACATGGCTGCGAAGCCCCAGAAAGACGGCGAACCCGCTTCGCCTTATCCCCGTTCCGAGAATGAGCAGGAAATTGGCGGCGACGATGCTCAAGATGTCCGGAGCCGTCCCGCGCAGCGCGAAGAGAACGGTGCCGCACCCGGCCAGGAACATACCGACGGACCACAGGGCCAGGCTTCTTGAACAAGCCATGCTTCGGCTTGGCCAGAACAAGTAAAAAACCAACAGGATGACGCTACCGGCAAACTCGGCGATCATAATGCAGGTAAACAATGTCGGTATGTCGAGCGTCATGAAAAAGAGGGCCTTGCGATCAAGGTTTGCAGCCTAGATCGTCAGTCGTAAAGGAATGATTTAATCAGTATATTCGCCAATACTACTTCATCTATATTGGACACGCCTCTTTTACGGCTGCATCGCAGAATCCCCTGCGTCACTGCGACGCAAGCGTCTCCAGATAGGCCTGCGTTTCTTTCCTCTCCTCAGGATTGATAAGACCGGCGGACTCACCAGGATTGGCGATTGCTCCATACCCTTCCGGCCGCGGCACGTTGCCGTTGCCTTTTCCAGGCCCGGTCTTCATTGCATCAATCAAGGGTGTTCCGGGCCCAACCGCACAAGCCGATAGAGCCAGAAGCAAAAAAAGGCATCCTCCGAGAGCCGGCATGTTCCGCTTGCAGATCAATCGTTCCTCCACAACTTTGGCTCCTTGTCCTTTCCATCGTCACAAAGTTACTCTAGCCAGAGCGCATGACTGTAGATTGAAATCCAATCGACGGAGCTGTTACCTTGTGTCATAAATAGCCGATAGTTCAAAATATCGGCGAAAAAATAACAAGATAACGCGATTTAATAACAAGGGCTCGCTGGCCTTCCCTGGGCCAAACGGGGCAAAAAACCGGAGGAAGATCCTGCCTATGGCTGATGACCGCGACCATCCCATGTTGCAGTATATCATCAACAACCCGGAGGCCTTTGCACAGAATCTGGCAAAGACACTCGAGCAGGCAGGCAAGGCATTGGCGGCCTATATCGAGCCCCGGGAACAAGGCAAGATCACTCACGAGTCAACCGACGAGTTGACGGGTGTCGTCAAAACCCTCGCGCAGGTTGGCGAGTATTGGGTGTCAGATCCCCAGCGCGCCATCGAAGCACAGTCGCGCTTGTGGAGCGGCTATATCGACCTCTGGAATTCCTCACTGAAGCGGATGATGGGCGAACCATCGGCACCGGCAATCGAAACGCCGGTCCGGGACAAGCGCTTTGCCGATCCGGAATGGGAGAAGAACCAGTTCTTCGATTTCATCAAGCAGCTCTACCTGATCACAAGCAAATGGGCGGAGGACATGGTCCATGACGCCCAGGGGCTGGATGAACACACGCGTCATAAGGCCGAGTTCTACGTCACACAGATTGCAAACGCCGTCTCTCCCTCGAACTTCGTTCTGACGAACCCGGAACTGCTGCGCCTGACGCTGGAAAGCAATGGCGAAAACCTGGTCAAAGGCATGCGGCATCTGGTCGAGGACCTGAAAACCGGCAAGGGCGACCTCAAGATCCGGCAGACAGATCCGACCAAGTTCAAGCTCGGAGAGAACCTTGGCACTACCCCCGGCAAGGTGATCTCGCAGAACGACGTCTGTCAGGTGATCCAATATTCGCCGTCTACCGATGAGGTCCTCAAACGCCCTCTGCTGATCGTTCCACCCTGGATCAACAAGTTCTACATTCTCGACCTCAATCCGGAAAAATCCTTCATCAAGTGGGCGGTGGACCAGGGACACACCGTATTTGTTATCTCCTGGGTCAATCCGGACGAGCGGCAGGCTCAAAAGAGCTTTGAGCACTACATGAAGGAAGGCATCCTCAATACGCTCGACCTGATCAAACGGGCAACCCGACAGGAAGAGGTCAATGCCATCGGCTATTGCGTCGGCGGTACTCTGCTTGCAGTCACGCTCGCCTATATGGCGAAGATCGGTGACGAACGGATCAAGACAGCAACTTTCTTCACCACGCAGGTGGACTTTACCTTCGCTGGTGACCTGAAGGTATTCGTCGATGAAGAACAGATCTCGGTACTTGAAAAGAGGATGGCCGAGCACGGCTACCTGGACGGCTCGAAGATGTCGTCTGCCTTCAATATGCTGCGCTCAAACGACCTTATCTGGTCATACGTGGTCAACAACTATCTGAAAGGCAAGGACCCCTTCCCGTTCGACCTGCTTTACTGGAATTCCGATTCCACGCGCATGCCAGCCGCCAACCACTCTTTCTACCTGCGCAACTGCTACCTGGACAACAAGCTGTCCAAGGGTGAGATGGAAATCGCCGGAGAACAACTTGATCTTGCCAAGGTCGAGATCCCGATCTTCAACCTGGCAACGCGTGAAGACCATATTGCCCCACCGAAATCGGTCTTTCTTGGCTCAGGCTGCTTTGGCGGTCCGGTCGATTATGTGCTGGCCGGCTCAGGTCATATCGCTGGTGTGGTCAACCCGCCTGCCAAGAATAAGTATCAGTTCTGGACGGGTCCTGCTGCCAAGGGCGCGCTGGAAAACTGGCTCAAGAATGCCGAGGAACATCCCGGCTCCTGGTGGCCATACTGGGATCAGTGGATCCGTTCGCACGACGACACCAAGGTCAAGGCCCGCAAACCGGGTGCAAACCGGATCAAGATCCTGGAAGATGCACCGGGATCGTATGTGATGATGAAGGTGTGACGCGCGCAGGCTAGTCAGCAAGCATCTACGTGCAATGAGTTTTCAGCCGAAATGTGCGTCCAGAGGTGTCAGCGTCATCGCTAGCAGCTTGCCGAACTTGCTCGCTTCCATTGGACGTCCGAAATGGAAGCCCTGCACGACTTCACATTGGCAACTGGCGAGAAACGCCTGCTGCTTTGCCGTCTCCACGCCTTCAGCCACAACACAAAGACCGAGTTCCCTGCCAAGAGAGATGATCGCCTTTGCGATACAGCGGTCACTCTCGTCAAAGTCCAGATCGCTGATGAAGCTGCGGTCAATCTTGAGCCTGGTCAGCGGAAAGATCTTCAATGCGGTAAGACTTGAATACCCCGTTCCGAAGTCGTCTATCGCAAGTTTCACGCCCAGCCGGCGGAATTCGTCCATCAGTTCAACGGCCTGCTCCGCATTCTGAATCAACAGGCTTTCCGTCAGTTCCAGCTCCAGATACGTTGATCCGAGCCCCGTTTCCAGCAACGCCTCACGTACGTCCGAAATCAGGCTGTCGTCCCGGAATTGGCGGGCGGACACGTTGACGCCGACCGTAATCGGCAACAGGCCATTGTCCTGCCATTCCTTGTTCTGCCGGCAGGCTTCTCGCGTCACCCATCTGCCGAGCGGCACGATGAGACCGCTTTCTTCAGCCAGAGCAATGAACTCGCCAGGCATCATGCGCCCGAGGACAGGATGCTGCCAGCGGACCAGCGCTTCTGCACCCACGATACGTCCACTGACGAGATTGTACTGTGGCTGATATTCGAGGAAAAACTCGCCGTTATCGATGCCCTTCCGCATTTCTTCCAAAAGCGTCAGTTTGTTGACTGAACGTTCCGGACGGGTCTTCTCGTAAACCTTGTAGCTGTCACGCCCGGCGGACTTGGCTTCGAACATGGCCTTGTCGGCATTGCTCAGCAGCTTCGCCGCACAGTCCGCATCCTGCGGGTAACAGGCGGCCCCTATGCTGCAGGTAACGTGGAAAGACAAATCATCAATGTGGATCGTCTTGGTAACCTCGTCGCGCAACCTCGTCATGAATTCATTCAGAGCGGGTTTCAGCGCCGACTCGCCATCGACGATCAGGACAAACTCATCCCCGCCGAACCGGATGGCTTGATGTGTGCCGGTGTGAACGGACATGATGCGCTCGGCGATAATCATCAGGACCTGATCGCCGATCGCATGTCCAAAGCTATCGTTGACGAACTTGAAATTGTCGAGATCGACAAAAACGACGGCAACGGGATCTCCGGTTCTGTCGCTTTCGGAAACCTTTTCTTCCAGCTTGGTCTTGAACTCCTGCCGGTTGGGCAGGCCGGTCAGAACATCATGGTTCGCCAGATAGCGAATCTTGCGTTCGGCACGGTCACGCTCAACGGCCACTGATGCCAGCCGGGCCGCCTCGAACGCCAGTTTCAACTCGTGATCGGTCGGGCTGCGAGCCGACCTTGTGTAGAGTCCGAAGGTGCCCAGAACCTTGCTATCCTTGCCGAAAAACGGCACTGACCAGCAGGATCGCAGATCAAAGGGCGCAATGAGATGGCGGACATCCTCCCAGAGGCTGTCTTTCTGAACATCCTCAACAATAACGCTTTCACGACGGAAAACAGCTGTACCGCATGACCCCATTTTGGGGCTCACCGGTACACCGTGCGTCAGGTCCAGGTATTCCTGTGGCAGGTTGGGCCCCGCGGTCGACAAGAGCTTTTCGCCGGCGTCGTCCAGCAGCATGACCGACCCCATGACACCGTCCAACTGGTCTTCAATGGTCAGCACCAGGGTTGTCAGCACCTGTTCCAGCGGCTTGCCCGCAGCAATTTCCTGAAGAACCTTGTTTTGCCCCTGCTGCAGCAGCAAGGCTCTCTTGCGATCAGTGATATCCCTGGACAAACCGATGATGCCGACAACCTCACCTTTGCTGTTTGTCACCGGATACTTGGAAGAGGAAAACCATTTCCGTTTGCCGTTTTCCAGAACCAAGGGTTCTTCGAAATCGATGCGCGGAATATTCGATGCCATGATTTCCTGTTCGATGGCATAGAATTTCAAGCCTGCCTCTTTCGGCTGAAGGTCCAGATCCGACTTGCCGATCAATTGAGAAACGTCTTGCAGTCCAACATCAAGTGCAACTTGGAGGTTGGCCATAACGAAGCGAGAGCTCCGATCCTTCACGAAAAGGTAATCGGAAACCTCGTTCAGCAGCGTATGAAGTGAGACACTGCTTAGCCGCAGTTCATCGCTTGCGGACAACGTCGCAATGCGGTTCAGTCGGTCCAGCTCGGAGCCCAGAGACGCAATAATCTCGCTGTTTTCAACGCCCCTTTCATCCTGGCTCGTATGTAAGACCATGCCCCAACCCAATTGATAGAAATTAACGCACTCAACAATTAGTATGTTTTTACTGATTTCAGACTAAAAAACAATGAATCGAATAGAAGGCGGCTCGGTTAGCTTCTTGACTATTTATTATTCATCCCTGAAGCCGGTCATTACGGCCGAGCTCTTTGAGGATACACCGAATCCTCCGCGTGACGTCGCACTCAATACTTGCTCGCACCACGTGTCCACATTGGTAAATTTACGGAAATTGATGTTGCTTGAGACAGATTGTCATTTGCCAAGCACCCATGTCGCCGAGTAAGATTGACGCCTATCTGAAAGGCTGGCTGCGGCATATGCAAACCTCACGACGTCACTTGAGTCCCCTTGCCCGTCCGGCATTGAAAAATGCCAATGGCCCGAAGGCTCCCGTTCTTTTGCCGAAAGCTGCATCGGGCAAACCTGCGCCAGCTCTTTCTACTACGATGAAGATCGTTGCCCCAGGCTTGCTGACCGCCGCCTTGTGGTCGCAGGTCTGGCTTGGAATTTGGGGCGCGCTTCTGGTTGCTGTCGGCGTTCTGGCATGCGTCATCATCCTTCCGGGGCTCATCGGAGAAACCGGCAAGACAACATCCTGGGCCAAACAGGTGAGCTTCGGCGAAAAGGTCTGGCTGAACAGGTTGTTCCTCCCGGTCCCGGCCACTGACAGCACCAGGTTGACGACGCTTTACCTCGTCTTCTGGATGGGGGGGATGATCGCCCTGCTTGGTGGCTTCCTGATGTCGCCGATCCTCTCGCTGACTGGCCTGACCGTCGCACACGCGGCCCAGTTCGTCAGCTTCGTCAAGCTGGTCCAGCTTTACCGGACCATGAAGGACAAAACCGCGCTTTATCGCTTCTGGACGGCCGTTCCGCAAAACGACAATCTCCCGAAAACCGTCGCGCGCAGCAACCGTCGCTAAACCTGCTTCGCTTTAAGCACCTGTCATCGGGAAATAAGCAAGTTCAGTCGGCAGTGCTCAGGTCAAGGCTCACAACAGCGACCAACCCGAGGCAAGCCAGAGCGACCAGGTGGTCCGTGCGCGCGAGTTCCAGCTGATCATTTTGTTGCTGAACGTCGAGCACCCAGTCCCTGCCAGTGACAAACCTTTTCAGCCCCGCCAGCAACCCGGCCCTCTTGCCGTTTGATTGATCCCGGTGTTTGCGGGTCAATGTTCCCGCGAGATTACCGTTTTCGACCAACACAAATGCTTCCGCATCACCGCCAAGCATGGTTCGAACGGTCTGTTTGGCAATGCTTTCAGGATCGGTAATTTCATAATGCGCACAGCTCCTCGGCAGCTCAAGTTTCCAACCCTGCTTCAATGATCCGCGTCCGGCGATGTGCCCCGTCCTGACACCGGCATCGGAAATCAGATCCCAGCTTCCGGTTCCGGCCTTGGCCGTGCATTCGAGCAACCAATCAGGCCTTTCACGCAAGTGAATGCATGTGACGCCTCTCATATGCGCCTTGTCCAGTTCAAACACGATCGCAGGAGTGCCTTCAAGGCTGTGATCCCCCGAGAACACCTTGAACTGTCGGGCGACACCGGGCGGCAAGGAAATGCTGCCCGGCGTTTTCACAAACCGCAAACTGAGGACCTTCGCCATGTTGCAGCCCTGCTCTGGTCTAGCCAGCCTATTTGCACTTCTCGGCAAGCAGGCCAATGTAGGTCAATGCGACGCTTGCACCGGCAATGGACGTGATATCCGCATGGTCATAGGCCGGAGCGACTTCGACGACATCACCGCCCACGAAGTTCAAAGATCCCAGTTCCCGCAGCACCGAGAGCGCTTCGCGAGATGACAAGCCACCTGCAACCGGTGTTCCCGTACCGGGAGCAAAAGCCGGGTCCAGACAGTCGATATCGAAGGTCATGTAGGCCGGTCCGGTCCCCACACGTTCCTTGATCCTTTCGATCACGCCACTGATGCCCAGGTTGTCCATCTCGTAGCCGTAAATGATATCCAGCCCGCAAGTTTCGGGCGCGTGGGTCCGGATGCCGATCTGGATTGACCTGTCCGGATCGATCAGACCTTCGCGAACGGCTCGTCCGGTAAAGGTGCCATGGTCGATCCTGTCGCCTTCATCGTTCCAGGTGTCCTGGTGGGCATCGAACTGCACCAGGGCAAGCGGTCCATGCTTGGCCACATGGGCCTTAAGCAACGGATAGGTGACGAAATGGTCCCCGCCAATGGAAAACAAATGGGCGCCTGAGGCGAGAATGTCGGCCGCCTGGGCCTGAATGTGCCCCGGGACGTCGGCGTTGCGACCATAATCGAAAACACAATCGCCATAGTCCACGCAGGCGAGAACCTCGAAAGGATCCATGTCGAACGGATATTGCGGATCGCCATCGAAAATGGCGGATGCACGGCGAACACCCTGAGGCCCGAACCGGGCGCCGGGGCGGTTGGAAACGGAAGCATCGAACGGGATGCCCCAAACGGCCAGGTCAATCCCCGTCAGATCGCGGCTGTAGCGGCGGCGCATGAAAGACAGTGCCCCAGCATACGTCGGTTCATGCGAACCGCCCTTGATCGATTTACCCAGAAATGCGTTGTCGGTTTCCCGAGGCAATTCTGCTGACATGACAATTTCCTTGAAGTCTGGTGTGGCAGGATCTTGGTGTGCCGATCCGGATCAATCGGCACGGACTGCCGGGTGTGTCATTTACCGGACACCCGAGGACGGTGCTTCAGGTTTTACCAGCGAAGTCCCCTCCCGCCAATCCCGGCCGGCGATGCCCGTTGGTAGCACCTGCGATTGTGTTCATCCCCTTTGAAGGGGGCTGATCCGGATGCGGTTCTTGTCAACCGGTGGTACATGTCGAAAGATTGCATGATCTTTTCAGCCTCCGACCAAAGGAAATTGTCATGAGCGACAACGGCCAACACGACCATGCCGACGGCGCTTCCCACGGTCATTCTCACGGTCACAGCCACAACCACGAACATGGTCACGATCACACGCCGGAAGTGACCGACAGGAACGCGCGCGCCGTCGCGTGGGCCGGTTTGCTGATCGCGGCCTTCATGTTTGCCGAACTGGTTGGAGGCTGGCTTGCAGGATCGCTGGCACTGATGGCGGACGCCGTCCACATGGTAACGGATGCCGCTTCGCTGGGACTGGCCTGGTGGGCGTTCCAGCAATCCAAGAAACCGGCAGATGCCCGGCTCACTTATGGCCGTGACCGTTTGCCGGTGTTGATTGCCTTCGCCAATTCCATTTTCCTGCTGGTGGTAACAGGCTGGATCTGCATCGAAGCCGCCGGGCGATTTATGACGCCTGAAACCGTGCTTGCAGGACCGATGTTCGTGATCGCCGTCATCGGTCTTTTGGTGAACATAGGTGCGTTTTTCATCCTTCAGCGCGGTGGTGACGGATCGCTCAATATGCGATCCGCTATCCTGCACGTGCTTGGCGATCTTCTCGGCTCGGTTGCAGCGATTGCCGCCGCCGTCGTGATCTACTTCACGGGCTGGTATCCCATTGATCCGATCCTGTCAGTTTTCGTGGCTCTGCTGATTGTTCGCTCCGCTGTCACGGTCATGCGCCAGTCCGCCCATATTCTGCTTGAAGGAGCACCGACTGACATCGACAGGGAAACCTTGAAAACCGATTTGCTGAACGCAGTTCCCGGCCTGGAAGATGTCTATCATATCCATCTCTGGTCGCTCGCAGAGGGCAAGGTCAACGCAACCATGCATGCCACGTTGAAGCGGGAAGACAATGCGGAAATCGTGCTCAGGCAAATTCGCGAGCGGTTGAAAGCCCGGCACGGAATCGGCCACGTAACCATCGAGACAAGCGAACGCTCTTGAGGGTCCAGGCCTGGACTTAGGCCCCGAAAACAGCGGCGGCCAAATATTCGGCCCGTTTACGCAGGATTATATCTTGGCAGGTAAGGTGCGGGTCTGATGGCTGGCTATGACAGAAATTCGGCGCAGGATCCGGCTCCTCCGGCTTGGAACGCCAGAAGCGAAAACACCGCTCCTTCGGACGGTGCTCCAGCCATATTTACGGTCTACGTGTGCCTTGCCATTCTGGGAACGCTTGTTGCCCTGGGCGGTGCCCTGTCTGCCGCGACCGGCTTCGGTTCGTAATCCTCGCTCGCCACGCACCCCAGTATCCTCGGGCATATTCCTCGGCCGTCTCGAAAAAGTGTCTGATTCCCTCTGGCAAATACGGTTGAGCCGTTGTCGCCTTCGGCCCCCGGGACTAAAACGGGAAACCAAACCGGCAAACGCCGTTCCATTTCCATGAGGATTTCCTGCCGTGGCAGACAAGACCCAGAAGATCCTGCGCGGCAGGCTGCTCTCCTTTTCCGCGGCCCCCAAGGGACCAGACGATACGCAGGCCTACAGGTATATCGAGGACGGCGCCCTGCTGGTTCGGGACGGCAAGATCGCGGCCAGAGGAAGCTTTCAGGACGTAGTTTCCGTTTCAGGTGAAGGAACGGCCGTGATCGATCACCGGCCGCATCTGATCCTTCCCGGCTTCATCGACACGCATATTCATTTTCCGCAAGCACAGGTGATCGCGTCCTGGGCCGATCAACTTCTGGACTGGCTGAACGACTACACCTTCCCAGCGGAAATGAAGTTTGCCGACAAGGCGCACGCGAACCGGATCGCAGCCGCCTTTTTCGACGCGCTTGCCGCCCACGGCACCACCACGGCGTCCGCCTATTGCTCCAGTCATCCTGCCTCGGTCGATGCTTATTTCGAGGAAGCGGAGCGGCGCGGCATGCTGATGCTGGGCGGCAAGACAATGATGGACCGGAACGCGCCTGCCGACCTGTGTGACACCGCTCAAAGCGGCTATGACGACAGCAAGGCTTTGCTGGAGAAGTGGCACGGGCGCGGACGGGCGCATTATGTCATCACTCCGCGCTTCGCTATCACGTCGACGCCCGGGCAACTTGAAGCCGCCGGAACGCTTTTGAAGGAACATCCTGACTGCCATTTGCAGACGCATATCAACGAGAACCAAAACGAAATCGCCTACACGCTGGAGCTCTATCCGGAAGCGGTAGACTATCTCGGCGTTTACGAAGGGTATGCTCTGCTTGGCAGCAAGACCTTGCTCGGTCACTGCATCCACATGAACGAGCGGGAACTGGGTGTCATGCGGGAGACCGGCTCCGTTTCCGTATTCTGCCCGACATCCAACCTTTTCCTGGGCAGTGGTCTATTCAACAAGGCCGGGCTGGAGCAAGCCGGCGTTCGCACGGCCATTGCCACCGATGTCGGCGGCGGCACCAACTATTCGATGCTGCGAACCCTCGATGAAGGCTACAAGGTGCTGCAGCTCCAGCGCCAACGCCTCCACCCGCTCGCGTGTTTCTTCTGGGTTACGCTCGGCAATGCCGAAGCGCTGTCCCTGCAAGACAGGATCGGCACCCTTGAGCCCGGCACAGACGCCGACCTGGTGGTGCTGAATGCGCGGGCGACCCAGCCGATGGCCTTGCGGATGGAAACTGCCGAAACACTGTCGGAAGAGCTTTTCGTGCTGCAAACCCTTGGTGATGATCGTGCTGTCGTTGAAACCTATGCTGCCGGAACAGCCCTGAAGTCGTGACACTTTGGCCGGGGCAAACAACATGCCCCGGCTTTCGGCCGCATCAGCCAGCGTGCCCTGCCCGGAAAGAGCGGAACAGGAGCAGACTGAACCCGGCAGCCGCAAACAGGGACAACGCCAGAGCTGTACCACGATAGACAGAAGCAAAACCGAATTCCTGGATGGGCATGGTCAAGAGTAGCGGCGAGACGACCTGCCCCAGAAACATCGCTGTCGTCACGATTCCCGAAACACTGCCACGCCGTTCCTCAGGCGCGACTTGCAAGGCAAGCAGCAGAAACGACGGCTGGACCAGAGAATAGCCAGCCCCAACCAGTGCGGCCCCACCAAGGATGAGCGGCCAGATGGCCTCAACCGAAAGAACAGCGAAGCCCAGCCCCATCAACGCAAATCCGGCACCAAAAGACGCTGACAGACCCAGAAGCGTGCTGATCCGCCGGTAGGCCATCGCAACGATGCCTCCGGTGAGCGTTAGTGCACCGAGCCCCATCGCTGTGCCCGACGCGCTCTCAAGGCCGTTTTCCTCCAGATAAAACGGCAACTGGCTGGGCATCAGGAAAAAGAACATCACGGTGACCATTGTCAGAAAGCCCACGGCCAGAGCGGGAACGAACCAGCCTTTTCGTGGCACAGCGACCTGGCTTGCCGATCTGTCGACAGAGTTTTCGCGCCGGGTGTTCCGTTCCCGCTTCAGGATCGGCAGCAGAAATGGCACAAGCAGAACCGGCAACACGTAGACCAGGAACGGCAATCGGGGGGACAGTCCCGCGAGCCAACCGGCAAAGCCGATGAACAGGAACCCACTGAAATTGACCGCCGCGGTCTGACAACCCATGAAGGCACTTCGGCTCTGACCGGAAAACAGGTCTCCTACCAGTGCAACCTGGGCTGTCATCGTCATGGCGACAGCAACACCCAGCAACAGTCGGCTGATCAGGATCGACTGCAGATCCGGCAGATATGCGCCTGCGCTGCCGGCCAGGGCAAACAGCAGAACGCCGAACAGCAGCAGCGGCCCTCTGCCAAACCTGTCAGCCGCAAAACCTGCAAACGGTGCGATCAGAACAACCGAGAGAGACGGGGCTGCGACCAGGAAGCGAGTCAGATAGGCCGCGCCGGGTTCATCCGGGAAACTTGCCTCAAGCGCCGGCAAGGCCGGGCTTATAGTGGCATTGGCCATGATTTTCAAAGTAGCCGTCATCAGCAGCGCGATTGCCGCCGTTTCCAGCCAGAGCGGTCGCCCCGATGATGAAGCTTTATCCGACATGATTGTTTTTTCCTTGCGTTTTGAAAGCCAGGAGCACAGCCTACAAATTCAAGTCGACTTGAGGTCAATAGATGAAATTCATGGATATTTCCGAAGTGTCGAAGCAGACCGGCATCGCAGCGTCCGCCATTCGCCACTATGAGGAAAAAGGCCTGATCACGTCGGTGGGGCGCCGGGGGCTGAAACGTCTGTTCGGGCCCGACGTTCTGGACCAGCTCGCGCTGATCACCCTTGGCAAGACCGGCGGGTTTTCACTGGAAGAGATCAAGGCGATGTTCGGTCCTGACGGTCGACCCGCCCTCTCCCGGCCAGGCCTTCACCAGAGAGCGGATGAACTCGACAGGCAGATCCAGACCCTGGAAGCTCTGCGCGACATGATCCGTCACGTCGCCGACTGTCCGGCCTCCTCACACATGGAATGTCCGAAATTTCAGCAGTTGATCCGGATCAGCGGACGTAGAAACCGTGGCGAACGGGTTCCTTGGCCACCAAAACCAGCCGGATCGATTTCCGGACGCCGCAGGTCATCACCGTCTTGAAAAGAACAAGATGAGCTGACGTGCCTGCCGCTGGAAGAGCCCGCGTTTTGGTGGCTTTTCGTGATGTTCTTCGACCGACCGAATGACACCACGCACGATCAGGATGGCGGCAACCCCGAACAAGATACCACCGGCCGCCTGTCCGATCAGAACCCCGGGCGCTCCGTATAGCATTCCACCGAACCAGACAAAGGGAATGGTGCCGACGGTGTGCCGCCCCCAGTTGAGCATGGTGGAATAGAACGGACGGCCCAGGTTGTTGAAACAGGCATTCGCAACGAAAATCGCGCCGTTGAAAAAGAAGGCCAGAGCCAAGGGGCCGCAGAACAGATAAATCAGGGTCAGGGCGACGCCATCCGCTTCAAACAGATGTGCAATCGGACCGCGGAGCAAGAACAGAACAAGTGCGGCAAAGCCGACCACAAGTGCCGTAAACAAAAGCGCTTTGCGCAACGTGTCACGAACCCGGTCGAACCTGCCGGCCCCGTAGTTCTGGCCCACAATCGGTCCGACAGCCCCTGACAGGGCAAAGATTGTTGCAAATGCCAGCGGTGTCATACGGGCGACCACCGCCATACCGGCCACGGCCTCCTCTCCGAATTCGGCCATGGACCGGGTAACCCAGGCTTGCCCGACAGGTGTCGCAAGCTGGGTCAGAATGGCAGGACAGGCAATTGCCGCAATCGACGGCATATCCCTGAAAAGAGCCATAGGACGCGGCAGAGCCAAACCTCCGTGGAAACGAAAGATCGGCGCGAGCGCGAAAACGGCAATGGCAACCCGAGAAGCTGCACTTGCTATCGCAGCACCCGTCAGCTCCAGGTCGAACCCGAAGATCAGGATCGGATCGAGCACCGCATTCACAATGCCTCCGATGATGGTCGACATCATTGCCCAACGGGCATCGCCATGCGCCCTCAGAACGGCGCCGCCCGCCATACCAAGCAACAGCAAGGGCAAGGTCGGTACGATGATCGCCAGATAATGAACCGCAAGATCGTGCGTTCGTCCTGTTGCACCGATCAACGTGGCGAGCGACCCCAGGGAAAACCAGACGGCCACGGCAAAGATGGCGCTGAAGAGAACGCCCACTGTCAGGGCATTGGAGGCCTGCTGCCTTGCACCTTCTCTGTCCCCTGCCCCCAGAGCCCTGGACACAAGCGCCCCCGCAGCAATGGCAACCCCGATGTTGAACGAGGTCGTGAAGAAGAGGATCGCGCCGGCATATCCGACGGCCGCCGCCAGTTCCGCCTTGCCCAGCATGGAGATGAAGATCATGTCGACAAAGTCGACCGCAAAGATCGCCATCAGGCCAACAGAAGCGGTCAGGGACATCACGGTCACATGGCGAAACAGACTGCCGGACAGGAATTTTGCCTCTGTCGCGGGCTCCTGATCTTTCACACTCGAATTCAGCGGTTTGTCCTCGTCATGCATGACACCAAACGATCTAAAGCCCTAGCAGGTATCTATGCCAACAAAAAACCCGCCGGAGCGATCCGGCGGGTTTTTCGAACTGGTAACTTCCAGATCCAGCGATTAACGCTTGGAGAACTGGAACGACCGGCGTGCCTTGCGCTTACCGAACTTCTTACGTTCAACAACGCGGCTGTCGCGGGTCAGGAAGCCGTTCTTCTTCAGAACGCCACGCAGTTCCGGCTCGTAATGGGTCAGAGCCTTAGACAGGCCGTGGCGCACGGCGCCAGCCTGACCGGACAGACCACCACCGGTAACCGTTGCGATAACGTCGTACTGGCCTGCACGGTCGGTCAGCATGATCGGCTGCTGAAGGATCATCTGAAGAACCGGACGAGCGAAATACTCGGTGTAGTCCTTCTTGTTGACCACGATCTTGCCGGTGCCCGGCTTGATCCAGACGCGGGCAATAGCGTCTTTACGCTTGCCAGTTGCATAGGCCCGGCCATTGGAGTCCAGCTTCTGGACATGGACCGGAGCTTCGGGGGCAGCGGTTTCGACCGCGCCGCCCAGTTCTTCCAGGGATTGCAGCTCAGCCATCGTTAAGCCCTCTTGCCATCATTCTTTGCGTTGAGGCCCTTGACGTCGACGAGTTCCGGCGACTGAGCTTCATGCGGGTGGGTCGGACCAGCGTAGACCTTGAGGTTCTTAAGCTGCTTGTTGGACAGAGGACCGCCCGGCATCATGCGCTGTACGGCTTTTTCCAGAACGCGTTCCGGGAAACGGCCTTCCAGGATGGCACGAGCAGTGCGCTCCTTGATGCCGCCCGGATGGCCGGTGTGCCAGTAGTACTTCTTGTTGTCGTACTTGCGGCCGGTGAACACAACCTTGTCGGCATTGATGACGATGACGTTGTCACCAGTGTCAATGTGAGGCGTGAAGGTCGGCAGATGCTTGCCGCGCAGGTGATTGGCGATGAATGCGGCAAGACGGCCGACAACCATTCCTTCTGCGTCGATCAAGATCCACTTTTTCTCGACCTCAGCCGGCTTGGCAGAGAAGGTCTTCATGAGATTGATCCGTACTGGTCGGTTAAAGAAAAGGCCCGCGCGGCCTGTATCAAGCCAGCGAACGGACCAAAATTTCGTTCGGTGGCGCTTATACGCTTACCCGGAATGGGCGTCAAGAACCTTATTTCTCACAACGTTCTATTTTTCTGTTATTTTTCAATTACTTAAAAAAACGGTATCATAGTACCGTATATTTTCGCCTGTTTGAGCGCGCCAGTCTCCTGCAATTCGAGGCGTCCCGAGAATTTCTCAGCACGCTTTACCCCAAATGGAAGCTGGATTGCGCTGTTTGTTGGCCTCGAAACACATTCTAAATTTGCAGCTTACCT
The DNA here is from genome assembly GCF_057180185.1 of Labrenzia sp. ATLA3. NCBI lineage: Bacteria > Pseudomonadati > Pseudomonadota > Alphaproteobacteria > Hyphomicrobiales > Stappiaceae > Labrenzia > Labrenzia sp. ATLA3. Next base: position 240,648 of record NZ_JBXUKV010000001.1, read on the forward strand.
GGCAGATCCCGGCGACGATCAGGCGAACATCCGGGATCAACACCAGCTGATCGGGGCGCCGTCAGCGCGGCGGTACGGAATATGTAGCCGTCGCGTGGGCGACGAGTTCTTCCTGCCCCTCACCTGCAATTGAGCAATCAACCACCGCAAGACGCTTGCCAAGCTTCAGGAGCCGGCACGTGGCAAGAAGATCGCCCGCGTCCGGTTTGCGCAGGAAGTTGATGTTCAGGTTGGTGGTGACCGCAAGCGCCACCGGGCCGATGTGAGCCAGAATCACGACATAGGCGGCAAGGTCAGCCAGCGCCATCATAGAAGGACCGGACACAGTGCCACCTGGACGCAGATGCAACTCGTTGGCAGACAGGCGTACCACCGCTTCTCCGGGTGAAACACTGTCGATCGCGTAAACGCGCCCACCGGCATGGATTTGCGGGAACTCTCTGTCCAGCATCTCCATGATTTCCGTACCTGTCATTACCGGCGTCATTCAGCCTCCCCCCTATCCTTCTCATTTTCCGACCGTAATCTGATTTCATCTTACGTTTGCGTCAATTTGTTTCTTGAGCAAAACCATATCCGGTCACACAAGTGCCTCACTTCAAACCTTTGTCGGGTTGCCTTCCTTTTTCAGACAAAGGGGTCGTCCGTTGACCAAACTGATTTCAGCTTTAAGCAAAGTGTTTTCCGTTCGAAGTTTTCGCTCTTTGCCCCCGCTTGTAGCGGTGGTCTCTGCCGTGATCTCACCTCAGGCCGCCCTGGCCGAGGTCAGAAACTATCTCTACACAAGCGCGGGTGCGTTCTCGCAGACGCAGTCTCTGCTGACCAATCCAGATCTTTCCGGAGTACAGATCCTCTACAACTGGAGAATGCTTGAACCTGAAAAAGGGCATTACGACTTCTCGGCAATCGAACGCGATCTGGCCATTGCTGAAAAGTATGACAAGGCATTCTTCCTTCAGCTTCAGGACCGTTTCTTCTCCGAAGATGCCCGCTACCTGCCGGACTACATTCTGGAAGACCCTGTTTATGCAGGTGGCCTGGCCCGTCAGGTCGATGACAGCGAAGCTGAAAACCCAAAGCCGGAGGGCTGGGTCACCGTTCAGTGGAGCGACGCCGTTCGCGGCCGTTTTCAGGCCCTTTTGACCGCCCTCGCGGAGAAGTTCGACGGCCGCATCGAAGGCCTCAACTTGCCGGAAAGCTCCATGGATATCGATAGAGCAAAGGATAAGACAGGCTTCACCTGCGATGCCTATTTCGATGCGACCCTGGAGAACATGGCCTTTGCCCGAAGCGCCTTCCAGAAGTCGCAGGTGGTGCAATACATAAACTTCTGGCCCTGCGAATGGGCAAACAGCGAAGGCTATATGCAGCGCAGTTTTGAGAAGGCAGCAGAACTGGGCATTGGTCTGGGTGGGCCGGACATCGTTCCAAACCGAAAGGCGCAGATGAAAAACTCCTACCCTTTCTTCCACCAGTATCAGGACAAATTGCCGGTGATCGCGATGGCGATTCAGGAGCCCACCCTGCAATACGTCAATCCGGACACGGGCAAGGCGTTTACCCGGTCGGAATTTGTCGAGTATGCCACCGGATATCTCGGGGTCGACATCATCTTCTGGAGCGCATCGGCTCCCTGGCTGCAGTGAAGCCTGCAGCACGATTGCAGCTCCCCCGCAGTTCGTGAACCGGTCGAAAAAAGCCCTCGCTTCTGGCTGTCTTCAGAAGCGAGGGCTTTGTTGTTCAGCTGACAGGCGGCCTCTAGCCGCGCCGGCGGCCTCTGCGCCGTCCGGAACCAGAGGCATCGTTTTCCGCGCGGGCAGCGTCGGCTTCCTTGTTCGGCGGGGATACAAGCGGGCCGATTTCGGTGATGACCTCTTCGAGCGTAGGCCGGTCACCTGCCTGATGCGCATCCACCGCGGCACGCATTGCCGCGAGATGAACCGGTGACGTGCCGCAGCAACCACCGACAATCCGTGCGCCCGCATCGAGCGCCATATGTGCGTATTTGGCCATCAGTTCCGGGGTTCCAGTGTAGACAACCTCATCGCCCTTGATCTGCGGGATGCCGCAGTTGGCTTTCGCAACAACGATGGCATCCGGGTAGGCTTCGGTTATGTCCATGATGGCTGCCAGAAGATCTGAAGCACCGACACCACAATTGGAACCGATTGCAACCGGCGTGCAGGCAAATTGCGCCTGAAGATCGCCCAGCCCCTTGGGAGACAGGCCCATCATCGTCTTGCCGGCAGTGTCGAAACTGGCGGTAATGACAAGCGGCACGTCGAAATTCTGCGCAGCTTCTGCGGCCGCCTTCATCTCTTCGACGGCAGACATGGTTTCCACCCACAGAATGTCGGCGCCACCTTCGACCAGTGCTTCCATCTGCTCCTTGAAGGCTGCGACGCCCTCTTCATAGCTGAGCGCACCCAGAGGCTGAAAAAGCTCACCGGTTGGCCCGACAGAACCGCCGATCAGAACCGTTCGTCCCGAGGCTTCCGCCACATCGCGCGCCAGTTTCACGGCGGCAATATTGAGTTCCCCGACGCGACCTTCCGCCTTGTGCAGCTTCAGCCGATGACGATTGCAGCCGAAGGTGTTCGTCAGAATGATATCGGATCCGGCATCGACAAAGGACTTGTGAAGCGCGGTAATCTTTTCCGGTTCGTCTGTGTTCCACAGTTCCGGCGCATCGCCGGAAACGAGACCCATTTCAAACAAATTGGTTCCGGTAGCGCCGTCGGCAAGCAACGCTCCCTTTCGGGCAAGCAGCTCTTCCAGCTTGGACATTCAGCAGTCTTTCGTCTTGTTGGTGTCGTTTGTACCCGTTCGGGGGCTTTCGCCTGCAATAGCAGACCGCGAAAGAAAATCCATAGACGGCTCTTTTCTTCCAAAATAATCGAACCTGCGGTTGTTGCCGAGCGAGTGTTGCCCTCGGTGGGTCACTCCCCTGAAACGATTGCCGGGCCGTCCTGGAAACGAAACGTCTTCCCTCGCCTGAATGCCATTTCCGAAATCACTTTTCAGGGTGCAAAGTCAATGGACTTTCCTGCCAAAATGAAGCAACAAAGCGCTATGACGCTTTTACGGTATTGTGCGACGGTTATGGAGCCGGGTTGTCAAGGCTCCTGAGAAAGACTAAGCGCAACCAAACTCATCTTGGGAGCATAAGATGTCAGACGCCGCCCCATCTGGCCGTCGAGGAAGAAGCGCACGCCGCGAACGCCGGCAAGCCGGCCCCGCCAGCCTGGCCATTCCGTATATCTCGCGCAACATTCCGAACTTCGACATTCTGAGCGACGAAGGCGCGGAACGAATTGAAGCCAACACCGACCGAATTCTCGCCGAAATCGGCCTCGAATTCCGGGACGATCCGGAGGTTATCGGCATCTGGAAGGAAGCCGGTGCTGATGTCGACGGCGAACGCGTCCGCTTTCCCAAAGGCATGCTGCAGGAGCTGGTGAAAACGGCTCCCTCGCAATTTACCCAACACGCACGCAATCCTGCCCGCAACGTGGAGATCGGCGGCAACAATCTCGTTTTTGCTCCGGTCTACGGTCCTCCCTTCGTCACCGATCTCGACAAGGGTCGTCGGTATGGCACGATCGAGGATTTCCGCAACTTCGTGAAACTGGCCTATATGTCGCCATGGATGCACCATTCCGGGGGCACCGTTTGTGAGCCTGTCGACCTACCGGTCAACAAGCGGCATTTCGATATGGTCTATTCCCATATCAAGTACTCCGACAAACCGTTCATGGGATCGGTCACCGCGCCGGAGCGCGCCGAAGATTCCGTCAAGATGGCGCAGATCACCTTCGGGGAAGAGTTCGTCGACCAGAACTGCGTCATGATCCAGTTGATCAATGCCAATTCACCTCTGGTTTTCGATGCGACCATGCTTGGCGCCCTGAAGGTCTACGCCCGGCATAATCAGGCCTGTATCGTTTCGCCGTTCATTCTGGCAGGTGCCATGAGCCCGGTGACGGTTGCCGGTACACTGTCGCAGGTATTGGCAGAAGCCCTGGCAGGTTGCGCCCTCACACAGTTGATTCGTCCCGGTGCGCCGGTCGTTTTCGGTGCCTTCGTGAGCTCGATTTCCATGCAGTCCGGCGCACCGACCTTCGGCAGCCCGGAAGGGTCCCTGCTTCTCAATGGTGCAGCGAAGCTCGCCCGCAGGCATAATCTGCCATTCCGCTCGGGCGGTTCGTTCACCGCCTCCAAGACCCCGGATGCGCAATCCGCACAGGAGTCCGCCCAGACCATTCTGGCGACAGTGCAATCCGGTGTGAACTTCTGTCTGCATGCGGCAGGTTGGCTGGAAGGTGGCCTGTGCTCGTCTTACGAAAAATTCGTGATGGACGCGGACCAGCTCGGCATGATGCATGTTCTGGCCAAGGGGATCGAGATTTCCGAAGAGACCCTGGCGATGGATGCGCTTCAGGAAGTGGGCCCAGGCGGCCATTTCCTTGGCGCCGCGCACACGCAGCGCAATTTCGAGAGCGCCTTCTTCAGGTCCTCCATCGCGGACAACAACTCATACGAGCAATGGCTTGCCGACGGGCAACTGAATGCCGCACAGCGGGCCAACGCACGCTGGAAGGAACAGCTGGCGGGCTATACCGGCCCTGAGCTGGACCCTGGCATTGACGAGGCCCTGATAGCGTTCATGACCGAGCGCAAGAGCTCCTTCCCGGACAGCAACGTCTGATCCTGTTCATAAATTCAGCTACGCGCCCCGCAATTTTGCGGGGCGTTTGTTTTAAAGTGATTTTCAAATCCTGCTCTTGCAAACCCGCCACGTTTTTTAACAACAATCAGAAGAACTACGTTTTTTTATGTATGTAGCCTTTTCCAGCATTTCTGCATGGGATAAAGGTTGCCAAACCCTGCGTTTGCGAGGTAGCTGGAAACGCTGTTTGGCATGGGATAAGCTTACGCAGGACAGCAGTGGGACTGGGTCGCGCCGGTCTTCGATTTTTCTTGAGGGAGCTTGCACGAATGACTGTTTACAAATTGTAAGTTTCCATATGTAACTCAATAACTTGACTGTTCCCAACTAATAAAAACAGGTTGTTCTGTGGCGTCGCTTACATCAAACATCGATATTCTTGGTTATTCTACCCGACTTCCCGGCGCCAATGATTCTGCCGAATTCTGGACATTGTTGAAAAACGGCAAATGTGCCGTGACGTCCGTATCCAATGACCGCTGGCCTCTCGCCCGGTTTGGCCATCCTGTTCAAAGCACCTCGGGCAAAAGCTACACCTGGGCCGCCGGACAGCTTGATGACGTCTGGGGATTTGACCCGTCTTTTTTTGGCGTCTCCCCGCGTGAAGCCGTGCAGATGGATCCGCAGCAGCGCCTGCTGCTGCAGCTGGTCTGGGAAGCGCTGGAACACGCGAACATCCGCCCGAGCGACCTGGCGGGATCAAATACCGGCGTCTATGTAGGTGCGTCCTCGCTGGATTACCACCATCGTTTCCTGGTCGATCCGGCCATGGCCGACATGCAGTTCATGACCGGCAACACGCTGTCGATCGTTTCCAACCGGATTTCCTACATCTACGACCTTCGCGGCCCGAGCTTTACAGTCGATACCGCGTGCTCCTCGTCCATTGTTGCCCTTCATGAAGCTGTTTCAGCCATCGAGTCCGGCCAGATAGACACTGCCATCGTCTGCGGCGTCAGTCTTCTGCTCAGCCCATTTGCCTTTGTCGGCTTCTCTCGCGCCACGATGCTGTCTCCGACCGGCCTCTGCCAGGCATTCGATGCCAATGGTGACGGTTACGTTCGCTCGGAAGGCGGCGCAGTGATCGTTCTGCGTTCGGCCCGGGCGGGAGTTCCGGAAGGTGCCAAGAGCCACGGCAAGCTGCTGGCTACCGGCATCAACGCCGATGGCCGCACCGTCGGCCTGTCGCTGCCATCGCCGTACGCACAGGCAGATCTTCTGCGCGAAATTTACGACGGCCTGGAGATCGATCCGAACGAGCTTGCCTTCATCGAGGCTCATGGCACGGGTACGCGTGTCGGCGATCCCGCAGAAGCCGATGCGCTTGGCAAGGTTATCGGTCAGAAACGCGACAAGGTACTGCCCATCGGGTCGGTCAAGACAAATGTCGGTCACCTGGAACCTGTGTCGGGCCTTGTCGGTCTTCTGAAGGCCATCATGGCTCTGCGGGAAGATCTGTTGCCGCAGTCGCTCCATTTCAGGAACCCCAACCCGGATATTCCCTTTGACGAGTTGAACCTCAAGGTAGCCGGCGAAGCCATGGCCCTTGAGCGCGACGGCAGTCGCAGGCTTGCAGGTGTCAATTCCTTCGGTTTCGGCGGTACGAATGCGCACGCGGTCATCGGCGATCCGGATCCCGTCACCAACGCAGCTTCGTCCGCGCCGGTCGAAGCGCCGCTCGTGATCAGCGCCCGATCCAAGGATGCCTTGCAGCAACTCGCCGGAAAATTCGCCGACTGCCTCGACAGCGAAGCGGATGAAACCGCCGGAAACGTCATTGCCTCGAGCGCCCATGGCCGCGACCTCCTGTCGGAGCGTTTGGTCGTGCTCGGCAAGACAAGAGCGGAAAAACTCGACGCGCTGCGGTTGTTTGCCGAAAGCGGCGATGAAAGCACCGACATTGTGTCCGGCAGCGTCATCAAGGCAAACGCGAAAGTCGGGTTTGTCTTTTCCGGTAACGGGTCTCAATGGGCCGGCATGGGGCAGGAAGCCTATCAGGCTGATACCGCCTTCCGGACTGCTTTTGACAAGGTCGACAAGATCTTCATGGGTCTGAGCGGATGGTCTCTCGTCACGACGCTTTTTGCGGAAGACCTTGAAGCCGATCTGGAGCGCTCCGAGATCGCTCAGCCACTTCTGTTTGCCATTCAGGTCGGTATCGTGGAGTCCCTGCGACAGCGGGGCATTACCGCGGCCGGTACGGCAGGCCATTCGGTCGGTGAAGTGGCCGCAGCGTGGTGTGCAGGTGCTCTTGACCTCGAACAGGCGGTTCGGGTTATCCGTGCGCGTTCCAGTGAACAGGAAGTCGTTCGCGACCTGGGTTCGATGGCCGCCCTGCTTCAGCCGGCGGATCAGGCAATTGCCGCGATCAAGGAAAGCGGTCTACCCAAGCTGGAGCTTGCCGCGGACAACAGCCCGCGCAGCGTCACCATCTCCGGCGACAGCGAAAGCCTTGATGCCTTCGCGAAATTTGCCCGCAAGAAAAAGTGGGCCATGCGCCGCCTTAACCTGGCGTACCCTTTCCACAGCGCCCTGGTCGACCCGATCGAGAAGCCGCTTCTTGCAGCTCTTGATGGCCTTTCGCCCACCGCCGCGTCACTGCCCTTTTATTCCACCGTTACCCCGGATGAGCGCGATGTGAGCGTTGATGCCGAATATTGGTGGCACAACGTTCGCCAGCCGGTCCGGTTTGCGGCCGCGATGGAAAACATGGCTGCCGATGACTTCTCCGTCCTCATCGAGATCGGCCCGAAGCCTGTCCTCGGCACCTATGTGAACGATGTTCTCCGGGCGAAGGGCAAGAAGGCCAAGGTTCTGGAAACACTGAAGGAACCGTCCAAGAAGGCAGTTGCGAGCAAAGGCAACCCACTTGATCGGATCGCGGCGACCGTTCTTGCCCACGGCGGTCAGACGGATCTGCTCAGTTTCGTTGGCGAACGCCCAGACCATTTGGTTCCGCTGCCATCCTATCCCTGGCAGAATTCCGAGTATCGCCCGGAAAACAGCTCTGAACGCGTCGATTTCATGTTCGGTCAAACCTGGCCTCTGCTCGGCTACCGGCTGCGCCAGGATACCGCCGAGTGGTTCAACCACATAGACAGCGCATCCCTTCCCTTCCTGCAGGATCACAAGGTTGAGGAAAGCGTCGTCTATCCGGCTGCTGGCTACATCGAGATGAGCCTGCGCGCAGCGCTCCGCTGGAGCCGGAGCGACCAGATCGAACTGCGCGATTTCGACATTCTGCGCCCGTTGGTGATCGAAGGCGACGAAGTGTGGGAGACTCAGGTCCGTATTTCGCCCGACGACCATGTGCTTGAGATCCTGTCGCGCCCGCGCCTGTCCGACAACGACTGGTCGCTGAACGCCCGCGGAACTTTCCTGACGCCTTCGACCACATCCCGAACGCCTTGGTTGAAGCCAGCTGACGGCGTCGTTTCCGAACTTGATCACGAGACCCTTTATACGGTCACCAAGGGCTTCGGCCTTAACTACGGCCCGGCCTTCCGCCGGGCAGATAAAGTCGTCAAACACTCGAACACCAGCGCAACCGTCACGCTGTTGCCGCAGGACGAAATCCTGGCTGACTACTCGTTCTCGCTCTGCCCGACGTTGGTGGATGCCGGTTTCCACGGCCTGTTTGCGTTGCTCGACGGCGTCAAGGACGTTCCGCAAAACACGTCGTTCCTTCCGATCCGTCTCGGCACCTTGCGTCTTCTGGCGCCGGAAACTCTCCCAGCTTCCGTGCGCATTGAAGTCACCAAGGCCTCGCCGCGTTCAATCGAAGCAAGCTTCGAGTTCCTGGATGCCGAAGGGCTGACAATCGCCCGCCTCACCAAGACCCGCTTCAAAGCGGTGACCCTTGGGCAGGATACACGCCCCGATGATCTGGTCTATCGGCAGATTGCTACGCTTCTCCCCGCACAGGACCGTGTCTCCCCGCTGAAGGAAAGCTTCGAAGGTTTACCTGCGTTGGCTGGCAACCTCGATCTTCTGGGCTCGGACGATCAGGAACTCGACGACAGCAGGGTTCTGATAGAAGCTCTTGGCCGAACGATTGCACACAAGACTCTCTTCGATCTCTTTTCAGGTCGAAAGGTCGAGGTGGGTGCGCTGGTCACAGCTGGAGAGCTGCATGAAAGCGCGATCCCTCTGGCAGCGAGCCTCTTCAGCTGGCTGGTGGAAAGTGGTCTGTGCACGGAAAGCGACGATGGTTTCGAGCTTTCGGACCCAGCCGGCAATCCGGATGCTTCACAGCTTCTGCAAGCCCTGACCGATGGTGGCGGCGAACACATTGCCGAGGCGGCCTTGCTGGCGCGTCTTTGGACCGGTTTGCCGGATGTTCTCAAATTCGGCCTGCAGGAAGCTTCCGGAAAGGAATATTCCTCAAGCCTGTTCGATGCCTACCGTACGTCGTCTCCGGCAAAGCACGCGCTTTCCTCCGCCTTGCAGGCGGGTGTACAGAGCCTGATTGCCGGCTGGCCGAATGATCAGGCTCTCAGAGTGCTTCTGGTTGGAGCCAACAGCGGACTTGCGGCGGCAATCGACAACGCGCTCGATCCTACCTACATGGCACTGACTGTGACAGATGCTACATCGTCTGCAGTCGGTCGCGGCGAGCGGCTTTGGCAGGGTAGCTCGGCGACTGAATTTGTCGAACCGGGCGAAACTTCCTTCACGTATGACCGGCATTTCGACATCGTGTTGTTCGACACGTCTCTTGCCGAGATCGATGCCGACAGCTTGAAGCGTTTCACGAAGTCCATTGTCCCCGGCGGTCTTGTGCTGGGCGCGGAACCGCTGCCGCATCCTCTCACCGACCTTATCATGGGTGTCGGTTCTTCCTGGTGGGACGAAGGCGCCACTGCCGAATTCCCGATTTCCAGACAGCAAGCCGACTGGACCAAGGCGCTGGAAGCTGCTGGCCTGACGGACGTCCAGACCGTGCCGCTCAAGAGTGCATTGATCGAAGCCGATCTGATCTGCGCACGTGCTGGCGAGCACGTCGCCGAAGTGGCAGACACGACAGGCGAGGAAGCATCGGACGTTGAGGCCGAACAGAAAAAGTATCTGCTCCTGACCAGTTCCGAAGGCGCGTCTCACCGTCTTGCGGAAGGCCTGAAGGCCTGCCTGAACCGTAAAGGTCACGCGGCCACCCTTCTGGTACCGGGCGAAGTTACCGAACAGCTTGGCGACGACATCTGGAGCGTCGCGCTTGGCGACAAAGGTGACGCCCAAGCACAAGACGAAGCACTCAACGCACTTGTCGCGGCCCACAATGGCCGGGTCATTCATCTGCTTGGTGCCTATGCAGCTCCGGCAGATGCTCTTGCCTCCGTCGATGGCCGGGCCTACAGCCTGATGACGCTCCTCAAGGCGCTCGGGCCGAATGGTGGTGAATTCACACTTCTGGCTCCAGCCGGTGCTCAGGATATTGCCGGCGGCAAACCCGCCGCCCCCGAGCAGGCCGGTATCTGGGCGTTCGGCCGCGTGGTCATGAACGAATACCCGGATGCGAACCTGAAGCTGATCGACGTTTCACCAGATCTGGAACCGGGCATTGCCGCCGCCCGAGTGGCAGATGAAATTCTGATTGCCAATTGCGAACGGGAAATCGTACTCGACAGCAAGACTCGCTCCGGCATCCGCCTGGTGAGAGGCGGTGTACTTTCAAGCTTCACTTTGCCAGAGGGCGCAAAACCGGCCATGCGGCTTGATATCCTGAGGCAAGGATCTCTGGACCAGCTCGCCTGGCATGCCGTGGAGCGCAAGCCGCTTGAAGGCAAGGATATCGAAATTGCCGTTGAAGCCAGCGGCCTCAATTTCCGTGATGTGATGTGGGCGCTTGGCCTGCTGCCGGAAGAAGCTCTCGAAGACGGGTTTGCTGGTCCGACACTCGGAATGGAATGCTGTGGTCATGTCGTCGGCTGCGGTCCGGATGTGACCCGCTTCCAACCGGGCGACAAGGTCATCACCTTCGCCCCAGCCTGCTTTGCCTCTCATGTGACGGTCGATGAAAGCGGCTGTGCACCGATGCCGAGTACGGTTAGCGCGGAAGAAGCAGCCACGATCCCGGTTACCTTCCTCACCGCCTATTATGCCCTCGTGCATCTGGCTGCCCTTAGCGAAGGTGAAACCGTCCTGATCCACGGCGGCGCAGGTGGTGTCGGTCTGGCTGCTTTGCAGATTGCCAAGTGGCGCGGTGCGAAAATTATCGCGACAGCCGGATCGGAAGACAAGCGCAACACGCTGAAACTGCTCGGAGCCGACGTTGTTCTGGATTCCCGAAGCCTTGCGTTCGTTGATGCTGTCATGGAAGAAACTTCCGGCGAAGGCGTCGATGTGGTTCTGAACTCGCTGTTTGGCGAGGCCATGGAACGCAGCATCGAGGTTCTGAAACCGTTCGGCCGCTTCCTGGAACTGGGCAAGCGCGATTACTACGGCAACACCCGGATCGGCCTGCGTCCATTCCGTCAGAACCTGACCTACTTCGGTATCGACGCCGACCAGTTGCTGACCCGCCAACCCCAACTGGCTGTCGATCTGTTCGTCAAGCTTGTCGAGCTCTTCGAAGCCGGAACCTTGCGTCCCTTGCCGCATCGGTTGTTCGAGGCGGCGGATGTGGTCGATGCTTTCCGCCTGATGCAGCAGGCCGGACATATCGGCAAGATCGTGATCCGCCCACCGGCAGTTCCCGAAAGCGTGCCGACCAAGCGTGAAATCTCGTTCGACGGCGACGCCGTCTACCTCATTGCTGGTGGGTTCGGCGGTTTCGGTGCGGCATTGCTTCACCGCCTTGCCGATCACGGAGCCAAGTCACTGGCGGTTCTCAGCCGGCGGGGCGATTCCAGTGAAGACGCTCAGGAAGTCATCCGCCAACTGACCAAGCGTGGCGTCTCCATCAAAGGTTACGCGTGCGACATCACCGATGAAGCTGCTGTCAAGAAAGCGCTTGCGGAGATCCGAGGCGAAGGGCGCCCGATCAAAGGCGTGTTCCATACCGCGATGGTGCTGAATGACGTGTTGATCGCCAACATGGATCACGATGGCCTGACCAGAGTGCTGGCACCCAAAATTCGCGGTGCGGAGCTCCTGGACAGGCTGACGGCCGACGATCCGCTCGATCACTTCGTGCTGTATTCGTCCGCCACGACGCTTGTCGGCAATCCGGGGCAGGCAAACTATGTTGCCGCCAACGGCTACCTGGAAGGGCTTGCGCGCAAACGCCGCGCAGAAGGCCGTCCCGGACTGGCTGTTGCGTGGGGTGCGATCTCCGATGCGGGCTACCTTGCCCGCAACGAAGAGGTCAACGAGATGCTGTCCCGCAAGCTCGGGCGCCATGCCTTGACCGCCAAGGAAGCTCTCGATGGTCTGATGTCGCTTATGGTGCAGCCGTCACAGGAAGATAGCGGCCTGGCCGCTATGGGCTACGCGCGTATCGATTGGCAGGCAGCACGGAAAGATCTGGCTCTCGTTGGAACGCCGCTTGTCAGCCTGCTCGGCCTTGGCGACGAGGACGAGACCGGCGCAGATGGAGCAATCAATCTGGCTGCCATGCTGGAAGGCATGGATCAGGTAACCGCCGCTCAGACGGTTGCCAAGCTTCTGGCTGCTGAAATCGGCAAGATCCTGCGAATTGCTCCCGAGGAGATTGATCCGCACAAGCCGCTGTCTGATATCGGTATGGATTCGCTGATGGCTCTGGAACTGCGCATGAGTGCGGAACGGCAGCTGGGGATCGACATTCCATTGATGTCTCTGGCGAATGGCGCAACACTGATCGACTTGTCTGGCCGAGTTGCGAACCGGGTTCTGGGCGAAGAAAATGCCTCCGGTATTTCGGATGAAACACAGCAACTTGCCAGCATTCATGTGGATGACCAGCGTCAGGAATCGGAAGATCTTTCCGATATCGCTACTCAAGTTGAGAACAAGAGCCGCGAACTTGGTTCCTTCCTGTAAGCGGCCTCATAAAAGGATTTACTGGTATGGGCGCTGATGATCGCGCCAAGCTGATGGACAGCTTGAAAGCCAACCGCCGTTCTGCGCGCGGACGTACGGCGTCTTCGTCGGCTCGCCCGCAAGCTGCGCCGAAGCGAAAGGTCTATGACTTCAAGGAGCTTCCGCAGGTCAAGCAGTTGCAAATGCATCGGGCTGCGGCGGACATGATGGGAATTGAAAACCCGTTTTTCCGCCCGCATGATGGACTTGCTGCGGGAACGAGCTTCATCAACGGCAACAACTACGACAATTTCGCCTCCTACAACTATCTTGGTCTCAACGGGCATCCCAAGGTCAATGAAGCTGCGAAAGCGCATGTCGACAAGTTCGGCACAAGCGTTTCAGCAAGCCGGATCGTTGCGGGTGAGCGGCCGTTTCACGCGGAGCTGGAAGCAGCCCTGGCCAGAATTCACGGTGTGGAATCAGCAATCGTGATGGTGTCCGGGCATGCCACCAACGTCACAACGATTGGCCATCTTGTTCACAAAGGCGATCTGGTTCTGACCGATTCCTTTGTCCACAACTCCATTGCCGAAGGCGTTCGTCTGTCCGGCGCTACCCGAATGAATTTCCCGCATGATGATCTGGATGCATTGGAAAAGATGCTCGCAGATCATAGGCACAAGTTCGACAAGGTGCTGGTTGTCGTCGAAGGTCTCTATTCGATGGATGGAGATTTCCCGGATCTGAAACGTGTCGTGAAGCTCAAACAGGCTTACGACGCCTGGCTGATGGTCGATGAAGCACATTCCATCGGGGTCCTCGGCAAGACCGGCAAGGGCATTGCAGAACATTTCGGAATAGACCCTACGGAAGTCGAAATCTGGATGGGTACACTGTCCAAGACCTTCTCGTCCTGTGGCGGCTATATCGCCGGTTCCAAAGTGCTTTGCGACTATCTCAAGGTATCGGCTCCGGGCTTCGTTTTTTCCGTCGGACTTTCTGCCGCGCTTGCAGGGGCAGCCATTGCCTCTGCCGAACTGCTAGAGCAGGAACCGGAGCGGGTGGGAAAACTTCAGAAAAACGGAGCTCTTTTTCTGAAACTTGCCAAGGAAGCCGGACTGAACACCGGCCCCAGTGCCGGCTATGCGGTTGTTCCAGTGATTGTCGGCGATTCTGCAAGTGCTGCAACGCTTTCCAATCGTTTGCTCGCAAAGGGAATCAACGCCCTTCCGATCATTTTCCCGGCAGTTCCGGAGAAGTCCGCACGTATCCGGTTCTTCATCACGAGCGAACATACGGAAGAGCAGATCCGTCGCGCCGTCGAGACAACGGCTTCGGAACTGGACGCAATGCGCGCCGATGGAACTGCCGTCGACAGGCTGATCAAGGCAGCGCGCTAAACTTCCAGCGGCTCAGCCTCGTTGCAGAACGACCCGGACACGGCGTTTGTGTCGTGTCCGGAAGGGATCAAAATCTACTTGTCGGAACCATCCCGGTAGCGTGGGTCCTGATCAATTGTTACGTCAAAACCGCCCATGAACAGATCGCCGATTTTCGTCGGCAGAAGGTTCTGAAGCCGGATCCCCCACGCAAGCAAAAACGGAAATGCGTAAAACGGCTTGCGGCGATCGATGGCGCGCCGCATCAACATTGCGGCTTTAGAGGCCGGCATTTCAAAAGGTTTTGCCCCCTGGTGGCGGGCGGACATCGGTGAAGTCACGAAGCCCGGGCAGATGATCGTCACGGACACACCGAAGGGTTTCAGCCAGCCACGCAGAGAATGGCCGTAGCTTATCAGCGCCGCCTTGGTGGCACTGTAACTTGGCATGTCAGGCAGGGCGCGCATTCCAGCCAGAGATGAAATAAGCACCAACTGTCCCTTCCGTCGTTTTTGCATCCCATCGACAACACCGGAGATGGTGTTGACCACGCCGCGGTAATTCACGTCGATCTGCCGATCACTGTCAGCGTTCGATTCCCGCGTCCGGTTCGGACCAAGTCCTGCCGTAACGCCTGCATTCGCGATGACCAGATCCAGTGGATGCCGCTTGTCCAGATCGCTCAGGTAGGCGTGCAGTGCATCTCGGTCACGAATGTCGACAGCGCTGGTTTCGCCGTCGGCGCCAAGCGCCTGTATTTCCGTCAACAGAGCTTCAAGCCGGGTTTGGTCGCGGGCGATCAGGGCGAAATAGATGCCGGGGCCGGCGAATTCACGCGCGAGCGCCTGTCCTATGCCGCCACTGGCACCGGTCAATACGATGACCTTCTGCGTTTCGCCTGCCATTATCGCCTCTCCCATGAGGGTTAAATTCCAAGTTTTCTGCCCAGCCACGACGAATGACGCTTGATGGAGGTCACCAGAAGGTGCCGCTTGTCAGTCCGCTGCTCTGCAAGCCTTGCAACCAGAAATTCTGGAGAACAAGGCAGCAAGGACACCGGGTCGATTGTACGGGCGTATTTAACGAGTGCCAGATAGACCAGTTCCGGCAAGGTGCGGCTTTTGCCCCTGCCCTCAATTTCCGTCAGGTCCTCGCAAAGCCCCCAACCTGCATAAAAGGGCGCTCCGTGAACGCAAACCTTCTTGCCTCGCAACAGCGCCTCGAAGCCGGATAAAGACGAAAAGGTCTCGATGACGTCAACGGCCTCGATGAGATCGATGATATTTGCATCTTCGGCAATATCATCAGCGTATTGCAAAGCAGTCTCACGCGGCACCCGACCCTTGCGCAAACCTGTTTCAACGTCAGGGTGCGGTTTGAATATCAGGAATGCTTCCGGATGACGCTCACGAGCAAGCTGCAACAGGTCAAGATTGACATTCGGCGTGTTGGCGCAATCGATTGTCGCGGACCTGGACTTTCTGATTGCCGCATCGTCAGCGACCTGGCCCGGCACAAGGATCTTTTCCCTGTCGGCCGGATAGTCAAACTGCTGCGACTTGCCGAAATTGTATTTCGAAACCCGGGCTCGAATGATGAGGTCGATCAGCGCTTCACCGCGCTGCCGTTCAGCAGGCGTCAGCTCGTATTCCTTCAGCAGAACTTCCAGCCGGCTAGGTCGTGAAGGATCGTAATAGATCCCGAGATCGTCTACCGCCAGCATCGCCCCCCTCGCAAGGCCTGCTCCAAGACCGACAGATCGCAGGAAACCATCCTCAATGCGCAACAACGGAACTGAATTCCGAGCGCAAAGCGCTTCAAACGCAGGATCGGTTCGGCCGGCCCAGGAGTATATGCGTCCGCTGTCGGCTCGGGCGGCTGCGACCGCGTCTTCCTGTGTATCGTGAAACCTGACTGCCCCACCTTTTCCGGAAAAGGTGGCATTGATGGACGGGTGGTTCCAGTACTGTGCGCCGTAACAATGGCCTGGCACGGAATTGGCCTGCCACTGCTCCTGCATCAGCGTATAGATTTCTATCGCTTCTTCAGGGCGCAGAAGAGAATTTCCATAAGGCGAGAACCAGGCGGTCCGGCAAGAAAGAACCCAATTAAGAAGGCTGTCGATAGCTGTCCGCTCGCGTGCAGCCTTCTTCAGTAGCTCGGTCCAGAACGTTTCGCCGTCTGTTTGGCCTTCTTCGCCGGCCAGAATTCTCTCCAGGCTTAGACCATCTGTTCCGAGCTTGGCATCCTCGCCCGCCGCGGCGCAGGAAAACAAACGCTTACGCCATATCCCTGTGAAATCGCAGACCGACGCGTTGCTCCCATTCGATTTGTCGAACTGCCTGAGCAACGCTTCACAGGCGGCACTCCTCAAGGATTGGTCGTTCTGCTCAGCACCCGACACCGGTAAAAGAATGAGGCTGGATGGCAGGCGACGGGCTTGATGAGGCGTCGGTCCTTCCAGGATCAGAAGGGCTCCACCGGCATTAGTAAGAGCCTTGCCAGGCAGATTGGCATTCCTCAGCCACCCCGCGTGCAACGGTTTGGTACCGGCCCCCTCTGCAAGTCCGGCTTCTACAGCCGCACGCAGTCGGTCTGCCACTGGGCGAAGGTCCGGGTCGATGATTTTTACCGCCGACTTTTGTCTTTTCATCCAACCGATCATAAAGGCACCCCGAGCGCACGCGCCCTTGCAAGCCTTGGTGGAGGATCGACGTAGGCCCCGAAGGCATTCAAGTCCCTTTCGGCAACCTTGCGGGCGATGTTGTCCGCGGCAACCGACACACCTTCGGCATTGTGGATCGATCCGCGAACCTGCGTCGAAGCGGCGAGAGCCTGGATGTATGCAGAAAGCAGGTCTTTATCCGGATAGCCCGGGGCATGCCAGAAGGTTGCTAGATCTCCCTGGTGGGTCAGGCCAGCGATGTCATAGTGGGCTGGCACCAGTGTTTTTACCGGCAGGCCAGCTTGCAAAGCCTCAAGTCCGGCGGTTGAATTCAGCGTCACAACACCCAGCGCTTCTTCAAATGGCTTTGCGAGACCTCCGCCATCGAGAAAATGAACCCTGTCTCGCACACCAAAGCGATCCGACAGCGTTTTTGAAACACCCGGCCAATCTTCAAAGCCGACATCAAGCGGGTGACTCTTCAGAACCAGATGGACGTCTTCAGGGGCATCGTTGGCCAATGACCGGAACACGATCTCAAGGACCTGCTCAAAGCTCTCGAATGGAGAGTGCCTGCGAAGCTGGAAATCACCTTCAAGCTGCAATGGCAACACATAGTAGCGAACCGCCTTATCCCTGAGGCTTGCCAGCAAGCTTTCCGCTGTCCGATCTCTCTGTTTTTCTTTCAACAGCCTCGCCGCGCCTCTCAGATATTCCTGGATAGGCGGATAGATCGTATGGCGCTGATACGCAGGATACAAATGCTTCAGAAACACATTAGTCAGATTGTAGACAACATCAGGGGCCGTCTGCAGCCAAAAGCTCGAAGGGTAACGAGGGCTGAGGTCCACCGGACCTGCAGCTTCCGCTAAGCGCCGGATCGAAGCAGGATCGGAAGGAAAATGACTGAGAGTGGAGAGGCCATTGCGCTCCAGTGTCATCCAACCGGGCCGCAAAGCCCCCAGTTCTGTCACTGCGACATAAACACCCTGCTTAATCGCTTTTTCGATTGCCACGCGATGATAAAGGCGCTGGTCCCCGTGAAGGACGAGATCGGTTATTCCGTGATTGCGCAGGTAGTCGTCTATGAAGACCGGCCATTCTGACGGGCTCTTCTTGTAGCTGACGCAGCCCTCTCCGTGCCAATGCAGCCAGTCGCCCGCGCAGAAGTTTATCCGGTGAACGCCGAAGCCTTGGGCTTTGAGACGATCTCCCGTCTGCTTGTAGAGTGGAGATAAAGGTCCTTGCAGAAAAAGGACCTGTCTTTCAGCGTTTGAGCGAGTTTCCGTTGGCGCAGAATGCTCAGCCACGCCAGACATGCGTCCACCTTTCGGTTTTGCCGCGGCGGTCCAACTGTTCGGCAAAGGTGGTCACAATCCCTCTTGCCTGTGCCTTTTGTAAACGCGGCGGCGTTTCGCAGAAGGCTTGCGGCAGATTTACCGTGTCGGAAATCATCCGCTCCGCCATGAGATCTGCAGCCGCTTCCCGGCCTTCCCTGGTGTAGAAACAACCCTTGACCTGAATGGACGCTGCAAGAAGCCGCTCAAGCGCATCCAGCAGGCTCTGATCCGGCATCGTCGGGTTGCGCCAGAAATCATCGAGAGGATTCTGACAGGTCAGGCCCGCTATGTCGTAAAGCGCGATGCCAAGCACTTTCGTGGGGCAATTCGCTCTGAGAGCATGCAGCCCGGTGGTGCTGTTGATCGTCAGGGATCCTGCCGCATGCTCCAGAAGACGGTTCAGGTTGCCCCCATCCACGAGCAAGACGCGCTTTTTCACCCGGTACTTTTTGGCAAGGGTCCGCAGGATACGGCCCCAGGGCTCCATGCCATTATCGAGAGGGTGTACCTTGAAGACAAGACGTGCAGAGGACGGAGCATTTCCGGCAAAGGACTTGATCACCTCCTCCGCAGCATCGGCGATATGATCGTACTGGGAATTGTAGCGAAGCTGATAGTCGCTCTGGAGCTGAAGAGGAAAGACGTAATAGGGCAAGCCGGTTGCGATGATATCGTCAATCACGTGGTGCGCATGCCTGTTCCGGCTTTTCGCACGCGCGAACCGCGGAATGTTGCTCAGGTAATCGATCAGCGGGTGATAGAGCTTGTCCCGGACATATCGTGGATAGGACAACGCAAAGATCACGTTGGCCATATTGTAGGTCACCTCGTTCACCGCTTCGTTTATGAACGGGTATTTGTAGAGTGGCTGACGGTCAATATCAGGAAGGCTGCGGCCCGCCTGCATGATGTGGTCCGGATTGTCCGGGAACCTGGAATGCGCGGACATTCCGCAATGTTCCAGCGTTATCCAGTCCGGGCGCAGATAGCCGTTTTCAAAGGTCAGGCAGGTTATGCCAAGTTCAGCCCCTACTTCCGCGGCAGCCACGTGATAGGGCACGCGGTCTGCGTAATAAACGATGTGGGTGATCTTCTCTTCCTGGCAGTAGGTTCTTAGCCAGTCGGGCCATTTTCGCAAAGACCCTCTATAGGACGTGCACCTGCGATCATGCCAAGCGATCCAGTCTCCGGCACACAGATTTATCCTGCGTGTCGACGCTCCGGCCTTTTCAAGACTGTCGGCAATGGTTCTCGCAAAAACACCAGGCGGCCCTTGCAGAAACAGCACCACCATTGAACTGACTGAAACCATGCAATTTGCCAACCTACCGGCTTTAACGGCCCACCCTGTTTATCTGAGCCGTTAAATCTTCTTACGGCAACTGTTAATCCGTGAGGTTACTTACCACAGAGTAGTTGCTGATGAGCGGTGCGATAATTTGCAGGAACTTGCCAAGCTCAGCAGTCGGATGGTTCGAAACGAACAGGATGTCCTTGTCCCTCATCTCGAATTTCTGCGACAGGAAGAAGCCCTTGGGGTCACGAAGGCTCAACTTGTAGACAAGCGGCACGCTTTGCGTACCTGTCAGTTTGTCGGCAATTTGAGGCTTAAGCTTCCGCACGAGCGCCGCATCTTCGAAGCGGAACAGGAAGACGCCGTTCGCATCTGCACGGTCATCCCGCAGACCACCCACTGTCGCCAGCGCTTCGGCCATCGTTACCGTCTTTGTTCTGAACGGAACCAGCTGATTGGCCTTAAGAGCTCCGAAAGCGGAGAACGTGCGCGGGCGATGCGACAGCAGAATATTGTCGTTCGGCGCGACCAGAACGTTGTTTTCCGGATAATCGATGAGATCTTCCAGACGTGTGGTTCCTGCGCGGTTGCCGCGCTTCAGGGTCACCACGGTTTCGTAGGTTGCATCACGTGCGCCGCCTGCTTGCGCGACGAGGTCGAGAAGCCGTGTATTCCGAAGCGGTAGCGGATAAACGCCGGGCTTGGCGACATCGCCGACGACAACAGCGGTCGAACTCAGCTTGTCCCTCAGGGAAATGAGAACCTGCGGTTCAACGGCCTTTCCGACGAGCTTCTGCTGCACGGACTGGCGCAGACCTTCGATGCTCAGACCGGCAGCCCGGATGCGGCCAGCATAGGGCACGAAGATATAGCCGCTTTCGTCAACGACGGAGGGAATGTTGCTCGATCCACCACCGGCACTGCTGAACAGGCCGTCGGGCGACGCCTCCCAGATTGTAACGTTCAACGTATCACCAACGCCAAGGAGGGTCGAAGAACCGCCACTTCCCACACCGTGGAACTGGTTAGCGAACGCGAGCGGACGATAGCTCTTGATGGTATCAATGTTGGACGGGGAGACAACGACGACGGTATAATCGCCAGTCTGCGCACTGTTCTCGACGTCTTGTGACGAAATATTTATTGCAGCCGGACCTTCGCCCGGCAGGGCGGAGCATCCAAACAAAACCCCGGCAGCCGCCAATACTGACAAAAAACGCATTAGTACCCAATCCACCCATTTGCTGCCCAGTCTGGTAACACCCTCTTGGTAGGATGTCCAAGACGCATCGTGGCTTTCCCCGGGAGAAACCTACCGGCTGTGACTTTGCTGTAACACTACACCCGCTTTTCCTAGTGAATTGATAAAATTCCAATTTATCGTCTTCTGTTCGGCATGTGAGCGTCGATAATCGAATTCACCGCCTGAGCGCCCAACATCTCTTTTCGGGGTATCTTATGACCGCAAGCAACCGGCATGATGACATCAAAAACATTAAAAACCTCTCGTCAGAATTAACAAACTGGCTACGAGCTTCTGCCTTGCCGCTCTGGTCGACTGCAGGCATCGACCAGCAAACCAACACCACACTCGACGCCATCGATCTCAAGACCCAGGCCGGGCTACCAGTTCCGCGGCGCGCAAGGGTTGTGAACAGGCAGATCTATTCGTTGCTTGAAGGCAAGAAACTTGGGTGGACGGGCCCGGCCGAGGAAAGAGCGTCGGCGCTTTTCGACTGGTACACGGACACGTTCCTGATGCCGGAAGGACATTACGCTTCCAGTGTCGACATCGACAACAAGGTCACCGACTCGAGCTTCGACCTCTACAATCAGTCGTTCTCTCTTTTCGGTTTCGCACAGATTGCTGCGGCTCTACCGGACCGTAAAGCCAGCGCCATCCAAAATGCGGACAATTTGCTGAAACACCTGATGACGACCTATCGCCATCCGGAAGCCGGCTTTCAGGAAGCCTCTCCCGCACGAGTACCGCTTTGCTCCAATCCTCACATGCACATGTTCGAGGCCTGTCTGGCGTGGGAAGCCGTTGCCGAAAACGCCGGTTGGGCGGATTTGGCCGATGAAATTGCCGAACTCGCTCTCACACGCTTCATCGATCCGGTTTCCGGTGGGCTGCGGGAATTCTTCAACAGCGACTGGTCTTCGTTTGATGGTGACAAGGGCCGCGTCATGGAACCAGGCCATCAGTTTGAATGGGCCTGGCTGCTGACGAGATGGGGACAATCGCGAAAGGACGCAGGTGCCTTGATCGCAGCACGGCGCCTCTACGATATCGCCTGGACCTACGGCATAGATGAAAGCCGCGGCGTTGCCTTCATGGCCCTGAACGACGATTTTTCCGTTCGCGATCCGATGGCCCGCCTTTGGGGACAGACGGAATGGATCAAGGCAGCGATTGCACTGGCAGATGTCTCTACCGGAGCGGAACGCGATGCCTATCTTGCTGATATCCCCGAAGCCGTCCGGGCATTGCAGATTTACTTTGCCGACGTTCCAGCCGGTCTGTGGCGGGACAAGCTGGCTCCTGACGGAACCTTTACCGACGAGCCGGCACCGGCGAGTTCGCTCTATCATATCGTCTGTGCGATTTCCGAACTCCAGGACTTCGCAAGGACACTGTGACCTGACTGGTTGCCGTAAACCACAGACATGGCGAAACCAGAGCAGGAAAAGACGCATTCGGTCTTTTTCATTTCGAGACAGACCTCTATAGCTTGTCGCCGGTTTTAGTTATGCGCGCGACCAATGAGGAGGCCGAATGCCCAAGGCTCAGATCATCGATGGCAAGGCTATCGCGGAAAGTGTCAGGCAAGAAATCACCAACCGGGCAGCCAGGCTGCTGGAAACCAGCGGCAAACGCCCCGGTTTGGCGGTTGTCCTCGTGGGGGAAGACCCTGCGAGCCAGGTCTATGTCCGTAACAAGGACAGGGCGGCGGAGGCCTGCGGCTTTCACTCGGTCAAACACACCCTGGCGGCCGATACCAGCGAAGCCGATGTACTGGCGCTTGTCGACCAGTTGAACAACGATGCCGACATTCATGGCATTCTGGTGCAACTGCCGCTGCCCAAGCATATCGATGAAAGCAAGGTGCTGCGACTGATCCGGCCGGAGAAGGATGTCGATGGCTTCCACCCGGTCAATGTCGGTTTGCTGACGGCTGGTGAACTGGAGAGTGCTTTGGTGCCCTGCACCCCTGCCGGCAGCCTCATCCTGCTGAAGCGCGCACTGGGCGACACGCTTTCGGGCCTCAACGCAGTGGTGATCGGCCGGTCCAACATCGTTGGAAAACCCATGGCCAGCCTTCTGCTTCAGGAAAGCTGCACAGTCACGATTGCCCATAGCCGTACGAAAGACCTACCAAATGTCGTTCGCTCAGCGGACATCGTCGTTGCCGCGGTGGGCCGCCCGGAAATGATCAAGGGCGACTGGATCAAGCCAGGCGCGACCGTTGTCGATGTCGGCATCAACAGAATTCCAGCCCCGGAACGCGGGGAAGGCAAGACGCGGCTTGTTGGCGACGTCGCTTTTTCTGAAGCTGTCGACGTTGCCGGAGCAATTACACCGGTTCCTGGTGGCGTCGGCCCCATGACAATCGCCATGCTGATGGTCAACACCTTGACGGCTGCCCGCCGTCTACTTGGCCTTCCAGAAGAAGAAGCGCTTTTTTGAGTATTTACTCACTGACAAAAATACGCATGAAAGAAATAGCTGCTCGACCTATGAGCTCATCCTCTAAAGTGTTGTGCCACCTTCTCTCTTGAACTCGCTCCGGTGCCATGTTCTATCGTGTTTGTATTCGCTTAACCATGGCCCTTTAAGGTGTGTAACGTAGGGGCTGCAAAAGCAGATTGTTGAATTGCATAGTGACCAGATGCAATTCAACAGGCCAAATCAACAGGCGGCAGTGAGTGAAGGGTCTACCGTCTTGCAAGTCCGGCAAAGTCGCCGGCACGCGTTTCAACGCATTGTCTTCATTGGCAGCCCGGTTGGCTGGCGGTGCTTCTTTTGCTGCCTTGCGGCCAGCTGGCGCCGGTTTAGCCTGCGCCCTGCTTATGGCCGGATTGGTGCCGGCACATTCGTTTGAGATTTTCGGCTGGAAATTCTTCGAATCGGCGGAAGACGAGGAGAACGCGGTTCCCGATCCCCTGCCCTATGAAGCTGACCTCACGATTTCCGATGGCGCTGAAGACCTCTCCAACGAGCTGAAAGACGCCTCATTGCTGGTCCAGCAACAGGAAAAGCCGCCCTCCGGTGAAGCCGGTCTGCTTGCACGCTCTCTTTCCGATCGGGAACGGCTGGTAGCCCAACTCTATGCCGACGGCAGATACGGTGGCACAGTCGACATCACCCTTGCAGGCATTCCGTTGGAAACCGCCCTCGAGCAGAGCGACCTACCGGACGCCCGCCCTGTAAAGGTTGATATTCTGGTCAATCCTGGCCCGGTGTTCCGCTTCGGCAACATTGATGTGTCTTCCCAGCACGGCGATCTCTCGACAGACCCGTCTTTCTGGGGGCTGACCAAGGGCGACGTCGCTGACTCCGGCAAGATCCTCACGGCGGAAAAGCGCATGATCGTGCTGCTGCGTGAACGTGGATACCCGAAAGCGCGAATTGCCGAACGCAGGATTACCGCGGATCACAGCACGAAGACACTTGCCGTAACTCTCGTAGCCGACGCCGGCTATCAGGCACGCTTCGGCACCGTTTCCGTGAAGGGTACGGAAATTACCGACCCTGATTTCGTGGTCCAGCAAGCGATGCTGCCCGTTGGTAAAGTCTACTCTCCGGAAGATCTTGCGCGGGCACGCAAGCGCCTGAACGAACTCGGTATCTTCTCGTCCATCCGTCTGGTGGAAGGAGAAATCGAAGGCCCAGACGGCACCATGCCGGTCACAATCGAGGTGAGCGAACGCAAGCGCCACGTAATTGGTGCAGGTGCCTCCTGGTCCAGCACCGAAGGGTTCGGCGTCGAGTCCTATTGGCGCAGACGCAATCTTTTCGGAAGAGGCGAGCTGCTTTCTCTCGAAGGCTCTGTCGGCAGAATCGGCAATGAGAGCTTGCTCGACATGGAGTACTCCGCCCGAATTGCCTTTGAAAAGCCGGGCGTTTTCGGACCACTTACGAGTTTTTCCACCAGCCTGCAGGCACGCCAGGAACATCCAGACGCCTACAAGAGCCGGTCGATCACCTATGACGCCTTCCTCAATCGGGAATTTTCCGAGCAGCTGAAAGGCCGTGCAGGCGCGGAAGTCTTCTTCGCCAACGAAGATGATGCCTTCGGCGACAATGACTATTTTCTGATCGGTCTGCCTGCCGAACTGACGTTCGACAATCGCGATGACAAGCTCAATCCGTCCAAGGGCATCTTCGCAGCACTGTTTGCAGAGCCCGCATACGATGCCCTGAACAGCAATCCGATGGGTTTCATCAAGGGCACCGTTTCAAGTTACTATGCGCTTGATGAGGCCAAACGCTTCATTCTTGCGGGCCGCGTCTCTACTGGCACCATTCTGGCGCCATCCGTGGAATCGGTCCCCGCCAGCCGGCGCTTCATTGCAGGCGGTGGAGGCTCCATCAGGGGCTACGCCTATCGCAACGTTGGCCCTCGCAAGGACGGGCAGGTTATTGGCGGGCGCTCGATAATCGAGCTTTCCGGTGAAGTTCGGGTGATGGTAACTGAAACCATTGGAATTGTTGGATTTGTCGACGCAGGCAACGCCTATGAAGACAGTATTCCCGATTTTTCCGAGAGCCTGAAGGTGGGCGTCGGCGCTGGTGTGCGCTACTTTACTCCAATAGGCCCGCTTCGAGTCGATGCAGCGGTGCCTCTGGATCCGGGACAGGATGACCCGGATTTTGCCCTTTATGTCGGTTTGAGCCAGGCGTTCTAACGCACATGCGTTTTCTAAAACTTTCCTTACGGATCTTCGGATTCCTGATCGCGCTTGCGATCGCTGTTCCCGTTCTTGCCCTCGGTGCCCTGCAGGTACCGGCGGGACGCACCTTCGTGTCGAATGTCGTCAGTTCGCTTGCGTCTTCCGACAATCAGGCCATCACGATTGAAGGTCTCTACATCAGCTTCGGGTTGAATGCCGAAGTCGGCAAGGTCTCGCTGGCGGACCAGGAAGGAACCTGGCTGAATGTGGAGGATATCGCAGCCGACTGGCATCCTATTCGGCTGCTTTCCGGCGACCTTGACATCTCTTCTTTGACGGCACACCGGATTGACCTGGAGAGAACACCTGTCTCGCCGCCGGCAGAAGAAACCGGAGCGGTGGAGGAAAGCAGCGCTTCTGGTGGTTTCTCACTGCCCTTCAACGTCACTCTCGACCGCCTGAGCCTTGACGAAATCAATCTTGGCGCACCGCTTCTCGGTGCGCCGATTTCCCTGACGGCTGCCGGGTCTGGCTCGTTCGCACTCGATCCGGCTCTTGTGACGGCCGATCTTGACGTGCACCGGATTGACGGCATCGAAGCCGGCCTCATGGCCAAGGCGCAGTTTGAACCTGCGGCCGAAACGCTGGCCTTCGATATTGAAGCCTCAGAGCCGCGCGGTGGCCTGGCGGCACGTCTGCTTGAAGTGCCCGACCTGCCTGCGCTGGATCTATCCCTCAAGGGCGATGGACCACTGACCGACTGGGCGGCAAAACTGAGTCTGGCCCTGGACGGCAGAACCACCGTCACCGGGTCTGCCCGCATCGAGGAAAAAGCGTCCGAACGGCATCTGGCTTTCGACCTGGACGGCGACCTGGCCCCCCTTGCGCCTCCTGCAGCGCAAGCCTTTCTGCTCGGTACGACGAATGCAAAAGGGTCTGCCAAGTTCTCAACGGAGTTTGCGCCTCTGGCAGCAAACCTGACATTGAAAACGCAGACGGTTTCCCTTGACGCAAAAGCGGATCTGGAAAACGACGCTGTGAATGCAACCGCAGATCTTTCTGTTGGTGCCGGAAACGGTGCGCTGATCGCGGTCGATCTGGGCGAGCGGCGCATTGCGTTTGGCCCATTAAACGGATCGATCCGTGTTTCGGGGCAACAGTCCGCAGTCGACTGGAAAACCGACATCGATCTGAAGTCCCTCCAGACCACGGAAGCAAGAACCGGAGCCCTGACGCTGACAGCTTTCGGAAACGGCGCAGACCTTTCCGAAGGCGTGATGACCTCTCCCTTTTCGCTGACGCTCGTCGTTGACCAACTGGAAGGCATTACGCCACAGACAGCCCCCCTGACGGGCTCCCTCGAATTGAAATCGAAGGGAACCTTGAATGGTGCCGATCAGTCGGCGGACATCAAGGACCTGACCCTGTCGACCGCAGTCGGCAGGCTTGCTCTGTCGGATACAAGTCTTTCGGCTGACAATATTGACGGATCCGGCAGACTTTCCCTTGCCGACCTTTCCGCTCTTTCCGGTCTGGCAGGCCGCGACCTCACGGGCTCATTGGACGGCACATTCTCGCTGGACCTCGATCCCTCTCAATTGTCGGGCACGATCACCAGCGCCCTTGTCGCCAAGGACATCACCACGGCAATGCCACAGGCCGACGCCCTTCTGGAAGGCGAGACACGCGTTGACGTTTCTGTCGATCTTGAGGGATCGGACGACATTGCTGTCACCAGCCTCGCCGTTTCGAACAAGGCACTGGAAGCCAAAGGAGACGCGCGCTACCAGCAGAACGAACTCAGCTCCAGCCTGACTGCCAGCCTTGCCGATCTTTCAAAGGTCGATCCGCAACTTGCGGGCTCTCTGGATCTTGAAGCCAGCACGAAGGGGCCACTCAATGCACTCGAAGTGCAGGCCCTTGCCTCTTCGAAACAGATCATGCTCGCCGGAACGCCTCTGGACGACCTAGACCTTTCTGCGGAGGCAACTGCCAACCCTGCCGCTCCAACGGCCAAGATTACCAGCAGCGCCAGTCTGAACGGCCAACCCATTGCCGTCGATGTCGAACTTACCAGCAAGGATGGCGGCGCAAGTGTCAGCCCCCTTTCCGTAAAGCTGGCTGGCAATACCGTAACCGGCTCACTTTCCCTCGCGGACCTCAACAAACCGGTCGAGACGCTTAAAGGCACCTTGAACATAGATGCCCCGGATCTTGCCTCGCTTTCCCCGCTGCTCCTGACGGAAATAGCCGGACAAGTTCAGGGAACCGTGACCGCAACCCCGGAAACGCAGCAACTTGCTTTCGATGTGTCCGGCAAAGATATCAGTGTTCCGTCGGTCAGCATTGGCAGCGTAAAGCTGAAAGCCAACCTGAAGGCCCCCTATGCACCACAAACCGTTAAAGCGGATATCGAACTTTCCGACATCCTGACGGATGCCACCCCGGTCCATGCCGTGAAGCTTCAAGCTCAGCCGCAAGATGGGGGAACCTCGATCACGGCGGATGTCAAGCTGGACAAGAACGGCAAGGACGGTGTGACGTTGGCCGCGCAGGTAAACGAACCGGAAGCCGGGTCTTACGTCGTCGCCCTATCGGACCTTGCGATGCGCTATCAGGGCATTGCCAGCCAGTTGAAAAACCCGACGACGATATCCTACGCCGACGGCGAAGCGACGATCGAACCTATGGAGCTTCAGCTTGGCAACGGGTCGCTTGCGGTTTCCGGAAAGGCGGGTGAAAGGCTTGACCTGAGCGCGGACCTGAAATCCATCCCGCTCAACCTGGCCAACGCCTTTGTGCCATCGCTGGGGCTTGGCGGCTCGCTTTCAGGTAACGTTTCCGCGACCGGCAGTTCGTCTGCTCCCGAAGCGAAATGGTCGATTTCCGGTTCAGGTTTGACAGCAAGCGAGTTGCGCAAAAACGGTCTTGCGGCGCTCGACCTGACAACCTCAGGCACCTTGAAGGACAACAGGATCAAACAGACGACCAAGGTCACGGATCCAAATGGCCTGAACCTGACCGCTGCCGGAACCGTCGGCTTGCAGAAACCAAATCCGATCTCGCTCACCCTGAACGGGACCGTTCCGACCGCGGCCCTCAGGCGTCCGATGCTCAATTCCGGTCTGCGCGGCGAAGGCACAATTGCATTGAGCGGAAATGTCGGTGGCACCGCAGCAGCGCCCACATATCAAATCACCGCAACACCAAACAGTTTGAAGATCACCAGCCTGTCGACCGGTATTACCGTACAGAACATCCGCGGCACGGCATCTGTCAGCCAGAGCCAGGCCTCGCTCAATGGCATTGCGGGCGATCTGGCGACTGGCGGTTCGATGTCGGCTTCCGGAACCGTGGGCATGAAGGATGGTTTCCCGGCAGACCTCAGCCTCAAACTGGCAAATGGGCGCTATGTCGATCCTGGCCTGGTAACGGCGGAAGTCGATGCGGATCTCAAGGTTTCAGGGCCGCTTGCCTCCACAAGCTCCTCGGCCCTGATCAGCGGAAAGGTATCGATCAAAAAAGCGGACGTCTCCATTCCCGAATATCTTCCTGGTGCCATTCCCCCAGTCGATGTCCGGCACATCAATGCCCCTAAGGCCGTCCAGCAGCAGGTTGCCGATCTGGGTGGAGAGGCTCCGCAAACACAGACACAGCAAAAGACTTTCCCCCCGCGCCTGGACATTGTCCTGTCCGCGCCCGGACGGATTTTCATTCGCGGCCGAGGCCTTGATGCGGAACTTCAGGGCGATCTGAAGATCGTCGGCACGACCGCGTCTCCGCAGGCCATTGGTGGTTTCGGGTTGAAACGCGGCCAACTCGATATTCTCACCCGCCGTCTGATCTTCTCACGCGGCAATGCCACGTTCGAGGGCTCGTTGACACCCGTCCTTGATTTCGCGGCGGCGACCGTGGTGAGCGATACAACCATCACCGTCACCGTAAGCGGTCAGGCAGACGATCCTCAGATCGCGTTCTCCTCGTCCCCCGAACTGCCCCAGGACGAGGTGCTTGCCCTGCTTCTGTTTGGCAAAAGCGTCGGCAACCTGTCGCCCACACAGGTGGCACGCCTTGCGGCAGCCATCGCCACACTCACGGGTGGCAGCGATAACGGACCGCTTGCAACGATCCGGAAATCTCTCGGTCTGGATGCCATCGACATCAACACGGACGGAGAAAACGGCCCCTCGGTCGCCGTCGGAAAATACATAAATGACAATATTTATGTTGGCGTCGAACAGGGAACGGGAACCGGCTCTAGCCGTGTGAAGGTCGATATTGATCTGGATCGCGGATTGAAGGTGCGCGGCGAAGTTGGTGCGGACGGTTCTTCAAAGGCCGGCATCTTTTTTGAACGGGAATACTGAAGCGGCCCCCTTGTCCTCGCAAATCTTACAGGGTCAGAGCGTGTAGCCGCCGCGGGAAACCGCTATTGCGACAAATTTCCCGACAGCTGTTGCGGTGGCCTCGTGTCTCGTGCGAGTGTGCCCGCATGATCAAACAAAATGGAAGTAATGCTCCGTCCTATCCGGAGGAAACCGTTTTTTCGGTGACGGAGTCAGCTGGGAATGACGGGAGTGACATCATGTCGGTGAACAGCAGTGACTACACTCTGGGAGAGCGAATCTGCAAGGCACGAGATGCCTCCAGTCTTTCGACCGCCCAGCTTGCGCGTCGCCTGGGCATCAAGACCTCCACTCTGCAAAGCTGGGAAAGCGACCGCTCTGAGCCGCGCTCCAACAAGCTTGTATTGCTTGCTGGCATCCTGAATGTCAGCCCGACCTGGCTGCTCGTTGGCCGGGGTACACCTCCGTTCTCGGAAAACACCCCAACATCTGATCTCGACAGCATGCGCGTCGCCCTCGACCGGGTGCAACGCCAGGCTCAGACGCTTGCCGATGAGATTGCAGCACTTCAGGACCGGCTCGACGCCTGATCCTTCTTTCTTGTCGCCCGTTCATTGGACCTCCGCTCGCTACCTCTGAAGAGAGCGGGTGACGTATGCCGTTTGCGAGAACGGCAGGTCTGGAGTATCAAGGTCATTGAGACCAAGGTCTTTGCTGCATCCGTCAGCGCGAAGACCTCGAGCGGTGCGTGATGGGAGAACTGCTGCCAAGTCGGATGTCAGTCACTTGTCTCGTGTCTCATTTTGCGTGGCCCCATACGCTTGGCCGGGGAAATCCCTTGCCAGACCTCGCGCCTCCCCCCTATCTCTATGGACAACGCTCTCATGGCCGGGCTCGAGTGACTGTCCGAAAGCTGGCCCCACCAGACTTTCTGGCTTCGCTTTCTGTGTTCAACCGGACACAGTCCTTGCCGTGAGATCTTCAGACCGAAAGCGTCTGCCCCTATCACGGTTCAGGAAACTTCCCATGTCATTGAATGCTGCACTCTTGAAGGAAAAGGTGTTTATCGACGGCGCATGGAGCGACGCGGACAGCGGCCAGACCGTTGCCGTTACCAATCCGGCGACCGAAGAGACAATCGGTACAGTGCCCTTCTGCGGCCGGCCTGAAACCGCCAGAGCGATTGCAGCGGCCGAAGCTGCCCTCCCCGGCTGGAAGGCGCTTACCGCAGAAGCACGAGCCACACACATGCACGCGCTGTGCGATGCCATCATGGCCGACCTTGATGATCTTGCCGTCCTTCTGACCACTGAAATGGGCAAGCCGCTGGCCGAGGCCAAGGGCGAAATCTCGCTTGGTGTGAAATACATCCGTTTCTTTGCCGAGGAAGGGAAACGGATCTACGGCGACACCATTCCCTCACCCTGGGCAGACCGGCGTATTCTGGTCACCAAGGAACCGGTTGGTGTTGTCGGCTCGATCACACCCTGGAATTTTCCGAATTCGATGATCGCTCGCAAGCTCGGGGCAGCTCTTGCGGCAGGCTGCACCATGGTGATGAAGCCTGCCGAATTTACGCCGTTCTCCGCACTGGTCTACGGCGTGATGGCGGAAAAAGTCGGCCTTCCAAAAGGAGTGATCAACATCGTCACCGGCGATGCGCCGGCAATTGGCGAAGAGATGTGCGAGAACCCGGCGCTGCGCAAGCTGACCTTCACCGGCTCGACCCGTGTCGGCAAGTTGCTGGCAGGCAATGCCGGCCGGAACATGAAGAAGATCTCGATGGAACTGGGCGGCAACGCGCCCTTTATCGTTTTCGATGACGCAGATCTCGACCGGGCTGTAGACGGAGCAATTGCCAGCAAGTTTCGCAACTCCGGACAGACCTGTGTCTGTGCCAACAGGCTGTATGTGCAGGCAGGTGTCTATGATGCTTTTGCGCAAAAGCTCAAGGCAGCGATGGATGCGCAACTGCAGGTGGGCAATGGTCTCGATGCAGGGGTCACACAGGGGCCCTTGATCAACGAAGCCGCAGTCGACAAGGTTTCCAGCCACGTAGAGGATGCCCTGTCCAAGGGCGGTGAGCTGGTAACGGGCGGGCGTCGCCCCAATGGTCCGGGAACATTCTTCGAGCCGACACTGATCACCAACGCAAGCTCCGAGATGAAAGTGGCCCGAGAAGAAACCTTCGGCCCGCTTGCCGTCCTCTTCAAGTTCGACACTGAAGAAGAAGCCATCCGTCTTGCCAACGACACCGAATTTGGCCTCGCCTGCTACTTCTATTCCAAGGACCTTGGCCGCACCTTCCGTGTCATGGAGCAGCTTCAGTATGGTCTCGTCGGCGTCAACGAAGGTGTCATCACTACAGAAGTCGCACCGTTCGGCGGCGTCAAGGACAGCGGCATGGGCAACGAAGGCTCAAAGTACGGTCTGGATGACTATCTGAACGTCAAATACAGTTGTATCGGCGGCCTCGGCATGTAGGCCTTTAACGTCTGGCGTCCCGGCCTCGTGCCAGGACATCTTTAAGCGGCCTTGAGGAGCAACGACTGAAGTTGCGCGGAACTCATGGGACGCCCGAAGAAATACCCCTGGCCGTATACGCAGCCCAGGTCGCGCAGCTTCTCCGCCTGTTCGGCGGTTTCGATCCCTTCGACGAGGACAGACATTCCATGGCCTTTGGCCATATGGAGCACCGCCTCAATCACAGAGACATCCTGCTTGTTGGCGATTGACTCACGAACGAATGTCTTGTCGAGCTTGATTTTTGAAAACGGATACTTCGGCAGATAGCCGAGCGAGGAATAGCCGGTTCCGAAATCGTCGAGCGAGAAATTGCAGCCGAATGCGCGCATTTCCTCCATCGCGAATTTCAGGTCGATTGTTTCATCGATGAACAGGGACTCCGTAATCTCAAGATCCAGACGTTCAGACGGAAATCCCGTTCTCTGCAAGGCTTCCTCAACGGTGGCAACGAGATTGCCGCGCGTGAACTGAACAGCCGATACATTGATGGACAGCCTGAGACCGTTCGACCAGGTCAGTGCCTCTTTCATTCCCCTGTTGAGCGCCCAGGCCCCCAGCTCCACGATGTATCCGTTTTCCTCGGCTATCGGGATGAATTCGACGGGTGAGATCGGTCCGAGTTCCCGGTGGTCCCATCTCAGCAAGGCCTCGACACCGAAGATCGACTGGTCGGCTAGATTGGTCAGGGGCTGATAGACCATATGGAGTTCGTCCCGGACAATCGCCTTGAAGAGTTCGGTTTCCAGTTGGCGGCGGCGTTGCAGCGCCGCATCCATTTCCGGCAAAAAGCGCAAGACTGGCGAACGGCTGTCGCGCCGTACCTTGGCCAGGGCGTTGCCCGACTTCTTCATCAGATGTTCGGGCGTGATATCACCTCTGGAGACGATGTACCCGAACTTGAGTTGCACCGAGACCCTGGCACCTTCGATCTTGTAGTCCTCGCCAATGACCTCCTGTAGCGCCTCGATCAAGTCCAGATCCTGATCCGTCTCACATCGAAAGACACCGGCGAATACGTCTGCGGTCATGGCGCCCCATGTCACCCGTGACGAAAGGTGGTTTTTCAGGCGCATCGCAACGGTTTCACGAAGCTGGTCACCGTAGGAAAACCCGAGCGATGCAACGATCTGATCAAAATTTGCAATCGTGAACTGCACCAGACAAACCTCCTCGTCTGTCCCGCGAGCAAGTTTGAGTGTTGCAGCAATCTTTTCTTCAAAACCGTTCCGGTTGAACAGTCCGGTGCCAGGGTCGAACCGCGCAAGATAGGCCAGCCGTTCAGCGGATTCCTTTTCTTCCGTCACGTCTCTGCACGTGAGACAGGCCACCGCTTCCGTTTCAACATCTCTCAGCTTCTTCGATTTCGCTATCGTGTGCACAGAGCGCGTGACGACGTATTCGATGAACCGGCGGCGCCCGTCGTCCAGGCGCATATCCAGGACCTTGGTCACCGGCTGCCGGTTTTCCGGGTTGGCAAGCACAGACTGGGCTTCCTCAACCAGTTCCAGCGGTAGGACGGACCTTGCCGCCTTGCCGACCAGGCTTTCGCTTTGAAACAGTTTTCGAGCCATCTGACTGGCAGCAGAAACCTGTCCATCGCTCTGAACAACGACGATTGCATCGAAGCTGTCGTCAAACACCAGGCCAAGTATGCGCTCGCTGTTGCGGCGTCTGACATTTGCAATGTGAGAGAGAAATTTGTGAAAGCCGAGTTCCCGCAAAACGATGCTGGCGGCAGCAAGCATAAGGATCAGATGAGCGCTTGCAGTCGGCACAAGAATGGGAGACGACTTCTGAATGGCAATGGCCGTAACTTCGAACGTGATCGCGCACAGCGAAAGAATGCCGATCTTCAGGGCCCAGCCTTCGATCTTGGTCAGCAGCAGAACGAAAAACACAAACACCGCGAGGAGGATCGTGATCCACTCGCCCCGAATTTCGATGGCCCTGTTCTGCAAGAGCGTTTCGGCACCAAGGGCCTGAATAACGCTGCCTGGCAGCACATCGTAGACGGGAACGGGAAAAAGATCGCGAAGCTCCTGCGCGCTTGCGCCAACGATTACCTTCTTGTCGAGAAAGAGCCCCGGGGCCGGCGTACCTTTAAGGACATCCACAAGGGACACCCTCTCCAGGCCATCCAGAGAAATACTGTAATCGAGGCCAAAACTCCCGAATGTGTTCCCGGTGTGCTCCCCCAGCAGAGCGGCCGCAGATACTTCTGAATTTCCGTTGATTTCAAAGCCGTAGAGATTCCGCCAGATGCGGCTGTCGGATTCCATCGGCACCATGACGACAACCGGCCAGGCCCCCTTCATCAGTTCGCCGATGGGCTGGTTGACGATCTCACCGGAATTTTGGTCGGATGAAGCAGCCTGTTGAAAGACAGCAAGGCTGACGTTGCCAGCACGCTCTATGGCGTCTGCAAACAGCGCGTCGTCTTCCGGATTGGAGGCAGAACTGAAGTCGACATCGAATACGATGTCGCGTGCGCCGGCTTCGGCCAAATGGTCCGTGAGCTCTGCATAAAGTCGGCGGGGCAATGGCCATACGCCAAGTTCATTCAAGCTTCTGGCATCAATATCAACGACCACAAGGTCGCCGGTAACCGGCCTATGGATGCTTTGAAAGCGGAATTCCCAAAGAAACCGGTCAAAGGCGGTTGTCAGAGCAACTGATCGCAGAACGGCGACGGTAGCGATGACGCCGATCACGATAAGAATCGCACTCGCAATTCTTTTCAGCCGCTCCGAGCTAACGATCAGCACACCCACCGCCCCACTTTCTCATTCAGCACGCAATCAGCTGACAACAGCACTGCGCTGTCTTGAGGCGTACTGAATATCTTCAATTCCTGTTTTTTCCGTTTCCGTTACCGGAATTTCCCTTGCCGTTTCCACCGGCATTGTTGTTGCCGCTTCCCGAGTTGCCGTTCCCATTGCCACCCGAGTTGCCGTTTCCGTTACCGCCGGCGTTGTTGTTACCGCCACCGGAATTGCCGTTACCGTTGCCACCGGAATTGCCGTTGCCATTCCCGCCGGAATTGCCGTTGCCGTTGCCACCGGAGTTCCCGTTGCCATTCCCGCCGGAGTTCCCGTTGCCATTCCCGCCGGAGTTGCCGTTGCCATTCCCGCCGGAATTGCCGTTGCCGTTACCACCGGAGTTCCCGTTGCCATTCCCCCCGGAATTGCCGTTCCCGTTGCCACCGGAATTACCTTTACCATTGCCACCGGAGTTGCCGTTACCGCCGGCGTTTCCATTGCCATTAGCGCCGAAGTTTCTTCTGCCAATCCCGTTGGCAGAATTGTTTGCTTTCCTGTTGGCATTGGCGGATTTTGCGGCCGCTGCATTTGAGGGCACATTCTTGACCGCAGGCGTTTCGAAGGCTGGAGCACGCTTTGCGCCCGGTTTCACAGATGGCTTGGTACGACCGCCGACAGAAAGGCCAACCCGGCTGGAGGGGGCGCTGGCTGCTGTTTGTCCTGCTGTCAGATCCACCTGGTCGCCGGAGGCGAAATCTTCCACCGCGACCACGCCGCGATCGACGGAAACGCGGGCCTGTTTTGCCTGTACCCGCACTTCAAATCGCGTGCCTTTTACAACCGCG
This sequence comes from Labrenzia sp. ATLA3, assembly GCF_057180185.1. Taxonomy (NCBI): domain Bacteria; kingdom Pseudomonadati; phylum Pseudomonadota; class Alphaproteobacteria; order Hyphomicrobiales; family Stappiaceae; genus Labrenzia; species Labrenzia sp. ATLA3. The sequence continues at coordinate 276,370 of NZ_JBXUKV010000001.1, forward strand.
GCGAAGAACGGGGTTTCCACTGTGAAATGTGGCCGTTGCCGCTTTTGAACGTCGACTTCGATTGTTCCCTTTCTCTGCAGCAAAGTGGTTTTTACCCCGTTGCTGCGAAAGTTTGACATGGCGAAGGTGGTGTTTGGTCCGACTGCGATGGTCTCAGCGCCTCGCGCTATCAGGGCACGGGCACCTGCGCGCGTTCCGATGGTGTAGCCTTTTTTGAACACCATACCCCGTTTAACGCGGAAGGCCTCCACCCCAGGTGCGACAAAATAAACGATGCCTGACACACGTTTCACGACCCAGTCTGACGCATTCGCGGAAGCAGGATGCAGGACCAGAGCCGCAAGCAAGAGCGTGCACACAAATGAAACTGCTTTTCGTTTTAGCGAATACATAGCGACTTTTCTCATCGTACTCTTCAACACACTGCGAGTGACTTTTAAAACCAAGCGGCAAAACCGCGATCAATTTTCAAACACCACATAAATTGTGTAGCATTTGAGCACTTAACCCGACGTAAATTTGAGCCCGCAATATTACCTATGCTCGTTATTAATCAGGACAAAACAACACATTAGTGAAGAAAATTACTAAGTATTATTTAGGAATTCATGGAGCTACACAGTCCGCTCCACATCTTGAACAACTCCTGCCGGGCTACTTGCTTTCTCGGCCCAAAGCCGTATCGAACAAGTGCTCCAAACGCTTGCATGGAGCTGGACAAGTTCAGGGGCGAGGTCTGTTACCGTCCCTTGCCGTTTCCGCCTGCGTTGCCGTTGCCATTGCCGCCGGCGTTGTTGTTTCCGTTTCCGGAGTTTCCGCCGGAGTTGCCATTGTTGCCGGAATGACCGTTGCCGTTTCCGTTCCCGCCAGAATTGCCGTTACCGGAGTTTCCGTTACCGGAGTTTCCGTTACCGCCCGAGTTTCCGTTACCGCCCGAGTTTCCGTTACCGCCGGAGTTGCCGTTACCGCCGGAGTTGCCATTACCTCCGGAGTTACTGTTATCTCCAGAGTTACCGTTCCCGCCCGAGTTACCATTGTTGCCTGAGCGGTTACTTACGGCGTTGCCGCGGTTGAAACCGTTGGCGGCTCTCGCCTGCGCCTTCGATGCCGGCACGTTCTTCACAACACGCGTTTCAAATGCCGGTGCCCGCTTGGGCCCGGACTGCACCTCAGGTCTGGTTTTGCCGCTGACGGACAATCCGACGCGGCGCGAAGGGTTGGTGGCAGCTGCTTGTCCCGCCCCAACGTTGGCGCGGTCCCCTGACGCAAAGTCGTGAACGCCAACGACACCCCGGCCAACCTTGACCGATGCCGTCCTGTTTCCCACCTGGACTGTGAAGCGTGTTCCCTTGACAACAGCTGCCAGAAACGGCGTTTCCACTTTGAAATGCCTGTACCACCGGCGCTGTACGTCAACATCAACCCGACCGCGGTCCTGATAGACGACCATGCGTTTGATCAACACGCCCTTGGGCTCGAGCGTTACGACAGAATGCGGTGAAACGACGAATGTTTCCTTGCCGCGGCTGACCACAACACGTCCGCCCCCGGTCTTTAACTTCCACCCTTTTCGGACTGTCATTCCGCGCTTGATGGCAAAGGTTTCGCCAGATCGTGTTTCAACCATCACACGCCCGCTGACTCGTTCCACGGACCAGTGCCACGGGGCGCCACTTGTTTCCGCATCTTGGGAAAATGCCTGTTGCGAGAACCAGAAGATTGCGAGGGCTGCGAGCAGAAACGAGGCCGCCAAGCGGACTTTCATCTCCCAGAAACGTCCAGCGCGATCAGAAATTGCCGTAGAGCGACCTGATCTACTTGATCCGCTGACAATCTTCCCGCTAAACATAAGTGGCCCCTTTTTGGTCCGGCTTTCTAACTCCGGAACGCTATTCTGGGCCCGTTAACAAGACTTGAATTATGCTGAGGAACTTTTTTATTTCTTACTCTTAGTAAAGTTTTCTCTATCTTCTAACGTTTTCAACATTTTCACACATTCGATAAAATTTTAGCTTTAAAACTATTTAAGATTGTGTTTTTGGGATTCTGGCTAGGTTTCGCAATCGCAGATACCTGCGCACCACCGTCAAAACTGTGTTCTGTAATCAGATTTTTTTTGCAATCAGATCCCCGTACCGGTGGCCTAATTCCCGAAAAATTCGGGCCACAGCACTCTGAGACGGCCATATTCGCACAAATCACATTGTGTTTCGGTGTCAGACGGGCGTCAGCAAGTCTCTTTCAACCGTTCTGAAGATTTCCACCTGATCGATGTTCATCTGCTCGATGCCGCAACGAACGGCTTTTTCGAATACACCCCGGTCAGAACCGGCATAGAACATCTGCGTAATCAAACCGGCCTGCCTTGCCTCGTTGATCAAGTCTTCTTCTAGATCGTCTTCATGAAATTCCAGAATGTGCGCACCAAGCGCAACGGCGCGTTCGACAGATCCGACATGTGCATATAGAACCATCCGCCTCAGGTCAGGTACCTTCGCACGCGCTTCGGCGCGGATTGCCTGGTCGAATGAGAATGTCCATGCATCGGCCAGCATACCGCGGGCGGCCAGCATATCGCGGATTTCCGCGGGATCGCCTTCCTTGATTTCGACATAGGTGTTGATGCGGCCCTTGCAGGCATCGAGAAACACATCCAGTCTCGGAACACGCTCTCCCACGAACGCCTCGTCGAACCAGGAACCGGCGTCAAGACGGTCGACCTCATCCGAGGTCATATCCGAAATGCGTCCTGTGCCATCCGTGGTCCGGTCTACGGTTGCATCGTGCATCACATAAAGCACGCCATCCTTGGACGGTCGCACGTCGAACTCGACAACCTCGGCGCCAAGGGCGATGGCTCCTTCCAGAGAGGCGATGGTGTTTTCCGGCGCCTGAAGGCTGGCTCCGCGGTGACACACAACGACGGCTTGTTTCACGTTTGATCTCCTGTGTCTCAAGACCGGGGTCGAGAGCTTGAGTGGGACTGGCCGGCCCCGATATTAAGAGGGAAGTTGATGTGATAGGTGCCTGAAATTCTTGATGAAATGATGACAGTTCAACTTCCATCACGATTTCATGCGCTTATCGGCAAAAACAACCCTTACTTGCACGAAAATTTCCTTTCACCTGACGCTTTGCATCTTATCCCGATTCTGTCGAGATACGGCAGGGCGGCCGAAGCCAAGCCTCTTCAATTGAAGTTTTCCGAGGTGCTGGAAAGTTAACAGCGAAGAAATCAACTGAATTTTTGTTCAGTATTTTCGAACAGTCAGTCAAGTTGCACCGCACAATTTTAAACCTATGTTCCAATTTCAGCGTTCATGAGCGAACGCCCCTGAAAACACTATGAGGTTTGATCATGATCCGTCTCGCAGCTTCTGCGCTTGCCCTTTCCCTCGTCGCGGGCACGGCCCTCGCCGAGCCTGTTGCCTACGACTTCGACAAGTCCCATACCAACCTGTCGTTCTCTTATAACCACCTCGGCTACTCCACGACCGAAGGCCGGTTCGGCGAGTGGGAAGGCACGCTGCTGATCGACAAGGACAAGCCTGAGAACTCTTCCATCGAATTCACGATCGATGTCGGCAGCCTCGATACCTTCTGGGCAGAGCGCGACCAACACTTCCTGAGTGCGGATTTCTTTGACGCGGAAAATTTTCCAAAAGCGACCTTCAAAAGCACCAAAGTCGAACGGACCGGTGAAAACCAGCTGGAAGTCACGGGCGACCTGACCATCAAGGACATCACCAAGCCGGTGACCCTGACCGTTGACGTGACCGCATTTGGCGAACACCCGATGGCCAAGAAAGAAGCTGCTGGTTTTGCCGTATCCACAGTGGTGAAGCGCTCTGACTATGGAATGGACATGTATGTTCCCTATGTAGGGGACGAGGTCACCGTTACCTTCTATTCCGAAGCGCTCAAGGCTGACGCGACCAACTGATAAAACACCGACGGGGGCCGGCCCGACCGGCCTCCGCTTTCCAGGAGCTGCCATGCTGCGCAACACCTCAACCGGTTATGGAAGGATCGCGATTGCTTTCCACTGGACGATGGCCCTTTTGATCATCGGCATGCTGGGCCTCGGCCTTTATATGCAGCAGTTGCCCCAGACCGAGCAGGCGACGTTTGAACTTTACCAGTTGCACAAGTCCATTGGCTTTGTCGTACTGGCCCTTGCCGTGTTCCGTCTTGTCTGGCGCCTTCTCAACCCGTCACCGAAGTTGCCCGAAAACATGCACCCGCTGGAAAAGGCTGGGGCGCATCTGGGTCATGTCGGGCTCTACGCGCTTCTGTTTGCGATGCCCCTGACCGGCTGGTTCATGGTGTCTGCGTCGCCCTGGGGCATCCCAACCGTCCTGTTCAATGTCTTGCCTGTGCCGCATCTTCCTGTGCCGGGTGCACTCGGCTCGCAAGAGCAAGCTGAAAGCTTCTTCAAACTGCTGCATGAATACGGCGCCTACCTTTTGATCGCGCTGATCGTGGTTCACGTGGCTGCAGCGCTGAAACACCACTTCATTGCACGCGACGCCACGCTGAAACGCATGATTTCGACGGCTCCGGCCAAAGCCGAGAGCTGACAAAACGAACTGGAAATCCGAAGATGACATTGAAGCATTTTTCCTACGCCGTTGCTGTTCTGTCGGCGACGACCTTTACCGTACCGGCCTTCGCAGACACCTGGAAAGTCGATCCGGACCAGAGCAAGCTCGGTTTCGAAGTCAAACAGGGTGGCGGCACGCTGACGGGTGTGTTCGCTTCCTGGGAAGCTGACATTGATTTTGATCCGGCAGCTCCGGAAACCGCTAAAATCAGTGCCGAAATCAAACCGACGAGCGCAACGACCGGCAACGCCCAGTTCGACGGCACCCTGCCTGGCAAGGACTGGTTCGACACGGAAGACTTCCCGACTGCCGAATTCAAGTCAGACACTGTCAAGCTGGTCGAAGGCAACAGCTACCGGGCTGAAGGTACGCTTTCCATAAAGGGGATATCCCAGCCTGTCGAAATGGACTTCACGCTGGACATTGAAGGCGACACCGCAACAGCCAAGGGCACGGCGATTGTCAACAGGCTTGACTATCAGCTTGGCAGCGGCGTCGGCAAGGACACTGTCGGAGACATCGTGACCGTGACCCTGGACCTCACCGCGATCCGCTGAGATCCAGCCGGACAATCAAGACTTTCAGTTCCGACCATTTGATCAGGCTGCGGCACTTGGCGTCCGCAGCCTTTTTGCCGTATGAGAACAGCACTCAACGTTCCAGCGCTTCCGGACGCAAGTGGAAGCAGCCAGATCAGGAAAGCCTCCTATGAACGCTCCGCTCACACCTCCCACCTACCAGCACAGTGCTCTTTTTCCGCAGGGAGAAGATAAAACGCCTTACCGCAAACTAACGTCAGACCACGTCAAGACGGCCGAGTTCAACGGCGAAGAGGTGCTGGTGGTAGAGGCTGAAGGCCTCCGTTTGCTTGCCGAAGAAGCGTTCAAGGACATCAACCATTACCTGCGCCCCGGTCACCTGGAGCAACTGAAAAAGATCCTGGAGGACCCGGAAGCGACGGAAAACGACAAGTTCGTCGCCTTCGATCTCCTGAAGAACGCGAATATCGCCTCTCATGGCGTTCTGCCGATGTGCCAGGACACGGGCACCGCGATCATCATGGGCAAGAAAGGCCGCAGGGTGTGGACCGACGGTTCTGACGAAGCTGCCCTCGGCGAAGGCTCTCGCGATGCCTACTTCAAGAAGAACCTGCGGTATTCCCAGCTTGCTCCGCTTTCCATGTTTGAGGAAAAGAACACCAGCAACAACATGCCGGCGCAGATAGAGCTCTATGCCGAAGGCGAAGATGCCTACAAGTTCCTGTTCATGGCCAAGGGCGGCGGCTCGGCCAACAAGACGTTCCTGTTCCAGGGCACGCCCTCGCTGCTGACCCATGATCGGCTGGTGGAATTCCTGAAGGAAAAGATCCTCACACTCGGCACCGCGGCCTGTCCGCCCTATCACCTTGCCATCGTCATCGGCGGCACATCTGCGGAAATGAATCTGAAGACGGCAAAGCTGGCTTCCGCACGCTATCTCGACGGACTGCCGACACAAGGCTCGGAACTGGGACATGCCTTCCGCGATCTTGAACTGGAAGAGGAAATCCACAAGCTGACCCAGGCGACGGGAGTCGGCGCACAGTTCGGCGGCAAATATTTCTGCCACGATGTACGCGTCATCCGTCTGCCACGTCACGGTGCCTCGCTGCCCATCGGCCTTGCGGTTTCCTGCTCCGCAGACCGGCAGGCAGTCGGCAAGATCACCAAAGACGGGATCTTCCTGGAACAACTCGAGATGCACCCGGAAAAATATCTGCCCGAGGTGACAGACGAGCATCTGTCCGACAGTGTGGTCAAGATCGACCTCACCCGACCGATGTCCGAGATCCTGGGTGAACTTTCCAAGCACCCGATCAAGACCCGCCTGTCCCTCACCGGTCCGTTGATCGTTGCGCGCGACCTTGCCCACTCCAAGCTGCGTGACCGGTTGGAAAGCGGCGAGCCGCTGCCGGACTATTTCAAGAACCACCCGATCTATTACGCGGGGCCTGCCAAGACGCCTGAGGGTATGCCGTCGGGATCTTTCGGCCCGACGACAGCCGGACGCATGGATGCCTATGTCGATCAGTTTCAGGCGGCCGGCGGTTCCATGGTCATGCTGGCCAAAGGCAACCGGTCCGCACAGGTCCGCCGTGCCTGTCAGGCCCATGGCGGCTTCTATCTCGGCTCCATCGGCGGCCCGGCTGCCCGCCTGGCGCAGGATTGCATCAAGAAGGTGGAAGTCGTCGAATTCGAGGAACTCGGCATGGAGGCCGTTTGGCGGATCGAAGTCGAGGATTTCCCGGCCTTCATCGTCATCGATGACAAGGGCAACGACTTCTTCAAGGAATTGAACCTCAGCTGAGCACCTGCTTTTGTCGATAAAACACGACCCGCGGCCCTGCCGCGGGTTCTTTTTTGTCTATTCTTCGGCCTTCAGTTGCAGACAGCGCTCAGTCCCCGGGAACCGCACGTTGATTCACTGCAATCCGCATAAATTCGATTCGAACCTGAACGCGGTATATTCAAAATTCCATCAAAAATGGCCGGCGACTTTTGCCAGGGATCGGGAAATCCTGCAATCTCGGCGAGCACCCCCGCAACCGACGCGTTTTTCACGAAAAATTCGTTGCAATTTCGGCACACAGGCGGGACATGAGACCCGGTCACATCAACGTGAGATTTTCCCAATCTTCGTTTTGCGACATACTTATTAAGAGTGAGGCAACGACATTTTCGTAACGTCAATTTGATTGAGAATCGCATCTTTGAGGCATGGGCCCGATGCTGATGGGGGATCGGAATGAAGAAACTACTTTTTGTAATGGTTGCAGTTCTGGCGGGCGCATTCGCGCTGACAGCCCAGGCAGCGCCGCGATATGGCTATTTTGATCATAGCACGAACACCTGGGTCACACCGAAATACCACCCGGGCGGACCGTCTCCGGTCAAGCGCAAGCGTGTGAGATACGATGGCCCCTACCCTGCGGGCACGATCATCATCGATACGTCCGAGCGTCGCCTGTATCATGTCCTGCCTGGCGGCAAGGCAATGAAATACGGTGTTGGCGTCGGCAAGGAAGGCTTCCAGTGGGCCGGTACGCACCGTATCACCCGCAAGGCAGAATGGCCGAGCTGGACTCCGCCCTCGCAGATGCGTGCTCGCGAACGTGCAAAGGGCCGCATCCTGCCGGCTTACATGCCGGGCGGTCCGAACAACCCGATGGGTGCACGCGCCATGTATATCGGCTCTACCCTGTACCGTATTCACGGCACGACCGAGCCGTGGACCATTGGTTCTGCCGTTTCATCCGGCTGCATCCGTCTTGCAAACGAAGACGTGATCCACCTTTACAACCACGTCAAGGTTGGGTCGAAAGTTATCGTCAAGCGCTAATCCCGCTGCAACGGTTGCGACAACGAAAAGCCGGGTCACTCCCGGCTTTTTCATTTTAAGTGCCGGGTACCTTACTTATCGGACCATCGCCAGCGCTTCGCCGTCTGCTCGGCTCGCCAGTACTTGGCCGCCGTTCAGGTGTCCGGAATATGAGCCTCGATCAAAGCCGATGCTGCCTCCCTGGCCGCGCCTGCAGGGTCTGGATCGAAACCCATTTGTGCTGCGACGATCGCCCCTTCCTTGAGCAAAAGAAGTTGCCGCGCCAGCAGCTCCGGCCGGGCAGCCCCCGCTTTTTCCGCAAGGCTCTTGAACGCCGACAAAAGCAATCGTTTGTGCTCAGTCGACTGGGTATGAGCCGGATGGGCGGGGTCCTGAAATTCCGAAGATGCCTTGATGAACATGCATCCCCTGAAACCGGATTCCTCAAACCACTCCCTGAGAACATCGAATATCGCCAACAGTTTTTGCCTTGGGGGAAGATCGCGTTCGTCAAGACTGCGCAAAAACCAGTTCCGGAAGGTTTCGTCCCGGTATCTCAACACCGCAAGGATCAGATCTTCCTTGGTTCTGAAATGCTTGAACATCGTGGTCTTGGATATGCCCGTTTCGACAACAAGCGTGTCCATTCCGGTCGCGTGGAAACCGTCCCTGTAAAAGACAGCCAGCGACTTTCGCACCAGTTCATCGCGTTTGCTAGGTCGCATGAATTCCCTTTCTGTACTGATCAGTAAATAGGCATTCATCGTCCTCCAGTCAAGGTATGCACGGAAACACGCGCCTTACTGCTACCCACGCGCAGTTCTCACAAATATATGATCTCAAATTCTCGCTTCCAGCCTTGCGAATATGAACAGATCGGTACATATATCGAATTGTAACTGAACAGATCGGTACACCTAATTCTGTTTAAAATTGTGAGGCAGACCCATGTTCACACCAAGACCTGCATATCCACGTGGTTTTTATCTCTTTGGTGCATTCGTCGCCGGGGCGCTGCTGATCGTTTCCGCCCTGCGTCCTGCTCCACAGCCGTTGGATGCACGCCTTCACGCGGGACTGTCCTCATCTCCTCAAATCTATGCCCTGGAGCTTACCCGATGACAGAACAGCGCCCGCCCCTGCCTCCATTTACGCTTGAAACGGCCCGCCAGAAGGTGCGCGCCGCCGAAGACGGCTGGAACAGCAGAAACCCGGAAAAGGTCTCGCTTGCCTACACGCCGGATACAATCTGGCGGAACCGGTCAGATTTTCCGGTCGGTCGCCAGCAAGTGGTGGAATTTCTGACTAACAAGTGGCAGCGGGAACACGAGTACCGTTTGATCAAGGAACTCTGGACCTTTGCGGGCAACCGAATTGCTGTCCGATTTGCCTATGAGTGGCACGATGCGACAGGACAATGGTACCGTTCCTATGGCAACGAGAATTGGGAATTTGTACCGAATGGCCTGATGCATCGCCGCTTTGCAAGCATCAACGATCTCGCCATATCAGAAAATGAGCGGAAGATGCATTGGCCTCTGGGACCGCGCCCGGCAGATCATCCAGGGCTCAGCGAACTCGGGCTTTGATCAGCCAAAGGTCTTGCAACGACTGCCACCTCTGAGGCTGTCTGGAAACCGGTGACCGGCCCTCTGCCGGACACCGGTCAACAACCTTCCTGTCAGGTTTTCTTGCTCAATGCGCAGACAGGATTATCTTGCCGTCATGCAGGAAACACCCCTTGTCGAAATGTGCAAGATCGATTGGGTTTGTGGTCCTGATGTCGGCGAACCCCGGCAGCGCTTTGCTCTGGGGATCAAAGCTTCGATGAACCTGCGAGAGGAAGACAAGCGTCGCACGCCGCTTTTTTGCAAATTGTCTCATGTCTTCGATCTGATCACCGAGCGGCGGTTGCGAGCGGTGCTGATCCATGACCTGAAGATAGTCGATTACGGCTATCGTGCCCGGCACCGGATCTGCCAGCGTTTCTTGAATTGTTCCGGCACAAATGCTGTCGGAGAGCACAATGCTCAACTTTTCCAACTTTCCAGGATCGGCGTATCCGCAGTCGGAAAGCTTCGCGCGGACATCCCGATGAGAACATTCGGATGAAAAGAAGACGGAAGACCGTCCGCCCTTTGCCGCTTCAGCAAGCAGTTCGAGCCCCAGAACCGTCTTGCCGTGACCGGGCCGTGCTCCGAGGATCACCATATCGCCTGGCTCAAACGCTGACAGAAGTCTGATCGAAGGGCCCTGGTTACGAGTTGCTGATACGAGATGGCTCCAGCTTCTGTAGCCTTCGCGAACAGCAATTGCGTCCAGTGCCCGGTTCAACGCGATGGTCTTGCTACGGGCGAGAGCCCGGGCTTCACGCTTCAGACGGAAAACGGGTGCGGAGAGTTTCATATTGCGACCTCCAGATCGCGTGCAACAGCCGCAGTCCCTCCATATGCGAACGCACGATTACCTGGTTGCCAACATGAATTGACCCTGCAGTTCGGCTGCTGCTCCAGTTGGAGGGGGATGGCGTGGGTCGAGCCGCCTTCTTTCTAGCAGATTCGCTCAGACACCAGCCAGCGCGCGATACCTCCCATCAACGATCGCGGCTCAGGCCCTTGTCTGCCAGTTCCTTCAGATAGACACCCCAATGGGCTTCAGGGTCCCTGCCCAGGTCGATGAAATACGTCCAGGTGAAAATCCCGGAGTTATGCATGTCATCGAAATGAATACGGACAGCGTAATTGCCGACAGGCTCAATCTTCATGATCTCGACATTGCGCTTGCCGGGAACCGTTTGTTTCTGGGATGGATTGTGCCCTTTCACTTCCGCCGAAGGCGAGCACACCCGCAGATATTCGGCAGACAGTTCGTGCTGTTCACCCGTGTTGAAGGCAACGGTCAGGCTTTTTCTGTCTTTCGATACGCGCAGCTCCGTCGGCCATGGCGCGGTCGGGTCGGTCATATCCGGATCCTCTGATTCCACCCGGCCAACAGCACCGGGAATTGCGCGCGGACGATACCGGCAGAACCGATATCGTCAAGCGTCGTCTTGTCCCGCCTTCTTCACGGCTTCGTAGCCCTCCAGCGCGGCCTCGCGGGCCTTCGCATGGTCAACCAGGGGCTTCGGATAGGTTTCGCCAAGATCGATCCCGGCTTTTTCCAAGGCTTCGGCAGGCGCATCGAACGGCGCAAAGAGATATTGCGTTTCCAAGTCACGCAATTCGGGCACCCACTTGCGGATATAGTCACCGCCTGGATCAAACTTTTCGCCTTGTGTGATCGGATTGAACACGCGGAAATAGGGAGCCGCATCCGCACCGGACCCCGCGACCCATTGCCAGCCAGCGGAATTGTTCGCCAGGTCCGCGTCCACCAGGGTGTCCCGGAACCAGGCCTCACCATGACGCCAGTGCAAACGCAGATGCTTGATCAGAAAGCTTGCTGCGATCATGCGCACGCGGTTGTGCATGTAACCCGTTTGCCAAAGTTCGCGCATGCCTGCGTCAACAATCGGATAGCCTGTTTGACCTTGCTGCCATTTCTCCAGCTCTCCATCCGGCTCCTTCCAGGGATATTCATCAAAGGTGGAGCGCCAGTTTTCGGATGGCAGCTTCGGGAAGTGGTACAGCAGGTTATGAGAAAATTCCCGCCAGGCGATCTCGGACAGGAATTTCATTCCGTCGTCACCGAGCGACGACTTCTTGTCCATGACCTCCTGGGTTTCATGCCAGATCTGGCGTGGCGAGATTTCTCCGAAATGGAGATGTGGAGACAGGCGAGAGACATTGGGCAGGTCCGGGCGGTTACGGAGTTTGCCGTAGCTCTTCAAGCCTTCCTGTAAAAAACTGGCGAGCCGTTCCAAAGCACCTCTTTCGCCCGGAGTCCAAAGGTCTTCCCAGCCCTTTGCCCAATTCGGCTTCTTCGGTAGAAGGCCAAAGCTCTCCAGGCCCTCACCGCCGTCATAATCGGCAATTTCCAGTTTCTCCGGAGCCGGCAAGTCATCATCAATCTCGATCTGCCGCGCAGCTTTCCAGAAGGGCGAATAGACCTTGTAGGGGCCACCGGACTGCGTCTCGATTTCCCAAGGTTCGTACAAGAGTGAGGCCTTGAAACTCTTGACCTCGTATCCGTCGTCTTTCAGCGACGATTTCAGATCGGTGTCTCGCTCGATCGCGTGCGGCTCGTAGCATCTGTTCCAGAAGACGGCCTCAACGCCAGCTTCCTTCGCAACCTCGGGAATCAGATGTCTTGCACTGCCCTTGAGCAAGACCAGTCCTGGCAGATCCTCTTTCAAGGCTTTCAGACTGTGATGCAGCCACCAGCGGCTGGCACCGCCTAACGGGTGTGTTTCGCCGGTCTGCTCCGCAGGCTCCAGAATAAAAACCGGAATAACCTGCCCGTTGCGCGCCGCTTCATACAAAGCTGGATTGTCCTTGATGCGCAAATCCTGCCGAAACCAAACGAGTGTTGTCATGCTGCTCCTACCGCTTTCCACTGGTCAGATACGCCGCAAAGCGCCAACGGATCAACGATGTAAGGGTTTTGTTGGTTCCTATGTTTTCAAGACACAGTCTCGGCAGCGTTCGTCAGACGGTGCGCATCCATTCATCCGCCCAAGCAGCTCCGGCGCTTCGCGTTTTGAGGCAGAGTCGTAATGCGGCGTTTCTGCTCGTGAATTGACAACTGTACACCGACAAGTTTACCTGACACCGTAAACTGGATATCTGCAGTCCGGTTTCGATTGATCTTGTCCGCATCGACGCCATATGATCTGGATAAGAAAAATCTAGGGAGAGCGAAACGTGACAGACGGCAAGATTGTGGTCCCGGCACAAGCGGCAATCGGACAGGTGGACGCGCAAGCTCCGATGATCGATCCCTTCGGTCGTGCCGTCACCTATCTTCGTGTCTCCGTAACCGATCGTTGCGACTTTCGCTGTGTCTATTGCATGGCGGAAGACATGACCTTTCTGCCGAAACGAGAAGTGCTGAGCCTGGAAGAGCTCGACCGCCTGTGCACGGCCTTCATTGAAAAAGGTGTCCGGAAGCTACGCCTTACCGGCGGAGAGCCTCTGGTGCGCAAGAATATCATGGGCTTGATCCGCAGCCTTGGTCGGCATCTGGACAGCGGCGCTCTTGAAGAACTGACCCTGACCACAAACGGCTCACAGCTCTCCCGCTATGCGCAGGAGCTCTACGATTGCGGTGTACGCCGGATAAATGTGTCGATCGATACGCTCGATCCGCAGAAATTCAAGGCCGTTACACGTTGGGGCGATCTTGGCAAAGTGATGGACGGGATCCGCGCGGCGACTGCCGCAGGTCTGCAGATCAAGATCAACATGGTCGCGCTCAAGGATGTCAACGAGCACGAGATCGTGACCATGTTGAAGTGGTGTCACGAGCACGGCCATGACCTCACCCTGATTGAGACGATGCCTCTTGGCGAGATCGACGGTGATCGCACCGACCAATATCTGCCGCTGTCAACGGTGCGGGCACGGCTCGCTGACGAATTCACGCTGACAGACATTCCGTACAAGACCGGGGGTCCTGCGCGGTATGTGACGATTGAGGAAACCGGTGGGCGTCTTGGTTTCATCACGCCGATGACACATAACTTCTGCGAGAGCTGCAATCGAGTGCGCGTCACCTGTACAGGCCAGCTTTACATGTGTCTTGGTCAGGAGGACATGTCGGACCTGCGCGCGCCGCTGCGTGCCTCGGAAGGCAACGACCTCTTGAATGCGGCAATAGACGAAGCCATTGGCCGCAAGCCCAAGGGGCATGATTTCGTGATCGACCGGAACCGCAATCAGCCCGCCGTTTCCCGGCATATGAGCGTCACCGGCGGGTAAAGCCGCCGGAGCTTTTTCAAAGCAAACAGCCGACGTAGCTGCTGATCGTTGGATCAGCGGCGCTACTCTGCTGCGACCAGATTGGAGCGCGTGGTGTAGTAGCGAATGCTCAGGGCAGCAATCAGGCTGCAGGCGATCCCCACACCCATAACCAGGATCATTCCCCAGGGCGATCCGGCCAGTATGCCGTTGGCATACAGCCAGGCAACGACTGATCCTGCCAGGGCTCCCATGGAAACCTGAAAAGACGCCGTCATGCCAGAGGCCGCTCCGGTCAGTTCCGGCCGAACGCTTGCCGCGCCAGACAAGGCGCTTGGCAGGCAAACGCCATTGCCAAGCCCGAGCAGGAACATGGGCAGGAACAGACTGGGGGCGCTTAGAGCGCCAAAATAGGTAAACCCTGCAATGACGGCCACACAGACAATCGCGATGAGCGTTCCCGACAGGATCATTGGAAACAGGCCGACCCGTTCGGAATACCTGCCGGATATGAAGTTGCCGGCGATATAGCCGAGTGCAACGAACATGAAATAGAAGCCCATTTCGCCGGCGCTCAGGGACAGAAGATCGGCAGCAATGAAAGGTGCGCCCCCAAGGTATGCGAAATAGGCGAGCGCACTGAAAGCAGCGGTGAGCGTGTAGCACCAGTAGAGCGGTTCACGGCACAACGTTGCATAGGCTTTAAAGATCTGGCGCCCTCCAACCGGATTGCGGTTCGTGTGGGTTTCCGGCAGGAGGAAAACGCTCGCACAAAGAGTGGCAACCCCGAACACCAGGAGCAGCATGAAGCCTCCCTGCCATCCGTAATAATGATCCAGCAAGCCGCCGATTGCCGGTCCCACGGTCGGCATCACCGCCATGCCCATGGTGACATAGCCGATCATGCTGGCCGCTTGCTTGGGACTATATAGGTCGCGGAGGATTGCCCGGCCGAGCACCAGTCCCGTGCAGCCGCCCGCAGCCTGAATCACGCGAGCGGCGATCAGCGCTTCGATACTTTGTGCGAACAGACAAAAAACGGTGCCAATAACGAAAAGCACCGAGCCGAGTATGATGACCGGCCGTCGGCCGAACTGGTCCGACAGGGGCCCCCAGAAGAGCTGGAATACGGCAACCGCAATGAAGAAAGCGGACATGGATAACTGAATCTCGCCCGCGGTCGCGGAAAAGACCAGCATCATTCCTGCCAGGGATGGCAGGTAGATCTGCATGGCAAGCGGGCTGACAGATGAAATCGCCATAAGCACCGCAAGCGAAGGTTTCGCACCGGCGCTGGAAGTGTGGGATTTGCTTGTAACCATGCCCGGGAAGGAACCTTTTTATCGTCATGCCTTGCGGGCTAAATATTCAACTTTGAATATGTATATTGGTTCCGTGATCCGGGCGTGAAAACTTCAATTGATACAGTCGATAGCCTCGAGGAGACGCAAAAAGTCAGCAATTTCAAGCAATTGCTTCATGCATTGTATCCCCCGCGAATCCGTATCGGGTGCGAAAGTTCGTGTCCGCAAGTGGCAACTTTTCATGCGTTGGCGCACCATCTTCAGCAGTGGTTGCCGACGTTGACACGGGTATAAAAAAACAGGCTCGGCGTAAGCCGTGCCTGTTTTCGTTTTATCGGCCTGCTGCGGGTCTTCCTGGGCAGGCGAATGGGAAGTTCCCGGTTCAGTCGAAGACGATTTTCGGGGCGGCGCGGGCAGGCTCGGCACTTTCGCGATCGATGCTGGCGAGCACCTTGCCAGCAATGTCCTTGTAGATACCGGCAACCTCACCTTCCGGATCGGAAACAACAACAGGTGTACCGGCATCCGAGGTTTCGCGGATCTTCATGGTCAAGGGGACTTCGCCCAGGAATGGCACGTCCAGCCGATCGGCTTCCGCCCGAGCGCCGCCATGGCCGAATATATCGTGGCGGCCGCCGCAGTCGGGACACAGGAAAAAGCTCATGTTCTCGATGATCCCCAGCACGGGAACGTCGACACGTTTGAACATGTTGAGCCCCTTGCGGGCATCGATCAGGGCGAGATCCTGCGGTGTCGACACAATCACCGCGCCGGCCAAAGGCACCTGTTGAGCCATGGTCAGTTGAGCGTCGCCGGTGCCCGGTGGCATGTCGACCACCAGAACGTCCAGTTCCCCCCAGGCGACTTCGCGAAGCATCTGGGTGAGCGCGGAAATGACCATTGGCCCGCGCCAGATCATGGGGGTATCCTCTTCCACCATGAAGCCCATGGACATCACCTTGATGCCATAACCTTCCATTGGCTTGAGCATCCTGCCCGACAAGGCTTCGGGACGGCCGGAGACGTTGAAAAGCCGCGGTACGGACGGGCCGTAGATATCAGCGTCCAGAACCCCTACCCTTTTGCCAAGAGCAGCCATTGCAAGAGCAAGGTTCGCCGTTGTCGTGGACTTGCCAACGCCGCCTTTACCGGAGGCGACAGCAACAATGTGCTTGATGCCGGGAACGCCGGGTTTTGCTGGAGCCTGTTCCTCAGCCGCGCGCCGAGGCTGCTGCGGAGCGGGTTTCGCAGCTGGTGGAGGCGCTGTGTTGCGGGTGCTGCCTGCTGCCCGTTCGGCTGTCAGCGCGACCATCACCGTTTCCACCCCTTCAACTTCCTTGACCACCTTTTCGGCAGCCTGACGCAGAGGCTCTAATTCTTGCGCGCGCTCTGCGGGAACGGTGATGGAGAAGACAACACGGCCATCGGACACGAACACGTCCGAAACAAGGCCCAATGAAACAATATCGCCCTCAAGGTCCGGTCCCTTGATTTGCCTTAATCGTTCCATGACTGCGCTTTTTATGGTGTCGGTCATTCTTCGGTCCTGTTTCGTTCACCGGCCACTGCCCGTAGCCGATTTTTCCGGTGCAAAATCTAGGCCGCCGCCTCACTCAGGCAAGCTGCCAAAATGAAGCACGGCGCGTTCCGCTCTCTGATGGGGAGTCATAGAAGGGGTCATTTTCCGACACAAGCCCAACCATTCAACAGTTGATGGCCGCGCAGTACTGAATGGTTTGTCGCCCTGGGTGTTTGCCAAACCGGAGGTGAAGCCGAGTGCCATTGGACGCCGAGATTGTTACCCAGCCGCGATGGGGACAATGTTTTCATTGAACCGGGTCACTGCCTGGGTAATTTGGAACCGCCTTGCGCAAACTCTCTTCCTAGTATTTCAAGCCTCAGGACCCCGTCATGCCAACCTGCCTCATCACCGCGGCCAATCGCGGGATCGGTTTCGAGCTTGCCCGCGCAGCCCTTGAGAACGGCTGGACCGTTTATGGTTCAGTCCGGACGCAGCAAGCTGCGAACGCGACGGCCGAACGGCTGGGCAAAAGTTTTCATCCGCTTGTTTTCGATGTGACCGATCATGCCGGTGTTCGTTCTGTTGCCAGCAGCCTCGACAGCCCGCTCGACCTGCTGATCAACAATGCAGGCATCATCGCTCCGGAACGTCAAAGCGCTCTGGACATGGATTTCGAGGGCTTTGCCGAAACGCTGGCCGTCAACACCCTTGCGCCTTTGGCAGTCTCACAAGCCTTCCTGCCGCATTTGCGCAAGTCAGGGGCTGGCCGGATCCTGACCATTTCCAGCCAGATGGCCTGGATGGGATACCGGAAATCGGACACCCTCGCCTACCGTGCCTCCAAAGCAGCGGTGAACAAGGTGATGCAGGGACTTGCGACCGATCTGGAACCAGAAGGCATTCCCGTCGCGCTGATCGATCCGGGCTGGGTGCGTACAGATATGGGTGGTCAGCAGGCCGACAATGACCCGGCGGATGTTGCGCGGGGAGTTCTGAAGATCGCAAGTTCCCTCACCGTCGCCGATACCGGCAAATTCTTCAAATGGAGTGGTGAAGAGCGCCCGTTCTGATGAGCCGCCGAGGGGGAGCTGTGGAAGATTTGGCACACCCGCGTGCCGAAGCCGGAGGCTGTTCCAGCTGAAACTTACCGACGGTTGTCGCTTCAGGAAGCTGGATCAATGCCTCCTTTTGCCGTGCTGACCTCTACCGGCAAGGCCGTCCAGCGCCCCCCGCCTCAACACGGAATGCAAGCGCATGCTGTTGGCACACGCGTTTGAGGAGCTGGACTGCATCGCGGTTGAATTTCGAATCCACTTCACGCACCGGCAAAGCCGCGCTGCCATCGCACGGCTGGGCGCCAAACTGGACGGCGTACTGCGGTCTCACCAGCGCTCACCCAAAGGGGCGCTTCGCGATACGGTGGTCTATTCGATTCTTCCCCAGGAGTGGCCCGCGGTAAAAGCCAGCCTCGAATTCAAGCTTGAAGAACGGGGCTAACCTCCTTTTCCACACAAAGAAGTGCTCACGTTGTTTTGCACAGTTTTCTTGTTCTGTGCACCAGGCGGCAAGCACACATTTGCGGAGGACTTTGCAACCCACCGGTAACAAGGTGTGATCTTCTTCCTATTTGATTCAAATTTTAAGCAAATGTGAGGAATTGAGGCGCAGGCTGGATTCATCGGCAAAAGGATGGATACGCCATGGAACTTTACCGCGCCTGCTACCGAAGCAAGATCAACTGGGGCAAGATGCACCTGGCCCTGCCGGACGAAATCGACAAAACGTTGCTGCGCATTCGCCGGATCAACCGAAAGGCCGGTGTAACCGGAGCGCTTCTGTTGGTCGATCAGCACATTATTCAGGTTCTGGAAGGCCGGACAGGTCCGGTGCTTGATACCGTCTATTGTGTGATGAACGATCCGCGTCTGGAAGCCATCGAGGGCATCATTCACGAACCGGCTGATTTCCGGTTGTTCCCGAATTCGCTGATGTTTTTCCGGGATCTGACCGATGGCCTTGCCGCTTCCGAGCACGATGTGCTGCGCCCCTTGCTTGACCATCCGGCTGATGTAACGCGGGAAGAAGCCTACAGGGCGTTCGGCCACTTCGCGCAGGAGCTTCAGGAAGGCCGCCTGACCAACGAGATGCTGATGATCTGAGGCGCTCCGGCCCAGCAAAGTGCTTCGGCTCATCACCGGTTCCGTAAAATACTGCCCGTGGCCGCAGAGCCATGGTCCTTTTGCCTACAGTCTTGATACGTCGCGCCCCTGCTCCGTTGGAGGCGCCACTTGTCAGGCTGGCGCTCCAGCCTTCAGCCGGCTTGCTTGCCGCCATTGACGGCTTTGCCTTCTTCATCAGCGAAGCCTCCAAAGTTCCAGCTGACAGGAACGACACGATCATTGCCCTCATGGCCCAACCTCAGGCGTCTGATAATCCGGTGCCTCTAGGGCACTTCGGGCGCTGCGTGCAGGTGGCGCCTTTCATGACACTTTCGCGAACCAAAACGGCAAAGTAACACCTTGCCCCCCGGCAATCGCGTCCCATAGTGTTGGGACAATCGAAGCAAGTGGAGTCGTTCGCCTGTGTCAGGCTCATATGTGTTGCAACCCGACCCGGAAGATCCGCGCCTTTCAACATCCGTTACCGGTATCGATCAGGACGGACAGCCGGTTGAAACGCGAGTTGTCACGGAAAAACCGCTGACGCTTTATCTGAATTCTCAGGAAGTGGTCACGATGATGACCATTGGCGATCATCCGGATCTTCTGGCCGTCGGTTATCTCAAGAACCAGAACATGCTTGCCGATGACGACGTCATCACCGGCATCGACCATGACGATGATCTGGACGTCGTCGTGGTTCGCACCGAGCGTGAGACCAACTTCGAGGAAAAGCTGAAAAAGAAGGTGCGCACATCCGGCTGCGCCCAGGGCACGGTCTTCGGCGATGTCATGGACGGGTTCGAGACCGTTCAACTGGCCAAGGACGCCCGCCTCAACACCTCCTGGCTCTATGCGCTTACGAAATCCATCAACACAACGCCTTCCCTCTATCTTGAGGCCGGGGCGATCCACGGCTGTGTTCTGTGTCAGAAAGACCGACCGCTGGTCTACATGGAAGACGTCGGCCGCCACAATGCAGTCGACAAGATCGCGGGCTGGATGGTCCTGAACGATATCCCCGCGCACGATAAAATCTTTTACACCACTGGCCGACTGACCTCCGAGATGGTCATCAAGACCGTCATGATGGGCATTCCGATCCTCGTCTCACGTTCGGGCTTTACCGCCTGGGGTGTAGAGCTTGCGCGCCAGGCCGGCCTGACCCTGATCGGGCGCGCGCGCGGAAAGCGGTTCGTGGCTCTGTCCGGTCACGATAGGATCGTGTTCGACATGTCGGCAGGCGATGTTGAAGACGAGCCTGAGACCGCCCGCAGAAAAGGGAGCATGCCGGCAGCATGACGAGACACGCAAAGCCGCTGGAAAGCAACAAAGTGCTCGGCTGTATCCTCGCCGGTGGACAGTCCCGCAGGATGGGTGGCGGCGACAAGAGCCTGATGGATCTGGGCGGCAAGTCCATGCTGGATCTGATCCTTGCCCGGCTGAAACCTCAACTGAACGACATCATCCTGAACGCCAATGGCGATCCGGACCGGTTTGCGCGCTTCAATCTGCCCGTTGCCGCCGACCCCGTCGGCGACTTTGCCGGACCTCTTGCCGGCGTTCTGGCCGGAATGACTTACGCACAAACCAAAAGGCCAGACGTCACTCACGTTATTTCCGTCGCCGGGGACACCCCCTTTTTTCCGACCAGCCTTGTCGCCCGCTTCTGCGCTGCCGTTCCAGGCGACAGACCGGTGATCGCGCTGGCCTCTTCTGCGGACAAGCTGCATCCGGTGTTCGGACTTTGGCCTGTCAGCCTGAAGGCGGATCTTGAAGACTGGCTGCGCTCCGGCAAGACCGGCAAGGTGCTTGCCTTTGTCGACTGTTACGACAGCGTCGAAGTCGCCTTCGACGCGGACCCTGTCAGCGGATTGGACCCCTTCTTCAATGCAAACAAACCTGACGATCTGGCGACCGTCAGGGACGCGCTGAGTTCCCCCCCCAGATGACCACCACACCCGTATTCGGCATTACCGGCTGGAAGAACTCCGGCAAGACCCAACTTGTAGCCAGTCTTGTGGCCGAGTTCACAGCTCGTGGGCTCAAGGTCTCCACCGTCAAGCACGCCCATCATGGTTTCGACGTCGACAAGCCCGGCACGGACAGTTTCCGGCACCGTGAGGCCGGCGCGGTGGAGGTTGCGCTTGTCTCCGGGCGCCGTTGGGCGTTGATGCATGAACTGAAACAGGAAGACGAACCGCCGCTGGAAGATGTTCTGGAGCGCCTTGCGCCTTGCGACCTGATCCTGATCGAAGGATACAAGAAGGAACCCCATCCGAAAATCGAGGCGCGCAGAACCGAAGCGAGTGAGCGGGGGCCGCTGACTGTCTCCGACCCAAACATTCTGGCCATCGCGACGGATCACGCTTTGCCGGATGAGGTCTTGCCGGTGTTTCATCTGGACGACATAGGCGCCATGGCGGATTTCATCGAAACCCATCTCGGTCTGAAGAGGTCGTCATCATGACCGGCAAACCACTCCTGGACGACTGTTTCCTGCACGACAAGGACCGTTTGCGCCACGACGAGGCACTGTCCATCCTGAAAGAACGGCTGCAGAGCATCGCCGAGACCGAAACCGTACGCCTGGAAGATGCTGGCGAGCGCATCCTGGCCGCTGCGGTGACAGCACCCCGCAACATACCGCTGGCAGACAATTCGGCCGTCGACGGCTATGCCTTCCGCAATTCCGATTTCGAGGAAGCCGGCGGTTTTTTCCGCCTGGAGCAGAGGATCGCAGCCGGCCATGCCAGCAATGCCGACCTCGGCCCATGGGCGGCGGCCCGGATCTTCACTGGTGCGGTGATGCCACCAGGGGCTGACACCGTCGCCATGCAGGAAGATTGCGAACCCCACCAGCAGGACGGCCAGGACTTCGTGATCGTACCGCAGGGGCTGAAGACGGGCGCGAACTGCCGCAAGGCGGGTGAGGATGTGGCAGAGGGAACAACGCTACTGAGCCCGGGCCAACGGCTGCGCCCGCAAGATGTCGCGGCCATTGCTTCCACCGGACTGGCTGACGTCTCCGTTTACCGGAAATTGAGGGTTGCCCTTGTGTCAACAGGCGACGAGCTGCGCCGGCCTGGCGATCTCATCACCCTTGGCGATGTTTATGATTCCAATCACTTTCTCCTGCGTGGCCTGTGCGCGACGCTGCCCGTGGAGATCGATGACCTAGGCATTTTGAAAGACGATGCAGACACGCTTGAAGAAACTCTGGCGAAAGCTGCAGCCATCCATGACGTGATCCTGACCACAGGCGGAGCAAGCCGCGGTGAGGAAGATCACATGCTCGCGGTTCTGGACAAGATCGGCACCCGCCACATGTGGCAGCTTGCGATCAAACCGGGCCGCCCGATGATGTTTGGGAATATCGGATCGTGCGTCGTCCTCGGATTGCCCGGCAACCCGGTCGCTGCAATGGTCTGTTTTCTGCTATACGCGCGGCCGGTCTTCAGCCTCCTTGGCGGAGGTGCGTTTCTGGAACCTCAGGCCTTTGAGGTTCCGGCGGCGTTTGACGTTCCCAAGAAAAAGCCGGACCGACGCGAATTCTACCGCGCTTTCCTGCAGCCGCGCCCCGACGGGTCAATGGCCGCGCATAAATTCCAGCGCGACGGATCCGGTCTGATCACGGGCCTGCGCGAAGCGGACGGTCTTGTCGAGATTCCCGAAGACGTCACCTCGATCCGGAAGGGAGACATAGTCTCATTCCTGCCCTTTTCCGGTTTCGGATTGCGCTGACCCGGCGCTTTCTCCGGGTCTGCAAGCCCAATTTCCTCAGTAGGCGTAAGGCCAGTTGGCAGCGACAAAGCGATACCCCTCACCGTCCTTGGCAACGCGGCCCATGCCCGGAAAGGGAATGTGAGCGCCTGCAAAGAACAGCTTGTCGGCCGAGGCTTGATCCAGGAACTTCTTGCGCGTCGAGACGGCCTGCGCCGGATCGATGTCAAACCCGATACCCCAGTCCGGCCGGCTGAACTGATAGGCGGCCATATGAACAATGTCAGCCGCGATCACGAGGGTTTCACCGTTGCTGTCAAACAGGTAGCCGGTGTGCCCCGGGGTATGACCCGGCAGAGGCATCGGGCGGATACTGGGCAGGACTTCCTTGTCACCGGAAATCAGTGTTTGACTGCCCTTGTAGGCGTCGGCAGCCCTGCGCGCACCCACGAAGAACGGTTTGAATTGTTCGGGAGCGCTGTTCATGGCGGCATCATCGAACCAGAAGGCGTTATCGACTTCCGGCAAGATCAATTCCGCATTCTTGAACACCTTGTTGCCGTCACCATCGACAACACCAAAAAGGTGATCCGGATGCATATGGGTAATCAGGATTGCGTCGACCTGATCAGGCGTTACACCTGCTGCAGCCAGGGCATCAGGCAAGCGTCCCATTGTCGGACCGAGAGCATCAGAAGTACCGGAATCTACAAGAATCAACCGGTCACCGGTATTGACGAGGTAGGCGTTGACGGGAATGCGAAGCGCCTCGCCTTCGATCATTGCTGTGTCCCTGAGGCGCTGGCCTTCTTCGGCTTCATAGCCGATAACCAGTTCCGGCGTCACATCAAGGTACCCATCGAGCAAGGCGGTGATTTCGAGGTCGCCAACCTTGTAGCGAAGCGCACCGGCCATGGGTTTGCCCGCCTTGGCAGCGGCGGCTTGTGCGGGTGAAGAAACGAATGAAACTCCGCCCACAGCAGCAACCGCCCCTGCCCCGGCTGCCGCACCGAGTAGCGTTCGTCTGGAAACTGAAATCTGAGAACTGGTCATATGGGGCCTCCCGGCTCGACCTGATGGAAAACGATCACGCTCGAACCTTTGGGATCGGTTCGGCAGCCTTAAAGGTGTTTCATTCGCTTCAATTTTGAAGCACCTAATATCTTATATTACTCATAATCCGTGCTTATGTATGAGAGCGCTCAGGTTTTCTCTCAAAAGACACGAGGCCGATTTGGACAAGCTTTCCTCTCTTTCCGGCTTCGTGCAGGCCGTCAATCTCGGCAGTTTTTCAGCGGCCGCGAAATACCTTGGCATTTCCCAACCCGCTGTCAGCCAGCAAGTCCGCGCACTTGAAGACGACCTCGGCATCAGACTGCTCAACCGCACAACGCGACAACTCAGCCTGACCGAGGCTGGCGAACGCTACTACGCCTATGCGCGTGATATTCTGGAACGTCTCGCCGAGGCCGACCGGTCGGTGCAGAGCGAGGAAGCGCAAATGTCCGGCCCGCTGGCCGTGGGGCTACCGCTCGGGTTTACCGAAACGGTGCTTTCGGACTTCCTGATCCGCTTCAAGCTCGATCACCCTGGCATCTTGCTGGATGTGTCGCTGTCAGACCAGTTTGTGGATGTGATTCAACAACGCCTCGATGTGGCGATCCGCATGGGTGACATCGAAGACGACCGCCTAATCGTTCGACGGCTCGGGCTGGCGCAGCGGTGCCTGGTCGCATCGCCGGACTATCTCGACAAGCATGGACGTCCCACGCATCCCAAGGAGCTGCCGGACCACGACTATCTTCTCTACAAGAACATCATGACCGGCAACCGTGTTCCTTTCATCAGTCCGGTCGGCGAACAGCTCTCGATCACGATCACACCGACGATGCAGATCAACAACTCCTCCACCCTGCGCCGGGCAGCGCTTGCTGGTCTCGGCATCGCGATTGCCAACCGGTGGCTTATCGAGCCTCTCCTGCGCACAGGTGAGTTGGAGGTCGTGCTGCCACAATGGCAATATCCACCCCACCCTGTGCATGCGGTCTATCCTTCCAACCGGTTCATTCCGCTGAAGGTCCGCCGTTTTGTCGACAGCCTGTTCAGCTTCTTCGAAGAGGAAGGTGCTTTCCTGCACACTGATCTCCGCGCGCCGAAAGGCCTCGGAGGACAGCGGCCTGAAGACACTGCCGAGACCGGAAGCGCGGTGGTGCGATAGCAAACGGCCCGGCTGTGATTGCCGGGCCGTCATGTCTCACTCGGTATCGACTACCCAGGTTTCCTTGAGCGCGTCCTCTTCCCAAGCCTTCCAGGCCGGTGTTGCCGTCATAGCCTCACTGTATTTGCGGACCACAGGATCGCTGGAAAGCTGGTAAGTTTCGAACCTGCTGACGACAGGCGCATACATGGCGTCGGCAATCGTGAAGTCGCCGAACAGGAACGGGCCGCCGGACGCTTCCAGACATTCTTTCCAGATGGTCACGATCCGCGCGACATCGTTTTTCACAGCTTCACTGACAGTCTTCGGCGCCGCAGGGCGCTGCATGTTCATCGAGCATTCGCCGCGAAGACCCGAAAAACCGGAATGCATCTCCGCAGAGATAGAGCGGGCCCAGGCGCGCTCTGCCTTGTTCTGCGGCCACAGGCCCTTGTCCGGAAAGCTGTCGGCCAGATACTCCAGGATCGCAAGACTGTCCCAGACCGTCAGATTGCCATCCTTGAGCACGGGAACTTTTCCTGTCGGCGAGAATGATGCGAATTCCGGATTGCCATTTTCAAAATCAAAAGGAACCAGTGTTTCCCGAAACGGAATGTCCTTGTGCTTGAGAGCAATCCACGGCCTTAACGACCAGGAAGAATAGTTCTTGTTTCCAATGAAGAGTTCATAATCCGACATATCAACGCCCTTTTCCGATACCCGGCAGAAATCTCCATGCGCCGCCGGGTAAACTTTTCCTAAGAGCATCGGCTTCAGGCTTCAAATTCAATAAGTTCATGAAATTCATAAGGGTTTGGAATGTCCCTTTCCGGCACACTTATTGCTTGTATTTATGGAGATAGCCGCTACCAGAATGAGGACCCGATGTCGTCTGCCCTTCCGCCCGTCCCCGCCGCGTTACCGCAAACCACCCGAACGCAACAAACGCAACCGAGCGAGACAGAAAACCGCTTCCTGCAGTTCCGGACTTTTCTGGCCGAACAATATCAGGACTGGAGGGAACTTCCCGAAGAGCAAAGAATTCGGCACGAGTACCTGGAAGAACACGGATTGACCGAACTCAGCCTGGACAATCTGTCCCCCAGGAATCGGGCTATCCACGAAGAGAAGATTGCCGAATTGACCAAGCAGCCGATTGTATCGCCAACACCTTACCGAGGTGCAAAAGCGGGTGACGTGCTGTCCCGTCCAGTCATCACCTTGCAGTCCATTCTCGAGGTCCATGACGCCTCTCAGGAAGCTGAAGCCGCCAACGCGACAGCCGACTCGAAAGCCTGATGCCCATCCTGTGCCAGGCATTCGAACCCGTTGCGCGCCTTCTGAAGCCGCGACGACGGCCTGGCGCACCCGCCAAGTTTCCACAACGGCCTGCCTCTTCCCCAACGACACGCCGAAAAAACTGAGAATTCGGCCAAATCGCGCTCTGTTTTTTTCGCCTGTCTGCTTGAAATTTGGCCCGAAGTGTATGGAATAGTGCGTTCGGGCAAGAAGGTGGGAAGAACCCGCTTGCGCCGCGAAGATAATTTTAGGGGAACAAAATATGCGTGTTTTGCGTATGGCTGCTGCAGCAGTAGCAGTATTGGCGGCCGTGAGTGGCGCCGAGGCGAAAGACTGGACGAAGGTGCGTATCGGCACCGAGGGCGCTTATCCTCCATTCAACTCCCTGACTGCAGATGGCCAGCTGGTTGGCTTCGACGTCGATATTGCCAAGGCACTCTGCGAAGAAATGAAAGTCGAATGCGAATTCGTCACTCAGGATTGGGACGGCATGATCCCGGCTCTGCAGGCAGGCAAATTCGACGCCGTCATCGCCTCCATGTCGATCACCGACGAGCGTAAGCAAAAGGTCGACTTCACCAACAAATATTACAACACTCCGCCGGCAATTGCCGTGCCGAAGGATTCCACTCTGACCGGTACGTCGGACGAAGACCTCAAGGGTGTAACGCTTGGTGCACAGTCCTCCACCACCCATTCTAACTATGCGGAAGAAAAACTGCCGTCCGCGGACCTGAAACTTTATCCGACGCCGGATGAGTACAAGCTCGATGTTGCCAGCGGCCGCATTGACGCAGTGATCGACGACGTTGTGGTCCTGTCCGATTGGCTGGCCACTGAAGACGGCGCTTGCTGCAAGCTGCTTGGCACCCTGACGCCGGACCCTGTGATCAACGGCGAAGGCGCCGGCATCGCAATCCGCAAGGATGATGGCGAGTTGAAGGAAATGTTCAACAAGGCCATCGAAGGCATCCTGGCGAACGGCAAGTACAAGGAAATCAACGACAAGTACTTCACGTTCGACGTTTACGGCGGCTGATTAGCCTTCTGTTGACGGAAAATCGGTGCGGCGCTGAGCGTGCCGCACCGCCTGCAGGGAAAAATCCCGCAGTAAGGCCGTAGGGGCGGCCGGAATAACAACAACAAACAGAAAGAAGCGCCGGCTTATGGACAAAGCTTTGACGCTACTCTCCTTCGGACCCGAGGGCTGGGGAGACGAGATTGCCTGGGGCGTGGTCGTGACCGTTTGCCTGGCGATCGTAACCTTGCCGTTCGGATTGTTTCTGGGATTTCTGATTGCACTTGCAAAAAAGTCATCGGAACCCAGCCTGCGATTGGCGGCCAACCTCTACACGACCCTTTTCCGCGGCTTGCCGGAACTGCTGACATTGTTCCTGGTCTATTTCGGCCTTCAGATCGCGGTGCAGGCCTTGCTGAAGATGGCCGGCTTCGACTTTTATTTCGAAGTCAATTCCTTCGTGGCCGGTGTCATCGCCCTCTCCTTTGTCTTTTCGTCCTACGCCTCCGAGGCCTTTCTCTCCGCCTTTCGCGGCATCCCGGAAGGACAATACGAAGGTGGATATGCGCTAGGTCTTTCCAGGGGCAAAACGCTTCGCCTGGTGGTTCTACCGCAGTTGATCCGCCTTGCTCTGCCAGCACTGGGAAATAGCTGGCTCGTTCTGCTCAAGGACACGTCCCTTGTTTCCGTGGTTGGTTTGTCGGACGTGATGCGACAGTCCGGGATCGCGGCGCGCATAACCAAGGAACCCTTCATGTTCTTTGGTGTCGCCTGCCTGATCTACCTTGTGCTGGCGATGATTTCGTCTACCGGGCTGGTGCGCATCGAGCGCTGGAGCAAACGGGGAGAAGCGACGCGATGATCTCCGCAAACCCGACCACCGGCATGAGCCGCCCGCCAGCGCCCGCTCGCCGCTGGACCAAGACAAGAATACTCGGCCATGTCCTGATGGCCCTCTGGATCGTTTCGGGCGCCTGGCTGCTCTACTATCTGGCGATAAACATCGCCAGCCCGTTCGTACTGAAATATTGGCCAGAGTATCTCAGCGGTTTTTTTGTCACCCTTCAAATCGTCGGCCTGTCCCTGCTGATTGGCGCCCTGTTGAGCATCCCTATCGCGGCCGCCAGAGCTTCGAAATGGTGGTTCATATCCAAGCCCGCGTATTGCTTCGTCTACTTCTTCCGCGGCACACCGCTTCTGGCGCAGACCTTCCTTGTCTACTATGGCGCGGGAACCTTCCAGCCGCAGCTGGAAGCAATTGGCCTATGGGGCATGTTCAGGGAAGCCTGGTTCTGCGTGATCTTCGCGTTTTCATTGAACACCTCTGCATACCAGGCCGAGATCCTGCGCGGCGCCATTCAAAATGTGTCGAAAGGTCAATGGGAGGGGGCCGCTGCCCTGGGCCTCAGCAAGAAGATTACCTTCTACAAGATCATCCTGCCTCAGGCCCTGATTGTTGCCCTGCGTCCTTATGGCAATGAGATCATCCTCATGCTGAAGGGCTCTGCCATTGCGGCTATCGTGACGGTGTTTGACCTCTTTGGAGAAACGAGACGGGCTTACTCGAGATCATATGATTTCCAGGCCTATATCTGGGCAGCGGTTATCTACCTCTTTCTGGTGGAGATGCTGCGCCGACTTTGGGACAAGATCGAAACGCGTCTGACGCGGCACCTGATCCGCTGAGCTTGAACGACATACTCATCGCACACGGACCGAGCGTTTTGAGCTCGGCCCGTTTGCGAGGCGGCAACCTCCCGGCTTAACGCGGCGTTTCAGACCTGCATCTGCAGTTTCAAACCACTTGTTTTCATTTGATTATTCTACCAGAGCGCGATAACCCGGAAAGGCACCCAATCACGGAGCCCTCCCATGCCGAAAACACCCTCTATCGCCCATGGCCTTCACTTTGACAGCCTGCTTGCCCATGGCGGCGGCGGTTTTGATGCGGCAACGGGTGCCGTCGTGCCGCCGCTCCAGACGGCGACAACTTTCGTGCGGGACGAAACCTATGAGCTGGTCAATCCGGGTCATATCTACAGCCGTGACGACAATGCCCTTTACAAGAAGACCGAAAAACTGATTGCCGCGCTTGAAGGCGGCGAGGATAGCCGCCTGTTCGCCTCCGGCATGGCTGCTGTTGCCGCCGTCGCCCGCATCGTCAAGCCGGGCGGTACGCTCCTTGTACAGTCCGGCATCTATTGGGGCACCACCCTGTTCCTGCGCAAACTGTGCGCACGGAACAAGATCGCGCTGGTGGAATCCGATGCCAGTGATCTTCAGGCCTTTCAAGACGAAATGGCCGTGACACGCCCGGACCTGGTCTGGCTGGAAGTGCCCAGCAACCCGTTCCTGAAAGTCGCCGACATCAAGAGCATTGCCAGCCAGTGTAAAGAGGTTGACGCCCTGCTTGCGGTCGATGCAACAGCGGCGACCCCGCTTATTCTCAAGCCCTTGTCGCTTGGCGCCGATCTCGTGATGCATTCGGCAACCAAGGCCCTTAACGGCCATTCCGATCTGCTGGGTGGTGTAGTGACAACCAATGATGCCGGCAGCGAGGCCTGGGCCTTTCTCACCGAGGAACGCAAACTGGCAGGCGCCGTCCTCGGGTCCTTCGAAACGTGGCTCTTGCTGCGGGGCATGAGAACGCTTGGATTGCGCGTTGAGCGGATGAACCAGACTGCGCAGGCCTTTGCGGAGCATTTCGAAAAGCACCCGAAGGTGGAAGCCGTGCTTTATCCCGGCGTCGAAAGCCACCCTCACCACGAGCTTGCAAAGAGCCAGATGACAGGCGGCTTCGGCTCACTGATGTCCATTTTGGTCAAGGGGGACAAGACGGAAGCATTGAAGGTCACAGGGACGCTCGCCCTATTCCAGCGCGCGACGTCCCTTGGCGGCACCGAAAGCCTTGTCGAACATCGCTACACCATCGAAGGCGAAGGCTCCGGTATTCCGGAAAACCTGCTGCGCCTGTCCATCGGGATCGAGCATTGCCACGATCTGATTGCAGACATGGAACAGGCTCTCGCTGCGACCTGACCGGCTTTAATCGGTAAGCTGCTCGGCCCGCATGCTGCGCAGCCAGCTCATGAAGGCCTTGAGCGGCGGACGTTTGACGCCCGGGCGGGTCACCAAATGGTACCCGGTTCCGGGATAAACGCCGTCTTCGAACAGGACCCTGAGGTTGCCGGCCTCGATCTCCGGTTCGACAAAGGTCTTGGCGGTGGCCGAAATGCCGTCGCCGCGCCGCAACCCTTCCAGCACCATGTAGCCCGGCAAGTGCGTGATGTTCAGCTTGCCCTTGGGAACGACACCCTGGCGCTCCAGCCAGATGGTCAGTTCATTGGTGCCATATTCCTGAAGCCACGGAAATTCCAGAAGATCTTCGGGGCTTTCGATCTTCTTGTCGCCGATCAGGCAATTCGCCCCGATAATCGCAAAATTCGTCGGGATGAACAGTTCCGACTCAAAGCCCGTCCAGTTGCCCCTGCCGAAGCGAATGGCAAGATCAACACCACCGGGTTTGAGTTCCACCACTTCAGCCGTCGGATTGAGCATCAGTTCAACGTCCGGATTCTTGTGCCTGAAGTCGCTAATTCTCGGCATGAGCCAGCTTACGGCGAAGGATGGCGTCATGGTGATATTGAGCGGTCGAACCAGATCTTCCCGTGTCAATTCATCGACGGTCGCGTGGATGATTTCGAAGCCTTCGCTCACGCCTTCGAACAGTTGCCTGCCTTCGGGCGTCAGCGCAATTCCCCTGCCCTCGCGGACGATCAGTTTCAATCCCAGAAACTGCTCCAGAGCCTTGACCTGCTGACTGACGGCAGCGTGCGTGACGTTCAACTCTCGCCCCGCAGCTGACAGGCTGCAGGTCTCGGCAACGGCAGTAAAGGTTCTCAGACTGTTGAGGGATGGAAGCGAGCGCCAGTCCATATGTAACTTTTCCTTACATTTCAAAAATCTTCCTGACTGGCATGAATCGCCAGTACCGGCCACATTACTCTCACACAACGCAGCGAGAGGATGTAAGAACATGTTAGGTATTTACGCACATAGCTTCCTGGAAGCAACCCGCTTCACCAGCAACACCCGTCCCGATCCGCGCACCCAGCAGCACCTGGATGCAAAGTCGAACAAGCGGGAACGCCATTTCCGGCTCTGGCAGCGCGGTCCTTACTGGATCTAAGCTGACAGCAGGCGGCAAATAGCCTAAAACCATGATGAACCAATTCAGTCAAAAGGCCCGGCTCGTACCGGGCCTTCGCATGCGAAGGGAGCGTCGTCATGGCAAAGGTTGCATTCATCGGTCTGGGCGTCATGGGATATCCGATGGCGGGACACCTGAAAACCAAGGGCGGCCACGACGTCACGGTCTACAACCGGACCACCGCAAAGGCCGAGAAATGGGCCTCGGAATTTGGCGGAAACTTTGCCGAAACGCCAAAGGAAGCGGCCGAAGGCTGCGATTTCGTATTTGCCTGCGTCGGTAATGACGATGATCTACGCTCCGTCACGACCGGTGCAGACGGTGCCTTTCATGGATTGAAGAAAGGCGCAATCTTCATCGACAACACCACCGCTTCCGCTGAAGTTGCCCGCGAGCTCTATGCTGCAGCAGGGGAAAAGGGCTGCGGGTTCATCGACGCTCCGGTTTCCGGCGGACAGGCGGGCGCTGAAAACGGTGCTCTGACCGTGATGTGCGGTGGTGACCAGGACGCTTTCGACAAGGCCAAGCCGATCATCGAATGTTTCGCCAAGTTCGCCGGTCTGATGGGCGAAAGCGGCGCAGGGCAACTGACCAAGATGGTCAACCAGATCTGCATCGCCGGATTGGTACAGGGCCTTTCCGAAGCCATTCACTTCGCCAAGAAAGCTGATCTCGACGTTGCCAAGGTTATCTCCGCGATCAAGGGCGGCGCTGCCCAGTCCTGGCAGATGGAAAACCGTTGGGAGACCATGAATGAGGGCAAGTTCGACTATGGCTTTGCGGTCGACTGGATGCGCAAGGATCTGGGTATCTGCCTGAAGACTGCCAATGAAACCGGTGCCCGTCTGCCTGTCACGGCGCTCGTCGACCAGTTCTATGCCGAGATTCAGGCCATGGGCGGCAAGCGCTGGGATACCTCCAGCCTGATTGCCCGTCTGGAAAACGCCGAAAAGTCATAAACGGGCGCGACCCATGCCCCGTTCCCCGGACAACAGCTTCACGCTCGAAAGCGTCTTGAACGATCTGCGCGAAGCGGGAACAGAAACGAACCGTGCCGGAATGGCGCGGTTCGGCATCGCAACCGACAAGGCCTTTGGCGTCCCGCTCTCGGTGCTTCGCCCGCTGGCCCGGTCGATTGGCCCCTGCCCGGACCTAGCGCGAGAGCTTTGGGCCAGCGGCTTTCACGAGGCCCGCCTGCTTGCCATCCTCCTGACACCGCCCAAACACCTGGCAACAGAGCTTGCCCTTGAGTGGCTGAACGACATCGGCTCCTGGGATCTTTGCGATCAGCTCACGAACGTCCTCGCCCGCCGGGCCGGGTCAAACGAACTCGTTCCCGCACTGGCCGCCGACGAACTGGAATTTGTCCGCCGTGCTGCCTTTGCGTTGATTGCCTGGCGCGCCGTTCACGCAAAGACTTCACCCGACAGCGAATTTCTGGGCTACCTGCCACTGATCCGCGCCGCAGCCACCGACGAGAGAAATTTTGTCTGGAAAGCCGTGCACTGGTCCCTTCGCCAGATCGGCAAGCGCTCGTTGCCCTTGCACGGCGCAGCTCTCGAACTTGCGAAGGATTTGGCATCTTCCGAAAACCGGACGGCACGCAAGGTCGGCAACGCAGCCGAGCGCGAGCTTTCATCCGAAAAGGTTCTGATCCGACTGAACAAGGTTCAGGACGTCTAGCCAGTTGCCGCCGGCGACGTCCTTCACCGCACTCTCTACTGACCAGTCGCTTCCTTTGCGATGGCATCCAGCAAGGCATTCACTTCCTTGATGGCAGCCTTCGAGGCTTCCGAGCCTGTCTCGCCCAGGTGACGGTATCCGACCGTTACCGTACCGGGTTGATCCGGGGTCTCGAAAACGAACACCGAATAGGGACAATAGGCGATGTTGGCAGCATTGGCTTCCATCACCTTGCGGGACAGATTGGCAGAGCAGAACAGCATGGACTCGGCTTTGACGAAGATCTGCTTTTTGCCGCCGACATCTTCCGAAGTTCGATCCAGCATGTCGCCGATGTGTGAGACATAATCGATGACCAGGCCGTGGTTGACGATGGCATTTTCAACATCGAAACGCACGTCGTCAAAGGCTGCCGAAACCTGATAGGCGGTAACACCCTCTGGCATGGACTGGGCACTGGCGGCCATCGTGCCGAAAGCTGCGATACCGGCAAAGGCGATTGCCACCTGAAGTGGCTTCCTGAAATGATCAAACATGCGACGTCCTCCCGAATATGAAGAGCAGAATACTCTGCTCTTCATGCCCGCGCCATTGATACATCGCAATTTTTGAATATTTCCTCGGCTACCACTGCGTCAGATGTCGACCTCGACGGTTCCGATCGGATTTGAGCAGCACGCCAGAATGTAACCGGCCTCGATATCCTCTTCGCTGATGCCACCGGAGTGGACCATATGAACATCCCCGGAAAGCTTCTTCACCTTGCAGGTGCCGCAGACACCGAACGTGCAACCTGAGGGGATATTGAGCCCAGCATCCTTGGCAACCGCCAGCACCGTATCGGTTTCCGAACACCAGGTAGACACCTTGGAGTTGGCGAAAACGATCTGGGCCTTAACGTCGTCCTGAGGCACGACGTCATCAAACTCGGTGAGTTCCTCCTTGGTTTCTGCCGGTGCCTGGAAACTCTCCTGGAAATAGTTTTCCATGTTGAAGCCGAGCGAATTCAGGATTTCGCGCACGGATTCCATGAAGCTTTCCGGGCCGCAGCAATAGACCTCGCGTTCCAGATAGTCGTTGCACATCAGGCCCAGCATCAACTGGTTGAAGTGTCCGCGGTATCCGGTCCAGACATCATAGGGATCGCTGTCGGAGACGACGAAATGCAGTTGAAGGCCGTTGACGCGGCTTGCCATATATTCAAGCCGCTTGCGGAAAATCAGATCGACGGGCCGATTTGCACACTGGATAAAACAGACATCCGGGTCCTCGCCGCGCTCGAACAACGTCGTCGCCATGGACATCATGGGCGTGACACCGGTACCGGCGGAGATGAACAGATACTTGCTGTCCGGATTGCGCGGCAGATGGAACAGACCGGCTGGACCATAAGCCTTGATGCGCATACCGGGCTTGAGGTTTTCCAGCATCCACTTCGTGCCGATGCTGTCCTTCTGAGCCTTTACCGTCACCGATATGTAGGCGTTGCTCACAGGCGAAGAGGAAATCGTATAGGTCCGCTGGATGTTTCCGCCAGGCACCGGCAGGTCAAGCGTGATGAACTGACCAGCCCGATAGAGGAAGGTTGCACCCGAGGGCGGACGGAAGGTGAAAGTCTTCACCCCTGGCGTTTCCGGCAGAACGTTGACGCATTCCAGAACTTCAGTGTCGGACCAGACTGGCGTATCGCGTCCGGGCATCGGGATCATGGGTCTACTCCGCTGCGATACGGAAACGACCCATCAGGCCGTTTTCCAGAGTTCGGGCATACCAGTCGACGAACTGGATGACGCCGCTTTCCTGTACCGGGGAATACGGCCCCGGTTCATAGGCCGGCGATTTGATGCCAATCTGGTTTTCTTCAACGATCTGACGGTCCTCGTCGTTTGTGTGCATCCACACTTCACTCAGACGCTTGAGGTCGTAGTCGACGCCTTCCTGAGCATCCTTGTGCACCAGCCAGGTGGTTGTCACTTCGGATTCCATGGGGCTTATCGGCAGAACACGGAACGTCAGCACCTGATCGGACAGGAAGTGGTTCCAGGTGTTCGGGTAGTGGAAGAACAGGCAGGTGCCGGCATTGTCGAACGGTACAGATCCGACCCTCCTGGAAACAGCAGCCTTGCCGTCCATGGTATAGCTGACCGCATCGCCAAGGAACGGAATGCGCACGAAACGCCACTGTTCGGACGGCGAGATCATGTATCTGGACGGGAGCCCCGCACTTTCGCAGCGTTCAACATGGGCCTTGCCAACGCTCGACGTGGTGGAATCGTCACTCCCGACGAGGTTGGGATCTTCCGGGAACGTCCGGCAAAGCGAAGGGTGCGATCCGGAGCAATGATAGCACTCGCGGTTGTTTTCCAGCACGAGCTTCCAGTTGCCTTGCTCGACGATGGTCGACTGATGGGCAATCTTGAGGTTGGAAAGGTCGTGCGGGCCGAGATAGCGTTCCGCCTGCTTTTCAAATTCCGCGATATCCGGAGCAACCGCCGCGAGGCAGATAAACACCATTCCGGAGACATTGATGCAATGCAAGGTTTTCAGGCCGTGGTCTTCCGGCTTGAAGTCCGGCCCCATCTCGCGCGCCCAAAGCAATTTGCCGTCGAGTTCATAGGTCCACTGGTGGTAGGGGCAGACCAGCTTGGGGGCCGACCCCTTGGCGGCCGCACAGATGCGGCTGCCCCGGTGACGGCAGGAATTGTGGAAGGCGCGAATGACACCATCGGCACCACGCACGATGATGACGGAATAATCGCCGATCTGAAGCGTGACGTAGTTGCCGGATTTCGGCAATTCGGCTGACGGAATGGCGAAAATCCACTCCTTCTGCCAGATATTCTTCAGGTCCGCCTGGTAGACATCGGCATCGGTGTAAAAGGCCTGGGGCAAAGAATACCCGGAACGGCGGCTCATCAATAGTGACAGAATTTCTGCATCGCTGAACATTGTGAACATCCCTTACGGCCGAGTCTCCCGGCCCTTCTTTGCCCGGCAGGTTAGGCTCACACCCCCATGCCGCCATAGCGCAAAAGCGTCATTTGCTTATCCGTGTAAGACGCTGCCCAAAATTTACGCGTGCAGTGCAGCATCCCATCAAATGTCCTTGACCAAACGTAACGCATCGTAGATCGCCGCGTGAGTGTTTCGTGCGGCGACCGCATCCCCAATGCGATAGAGCGCGAAAGAGCCTTCCGGGTTGGCATCAAGCGGTTGTGGGCGGCCGAAAATCAAGGCGTCCTGCTGGACGGCACCAAGGTTTTTCGACAGCGGCTTCAGCTCGAAATAGAGTTCGTCCATCGGTATCGTTCCGTGATTGACAACGATCTGGTCGAATTCCCGTTCTTCGGTGTGGCTTGAATAGTCCGTGCCGACAACAGCATTGATCATGTTTCCGGAGCGTTTTGCCGCTTTCAGACGGTAGGTCACGGTGAAGCGGACGTCCTTGTCCTGCAGAGACCGCATATATGGCACCAGGTTCATGGCCATCACATCGGGCGCGAAGGATCTGTCCGGCGTCATGATCTCCACATGTGCACCCGACTTTGCAATGACCTCGGCTGCCTGAAGTGCGGGGTGATCGCCGGCATCGTCGTAGACGAGAACGCGTTTGCCAGGCTTGACGTCGCCGGCGATGATATCCCACGAGGAGACAACAAGATCATTGCCTTCGCTCAGGACGTCCGTGTGCGGCAAGCCACCTGTTGCGATGATAACAACATCCGGGTTTTCTTCCTTGATATCATCTGCTTCAGCAAAAGTGTTGAAGCGGAACTTCACATCCTTTGCCAGGCACTGGTCCATGCGCCAGTCAATAATCGAGATCATTTCACGCCGGCGCTCGGACTGCGCGGTCAACCGGATCTGACCACCGGCGTGGGGAGCTGCCTCCAGCACGGTTACATCGTGCCCCCGCTCACTCGCGACGCGCGCAGCTTCCATGCCAGCTGGACCAGCCCCAACGACAACCACCTTCTTTTTTGTCTCCGCAGGCGGGATCTCATGAGGCATGGTCAGTTCCCGGCCAGTTGCCGGGTTATGAATGCAAAGCGCATCACCTGCCTGATAGATCCGGTCGAGGCAGTAGGTAGCGCCCACACAGGGGCGAATGTCCCCTTCCCGCTTCTCGGCAATTTTCCTGACGACCATCGGGTCGGCCATATGAGCCCGTGTCATGCCAACCATATCCAACAGGCCTTCAGCGATGGCATGTCGGGCCGTTGCAACATCGGGGATCTTGGACGCATGGAAGGTCGGCATGCCGATTTCCTTCTTGATGCGGCCGGCGAAATCCAGATGCGGAGCATTGCGCATCCCCTGAACCGGAATCACGTCGGTCAATCCCGCATCGGTCTCGATATGTCCGCGAATGACATTCAGGAAATCGATATGTCCGGTTGCCTTCAGCCGCCGGGCAATTTCCAGCCCTTCGTCCTCTGTGATCCCGCCTTCCAGAGTTTCGTCCGCCGTAAAACGGATGCCCAGGATAAAGTCGTCACCAACCCTTTTCCGAATGGCCTCGATCACCTCAAGTGAAAGACGCATACGGTTCTCGAGAGACCCTCCATAGGGGCCATCCAGCGTGTTCGTGATCGGCGACCAGAACTGGTCCAGCAGGTGGCCGTAAGCCTCCAGTTCGATGCCGTCCATCCCACCTGCCTTCATACGCTCCGCGGCATCGGCGAAGTCGGAGATGATGCGGGTGATGTCCCAGTCTTCCACCTGCTTGGGAAAGGCCCGGTGCGCCGGTTCGCGTTGATGGCTGGCGGAAACAGCAGGCAACCAGTCACCCTTGTTCCAGTGCGTACGCCGGCCAAGATGGGTCAGCTGGATCATCACGGCACAGTCGTGCTCGTGACAGGCGTCCGTCATCTTCTTGATCCACGGCACCACCTCGTCCTTGTAGGCGAGGATGTTATTGAAGACGGGAGGAGAGTTACGCGCCACCGCCGCGGAACCTGCCGTCATGGTGAGCGCGACACCGGCCTTTGCCCGGACCTCGTGATAGGCCCTATACCGATCCTTGGGCATGCCATCTTCGGGATAGGCAGGCTCGTGCGATGTGATCATGATCCGGTTTTTCAGCGTCAAATGCTTCAGCTGATAGGGCTGTAACAACGGATCTTTCGACATCTCTTCCCTCTCCAGGCGCGCCATCGCATCGCGAATTCACTCAGGTTTGCCAAGACTAAATCCCGCTGAACGCTTTTGAAAAGTCTCGAAAGCGACATACGTGTCGGTTTTGTCGACATTGGTGTCAATTTTGATTGTTGAACGTCTTGAGCTTTGTTATCGCAAGCCGATGAGCGACCTATTGATCGAAAAAACATCCGGCTGGCGAGGCACACGCGAGGTCTGGATCGAAGCTGCCTACCAGGCGCTGATCGAACATGGCATTGATGCCGTCAAGGTGATGCCGCTTGCGGACAGGCTCGGCCTGTCTCGCACCAGTTTCTATGGTCATTTTTCAGACCGGAACGACCTGCTCGACGCCTTGATCACCCTGTGGCAAACGAAAAACACCGGCAATCTGGTCAAGCGAACCGAGGACTATGCGGAGACCATTACCGAAGCAATCCTGAACCTGTTTGATTTGTGGCTGTTGCCGGAGCTGTTCGATTCTCGACTGGAATTTGCCATGCGCAACTGGGCACATGCGGACACCAGCCTTACACCCATGCTGGAAGAGGCTGACCGGGTACGCATCGAGGCGTTTACGGCAATGTTCGAACGTTTCGGCTATGAACACGCGTCTGCCGATGTCAGAGCCAACACCATGTATCTGACGCAGATTGGTTACATCTCCATCGTCAAGGACCGGCCGAGCGAACCGCTGGGCCCCAGGCTGCAGCGCATGCCCTATTATATCGAGATCTTTACCGGCAAGCCCGCATCCGACGCCGAATTTGCGAGGTTTCAGTCACGCCATCAGCTGCCATCCACCCAATCTGATTGATTATGGGTGACCGCGGTAGAAGTTGATCCTATCCTGACCTTACCAGGAAGGATCATGACAACCTCGCAATCGCCGGCACCAGCACCGCCTTCGTCATCGGCTCCATCCGGCATTGATGCCGGGTTCTGGCGCCGTGTCGCACCGCCGGACCTGCGTAGCCTTTTCACCGACATCATCGGTTATGAGGAACGGCAGCTGAAGACGAACAGGCAGGTTGAAGCCGCATCGCTGACCATTCCGCTTATCCTGAGTTTCGGCGATCCCTTCGAAATCGCTCTTGGCCAGGTTCCAACCGCAGAAAATGCGCTTCCCAGTTTCCTCGCCGGGCTCAGCTGTGCGCCGGTCTATATTCAGTCCAACGGCCGTGCCAGATGCCTGCAGATCAATTTTACACCTATCGGTGCGCGCCATTTTTTCCGGTTTCCCATGGACCTGCTGACGGACCAGATGCTGCCGTTTGCCGATGTTGCCGAAGCTGATCTTGCCGTGTTTGTCCGGCAGATCGAAGACATGACAAGCTGGGCGGAGCGGCTCGACCACGCCCTTGCCTTCGTTGCCAGACGTTTGCGTCAGAAGCCTGTCCAGACAACACCCGCCGACCACGTTCTGCGCCGGCTTGTCGAGACCGGTGGGCAAGTTTCGGTTCGCACATTGGCGGTTGAAATAGGCTGGAGCCGCAAACACCTGGCCCAAAAATTCCTAAAAGACATTGGCCTTCGGCCCAAGACTGTCGCGCGGGTCATTCGGTTCGGTCAGGTACTGAAACATCTGAAAAGCGGCGGTGACATCCATTGGGCCGGTGTGGCTGTCGACTGCGGCTACGCGGATCAGGCGCATCTCATTCGGGATTTTTCCGAATTCTCCGGCAGGTCACCCGCAGCCTGGCACGCGTGGGTCCTGAATGGCTCTGCCAGAGCCTGGTAGGTAACAAACCTTCAATCCAGCCAGATTGCGACGCTCTATCACCTCCTTCCATCAAAGGAGGTACGGCATGTCTCACGAAGCAAGCAGAGTTTACCCCGTTTTCCGATTTGGAAATGCGAATGCGATGATCACGTGGCTTGGCGAAGCATTCGGGTTCGTCGAACACGAAGTGTTCAGAGACGACCAAGGCGCGGTCGTTCATGCAGAACTGGCGTTCGGGTCGGCCATGATCATGATCGGTCAGGCCCGGGACGATGCCTTTGCAAAGGTCATCGGCCATCCGAGCGGCCCGTGCGGCAAGGCTATCTATCTGGCCGTAGAGGATGCCGACGCGCTCTTCAGCCGTGCCAGTGCTGCGGGAGCAACGATCCTGGAAGGCCTGACGGAGCGGGACTACGGCAGCCGGGAGTTCATCTGCCAGGATCCCGAAGGAAATATCTGGAGCATCGGCACCTATTGGCCAAAGACAGATACCTGAACCGGCAGAGTTCACTGGTCGGAATGGATACCGTTGCCCGCCAGATCACTTGTCCCGGTCGGGCTTCGGTTTTTCCGGTGCCACATAGCTGAGTGGCAGGGCCGTGGTGTTCTTGATCTGCTCCATTGCGAAGGTCGTCGACACATCGGAAATGTCGATCCTGGCGATCAGTTTCTTGTAAAACGCGTCATAGGCCTCAATGTCCGGGACGGCGACACGCAACAGATAGTCCACCTGCCCGGCCATCCGGTAGAATTCGACCACTTCCGGAAACTCGCGAATGACATCGGCAAATTTCTTCAGCCAGTCTTCGGAATGCTGGCTGGTGGTAATGGCGACAAAGGCTGTCACCTTCGCGTTGACCTTTGCCGGATCCAGCAATGCAACGCGGCCGGTGATGACCCCGTCTTCTTCCATCTTCTGGATGCGCCGCCAGCAAGGTGTGGTCGACAGGCCCACCCTGCGGCCGATTTCAGCCACGGGCACGGTGCAGTCTTCCTGAAGAATGGACAGGATGCGACGGTCGATACGATCAATCATGATTTCAAGATCCGGCCTGGAACGACAGACATTCCCGACCGCGCTGACCGCACTATGTTGGGAAATCATTTTCGTTAAAGATAAAAACTCGTAACTGAGTTTCAATGAAAATGTCAATTCTCACTGAAATGAGAATTATTTTCGAATTTTGGCATTTATGCCGTCTCTGTGAGGCGCTGCACCTCTTCCCTTAGAACCGGCAACAGATCTGTTTCAAACCAGGGATTTTTCCGAAGCCACGCATTGTTGCGCCACGATGGGTGCGGAAGCGGCAAAACGGCTGGTTTACCGGCTTCCCGTTTGTCGAAATGCTGGCGCCAGTTCGACACTGTCTCCGTCAGGGATTTCTGCCGGTTGGGGCCCAAATGATAGGCCTGGGCGTATTGACCGATGACCAGTACCAGTTCGATTTGCGGCATGGCGGCGAACAAACGGTCATGCCAGGCCTTGCGGCATTCCGGGCGCGGCGGAAGATCTCCGCCTTTGGAGTCCAGTCCCGGGAAGCAGAACCCCATCGGCACGATCGCCAATTTACCGGCGTCGTAGAAAATTTCCTCATCAATGCCCATCCAGTTCCGCAACCGGTCACCCGATGGATCGGTAAACGGCCTGCCGCTCTGGTGAACCCGTGTTCCAGGGGCTTGTCCGCACACGCAAAGCCTTGCCGTTCCAGACACTTGCAGCACGGGTCTGGGCTCATGCGGCAAGGTGGACTTTTCCGGTTTCTCAACACAGATCCGACACGCGCGCACGTCAGCAGCAAGTGTCTCGAGCGTTTCTGAATTCGTCTTTTCTGACAATGAGTTGCACCTTGGCACAGCCGGTTAACACTTCTCTTACCACGATCTTGAGGACGATCTTAAGGAATGGTGAGTCAGGTTGAATAAACACGCGGTAGCGCGATAACCAAATCAAAACTTGGGCGGCAAATGGGCTCCGTTGCATCAGATACCGGCGACGAAAAAGTCACCATCAACGAACAGCGCGCCAAGCGCCGTCGGGA
Source organism: Labrenzia sp. ATLA3 (assembly GCF_057180185.1). Lineage (NCBI taxonomy): Bacteria > Pseudomonadati > Pseudomonadota > Alphaproteobacteria > Hyphomicrobiales > Stappiaceae > Labrenzia > Labrenzia sp. ATLA3. The sequence goes on from NZ_JBXUKV010000001.1 coordinate 318,184, forward strand.
GATGGCGCGGTCGGTCAATGATGTGCGCGCACGCCTCGGTGCGCCCGACAACAGGTACACGACTTTCGATCTCGAACGCCAACATCTGTTTGCCGACACGCGCATCAACGCAGCCTATGCGGTGCCGCTGCTGGCGTTGATCGTTGCGGCCATATCCGTGCTGTGGATCAATCCCCTCTTCATCGGCGCCTGGTTCGCGGTCACGCTTTGCACCCACTTCATGATGGTGATCACAAGCCATTCCTATGAGAAGGCGCAGCCCGACCAGAAGGCCCGGATCTACTGGCGGCGCAGGTTCGCCTTTGGCGATTTCATTTATGGCTGCAGTTGGGCCAGCTTTTTTCTGCTGCCGCAGACAAGCGAATCCGCAGACGGGTTTGTCATCTTTCATTTCGCGACACTGCTGATCGTCGTTGCCATGAATACGATGCAGTCGGCAACGTTGCCGAAGTGCCTGCTGGCCAGCACCTTGCCCATGACCCTGGTCGTCACTGTCAGCTTTCTGCAGCAGGTAAACCCGATCCATTACACGCTCGCCGCCATGGCGATCGGGGCGCAAGGCTTTTTCCTGATCCTGGGAAACCAGCTTCTGAAAAATGCAAATACGATGCTGGAATACCGGGCCGACAAGGACCACCTGATCGTCGAACTGGAAGCGGCGAACGCGATGTCGGACGAAGCCCGCCGCCGCGCGGAAGCTGCAAACCTTGCCAAGTCCCGTTTTCTGGCCACGATGAGCCATGAACTGCGGACGCCGCTTAACGCCATCCTCGGGTTTTCCGAAATCATGAAGGATGAAGTGCTCGGCAAGATGCACAACAAGAACTACCAGTCCTACGCCGAGGACATTCACGGCTCCGGACAGCATCTGCTTAACCTGATCAACGAAATTCTGGACCTGTCTCGCATCGAGGCCGGGCGGCATGAATTGCACGAGGAACCGATCTTTCTGGACGACATTGTCGAAGAATGCGGGACCATGATGAAAGTTCGGGCAAACGTGAAGAGCATCTCGCTGCACCACACGCACGAGCCGGACCTGCCGCGCGTGTGGGCCGACGAACGTGCCCTGCGTCAGGTCGTGCTCAATCTGATGTCCAACGCCGTGAAATTCACACCGGTGAATGGCGACGTCTGGATCAAGGTCGGTCCGACCTCAGACGGTGGGCAATATGTTTCGGTCAAGGATACAGGCCCCGGCATTCCGGAAGATGAAATTCCGACCGTTCTGGAAGCCTTTGGCCAGGGGTCCCATGCCATCAAGTCGGCGGAACCGGGAACGGGTCTCGGCCTGTCCATCGTGCAGGCTCTTGTCAACATGCATGACGGCAAGTTTTCGTTGACGTCCAAACCGGGCGAAGGCACAGAAGTGATCGTGACCCTGCCAAGGGCGCGGATCATGAACTATTCGCCGGATGTCATCTGGGTAGATCCGAACGACAAGGACAGCGGTTATCCCTCGGGCAAGGCACGGTCTGCCTGAAGCAGGCCGCGTCTGCAGTGTCGGGCCGTTTCAGCCGGTTCGAAGCCTTTCAGAGCCTCAGTCGTCCTTTTCAGAAACACCGGCATCGGCAAAGGTCGCCATGCCGGAGTGCATTTCGGCCGCCGCCTTGGCAATGCCGGCAGCAAGCACGGCGCCGGAGCCCTCACCCAGCCGCATGCCAAAATCAAGCAGCGCTTCCTTGCCCATATGGTCCAGCACCTTTCCATGCGCCTGTTCCGCGGAAACATGGGCGAACAGGCAGTGATCGAGACCCGCCGGATCCATTGCATAGACGACAGCGGCGGCCGCCGTCGTGACGAAACCATCGACAATCACCGGAACGCGCTGCAAGCGCGCGGCAATGATGAGTCCGGTCATGGCTGCAATTTCGCGACCGCCGATGCGGCGCAGGATTTCAAGCGGATCCCGCTCACCGTTCAACCGTGCAACCGCCTTGTCGACGGCGTCCCGTTTGCGGGCAAGGCCCTCGTCATCAACGCCTGTACCGCGGCCGATCCAGTCCTCGGCCTTGCCGCCGAAGAGCGCATTGATAACCGCGGCGGCGACGGTGGTGTTGCCGATGCCCATTTCGCCGAGACAGATGAGGTCGATGCCTCCAGCGAGCGCTTCCATGCCGTAAGCCATGGTCGCAGCGCAGTTGGCCTCGTCCATGGCGTCTTCCCGGGTGATGCTGGGGGTCGGCATGTCAACCGCCAGGTCGAATACCTTCAGGCCAACATCATAGGAACGGCAAAGCTGGTTGATTGCAGCCCCACCGGCCGCAAAGTTCTCAACCATCTGTCGGTTTACCGCACTTGGAAAGGCGGACACACCTTCATCTGCAACGCCGTGGGCTGTCGCGAAAATACCGACCATCGGGCGTGTGATCTTCGGCGGCGCCTTGCCGGACCATGCCGCCAGCCATTCGGCGATTTCCTCAAGCCGTCCGAGCGAACCGGCAGGTTTGGTCAGTTCCGCATCGCGTGCTTTCACCTTCGCAAGCGCATCCTCGTCCGGCCCCGGCATGGACTTCACCAGATTGCGGATATCGTCAAAAGGCAACGCGGTCTCGGAAAGGGACATGTTTTTTAGGTTCCGGTTGTTCGCGGCCGTTCAACGGCCACTTGGTCTGGCTTTGCCGCTGTTCTATAACTTCGCCCGGCAAAAACTCAAGCATGGGACCGGCCTGATGAGCTCTGAAACCGACCAAGAGCCTGATTCACAGGTGAAATCGCGGTCCAAGAAAACAAGGGATCGAAGCCAGTCCGCCCTACACGGGCTGACGGAGTTCGTCGCGGACACCGCTGCCTGCGTGCGATTCTTCTCCCGCCTCTCACTGCCATCCGTGAACGCACTCGACAATCCGATGGCTCCGCCTGACTTTGTGCGCATTGCACGCGCAGCCCCTCTGGCGGGCGCCGTTATCGCGCTGCCTGCAGCCGGCGTCGGCGTTGCGCTCGGATTTTCGCAACTGCCGTTTCTGGTCATCGCCATTGTTTTGACCGGCATCCTTGCCGCGACCACCGGCGCTCTTCATGAGGACGGCCTAAGCGATGTTGCCGACGGCTTTTTTGGCGGAGCAACACGGGATAGACGGCTCGACATCATGAAGGACAGCCGCATCGGTGCCTTCGGTGCCCTTGCCATGATGATCTCGGTGCTGCTGCGCGTCGCGTTGCTTGCAGCGCTGTGGCAAAAGTTCGATCCGGCAGATGCGGCACTGCTGTTTCTTGCTGGCGAAGCTCTCAGTCGGACACTGCTTGTCTGGCAGTGGCAGTGTCTGCCCTCTGCCAGACCGGGCGGGCTCGGAGCGCGCTTCGGCAAGCCATCCCGCCAAACGGTGCTCCAGGCTGTTTTGGTCACGCTTCCCCTGCTGCTGCCGGCCGTCCTGTTGCTCTCCTTACCCGCCCTGCTGCTAGCCCTTTTTATTGCCTTAGCGGCAGCCTATACCACCGGCCAGCTTGCCCAGTCGAAAATTGGCGGAACCACGGGCGATGTTTTAGGCGCAGTTCAGCAGCTCAGCGGCCTTGGCTTTCTGACCGGGATGCTTATGGTGCCTTGAGAAACAGATTTACCGGCACAAGGCCGGGGCGACACGGGAATGGCTGACATGTTGGTATCGGGCAGTTCAATGGAACGCCAGGGGTGGGGTTTGCGGTCGACAGTTCTGCTGATCGTTCTTGCCGTCTTGTCCGCCTGTTCCGGCCGGCCGGATGTTGGCGTCCTTGCTCTGAACGAAGATCCCGCCGCCGGTGCCAAGGTGAGCGATATTCTGATCGTCACCACCCGCAAACGAGATGAGCGGCCGGACACCTATTTCAACGGTGAACGCGCATCGGAGGTCAATTACGCCGAGGCTTCGATTTCCGTACCGCCTGATCACAAACCCGGCGAGATTGAATGGCCGGACAGACTGCCCGGCAACCCCGAGACTGATTTTGTCGCGCGAAAAGCCAGCTATATCGCCGACAAGGCTGCCTTCCGGAAATCGGTCAATGCCAGGCTGGCCGCCTTGCCACCCGGCAAACGCAACATCATCCTGTTCATTCATGGCTACAATACGCGTTTTGCGGAAGGGCTCTATCGTTTCGTCCAGTTCGTCAATGACAGTCAGTTCGAGGGTGTGCCGGTTCTGTTCACCTGGGCCTCACGCGGCAACCTGAGGGACTATGTCTATGACCTCAACAGTGCCGCGATCGCGCGCGGCGCGCTTGAAGAAACGCTGGTCGAACTGTCCAAGACCCGGGCCGACAACATAACCGTCCTGGCCCACTCCATGGGCAACTGGCTGTTGATGGAAACCGCGGTTCAGGCACGAACAGAGAACCGCCGGCTGGTCGCGGAGCACGTCGACGACATCGTGATGGCTGCACCGGACATCGACATCGACCTCTTCAAGGCTCAACTCAAGCGGCTTGGTCCACAGCCCCGGCCTTTTACGGTTATCGTTTCCCAGGACGACAAGGCTCTGCGCATCTCGCGCGCCATTGCCGGTGGCAAGGAACGTGTTGGCGCTTATTCGAATGACCAGGAGCTTGCAGAGCTCGGCGCGGTCGTTATCGACGTGACCGAACTGCAATCGCTGGACAGCACCAACCACTCGAAGTTCGCGCAGCTGGCACAACTCAGGCCGGAGTTGCGCAAGGCGCTCGGAAGTTCGGCGCTTGGCTCCAGTGCTGACCGACAGCGCGGCGCCAATCTCGGCGACGATCTGGGATCCTTTGTGGGCACGACGGCACAGGCAGCCGTCACCTTGCCGATCAAGGTCATCACCGCACCGTTTACCTATTCGTCTGGCGGGTATTGATGCTGTCACATTTCGCAGCTTTCCGCCCAAACTAGTCTTGGCAACGCCATAATCTGCGGCCATATGCGCTTCATGAAGTCACCCTGCATCAACATTTGCCAGATCGACGCCAAATCAGGCCTGTGCACAGGTTGCCTGCGCACGCTGGACGAAATCGCGTCCTGGGCGGGCTACTCCGACGCCAAACGCAGCCAGATCCTTGCGGAATTGCCAAACCGGACCAGGCAGTATCCAGAGGCCGGAGAGCGCGGATGAACAACTCGAAACGCTTCCGCGGATTGATGGTCGTCATTCTGGTTCTGGTGATGGCCGCTGCCGCATTCTATGCCTTTTTTGGCGACCCGACCGACCCGGCAAATGTCAATTTCGATGACAGCGGCCCCCGGATTGTGGCCCTGTCCGCTCTTGCCTTCGTGTTTCTGGCCAGTTTCCTGTTCGGCCAGCCGAAGGCACGCGAGATCCTGCACGGTACTGTCTTCTGGGGCGGTTTCTGCGCTCTGCTTGTTGTCGGCTATGTCTACAAGGCGGAACTGGTTCAGGCCGGTTACCGGGTTCTCGGTGCGCTGGCCCCCGGTCTCGCCGTCACCCAACCGGATGGAACCATCCTGATCGTCCGGGATGCGGGCGGGCATTTTGTGCTGGATGGTCGTATCAATGGAGCCCGCGCAGAGTTTCTGCTCGATACGGGAGCCAGTGCGGTGGTCCTGACCTATGAAGACGCAATACGGGCAGGATACCGTCCGCAAGATCTGACCTTCTCCGTGCCCGTTTCAACCGCCAACGGTCGCGCACTCGTCGCCCCCGTCAAAATCGACACAATCACCATCGGCGATCACACGCTGCGCAACATCCGGGGTTTCGTCGGCCGGCAAGGCACGCTCGATTCCAGCCTTTTCGGCATGACGGCGCTCGACCATCTTCGCAGTTGGCGGATTGAGGGCGACAAGCTGATCATGACGCCTTGAGCGGATTAAAACCTTCGGAGCAGACCTATTCAGCAGCCGCAAGATCGGCACCGGTCGGGCTGACCGCTGCTAGCGCCTTTTCGACAACTTCCAATCCAGCTCCGGGCTTGATCGCTTCCACTGTCAGAATGCGCCGCCAGGACCGGGCACCCGGACGCCCATGGAACAGGCCCAGCATGTGCCGCGTCATATGCGCCAGCTTCACGCCCCTGCTCAGTTGCCCTTCCAGATAAGGCATATGTGCCTTGACCGCGTCCCAGGGCGAGATATCCGCCCCAGAAGCACCGTAAAGCCGCCGGTCCACCTCACCCATGATCTGAGGAGTGTGATAGGCCGCGCGGCCGAACATCAGCCCGTCCAGCGTTTCCAGAAACGGTTCCGCCTGATCCAGCGTCTGCAGTCCGCCATTGAGACCAATGAACCTGTCCGGCAACCGCTGTTTCAGCCGCAGAACCCGCTCATAGTCGAGCGGCGGAATGTCCCGGTTTTCCTTCGGGCTAAGGCCTTTGAGCCAGGCCTTGCGCGCATGCACCCACAGGGCATCGGCTCCGGCGGCAAAAACGGCATCCGCCATGGCATCAAGTGCCACTTCAGTGTCCTGTTCGTCCACGCCGATCCGGCATTTCACGGTCACGGGAATATCGACGGCCGCCTTCATCGCCGCGACACATGCGGCCACCAAAGGCGGTTCTTCCATCAGGCAGGCACCAAAGCGGCCGGACTGAACCCGGTCGGACGGGCAGCCAACGTTGATATTGACCTCGTCATAACCAAAGTCGGCAACGATCTGCGCCGCTTCCGCCATATCCTTCGGATCCGATCCGCCAAGCTGGCAGGCGATCGGATGCTCGATATCGGAAAAACCCAGAAGATGCTGCCGGTCGCCATGGATCACCGCGCCTGTCGTTACCATCTCCGTGTAGAGCAGCGCATGCCGCGTCAGCTGCCGGTGAAACGCACGGCAGTGACGATCTGTCCACTCCATCATCGGCGCGACGGAAAACTTATGCTCTTGATACTTCTGCATTTTTCTTCATTTGCACGGAACTGACCCCGGATATCCATCATCCGGTTGGGACGACTGTCGTACGGTTTTGTCCGAGTTAGATCTCATGTCGAACATGATAAGTTGACGCGAGATAGCAAATTTGCGCGCTTTTCAAAAGCTCCGGATTGCGGAAAGGGTCATTTCAACGTCGTGATCGTCGACCTCAGTTAAGACTGCCAGCGTGGCGCCAAGAGCGTCGGCGCCGCAGGTACCCGTCTCCAAACGACGCCAGAGTTCTGGCAAGGAGATGACGGCATCGCCGGAATTTGCTGGAAAGAAAGCCTGTCTTGGCTCTCGCTGTCGTTGGAAAATCGGATGGGCGTGCGCAAAGCCAGGTTCGCAGGCGATGCTGACCAATTCCTTGAACCGCAGCTTTTCCAGATCAGGCCCGCAACAACCGTATGTTTCGCCGCATCTGCTCGACTTGCTCGAAACTCAGCACAAAGGGTGTGGTACGGGGCAGCGTCGCCAGGATGTTCTGCTTGTTCCCGACATGCTCGCTTATTCCCCGAGGGCTGTCGATGAGGTTATGAGCGACTTCATGGGCCAGAGTACTGGCATCCGCGTTTTTCTTGATCCGCGTGACAGCGCCCGTATGGTTTGCCTTGGAAAGGGCCAGGTCATTGTCCGGATTGAAGCGGCGGATATAGAACACCATGATTTCGTTCGGCAGCACCCTGATAGACGTATGTGCCTCTGCCAGTTCCTTCATGCGGGCAAACAAAAGACCGTGCTGGGAAAACTCCGTCTCTTCGGCGGCCGTCAAAGCCAGTGACTGGATGGAGGTCACCTCGAAGTTGATGCCGTAGTGGCCGTAGAGTTCCCTGGCGGTGCTTTCCGCTGTCGAGACCGGGGCGTCCGGCGTCACCACGACGAAGATATGCACACGAACCTTGTGCTTGAAGACCGGAAGTGCCCGGTCGAGCTTGGTCATGGTATTTCGACCCACGGCGCCATCGTCCTTGACAGGCGGCCCACCATGTGTGGAACGCTGGAACTCCTTGACCTTTTGCACGGTTTCATTGCCGTAGATGCCATCTGGACTGAGCCCTGTTCCACCGATGGATTTTGGCATGGGAAATCCCAGGTCTATCAAGCCGAACTGGACCAGATGCACACCGTGCCCACTCGATCCGCTGCTGAGCCAGGGGGTGTTGGTTGCGGCTGCCTCCAACTGAGGAACATTGCGGAAATAGGGAGACGTCAATGCCATGGGACGAGAACTCCGGGAAATTGCACGGGATAACGATCAACAATCGAAGATTGATTTTTACTGCAAAACACCCATACACCGAAACAAATTACGTAGCGGAAATGCATTTTTATAGGGACATCTCTGTCCGCATCCCAACAGGCCGGATTCCTCTCAATCACACCTTGCTGCCCTGCCCTGCCCGGTGTTTCACTGCGCCGAAAAGGGAGGCAGTGGAATGGAAATGGCCATGACCGGCAGCCGCAATCGGGTAACGGCAGGAATAGGAATGATGTGCGCAGGCGTTGTGTGCCTGTGCCTCAACGACGCCATAGCCAAGACACTGACCGCTGACTACAACCCGATCCAGATCCTGTTTCTGCGCAACATCATCGCTCTGCCGATAGCCATTCTGATTGCACTGAAAATGGGTGGTAGAACCGCCCTGATTTCTCACCGTCCGGCGGCCCACCTTCTGCGCGGCGCGCTGTGGATTTGCGCCGCCACACTGTTTTTCACCGGCCTCAGCCTCATGGGCCTCGCCGAGGCGACAGCGCTGGTCTTCATCATGCCCGTTTTCGTGACAGCGATTTCCGCACTGGTGTTGCGCGAACAAGTTGGCTGGCGGCGATGGACAGCAGTGCTCGTGGGATTTGTTGGCGTTCTGGTGGTCGTCCGCCCGGGTTCGGGCGCATTTCAGGCAGCTTCGCTTTTGCCCATCGCAACGGCTTTCGTCTATGCGATGTTGATGCTCAGCGCACGGTTTGTAGACCCGCGAGAGAGTGTGTGGACCTTGATGCTTTACCTGACCGGAGCCGGTGCCCTCATCAGCGCACTTGCGATGCCATTCGTCTGGGTGCAGCCACACGCTGAAGACATCTGGCTGTTCCTGGGCGTTGCCTTGTTCGGTACGATTGGCATCACGTTGATTACGCAGGCCTTCCGTCTTGCACCAGCAGCGGTTGTCGCACCCTTCGACTACACCGCGCTCTTGTGGGCGACCTTGCTGGGCTGGCTACTGTGGGACGAGATTCCCGACATGGCGACCTACGTCGGAGCGGCGATCATCATTGCCAGCGGTATCGCCATCGTGCTGCGCGAACGGCAACTTGAAACCTGAAGCCCCGCCGGCGCGGTTTGCCGGCCGGCGGGGCAAGGCCTGCTTACATGCGCTGGGTGAAGGTTGTCGCCTTGACCAATGCGGCGTAGTCCTTGGCAAGATCCAGGAACGCGTCGTAGCTCTTCTGCACTTCGGCAAACTTCGGATTGGCGGCAGCGTTTTCCGCCATCACTTCCGCAACTGCCTTCTTCAACGCAGCCAGAACATCATCCGGGAAGTTGGCAAAGGTCACGCCGTCTTCCTTCAGCTTCTTCATCGCAACTGCATTGTAATAGTCGAACTGAGCTGTGGTCTCGACCGAGGCAGCTTCCGCCGCAGAAGCGATGATTGCCTGAAGGTTTGCCGGCAGGCTGTCATAGGCTTCCTTATTGACGACGATTTCAAGTGCTGCCGAGGGTTCGTGGAAGGCCGGAACGTAGCAATAGCTGGCGACTTTCTGCAGACCGAACGCCTGGTCCAGCATGGGACCGACCCACTCGGCAGCATCAATGGCACCGGACTGGAAGGCTGGGAAGATTTCCGGAGGCGGCAGCAAAACCGCGTTGACGCCAAGCTTGCGCATGGCTTCGCCGCCAAGGCCGGCGATGCGCATGTTGAGGCCTGCCAGGTCATTCAGGCTTTCAACTGGCTTCTTGAACCAGCCGGCAGCCTGAACCCCAGAACTGCCGGAGTAGAACGGCTTGAGGCCGCGTTCTTCGTAAAGGCTGTCCCACAGGTCCTGACCGCCGCCATACCGCAGCCAGGCGGTTGTTTCCACGGCGGTCATGCCGAAGGGAACGGCGGAAAAGAAATGCAGGGCCGAGTTCTTCGAAGCGGCATAGTACGGCGTCGAGTGCCCGATTTCGGCGGTGCCCTGCTCCACGGCGTCCTCGACACCGAAGGGCGGCACAAGTTCGCCGCTGGAATAAACCTTGAAGGTCAGCTGACCGTCGGACATCGCCTCGACGCGTTTGGCAAAGGCAGTCACGTTGGTGCCAACACCCGGCGCCTTGGCCGGGAAGGACGTCGGCAGTTTCCAATGGATCTTGCCCTGCGCAATTGCGGGGGCCGCCAGCAGGCTGGCCGGAGCGGCAACGGCGCCTGCCTTCAGAAAATCACGTCTTTTCATTGTTGAATCTCCCATGGTGTTCAAAACAGGACGTCCGGCAACAGGGTCGCCAGGGCCGGAAAGGCAGCGACCAGACCGAGCGCCACAAGCTGAATGGCGACAAACGGGATCACCGAAACATAGATGTCAGAGGTGCGGATATCCGCCGGTGCGACCGACCGGAAATAGAAAAGTGCAAACCCAAATGGCGGCGTCAAGAACGAAGTTTGCAGATTGAGCGCAATCAGAACCGCGAACCAGACCGGGCTGATGTCGGACTGCAGGATGATCGGCCCGACAATCGGAACGACGATGAAAATGATTTCGACGAATTCGAGAATGAACCCAAGCAGAAAGATGACCAGCATGGTCAGCAGCAACATGCCGTAGGCGCCACCCGGCAAGGCATGCAGCAGTTCGGCGACATGCTCGTCGCCATTGAAGCCGCGGAAGACCAGCGACAGAATGCTGGCGGCAATCACGATGCCGAAGATCATCCCGGTGATTGTGACGGTTTCCCGCAGCGCGGGCACAAGCACGCCTTCCCGCATCAGAGACGCTGCCGCGATGGCCAGCATGACGAACGCCGCTGCCGTCATCGCAACGGAGACAATCGTCAGCGCAGTCCAGCTGATCCGCCCGCCTTCGAATTCCAGACCGAACAGTCCGAGCCGGCGCAGGACAAGCAGCACGATGGCAAAGCCCGCACACGCCATTGCGATGCGGGCGGCCTTGCCGTCGCCTGCGGCCGCAGCAATCAGGATGGCACCGGCGACGCCGACGCTGGCGGCTTCCGTGGGTGTTGCGATGCCTATCAGGATGCTGCCGAGCACGGCCACGATCAGCCCGAGTGTGGGGGCAATGTTCCGGACCAAATCACGGCCCGGCACGCGCGGCTGCCTTGACCGGGTTTGCCCCTCCTGCCCTTTCGGCGTGTTTCGGCGCAGGCGCAGCAGAACGTAGGCTGCATAGAGAGCAACCAGAAGCAGACCCGGGATCAACGCCCCGGCGAACAGATCGCCCACCGTGACAGGGTCCGGCGCGAAGTTGCCCGCTTCCTGCTGCGCCTCGAAGTAGGCATTGGACACCTGGTCGCCCAGAAGGATCAGAACGATGGATGGCGGAATGATCTGACCGAGCGTGCCGCTGGCGCAGATGAGACCGCTGCTCATGTGCTTGTTGACCCCGGCCGCCAGCAGCGCGGGCAGAGTGATCGTTCCAAGCATGACGATGGTTGCCCCGATGATGCCGGTGGAGGCGGCAATGAGCGCGCTCACCAGAACGACGGAAAGCGCCAGGGCAGACTGCTGCCCGCCCATTGCTGCCGTCAGGCTCTGCAGCATCCGCTCTGCCTGGCGTGATTTTTCCAGCAGGAGCCCCATGAGCACGAACAACGGCACCGCCAGCAGCAGCGGATTGGTCATCACACCATAGACGCGCTGGGGAACGGCCTGGAAGAACACAAGGTCGAAGTGCCCGGTCGCGGCTGCGACAAGCGCCACAAGCGTCGGGGCGCCGGCAATTGCCAGCAGCACAGGCACACCGGAAAGAATGCAGGCGAATACGGACAGGGCCAGGATGATGAGCCAGATGATATCGGCTGTCATGAATCGTTCCGCCGGGTCGCGCCAAACAGCTTTTGAAGAATGAAGATGACGACAAGGGCCGGAAGGATGACGAGACAGGTCTTTACCAGAAACAGGCCAGGCAGGCCGCCGGTTTCAGGAGAACCTTCCAGAATCGCCCAGGAGCTTCGGACCAGCGGAAATGCCGTCCAGAGCATGAGCCCGAAAACCGGCAGTGCCAGCAGGAGGTACCCAAGCCAGTCGATACGGCCATTCGTGCGATCGCTCCAGTTCTGGCGAAAGACGTCTACACGCACGTGCTTGTCCGCATCAAAGGAAACGGCGACAGAAAGAGCGACAAGAGCTGCGAAGGCATAATTGACCGCGTCCTGAATTTCCAGAAACCCGAAGCCGAGCAGATAGCGCATCAGCACCATGGCCAATTGGCCCAGAAAGACAATCGCGGCCAATCCCATGCAAAGCATGTGCACCGCTCGAAAGACCCTATGCATTCATCACTCGTGACGCTGGAAGTCATGTTCGCCCCCGGGGCACGGATGCTCGACCCGGCCCTGTGGAGCCCCCGGCTCTGCCCCGCACCAAGCCCAGAGCGAACCGGGGGGACGCCCGAACTTAAACACCGAAATTGGGCGTGTATACAATGATTTGGGTGCTTATTACGGAAAATACCGCCTGCTCGCCAAGGTCCTCAACGGACAGTTGTTCGCATGTGCGAAGCGGCATATCGCCCCGGCGGGCTGTTTCGCGCGAGCTTCTTGGATTTTGCAGAGCAAAATGGATTGCGGCATCGCAGCAAATGCGTTAGGCCAAAACCTTATCCGCTTTCAGGGCGTCCGTGCCCTGCCCGGCTCTCCTCCCTCGGGCAAGGTCTGTTTTTAGCGCTCTGGACAGTTTGCAACCGTTCAATTTCTGGAGTTTGCGATGCTCGGCAAAAAAGTTCCGTTCGTTACCTTCCGCACCCGTGTCCGCGACGAATCCATCGAAGGTCCGAACCCGTTCCGTTGGGAAGACAAGACCAGCGACGACTATTTCAAAGGCAAGAAGGTCGTTCTGTTTTCGCTTCCCGGTGCCTTCACTCCGACCTGCTCCACCTATCAGCTGCCGGACTTCGAAAAGCTGTTCGAAGAGTTCAAGGCTGAAGGCGTCGACGACATCTATTGCATCTCCGTCAACGATGCTTTCGTGATGAATGCCTGGGCGAAAGCGCAAGGCGTCGAGAATGTCAAAGTGATCCCGGATGGTTCCGGCGAGTTCACCCGCAAGATGGGCATGCTGGTTGCCAAGGACAATCTCGGCTTCGGCATGCGCTCCTGGCGCTATGGCGCTGTCGTCAACGACGGCGTTGTCGAGCAGTGGTTCGAAGAAGAAGGGTTCTCCGACAACTGCGAGAGCGACCCTTATGGTGTTTCTGCACCGCAGAACATCCTGGAAAAGCTGCGCGCTGCAAAAGTGCAGGCCGCCTGATCCAACAGGCACAAGCTCAGCAAAAAGCCCCGGAGCGATCCGGGGCTTTTTTCGTTTCGTGACAATGCTTTGGAAAAAAGCCTCGCCTAGTCGCGGCCTTCGAGGCGGCGACGTTCGTCTTCCGACCGCAGCTCCAGCCACATCGCATTCAGAATCGCCATAGCACAGGCCAGAGGCATTCCGAGGACCCAGGCAAAATACCACATGAAGCAGTCTCCTCAGTAAGCGGTGTGGTTGTCGCGTTCGATGGTTTCTTCATCCACCTTGCCCCACAAGACCTTGTAGACCCAAGCGGTGTAGACAAGGATGATCGGCAGGAAGATGAGTGTCACCACCAGCATGTTGAACAGTGTTCGATGGCTGGAAGATGCATCCCAGACAGTCAGGCTGGCACCGGGCTGTATCGAGGACGGCAGGATGAATGGGAACATCGAGACACCGACCGTCGATATGATTCCGAAAACCGCCAGCTTCGAAAAGAGGAAGATCGGCATTTCCAGACGGGTCTGCAACAGCACCAGTGTTCCGAACAGCCCCAGGAACCCGAGACCGGGCGCGAGCCAGAGAATGGGGTGGACAGCATAATTGGCCATCCATGCCCCACCTTCGGTAATCGCCTGTTTCGCGAGCGGATTGGCTGCCATGTTCGGATCGATTTCGGACGTGATGCGGAAGCCTTCCACATAGCCGCTGGCAATCAGATAACCGCCGAGGGCGAACAGCGCGATGCTGAGACCGGCCGCGACGGTTCCAAACCGCCGTGCGCGCTTGGCGATATCGCCGTTGGTCCGCATTACCAGCCAGACCGAGCCGTGCGTTACCAGCATGGCTACGGACAAGACCCCGCACAGTAACGAGAACGGCGAGAACAGCCCGAAGAACGAGCCTTCATAGGTCATGCGCAGGTCGTTATCGAGCGAGAACGGCACGCCGAGCAGCACATTGCCGACGGCAACACCGAAGACAAGCGCCGGCACGAACGATCCTGTAAACAGCGCCCAGTCCCAGGAATTCCGCCAGGACGGGTCTGGCCGCTTGGACCGGTACTTGAAGGAGACCGGCCGCAGGATCATCGCCGCCAGCACAACGAACATTGCAAGATAGAAGCCCGAAAAGCTGATGGCATAGAGCGGTGGCCAGGCAGCGAAGATCGCCCCGCCCCCCAGGATGAACCAGACCTGGTTTCCTTCCCAGGTCGGGCCAATCGTATTGATGACGACGCGGCGCTCGATATCCGTCTCGGCAACAAAGGGCAGCATCGCGCCGACGCCCATGTCAAATCCGTCCATCACCGCAAAGGCGATCAGAAGGACACCCAGCAGAAGCCACCAGATCATCTTCAGGACAGAGTAGTCGATCATTTCATAGAGGATCATTTTCGATTACTCCGCTGGAACTGAGGCTGCGGTCGGAGCCGGCTGCCGGAATGCGGGGCGAGCTGCATCCGGGTTCTCGCCGTCTTCAGGACCGATCTTGATGTATTTGAACATCAGCATGATCTCGATCACCAGAAGCGTGCTGTAGAGCGCAACGAAACCGGCAAGCGTCATCAGAACTTCTGTTACGCTCAGGTTCGAGACGCCGACGGATGTCGGCAGCATGCTTTCGATGATCCAGGGCTGACGGCCATATTCTGCCACGAACCAGCCCATTTCACAGGCGATCCACGGCAACGGGATTGACCAGACCGCGACGTGCAACAGCCAACGGCGCTTTTCACTCAGGATGTCCAGCTTTCCGGACGAGGAATAATAGAAGAAAATCGCGGTTATCAGGATGAAGAAGAAGCCGCACGCCACCATGATCCGGAAGGCATAGAACATCGGCATGACTTCTGGAACGGTCGACCAGGCAGCCGCATCCACCTGTTCGGTGGTCGCCTCCATCGGATTGTCCGTGAACGGCAGCAGCAGATAGGCATAACCGAGCGAGTTTTCGTTCTGCAGGAAGGTCTCGCGGACATCGGCACTGACATTGGCCGGATCCTTGCGAATCTTCTGCAGAGCGTCCCAGGCGATGGCACCCTGCCGAATGCGATCTTCGGTTCGGGACACCAGATCCTTGATGCCCGGAATGACCGTGTCGAGAGAGCGCGTTGCAATCAGGCCCATCACATAAGGCACTTCGATGGCAAAAACGTTTTCACGCTTTTCCATGTCCGCCCAGGCAACCACGTTGAACGAGGCCGGCGCGGGCTCCGTATCCCACATGGCTTCGATTGTCGCCAGTTTCATCTTCTGGTTCAGGTTGGCTTCGTAACCGCTTTCATCGCCCAGAACCACAACGGAAAGAGCCGATGCAAAACCGAAGGCGGAGGCAATAGCCATGGACCGTTTGGCAATCGGGATATGGCGGCCTTTGAGCATGTACCAGGCGGAAATACCGAGAACGAACATCGACGCAGTGACATAACCCGCGGACACCGTGTGAACGAATTTGGCCTGTGCCACCGGATTGAACAACACGTCGTAGAAACTGTTGACTTCCATACGCATGGTTTCGGGGTTGAACGCCGCCCCGATGGGGTGCTGCATCCAGCCATTGGCGATCAGGATCCAAAGCGCGGACAAGTTCGTTCCAATTGCAACGGCCCAGGTGGCCGCCAGATGCTGGCGTCTGGAGAGTCGGTCCCAGCCGAAGAAGAACAGCCCGACAAAGGTAGCTTCCAGAAAAAAGGCCATAAGGCCTTCAATCGCCAGCGGTGCGCCGAAGACGTCGCCGACATACTGGCTGAAATAAGCCCAGTTCATGCCGAACTGGAACTCCATGGTCAGACCTGTGGCAACACCCAGGACAAAGTTGATTCCAAAAAGAGTGCCCCAGAATTTGACCATGCGTTTCCAAACCTCGCGGCCGGTCATCACATAGACTGTTTCCATGGTTGCCAGCAGAATCGACAAGCCGATGGTCAAAGGCACAAACAGGAAGTGGTAGAGCGCTGTCATGGCAAATTGCAGCCGAGACAGGTCAACGACGTTCAGTTCCATCGTATACCCCTTACGGACCAGACACGGTCCGAGCATTTTCGCCAAAGCACCCAATGTTCTAACGAACAGAAAAAGGTACTTCGGCACATCAGGACGATCGACGTGTTGAGGCCCGGTCGGGAGGGGACAGAGCCTGGTCGATCTTGATCGAAAACCCGGATTTCGTCCCGATCCAGCGGCGGCACGCAACTACGCAGTGAAAGCGGATTGCAACCGCCAATCCTGTCAATGAACCGGCTTAGAAAACGAGTCTTCCTATGGGGTGATCGTGGCCCAGAGCCCCCGCAAGGTCAATGCGACAGATAGGACCCGGCAACCATAAGCTGCTGAAAACCGTGCGGGAACTCATTGAAATTCGGACAGAATTATTTCCGGCGACGGATTACTGCCCTCAGTTGGCGCTGTCAGATCCAGCACGCGGTCGGCCCGTTCCATTTCCTGACGACGATGCGCAATCATCAAGACTGCGGAATTTCCACGATAGGACAGAAACCGGTCCAGAACATCGCCAGCAGTTGCAGCGTCCAGTCCCTCGGTCATCTCGTCCAGAACAAACAGAACCGGCTGTGTCAGGAATGCTCTGGCCAGGGCCAGACGCCTCTGCTCTCCGCCGGAGAGGCCAAGCCCACCTTCACCCAGAATGGTTTGCAGCCCTTCCGGATTTTCCGAAATACGGTCGGCAAGCGCTGCCTGCTCGAGCGCACGCCACAGGTCTGCATCGCTGGCATTCGGATTTGCGATACGCAAATTCTCCGCGACCGTCTCGTTGAAGAGATAGGCCTTCTGGCCAATGACCGTGATCTTGCGGCGGAGCTCAGCTTCCGGGATCCGGCTGACATCTTCCGCGCCCAGAACAATCCGCCCCTGCCCCGGATTTCGTAACCGTGCGGCCAATGCCGCAACCGTTGACTTTCCGCAACCGCTGCGCCCGGCCAGTGCGAGAATTTCTCCCGGCCCAACGTTGAAACTCAGTCCCTCCAGCACGCTTCTCTCAGCCCCAGGATAGCCAAAGCTGACGTCCTTGAAGGAAAGTACAGGCGTAGGTGTAGGTGTAGTGACGTCCGATACTGTCGCTGCCCGGTTACCCGCAGGTTCGGACTCCCGGCGATCGTCCATCAAGCGCATGATCCGACCTGCAGCCAGCGAAACGCGTGGCAATTTGGCAAGACCTGGCAGGCTCATCGAAAAGATTTCCGGAAGCCCCATGACCACCAGTATGAGGCCAACGCCGAAAGCAGCCGTCAGCGTGCCACGACCAACCTCTTGCAGGCAGACCAGAAGTGTGGCCGCAAGAAACAACTGGCCAAGAAGTGCTGATCCAGCTGTCAGTTTGCTGGTTCGGCGATCCTCAGTCTCCTGGGCTTCCGCGAGGCGGTTTTCCGCGGCCAGCACCGTCTCGGCCGCAGTCTCCAGCCCACCGTAGATCGCAAGATCCCGCCGCCCTGCAGCCAGATCAGCCGCCCGAAGCCGCATAGCATCCAGCGCCGCATCCGTACGGCGGGCGTTTTTGGTATCGGACTTTACAAAGGTCCAGACCGCCAAAAAGACCCAGGCGGATATGAAAACCGCACCGGTGACAAGCAAAAGCGGAGAGATGGTGCTCCATACGAGAAGCAGCGTGACCGCAACAACGAGCGCCAGCACAAGGGGAACCACCAGGCGCAGATAAACAGTGTCGAGGACGGCGATGTCGAGCGTCAACCTGTTCAGCAGCAGGCCGGATCTTCGCCCATCGCTCGTCCTATGCGCCATGGACGCAAACAGGCGATTTCTGAACCCGGTCAGAAAGCGGAACGTCGCATCATGGGTCAAAACGCGTTCACCGTAACGGCCCGCAGTGCGGACAATCGCAAAGGCACGAATGAGCGCGCTTGGTGCAAAGATATTCAGGAATGCACCGCTTAGTCCCGCGATGGCCGCCGCCGTGATGAACCAGCCGGAGACCCCGAGCAGCAAAAGCCCGGCAGTTGCAGGCAGCAGGGCCACCAATATCCCGAGCCAGAAATGAAAGCTGTCGTTCCCGTGCTGGGTGCGGATGATTTGCCAGACAGACTTCACGCGAGGGCCCTCCCCTCGGCAACAGCGCCTACAGATTTCAGATCGATCCGCCGCGAGGCAATTTGCCGAAGCCCCTTGTCATGTGTGGCGATGACGGCAGTGCGCCCTTCACAAAGGCTCCGCAGACCGTCAATGACGTCAGCCGCAGTTTCCTCGTCAAGCGAAGCAGTCGGCTCGTCCGCCAGCAAAAGAACGGCATCTTTTCTCATGGCCGCCCGTGCCAGCGCGACCCGGCGGATCTCACCCACGGAAAGGCCGAAACCATCTTCGCCCAAGGGCGTTTCAAGACCCCGAGGCAGACGTTGCACAAGCGTTTCAGCCCCGGCAAGCCGCAACGCCTGCCACAAATCGTCTTCCGTAACCGCTTCGGGTGTTTCCACCG
Organism: Labrenzia sp. ATLA3; assembly: GCF_057180185.1. NCBI lineage: Bacteria > Pseudomonadati > Pseudomonadota > Alphaproteobacteria > Hyphomicrobiales > Stappiaceae > Labrenzia > Labrenzia sp. ATLA3. Next base: position 336,863 of record NZ_JBXUKV010000001.1, read on the forward strand.
CCTTCAAGAGGTTTGCCCGGAGACTTCCGTGAAACAGACGTGGAGACTGGCCGAGCCAGATGACTTTTCGGCGCAGCACTGCAGCCAGCGCTGCTGCGGGCAGATCATCCACCAGGATTTCACCGTCATCCGGTTCCTGAAATCCGAGTATTCCGTCAATCAAGGTGGTCTTGCCGCTGCCGCTCGGTCCTTCCAGCAGAAGCGTTTCGGCAGATCCAATCGCCAGACTGAAATCCTTGAAGACATCTCGCTGTTTATGGGAAATGCAGACAGACCTGAACTCTATCGCCGGCGGGCTGGAAAGCTGAAAAGCGCCGGCCTTCTCGGCGGCAACTGCAACAATCGGACGCGACTTTGGATTGTCTTCCGGCGGGAAAAGCGTCGCCAGTCTCTCCCGGGCGGCAAGCCCCCCCGCCCGGTCGTGATAGGCAGCGGCGTAGGCTCGCAAGGGTGCGAAGAATTCCGGCGCGAGCAGGAGAATGAAAAGGCCCTGCGCGAAGGTCAAAGGCCCTCCCCAGGTGCCGACCTGGATTTCCCCCAACAGAGAGAAGCCGACATAGACCGCGCAAAAGGCGATACCGAGTGCGGAAAAAAGCTCCAGCACTGTAGACGACAGGAACGCGATCTTCAGGACTCGCATGGTTCCGGTCCGGAAGCGTTCGCCAGCGTCCCCAATTTGCTGCTGCGTTCGCCCGATTGCGCCGAACAGCGTCAGCGTTTCCAGCCCCTTGATCCTGTCGAGCAAGCTGCCGCTCAACCGCACAAGTTCTTCCTGTTGTCGCTCGCTTGCCGCCTTGGCGCGCAGGCCGATCAGCGCCATGAAAACCGGAATGAGCGGCCCGCAGACAACAAGGATAAGAGCGCCTAGCCAGCTGAAAAAACCAGTGGCGGCAACGATCCCAAGAGGCACATGGCGCAAACGCAGTTTCTGCGGTTCAAAGTTCCGATAGTAGGGTCCAAGCAGATCGACCTGTTCGGTGATATGCGCTGCAAAGGCACCGGAAGAGGGAAACTCTGCCGACGGTGATCGCGTGGCCGCAATGGAGAGAAGGTCTCCGCGGGCCCTGCTCTGGATCGCACGGGCGGTCTGTCGGGCAACCGTTTCTGCGCGGTTTTGCAGAAACACTCTCAACAGGGCGACAAGCGCTATGCCGGCAGCAGCCAGCAACGCTGACTGGGTGAAATCGCTGTCAGCGATCCGACCGGTGTCTGTAGCGGAAAAAATGTCGGGAAGCGATCCAAGCGCCCAGGAAATCAATCCGGCCTGAACGATCCACAGCAGATCGGATACGGCAAGAAGCCTGCCGGCGCTTTTGAGGCTTCGGCTTTCCCTATCGTTCGGCCAGCCGAAAGCAGCTGCGGTTTCGCAGCCCTGCCCCACATCCTCAGCCACATTCCCGATCTTTTGCCTTTTCGTTTTCATCGGGCGTTTAGTGTCGCTCTCCCATTTCAAATGCAAGGGACACATTGCCACGGCGCATTCCGGTTTGCCATGTCGGAGCCATGCCTTTTTCGGCCAATTTATATTGCTGCACAAAAAGAGCTGCAGCCACCCACGCCAGTTCAGCGATCCAGGCACCAGGTGTTTGCCTGCCCCTGACGCAGAGAGCCGCTGTTTTGAAACAAAAACGCTCCCGGCGGTGACCGGGAGCGTTCTGTCGAACATTCGTTCGTTGTGTTTACTTCATCGTCGGAATGGCGAATTCAGCTCCATCCTTCAGACCGGACGGCCAGCGGGACGTCACTGTCTTGGTGCGGGTGTAGAACTTGAACCCGTCCGGACCATGCTGGTTGAGATCGCCAAAGCCGGACTTCTTCCAGCCGCCGAAGGTGTGGTAGGCGAGCGGCACCGGGATCGGCACGTTGATGCCGACCATGCCGATGTTGATGCGGGACGCGAAGTCACGCGCAGTGTCGCCGTCACGGGTGAAGATCGCGGTGCCGTTGCCATATTCATGGCTGAGCGGCAGATCGAGAGCTTCTTCGTAGTTTTCCGCGCGAACCACAGACAGAACCGGACCGAAGATTTCGGTCTTGTAGATTTCCATGTCCTTGGTGACATTGTCGAACAGACAGCCACCCATGAAGAAGCCATTTTCATAGCCCTGCATGGAGAAGTCGCGGCCGTCGACAACCAGCTTTGCACCTTCCTTGACGCCCTGCTCGACAAGACCCTTGACGCGGCCAAGGGCTTCCTTGGTTACCAGCGGGCCGAAGTCGACATCGTTACCTGCCGTGTACGGCCCGATTTTCAGGGCTTCGATTTTCGGAGTAAGCTTTTCGATCAAGGCGTTTGCAGTACTCTCACCGACCGGCACAGCGACGGAAACAGCCATGCAGCGCTCGCCGGCCGCGCCGTAACCGGCACCGATCAGAGCGTCGGCTGCCTGATCAAGGTCGGCATCCGGCATGATGATCATGTGGTTCTTGGCGCCACCGAAGCACTGGGCACGTTTGCCGGACGCGGTTGCGCGGGCATAAACATACTGAGCAATCGGCGTGGAGCCGACAAAACCGACAGCCTGGATGGTTTCATCGTCCAGGATGGCATCGACCGCGCTCTTGTCGCCGTTGACGACGTTCAGGATACCTTCCGGCAGTCCAGCCTCTATCATCAGTTCGGCCAGCATGATCGGCACGGACGGATCACGCTCGGACGGCTTCAGGATGAAGGAGTTACCGCAAGCGATGGCCGGGCAGAATTTCCACATCGGGATCATGGCCGGGAAGTTGAACGGCGTGATGCCGGCAACAACGCCGAGCGGCTGACGCATGGAATACATGTCGATGCCCGGGCCGGCGCCTTCCGTGAATTCGCCCTTCAGGAGATGCGGTGCGCCGATGCAGAATTCTGCAACTTCAAGACCACGAATAACGTCGCCCTTGGCGTCCGGCAGCGTCTTGCCGTGTTCGCGGGAAAGAGCTTCAGCCAGCTTGTCCATGTCGCGGTTCAGAAGATCGACGAACTTCATCATCACGCGGGCGCGGCGCTGCGGGTTGGTGGCAGCCCAGGCCGGCTGTGCAGCAGCGGCGTTGGCAATCGCAGCATCCATTTCTTCCTGGCTGGCCAGGGCGACCTGCGCCTCGACTTCACCGGTTGCCGGATTAAAGACGTCTGCGTAGCGGCCAGAGGTGCCCTCCACCTGTTTGCCGCCAATAAAATGACCGATCTTCCGCATGTCGCGTTTCTCCCAATATGTTCTGACACCAGCCAAAAGGATTTTGGGCGAGCGTCCGAGGTGATGTCTTTTTGACTTTTATTTTTGCTGCAAACAAGAACCAGAATTCCGGAGCCGTTGTGCGTTTTTTAAAGTTATGCCAATAAAGCTCCATTAGCGTTTCAAACGAACGATAGGACCAATAGCCATCAGTTGTCATCCCGGCATGAGCGCGGCGAAGAGCCCGCACCAAGCACCCCGTGAGCACATCTTCCGATTTTGGCGCTCACCCATCTGACAACAACAAGTGCAAGGCGATCATCGCGGAAAGCAATCGACATGAACTGGGATGACATCCGCATCTTTCTCGCCATTGCACGTACGGGCCAGATCCTGGCGGCGGCGCGCCGCCTCGGCCTCAATCACGCGACAGTCGCCCGCAGACTGACAAGCCTTGAGGACAGCGTCGGCACCCGTCTGTTCGACAGATCGACCTCCGGCTGCGTTCTGACCGAAGCGGGCAGCCGTTTTTTCGACAGGGCAGAACGGATCGAAGCGGAGGCGGTCGCGGCGGAAGCGGACCTGACAAACAACACGCCTGAAATTTCGGGAACAGTGCGCATCGGCGCGCCCGATGGTTTCGGTGTCGCCTATCTTGCGCCTCGGCTGGGCAAACTGACAGAAAAACATCCAGGCTTGACGGTGCAGCTCGTACCCGTTCCGCGATCCTTTTCCCTGTCCCGCCGCGAGGCCGATATTGCGGTAACCATCGACAGGCCGGAAACAGGCCGGCTTGTTGCCGGCAAACTCGTTGACTACTCGCTCGGGCTTTATGCCTCGAAAACCTATCTTAAACGCCGCGGCACGCCAGCCATCGCAAACGATCTTACCGCTCACGATCTGATTGGTTACGTGGAAGACCTGCTCTACTCGCCATCTCTGAATTACGGCACAGAAATTCTGAAAAACTGGACTGCGCGTTTCGAGATAGCCTCGGCTCTTGGCCAGACCGAAGCCGTCCGATCGGGAGCCGGCATCGGCATTCTTCACGATTTTATCGCGCGCGATGACAGCGACCTTGTCGCCGTCCTGCCGGACATAAAGCTTCACCGCGCCTACTGGATGGTGACACACGAAAGCTCACGTCCGCTCCGTCATGTCGCGGTGGTGCAGGACTTTCTACGCGATCAAGTCGTGCGCGATCGAGCTATCTTCGGATAGCAAATATCAGAGCGGAAAGCAGGACCGCTAGCGCCAGCGCTGCGTCGCCTCAATCCATTCCCTCGTGCGCGCTTCCGGATCGGCGTTGCGCGTGATGTCAGTGGCGACGGCTGCGATATCCGCACCATTTTCGAACACGCCAGGAAGACGCTCCGGGTTGAGGCCACCAATGGCCACCAGAGGAAGGCTGCCGATCTGCTGCTTCCACCGGCCGATCTTTTCAAGGCCTTGCGGTGCCCATTTGAGCTCTTTCAAGATCGTCGGATAGACGGGCCCGAGCGCGACATAATCGGGCTCGGTAGCAAGAGCTGTTTGCAGCTCTTCGCCGTCATGGGTCGACACGCCAAGTTTCAAACCGGCTTTGCAAATGGCTGCAACGTCGGCGTCGGCAAGGTCTTCCTGACCAAGATGGACAAAATCGCAGCCCTCTTCGATCGCGAGTTGCCAATAGTCGTTGACGACAAGTTGGCAACCGTGGTTCACGCAAACGCTTCTGGAAGCTGCGATTTCCTTGCGCAGGATGTCTTCGCTTGCGTCCTTGATCCGCAGTTGAACCAGTTTGATGCCAAGCGGCACCAGCCGCGCGATCCAGTCGGAACTGTCAACGATGGGATAAAAAGGATCGAGTTTCATTCAAACACCGCCATTCCAAGAACCGGGGTAGAAGGAACCGCCATGTCGCGAGGTTCCAGGGGTTGGGCTTCACAGGCCAGTCGTCCGGCCTCGATTGCCATCGCAAAGGCCTTTGCCATGGCGACTGGATGTCCGGCCTTTGCGACAGCCGTATTCAACAGCACTGCATCGAAACCGAGTTCTAGAACAGCGGCCGCGTGAGACGGCCGGCCGAGACCGGCATCCACGACAAGAGGAACGCCGCTGAAATGGCTGCGGTAAGCACGAAGGGCATCCAGATTGACCGGCCCTTTCGCCGAACCGATCGGCGCGCACCAGGGCATCAACACCTGACAGCCCGCCTCAACCAGCCGTTCGCCGACGACAATATCGTCTGTCGTATAGGGAAACACCTTGAAGCCGTCATCGCTCAGGATGCTTGCCGCCTCCACAAGGCCAAAGACATCCGGCTGCAGGCTGTCGTGATGGCCGATTACTTCCAGCTTGATCCAGTCGGTGCGAAAAAGGTCCCGCGCCATCCTTGCGGTCGTAACAGCTTCCTTCACCGAATGACATCCGGCTGTGTTGGGCAGTACCTTGACGTTCAATTCCCGGATCAGATCCCAGAACCTGCCACCTGTGCCACTTCCCGCCGTTTCACGCCGCAGAGACACGGTCAGAATTTCTGCACCCGATGCCCTCACCGCATCCGCCAGGATTTGCGGTGAAGGATATTGCGCCGTTCCGAGCAGAAAACGCGATGCGAACGGTTCCCCATAAACTTCAAACATGATCGTCAGCCTCCCTGCATCGGTGACAGGATCTCGATCCGGTCTCCCGCCTCAAGGACGCAATCGCCCCGTTTTTCTGCGCACACCAGATCGCCGTTGCGCGCCGTGGCCAGAAACTCATGGTCATAGGCCAGCTCATCCAGAAGCGCTGCCAGCGTCGCGCTGGCAACTTCCTGAGGTACGCCGTTAATGGTTAGCTTCAAGGGACTTCTCCTGAAGATGTTGCACGATCCTGTCTGCTGCCTCCATGGCAAAATGCGGGGCAAGCAGAAAGCCGTGCCTGTAAAATCCGTTCAGTGACAACGTGTTGCCGGAAAGCGTGACGCGAGGAAGATTGTCGGGATAGGCCGGGCGCAGGCCCGCCCCGGTCTCGATGATCTTTGCCTCCGCAAAGCCCGGATGCAGGCCGTAGGCGGCATTGAGGAGTTCCATGGTCGACCGAACACTGACCGCCTCCCGGTCGCCGCTTTCAATCATGGTCGCCCCGACCATGAAGACCCCGTTGTCACGCGGCACGACATAGACCGGGATGCGCGGGTGCAGAAAACGCACAGGCCGCGAAAGTGAGACATCCGGCGCGTGGAGCAGCAGCATTTCACCGCGAACGGGCCGCAGGTGCGGATCGGGCGCAGCCATGCCGGTACAATCGGCGACAAGATCGGTTGCCGAAGCAAAGTGCTCGGTCTTAAAACTGGCCTCTGCACCGCTTGCAGACACTTTTGCCAGCAACGCCGTGAGAGCTTGCCGAGGATCGAGATGGGCTTCCGCGGCAAAATGAAGTCCCTTTGCAAATCGGCCTGCAAGGTCCGGCTCGAGTGTGCCCAGCGCGTCACTGTCGAGCCATGTAAAGCCACTGGTACGAGATGCAAACCGGTTGAGTTCACCAGCATCGCGCGGCGCGGCAACAACCAGTGTCCCGTTGTGCCTGACCTGCCCTGGCAGAGCCTTGCTCCACCAGCCGATAGATGTTTGCCCGAGCCGCAGAACAACTTCCTCGGCACTCTCCCGCTCGCACCAGGGCGCCAGCATACCGCCAGCAAGCCAGGAGGCACTGGCGGACAGATCCCCGTTCTTTTCCAGCAGCTCAACTTGCACACCGCGCGAGACAAGCTCATGCGCCAGAGCCAGACCGGCAACTCCGGCGCCTTTGATACCGACCTTCATCCCGCCTCTCTTGCCAGGGAGAACGTCAATCGTTCGCCATCGCGGAATGTCTGGTAGACCGCCTGCATTCAACGCTTCTCCGCAAGGACCGGAACAGCCCCGCACTTCGGACAGTCAGCTTGGAAAGGTGGCCGGGGTGGTCGCATTGCGGTGGCAATTGCACTTGGCCGAGAGCACCTTCCCTTCGCCAGCATGACCTGGATCAGGTTCGTCGGGTCCCTGCACTGCGCAATCGCGCCAGCAGTATCTCAGCCTCTTGTCGAGGCCCCCCGGGTGAGCGTCTGTTGTGCCGCTCGTCGGGTGTAACTGTCAAGAGACCGAATAGATCTTCAGCTTCGTTCCTGACATCCGTCCAGAAAGTCGTTGATCTCTGCAAGGGTGCGTAGACGGTAGACTGTCAGATGATGCGGAGGTTCGCGGTAGATGCGCTCCAGCTTGGCTCTGGCCGAGTGTCTGGTTCGCCATATGAACCTCAGGAATTCGACGGTTTGCCAGTTGAACTGCTCCGGGCAGCCTTCCGCCAGATCTGGCCGGCTCTGTCCGTGGTATTGCACGGACCGCTTCACCACCCGAAAAATGCGGCGCGAGACCGGAAAGTCCAACCAGATGAACGTATCGGCGCGCTCGACACGTTCCGCGTAGGTGCTTGAATGGCCGCCTTCGAAGATCCACGCCTCCTTCAGATGAACCTCATGAGTCATCTGGTCCTTTTCCTGCCGCGTCCGTTCATTCCAACCGGACCGGTAGTGGATCTTGTCCATATGGTAGACCGGCAGTCCGGTTTTCTGGCAAAGGGCAACGGCGAGCGTGCTTTTGCCCGAACCCGGGCCTCCAACAATCATCACACGTTTCATGACGCACCAAAGAGAAGCAAGGAAGGGCTGGCCGTTATACAGATCGTGCCGGAGATGAAAACCCGAAACAGACTGTTCAATGGACACTTCAGCTTGTCAGTGCCTATCTACTCCGCAAGACGCCCTGTTGTTTGATGGAGAGGCAGATGAGCTGGTTGAATAGCCCTGATCCCGTGCCGGGAAATGCTGCAAGCTGTGACCCGATCGAAACGATCATCGTACCGCGGACCTCCGATCTCGGCGGATTTTCGGTCAGGCGCGCTCTGCCTTCTGCCAGACGTCGGATGGTTGGCCCGTTCATCTTCTTCGACCAGATGGGACCGGCAGAACTGCTGGTTGGCGGCGGCATTGACGTGCGACCGCATCCCCATATCGGACTGGCGACCGTGACCTATCTCTTTGAAGGCGAGATGTACCACCGTGACAGCCTCGGGACGCAGATCGCAATAGCCCCCGGCGCTCTGAACTGGATGAGCGCGGGCAAGGGCATCGTTCATTCCGAACGCGAACGCCCGGAACGGCTTCAGGAAAAACGCCCCCTGTTCGGCCTGCAGAGCTGGGTTGCCCTCCCCAAACATCTGGAAGAGACAGACCCGACCTTCCAGCATCACGGCACTGACGAACAGCCGGAGTTTTCCGACAAGGGCGCGTCGGTCAGGCTTATTGCTGGTGAGCTCTATGGTCACAAGGCGCCGGTGAAGACAGCCTCCGACATGTTCTATGCGGATATAACGCTGGAACCGGGAGCCAGGATCCCGCTCGATGCGGGGTGGGAAGAACGCGGCCTCTATACCGTTTCGGGCCAGATTACCATCGCAGGCCAGAGTTTCGATCCGGCGCAGCTTCTGGTGTTCAAACCTGGCGATCATCTGGTGATCGAAAACGCATCCCCCCTGCCCGCCCGTTTTGTCGTGCTTGGCGGCGAACCGATGGATGGCCGGCGTTATATCTGGTGGAACTTCGTGTCTTCATCAAAAGAACGCATCGAGCAGGCCAAGGAAGATTGGCGGCTGGGACGGTTCGATACGGTTCCGGGCGACGCGGAAGAATTCATTCCGCTGCCTGAGCGTTAGGGGCCTTGACGCTCCAGCCGCTTTCAAGAGGCGGTGCTTTTTCAAACCGATCGGCGGGACGGATCAGATCCGGCTCGCCAAAGTCCAGAATGATGTTCAGCCGCTGGCGTGCCAACGGGTCACCCGTCAGATCAGGATCTTCCGGCGATACCGACAACCTTACGCCCCTGTGGGTTGTTTCCAGTTGCCTGAACCCGGAAACGGCCTCGCGAAAAACTTCCGGCACCGTCCAGCCGTAACGTAGCGCCAGAGCGTCGATCACCAGCCAGACAGCATCCAGTCCGATCTGTATCTGGCGCGGATCCTCCACCACCAGTTTCAGCCGCAAATAGTCGATGCTGTTTTCCGAAGGACCGCGAAGCAGGAAGAAGAGTGTTGTCGAGCCATAGTCGACGCTCGGCGTGGTCAAGGGCACCAGGTCCGACGCACATTGCCAACGGTCCTTGCTGAAGGGCGCCCGGCGCCAACCCGGATTTCCCAGCCCCAGCGACCTTAACTCGTCACAGAGCTGATCAGGCTTCCCCAGAAAGCTGCGCTTCAGCTCCGCAGACAGTTCCGGTTCCGGCGCCAGCAAGACTTCCCGGGCCGGCGTCTGCAAGGACGACAATGGATCCGGCATCAGAGGAGCTGTGACAACGCTGTCTTCCCCCTTCAGCTGAGCAAGGTGCAGAAACAGACCGCCACCGGCAAACCCTGCCGCCAGAAGCGCCAGTGTTCCCCAAATGTAATAGGGTGTCACGTGAGAGCGGCTCTGAGATCTGGCAGCGCGCGGCGGCAGGCCACCATGCTTGTCGGGCTTGCCCTCTTCAGGCAGCATTTCCATGTCCGGCTCTGCCCAGCGCGGCCCCTTGGAACGAGGTCCGGGCCTCGGTCTGGATTGCCCACCCCGCCCTGTCCGGCCTGCTGGCGCTGCAGCCGATCCAAACAAATGCCTGAGCTTGTGTGCGAATCCAGCCATTCAGTCCCTTAACACCGCGTTCTTCAACCCTCTGGTCGAAGGCTCGGGATTTATCAAACCAATACCTTGAAAAGGCAACCGGATACCTGTCATCTAAGCCCCGCTTCCACGGCGGCGCTGCAAAACGATATGCTTGCGGCCGAAACAGAACCAATGAGGCCCTGAATGCCCACCTTTCCAGGCGATACGTCTGACCTGCGCCGCGCGATCATCGAGACCGCCCGCGCCTTGCCGCGTCTTGGACTGACGAAAGGCACCTCTGGAAATGTTAGTGCACGCACCGAATCCGGTTTTTTGGTGACGCCGTCGGGCACACCTTACGAAAATCTGACCGAAGACATGATCGTTCCGCTGGATTGGGACGGCTGCTACCGTGGTGAGACGCTGCCGTCTTCCGAGTGGCGTATGCATCTCGATTTCTATCTGGCGAAGCCGGACTGCGGGGCGGTGGTCCATTGCCACAGTCCGCGCGCCACTGCCCTGTCGTGTCATCGGCGCGGCATTCCCGCGTTCCATTACATGGTCGCGCTTGCCGGCGGTGACCGCATCGACTGTGCGCAGTATGCCACCTTCGGCACGAAAGCCCTGTCAGAGGCGATGATTGCCGCCCTTGGAGACAGGAGCGCCTGTCTGCTTGCGAACCACGGACAGATCGCCGGAGGGGCGACGTTGCAAAAGGCTCTTGCGACGGCGGAAGGCGTGGAAGATCTGGCGGATCAGTATCTGTCGGCTCTGACACTCGGTGACCCCGTGATACTGGACGCCGAGGAAATGAGCGCAATCTTGAAAAAGTTCAAGACCTACGGGAAACAAACAAGCGAACTTGAAGACGGCCATACGGCTGCCTTCGAATTGCCAAGACGGGTGGACTGAAAATGCGGCTGGGAATTGACTGGGGTGGCACCAAGATCGAAATCATCGCTCTCTCCAACGAGGGCGAGGAATTGTTCCGGCAAAGGGTCGACACCCCCCGAGACGACTACGAGGGGTGTCTGGAAGCCGTCCGCAAGCTGGTTGAGGCAGCGGAGCAGGCAACCGGCCAGACAGGAACGCTCGGCCTCGGCATTCCTGGTTCGCTGTCCCCCAGGACTGGCCTCGTCAAGAACGCCAATTCCACCTGGATGAACGGCAAGCCCCTGGACAAGGACTTGCAAAGGGTCCTCGGACGTCCGGTCCGCATCCAGAACGATGCCAACTGCCTCGCTGTCTCTGAAGCGACCGATGGTGCGGGCGCTGGAGCTCATATCGTACACGCCATCATTATCGGCACAGGTAGTGGATCAGGCATTGCCATCGACGCAAAAGCCCATCTCGGGGCCAATGGCATTGGCGGTGAATGGGGCGCCATAACCGTTCCCTGGATGAAGCCGGAGGAGTATCCCGGTCCGGATAGCTGGATCGGCCACAAGGGCGCCATCGACCGCTGGTGCTCGGGAACCGGCTTTCAGCTCGATTACAAGGACAGAACCGGCACGCTGCTGAAGGGCCACGAAATCATGGCGCTGAAACGCTCCGGAGATGAAGTGGCAACTGCCGTCTACGAGGCCTACGTCAGCCGCCTCGCCCGTGCCCTTGCCATGTCTGCAAATCTTCTCGACCCGGATGTGTTTGTTCTGGGCGGAGGCATGTCGAACATCGATGAGCTTTATGCGGACCTTCCGGCGGCCATGGAGCCTTACATCTTCTCCGACACCTACGAAACACCAATCCGCAAAGCTGCCCATGGCGATAGCTCAGGCGTGCGGGGAGCCGCCTGGCTCTGGGAGTGATCCTGACCGGAACCTGAGATCCGGGACGTTTCCATGAGCGTTCCCGCTCTCGCCATGTTCCGCACGTCACGCTTGGGTCTCAGTCCAGGGCCAAGCCATGTTGCCGCGAAGATTAAAAACCGGTCCGGCGTTCGGTTGCTGGACCGGTCTCCAAGCAGCTGAAAACTCAGCTCGTCTTTTTGGCTCCACTGGCGCGCCCTCTGCTGACGAGCACAATCCCTATCCCGACAGCAGCAACAGCTGCCAATTTCGGAACGTTCGGCACTTCACCAAAGGCCAAATATCCAAGACCGAGGCCGATCACGGCAGCAACAGAGCCGATCTGGCTGAGATAAACAGGCCCGGCAGTGTGCTGAAGGCGGAAATAAAGACCGTACTGGAATGCGAAGATGGCGATTTGCGCAACCAGCAGCCCGGTCGCTTCTGCCGTCCAGGCGACCGGTGAGACCGGAATATCGGCAATAGCAGTGAAAGCCCCCAGCGCCAGAAACCCGACCAGCATCATGCCAAGGGCAAGATCCACGGGACGCGCGCCTACGGGCCATTTCAGCGTGCGATAGATATTGCCGAAAGCCAGGAACACCGGGATCGACAAGGCCACCATCGCCCACCAGGAAGCTTCAACGGAAAGCTGGCGCCCTGACGCTGCCAGAAGCACACCACCGGCAAGACCGAACAGAACACCGGCTCCGCGCAGAACGCGAAACCTTTCAATGCGCAGCAGCACAGCGAAGCCGTAGGTCAGAACCAGTGGAAAGGCGTAGCTCAAGGAAACGAAACCTGCACCGACTTCTGGGGCAGAAGCGACCGCAATCATGTTCGGAGCTATGAACAGCAGGCCACTGACCAAAAGGTACATGGCATACGTTCCTCGGCTGACACTCGCGCGCCCAACCCCGGCCATACTTCCCTTGGCCGTGATCCTGGTAATGGCGAACAAGCCCGCGGCACCGCCCAGAATGGACCATTGCAACAACGCCAAAGGGTGCCAGCCCGTCATCGGAGCAGCTTTTGCAATCACGGTGGAGACGGCAAGGAATCCGCCGACAATCAATAACAACACCAGCGGTTGATCCAGCGGACTACCGCGCCGGTCGCCTGAAAACGGTGCTTGTTGCTGAAGGGAGGCCGCACTGGCTGAGGCTCCCGTTCTGGGCGTGTCCACCATGGGACTGTCCTTCCTGACAAGTCGGCGCCTGCACGATGCCGCACCATCTGAGGAAGATATAACTCATTTTATCTCGGCTTCAAGATACTTGACTTAAAGATTCTTGATGTCAGTTGACATCACCCTGCAAAGCCGACACTATTCTGATTATAAAAACGGGCGAGATGTCAGCTATTTACGTAACTTCGCACGGTCTCACGAAGCAGCGCTTCGTATGGCTTCAAATCATCTGGAGAATTCTGCGATGACCACACCGTCGCGCCCCCCATCGAAGCCATCGGGTCACCTCTTCGGCGATCCGGAAGACTTGCTCATAGACCGCGCCGAGCGCGCGCGCAGACAATGGCAAAGGGAAATACCAGAGATCGCGGATGAGCTTTCGCCAATGGTTCTGCTGGGGCGACTGAACGAAGCCTCACAGGTACTGGCTCGCGACTATCTTGTGCCTGCCTATGCGGAAATCGGACTGAAGTCGGGTGAATTCGACGTTCTGGCTACGCTCGTACGCTCGGGCCCGCCCTACAAGCTCACGCCAACGGAACTCTACCGCTCAACGATGATGAGTTCGGGTGGCATGACTGCGCGTCTGGACAAGCTGGAAAAGGCGGACCTTGTGGAACGCTGCCCGCACCCGGACGACAGGCGGGCGCTTACCGTGTGCCTGACTGAAAAAGGACTGAAGCTGATCAAGGATCAGATGCCCGACTACATTGCGACACAGCAACGCGCTGTCAGCGGGTTAAGTCCCAAAGAACAAGGGCAACTGTCAGATCTTCTTGAAAAGCTCATTCGCTCTGTCAACGATCCCCTAGCCAAACCCTGACAGGTTGGTCGCTTCGTTCAGAAGCGGTGTCGGTCTGGCAGCCTCCGGCAAGCTGCAGGTCTTGTGACTTACCGTCACTGTGAACACGATCCGGATTGTTTTTCAGCCCCAGATGACCAATTCTTTGACCGAACAAAACACCGGGACGACACATCATGCTCAAATGGGTTACGCGCATTCTCGCCTTCCTGCTCTTCACTCTGCCGGCCCTGGCCCAGGAAGAGCTGCAGATTCGCGATATTGAAAAAGGAACTGGTGAAGAAGCGAATGTCGGTGAAACGGTGGTGGTGCATTACACTGGCTGGCTGATGGATGGAACCAAGTTCGATTCCAGTGTCGACCGCGGCACACCGTTCTCGTTCACCCTTGGGGAACGCCGCGTTATCCCCGGCTGGGAAAAAGGCGTGGAGGGCATGCAGGTCGGCGGCAAGCGCGAGCTCATCATCCCGCCGGACATGGCATACGGTTCACAAGGGGCCGGTGGCGTCATTCCGCCGGATGCCACATTGAAGTTCGAAATAGAACTGCTCGAGGTCAAGGCGAAGAAATTCTCGGATATCGACAATGGCACGCTCAAGGCCAAGCTCGCCTCCGGAGCGACGGTCATTGATATCCGGCGACCAGACGAATGGAAACAAACCGGCGTCATTCCCGGAAGCCACCTGGTAACGTTCTTCAACGACAGCGGCCAGGTGAACCCGGCTTTCGGCAGCGAGCTGAAGAAGCTGATTTCAAGCCCATCCGATGAAGTTGTGCTTCTCTGCCAGACCGGTCAGCGCAGCCAGGTCTTGTCAGAGTATCTGGCGGGTCAGGCCGGGTTTACCAACGTGGTCAACGTCGAAAAGGGAATCGCCCGCTGGATCGAAGACGGCGGCGACGTTACTCAGGCGACCTTGCCGGAGAATTGCTGGCTCTGCTGAACGCCACTCCCCTTGGCACCCACTCATTTTTCCCCACTTGGCAGGCCATCGACGCCGCTCTTGTGAGGCAAGGTCCATGCCGAGAGATCAATCGTTAAGCGGCGGCATGCGGTTCCAGGCGTCGAGTGCGGCGATCTTGTAAGCCTCGGCCAGTGTCGGGTAGTTGAAGGTATTTTCCACGAAATACTCCAGCGTACCGCGCAGATTGAGAACGGCCTGTCCGATATGGACGAGTTCCGTCGCCCCCTCTCCGACGATGTGACATCCAAGAAGACGGCGGGTCTTGAGGGAGAAGATCATCTTCAGCATGCCGGTATCGAGCCCCATGATGTGGCCACGCGACGTTTCCCGGAACCGTGCAACACCGCATTCGTAGGGAATGCCGCGGGTCTTGATCTCTTCCTCGGTCATGCCGACTGTGGAAATTTCCGGTACGGCATAGATGCCATAGGGAAAATACTCGGGCGGATCGTAAGCTTTCTCCCCTAACGCATGGCAGGCCGCGATGCGTCCCTGCTCCATCGATGTCGAGGCAAGACTGGGAAAGCCGATGACATCACCGGCCGCGAAGATATGCGGCACGTCGGTCTGGAAGGTCATGGGATCAACCTTCAGTCGACCGCGATGATCCACTTCCAGTCCGCAACTTTGCAGGTTCAGGTTCGGCGTCGCCCCCATGCGCCCAGCCGCGAACAGAATGACGTTCGACCGGACACAGCGGCCGCCTTCCAGCGTGATTTCACAATCAGCGGGCCCGTTTTTCTCGATCTTTTCGACCTTCGCCCCAAACCGCAGCGCAATTCCACGGTCACGTAGCTGGTGCGTGAAATCAGCAACGAGTTCCTTGTCCAGAAAGTCGAGCATGGTGTCGCGCGGTTCGATCAGCGTGACATGCACATCGAGCGCGGAGAAGATCGAAGCGTATTCGACACCGATAACACCCGCGCCGATGACCGCGATCGACCGTGGCAGTTCGGTCAGTTCCAGGATCTCGTCGCTGTCGAGAACAAATTCTCCATCGAAGGGCACATAGCCGGGACGGAACGGCTTCGTGCCGACGGCGATGATGAATTTGTCCGAGGTAATGTGGTGAATTTCCCCCGTGTCGCCTTCCACCTCGATCTTGTGCGGTTCGACGAATTTGGCCTCACCCCGGATCGTATCGACCTTGTTGCGGGCAAACTGATGCTCGAGAACCTCGACTTCGTGGTTGAGGGTAATGTGCAGCCGCGCACGAAGATCCGCTGCCGTCAGGTCGTCCTTCACCCGGTAGGAACGGCCGTAAAAGCCGCGCTCGCGCCATCCCGTCAAGTTCAAAACGGTTTCGCGCAGCGTCTTGGAAGGAATGGTGCCGGTATGGACGGATACGCCGCCAACCCGCCGGCCGCGCTCCACCACCAGAACGTCATAGCCAAATTTTGCTGCCTGAATTGCCGCCCTGCGTCCGGCTGGTCCGCTGCCGATCACAACAAGATCGTAGTGTTCCATATGCCCCTCACTGCCAGTTTTCTGTCAGCCTGCCGGCCCCCGTTCGTCGGAGACATCTTGCAAAATCGCTGCACTGCAAAAACAGCATCTCGGCGTGAGGGTCAAGAAGGCAAGCGGAAAATGCAGGCTTACTGCAAGCTTTGGTGCATACCCGGCGACAATTGCTACTTCTTACAATGGCGCAAGACAAACGTGGCGGCTCGTCTGTATACTGATCGTTGATAAGATTCTTGGTCGTTGCAACGCCAAGTGTCTTGCTATTGCGGGATCTATTAAAGAACCATTGTACGAGACCGCTACGGCGAATTGAACTAACTGCCCGCGAGCCAGAAGTGAACTGGCTTCCCGCCACAGAAAGGATTGACCACCAAGATGGGTTCATCGCATTCGCGGACAGCCTGCCAGGCAAAGGGGTTGCTTGAGAGGCTTTCCTTGAGGTTGTCCCTTGCTCCTGTGATTTGCGGCTCAATGCTGTTTTGGGCGACCGCGCCCGCAATTGCCGGCCATTCAAGCGAGTGTCCGGTCAGCGAAGATATCGTCATTGCGGCAGAAGATTCCTTTTTTCCTTACTCAGGCTTTTACCAGGGAGAGCTTCGCGGATTTGCCGTCGACCTCATCAACGCGGCTTTCAATGCGGAACAGTGCTCCGTCATACTCAATGTCATGCCCTATAACAGGTGCGTCCGGAAGGTCGCCCAGGGTCGGCAGCTTGCGTGTTTCACCACCACCGGGTCGGATGAAAACCGGCGGAACTACATTTTTCATCAGACGCCCCTCTTTTTCGAAAGGGTCCTGGTTTACAGCCATCCGGAAAATACAGCGGAATTTGATCCCGACTTCTTCAAGAACAAGACCTTTTCAGTGGTCAGAGGCTACACTTATACCGACGCTTTCGATGCAGATGAGACGATTGCAAAGGTGGAAGTGGACTCAGATCTGCAAACGCTCGCGCTGACCGCAAAGGGACGCACCGACTACGCCATCGTTTACGAAAAGGTCGCGGCGTTCCACATCAGCAACAGCCAGTACCTGGTCTCTCCGGCTCCGATAGCCAGACATGAACTCGCCAGATTGGGTCTGTTCGTGTCTTTCTCAAAAAAAATGCCCGAGCGGTCGAAGGCGGTGGCCGCCGTCCTCGACCGGGGACTGAACGCCATCCACAAAGATGGAACCTATGGTGAAATTGAAGCCAACTGGGATGAGTGGCTGCAGCACGGACTGAAAGAAGGACGACCGGCCCCGCACTGGGAAAGTGGACAGAACGCAAAGTAAGCTTTTTTCGTTGCCTTACAGATCCGTATAATCTATCCCTCTTGCCATGAACATGAACCTGAAAGCAGCTTGGTGGTGGCGCGGCGCGAAATAGGCGGCCAGCAATCAGTCATGCTCTGAAGGGATCGAGTATCCAACCAAAGGCCGCCGCGGGACACCGCTGGCGGCCTTGGTTCTTTATAAGGCCGTCGCAAAGGCAGCCACCAGAACGGGACAAGAAATATGCCGGTGCTGGCAGACCAGACCTATGAAACCGACTGCGGAATTACCATTCTGCGCACATCGCGCCCTTCCGACTACGAAACCGGAACGTCTGAGTGGATCGATCGGCTGGATGCCGAATTGGGGGCCGTGCTTTCCTCCTCCTATGAATATCCCGGCCGGTATACGCGCTGGGACATGGCGCTGGTGAACCCGCCTCTGGTGCTGGAAGCCAAGGACAGACAGGTCGAGATCCGTGCGTTGAACGATCGTGGCAGTTTGCTGCTTCCGGCAATCGCAGCGGTCTTGAAAAAATGCGACGATGTGGAAACGTTCGAAGCCGACGCCGCCAGGATCGAGCTTACGGTCAGGCGGCCCGGGCGGTTGTTCAACGAAGAAGAACGCTCCCGCCAGCCGTCAACCTTCACCATCATACGCGCTCTGAAGGACATGTTTGCCTGCGGCGATGACCAGCTCGGCCTGTATGGCGCTTTCGGCTATGATGTTGCCTTTCAGTTTGAACCCATTGAGCAGAAGCTCGACCGGCCGGACGACCAGCGAGATGTCGTGCTGTTTCTGCCCGACGAAATTCTGATCGTCGATCACCACGGCAAGCGCGCCTACGTTCTGGAATATGACTTTGTTGTTGGCGGCCGAACCACAAAGGGCATGGAACGGACAGGGTCCAGCCACCAATATACGCCGGCAAACCGGGATCCCGGCCGCGGTGACCATGAGCCCGGGGAGTATGCAAAGCTCGTCGAGAAGGCCAAGGATTATTTCCGCAGAGGCGATCTGTTCGAGACCGTACCAGGCCAGACCTTCTACGAGCCTTGCGCGAATCCTCCGTCCGCCGTTTCGCGGCGCCTTGCTCAAATCAATCCCTCCCCCTATTCGTTCTTCTTCAATCTCGGCAATCAGGAATATCTCGTCGGCGCTTCGCCGGAAATGTATGTGCGGGTCACCGGTGGTCGCCGGGTTGAAACCTGCCCGATTTCCGGCACGATCCGACGTGGCAAGAACGCTATTGAAGACGAAGCGCAAATCCGCAAGCTATTGAATTCCGCCAAGGACGAAGCGGAACTGACCATGTGTTCCGACGTCGACCGGAACGACAAGAGCCGTGTGTGTGTGCCAGGCTCGGTCCGCGTCATCGGGCGGCGGCAAATCGAGATGTACTCGCGATTGATCCACACGGTGGACCACATCGAGGGCATTCTGCGTGAGGATATGGATGCACTGGACGCGTTCCTGTCGCACACGTGGGCGGTGACCGTGACCGGTGCGCCCAAACGCTGGGCAATGCAGTTCATCGAGGACCATGAAAAGTCCCCCCGCGCCTGGTATGGCGGCGCCATTGGCGCGATCCTCTTCAATGGCGACATGAACACCGGGCTGACGTTGCGCACCGTTCGCATCAAGGATGGCATGGCCCAGATTCGTGCCGGCGCAACCTTGCTTTACGACAGTGTTCCGGAAGACGAGGAAGCCGAAACCGAACTGAAGGCGGAAGCCATGCGGGCCGCTGTCCGCGAGGCCGGTCTTGCGGTAAACGCGCAGGAAAAACACGAGAAGCATAAACCTGGTCAAGGTCTCAAGATCCTGCTGGTCGACCACGAAGACAGTTTCGTGCACACGCTCGCCAACTACTTCCGCCAGACCGGCGCGGAGGTCGTCACCTACCGGACCCCGGTGGCGGACCATGTTTTCCACGACGTCAATCCGGATCTGGTGGTGCTGTCACCTGGCCCGGGCAACCCGAAGGACTTTGACTGCGCTGCCACTATCGGACGGGCACGGGCACGGGCTCTGCCTATCTTCGGTGTCTGCCTTGGACTGCAGGCGCTTTCCGAATACTTCGGTGCGGAACTGGGACAACTCGACATCCCGATGCACGGCAAACCCTCGCCGATTTCGGTTTCAGGTAATTCCATCCTGTTTGAAGGCCTCAACGCGCCTGTGGTCGTGGGGCGTTACCATTCGCTTCATGCCAAACGGGACACCGTTCCGGCCGACATACGCGTTACGGCGGAGACCGAGGACGGTGTCGTGATGGCGATCGAACACCAAAAAGAAGCGATCGCCGCGGTTCAGTTCCATCCGGAATCGATCATGTCGCTGGATCAGGATGCTGGTCACAAGATAATCGAGAACGTGGTCAGCCGTCTCGTCTCGGCAAAAGTCCAGCAGGCCTCAGCGGCCTCCTGAACAGCCAATGGCGGGCCAAAACCTGCCATTTCTGTCTGTTGCACTTACCAACGGCGCCATTGATGGCGCCGTTTCATTTTTTCCCAATCAACGTCTTGTTTTTCAATTCGGTTTCTCTACGCGTGCACGATGTTCAATTCGCCATTTTGTTCCTGGAATTTTGCGATTTCGCACTGAAATTTTCGTGACTTAAAAATCGGAACCAATCCGGATGCCATCGCATTTTCTCCTCGACCGCCACAACGGTACGGACAACAGATCAACGTCCCGCCGCTGTATTTGTCAAAGTTTGAAGGAGAAAACTGATGCTTACCCTTAAGAAGACGATCGTTCCCCTCATGAGTGCTTTCATCGCCTCCACCGCTATGGTCGGCTTTGCACAGGCAGACGACCCTTGCGGCAGCGACGGCAGCGGCGACAAGCCGATTACCGAGTGTCCTGCGGCTAACGCAGAAGCTGCTGCACAGGCACCTGTCGATAGCACCAAAAACATGGTTGGTGACCTTGATGGCGACAAGCCGTTGACGGCCGAGCAGCAGGTTACAGGCGATGCCGTAAACCACGCTTCGACCTCAATGGACCTGAATGGTGACGAACCGACCAACCAGCCGATCATCGACACCACCAACGGTAACGACTCCTAATAAGAGCCGTGAAAAATAGTCGCGCCTTCAAGGCGCGGCTTTTTTTTGCCTTTCTCACGCTTCGGGCGCTCGCTTCCCTTCCCTATCTTTTCCAGAAATACTCCCACCGCCGGACCAAATATCTCAAAGATATATCAGAGAAATCTCTCTCACATATTCTCCTTGCCGCTCCAGGCATATTGATCGCCGGTGATTTGGGATATCGATTTCGCGAATCTCTCGTCCGCACGCCGATTTGATTTCACGTCCTGGACCCATCAGCTCACGAAAGAGCGTATCGATGCTTCCCGTAGGTTCGGTCGCAACGCTCCCTGCTTTCGTTGCCAAACGGACGTGGGATTTCAAGAGCAAAGCAGGACTTCACTCTCGCTCAGCTTTTCCCGATGTTCGCAACGCCAGCGCATGCGGACGTTTATTTTGTTCTTTTCACGAAATGGCGCACCAACCGAAGCAGCAATCTGGCTGACATGATCGGGTGACCAACCAGGCTGACCGAAAGTCCGGAAGGCAGTGACTCTCTCCTGGGCACGATCTGCATTTTAAGCGGTATCGGCGAGGTCGAGGCCTGTAAGCGGACAGCCGGCCCACTTCAAATAAACTCGTGCCTCAAACAACTGAGCAACTGAATCTAAATATTACGTAACGTCATTTTCGTATCGAAAAATGATTGTCTACCCCAATGGCTCATAAGCTTTGGCATATGCTGAAGACTGCGTGACCAGAAGAAAGTTGATTAACGGACTACAACAGAGTTCTATGGATTTACGTCGGCAGATTTATTCCGCCCTTCATTGTTGGAAAGTAAAAACATAATTCCTGTCAAAACAGGCTTTAGGGAGACATGATGGCCGGAAGTGCACCAGAGGCCAGGACACGACGCGCCCCGTCGTGGAGGACCGCACGCCGCTTTTTCACAGCGGCCGCGCTTCTGACGTTGCCGTACTGCGGGCCTTTGTCCGCCGACGATGGCGTCGTGCTGAAAAATCATATTCTCGGTCTTGGAACATGCCCGCCCTGGAACCCGCAATCGGTCGAAATCTGCCGTCATAGCGTCGACAAGGTGATGACGGCGCTGGCCCCTAGGCTGGACGTTGGACCAGAGCGGCAACACATGCTTGTTAACGAGGGAGCCAGTGCAGCAGCGCTCAAACTCAAGGCAACCGAGCTCGCCAACACACTCGGCAGCGAAGACCGGCTGATCATTTATGCCAACTTGCCGCTTGGTCTTGTCAACCTGGCAGACGGCGATGGCGCAAGCATCTACGCACTCGAACTATGGGCCAATGCGGAACCGGAAACGTCGCTCCAGGCAATCGGCGATGGCACCTGGATGTCCGCATCTGCTTTTGCGGCCCTCATCCATGCCATTCCCGCCGGCGAGGTCATTGTCATTCTGGATGCCAACAATCCCCAGGCGCTTGACCTTGGCCTTCTGGAACATCATTCGGTCGACGACAAGAACAGGCCGGAAGCTCTTGTGATTTCTTCCGGTCCGGGCCAGGCGGCCAACTATTCCGCAGACCGAACGATTTCTCTGTTCGCAAAGCATCTCGCATTGGCACTGCACTCCGACGAAGGAACGTTGCAGGACGTCATGACCACCGCCGTAAACGGAACGCGTCAGGCAGCCATTCCCATTTGTGCCGAGTTGAACGAAAAGCGCGGCGAGACCAGCGAACCGCATCCTGACTGTACGCAGGTGCCGGAAATACATGATCCCGATACATTGCTGAACCGGACCGCGCTGCTGCCGCTGACTGAAACTGGTGTGAACTGAATTATCCGGGTCAGCTCGCCAAAGTGGTCTGATGGATAGCTTCGAAGGTTTGCTGCCCATCGAAACTCAAACGGTCCAGCGCCTCACTCACGTCTTGAGAAATCGCTTGCACACGTTTTGCTGCCGGTGCGGGCATGCCGATCAGAAAGCCCTGGGCCTCGTGGCATCCACGCTGGGCCACAAGGCAAAGCTTCTCGACATCTTCCACACCTTCGGCCACGACCCGCATCTTGAACGCCTTGCCAAGCCTGACAACCGTTTCGATGATTGCGAGCGAGCCGTAATTGTGTTGCGCCTCTGAAACGAAGGACCGGTCGATCTTGACGCAATCGAACGGAAAGCGACTCAGATAGCTCAGGGACGAATAACCGACGCCAAAGTCGTCCAGGGCAATCCTCACCCCGATTTCCTTAAGACGTTTCAGCACGGCCAGTGCCCGAGCATCATCCTCGATAAGCGTGTTTTCCGTGATCTCCAGTTCAATCCGCTCTGCCGGAACACCGGACGTCTCGATGGCCTTTCGCACAACGTCGACGAAATCCCTGTCGCGGAACTGAACGGGGCTGACATTGATACTGATGCTGGCGCTGGTGATCGTCGTCGCGGCAATCCGCAAAGCTTCGGCCAAGACGTACTTCCCGATTGGCACGATCTGGCCGGAGGCCTCTGCAACCGAAATGAACTCATCCGGACTGACAAGCCCGCGGTCCGGATGGTTCCAGCGGATGAGCGCTTCGTAGCTAACGATCTCCGAAGTGGCCAGACACATGCGCGGCTGGAAAAACAGTTCAAATTCGCCCGCCGAAAGCGCGGCATTCATGTCCTTTTCCAACGTCCGGCGCTGGCGGACTTCGTCCCCCATGCCCGGCAGGAACACACAATAGGTGTGCCGTCCCGCGTTCTTGGCATTGTAAAGCGCTATGTCAGCGTTGGAAATGATCTGATCTTCGGCGTCAAAGCCGGTCATCAGGGCAACACCGATACTGGCGCCCGGCTTGAGGATAAGCCCGTGACCGCAATCTATCGGTTCGGACAGAACCTTGACCAGACGCATGGCCATGTCCTCTGCCTGATTGGCGAACTGAAGGCCGTTCTGAATGATCGCAAACTCATCGCCACCAAGGCGCGACACGGTATCGCCATGCCTGCACCACTGGCGCAAGAGATCAGCAGTGACCCTGATGACGGTGTCACCGACGGGATGACCGTGGAGATCGTTGATGTCCTTGAAGCGGTCCAGATCAATGATCAACAGCGCGGCGGAAAGACCATGCCGTTTGCACTTGCCTATGGCCTTGTTCAGTTCCGCGTTGAAGACGGCGCGATTGGGCAGATCCGTCAGGGGGTCGTGTTGTGCCAGATGCAGGATCTGGGCTTCGGCCTTCTTCCGTTCCCTCAGATCGACCAACGCTGATACGCGCGTGGGTACGCCGCGATAGGAAATCACCCGGGTGCGGATTTCGACCGGCACCCGTTCGCCGGAACGGCTGATCAGCGTAACCTCGCGCGGCTCCTTCTCTGCCTTGACCAGATGATCCTCGAGCTTGCCTGCGAGTTCGTTGTCGACAAACTCGTAAAGGCCTCGCATCTTCAGCTCTTCAATCCGGTAGCCAATAAGATCTTCGAAAGTCTTGTTGCCGTCCAGTACGCGGCCGTCGACCGAGATCACGATGGCGTCGAATGTTGCATTGGCAAGGGCTGAAAGACGCTCGGCCTCTTCGCGCGTGCGCTTGGCGTCTGCCGCGCGGTGGTGTGCCTGCTCCTCGTTCTGAACAGTGTCCATGAGCGCATTGAAGAGGCGTGTCAAACGTTCTGAATCTTCGCCCTTGGCAACAGACAATCTCATGGAAAGATCGGCCTTGCCTGCGATCAGCCGGTCAAGAGCCTCTTCCACATGGCCGATGCCGAGCCTTGTGCCATGTTCTGCTTCGTTAAGACCAAGATCTTCGCTGGCCGCGTCGAGCCGCATCGGCTGGAGCCTGTTGAGGACGGACAGGACAAACCAGCCAGCCCCGAAACTCCAGACAAAGCAAGCGAGCGCGCCGGTGAACTGGACCAGAAATTGCGGCAGATGAGCGCCCATGGGCAACCGCTCAGCAGGGGCAAGCAACGCGAGTCCCAGTGTTCCGGCAACGCCTGCAAATCCGTGAACGCCGATGGCCCCGACAGGATCGTCTATCTTCAGTGTGCGTTCCAGAAAGACCGCACCGAAGATGGCAAAGGCACCACCGGCCGCGCCAATAACAAGCGCGCCAGCAGGGGTCAGCACATGGCAGCCTGCCGTCACTGCGACGAGACCACCCAAAAGGCCAGAGATCGAGTTTTCCGGCAGAATGACCTTGTCCCTCATACGGCCCAGAAAATACCCGGCTCCCGTTCCCGCAGCGGCGGCAATCACGGTGTTGGCGAGTATCATGGGCACATGCCAGGACGCCGCGAGCGTGGACCCGCCATTGAAACCCAGCCAGCCGACAAACAGGATCAGCGCTCCGGAGGTTGCCAGAACCGAACTGTGGCCCTGGATGCGATGGGCGCGTCCGTCCTCACCGAACCGACCGGATCTCGGCCCCAGGATCACGCAAGCGGCAAGAGCGATCCATGCGCCTGTGCCATGCACCACCGTCGAGCCAGCAAAGTCGACGAACCCAATATCGGCGAGCATCGCCTTTGCATCGGAAAACAAGGCTTCGCCCCAGGCCCAGTGAGCAAAGATCGGGTAAATCAGACCGGCGGTCAGAACCGAGCACCAGACATAGGCCGACAGACGCATGCGTTCTGCCACCGCGCCTGAGATGATTGTCGCCGCCGTACCGCAGAACATGACCTGGAATGCAAAAATGGTCAGGCCCCACGGATCAAGGTCCGAAAGACCCAAAAGCCGAGGATCGAACCCTGTAAACCAGCTTCCGCCTGCACCAAAGGCCAGTGAAAAGCCGAACAATGCGAAAATCAGAACGGAAACGGCAATGTCGAGAAGGTTTTTCTGGGCAACGTTGATGGAATTCTTGGACCGGACAAGACCAGCCTCAAGCAACATGAAGCCCACCTGCATCAGCAACACCAGTCCGGCTGCCAGCAGCACCCAGACCATGTCCAGGCTCTTCTGAAACGACGCTATGTCAATTGCCTGCGCCGCAATTGCCGGCTCTGTCGCCAGAACACCGGCACCGCAGAGAACAGATCTGATGTATGCCGCCCGGTTCATTATGTAATTGCCCCACCAGCTCGGAAACAAGGGCATGATTTCGGCTAGAGGTTAATTCTGTATTGCTAATTTCAACAAGTGTTTTACCCAAAAATGAATGCACACTTCTTCAGCAATCTCCGCAAAACTGTCAAAAATCCATTTTTTAAATCAAGCAATTGTAATAATTAACTTAATTCCGCTGACGCCAGTTCCAGCAGCAAAATCTTCCGTTAGGAGACCATGCTCAAAATTGAAGCAGCTAACAATTTGTAAAATCGACAAAAATTCGGTCAAAACCGGCAGATTTCGACGCAAATGAACCGTCACTCGACACCGCGAGGACGCATCAATCTTCGCGTGTTAGCTGGTAGATGCGTCTGCCAGCGTGCAGGACTGTCCGCGATATGTCTCACCGACGCCCGAAATTGCAGCTTCAGCTTTTCTGATCGCCAATTCCCCCATGACACGGGATGTCAGCCATGCCCAGTCCTCCGGGTTCACCCTCACCTCACTCGTAACCTTGACAGGAGATATCTCCCGGACACCCTGGTCCAGAACATCGGCAATCGCGAAGCGGAAAACATAATTCGGGGTCATGCCCATGCGCAGGTCAGAGACTACGATCTTGTCATTTTCCAGTTCAGCGCGGTAATAGCCGCGGCTGAACCACTGCAACTTTTGGAACGCCTCCGTCTCCTCAACACAGGCAACGAGTTCCGGATGCCTCGGATGGGGATAGATTTCGGGGGTCTTTTCGCCATCCAGAAGAGAGAGGTACAAATTGTCGTAGCGCTCTTCCTGCAGGCCGATAACCTTCCAGAGAAGAATGTTGAACGGTGCGGCGATCGCAAACACCTTGTCCGGAACGATGCCTTCCCGCCTGAAGATGTCCCGCGCCTGCTGCTCGACATGACGTTGAAGGACCGCACTGAGGCCAAGATAGCCTGTCGAAACGACCAGAGCCGCCACGGTGAAGGTCTGAAGACGCCTTGTCCATGTTCCCTTGAACAACGCCCATATCACGACACCCAGTAGCGGCAATGTGTAGAGTGGATCGATGATGAACACCGACCCGACGCCGACAGGGTCGGGATAAAAGGGCCAGAACAGACGTGTGCCATAGACAGTCATCGCATCGATGCCGGCGTGGGTGGCGAGACACAAGAAGACGGTGAGCCAGGTTAGCCAACGGCAATCCCTCAACCCCTTGAAGAGCCTTACCACCCCCTCGCCCAGCAGCGGCGCTGCCAATGCATGGACAAAGACAGAATGCGTCCAGCCACGATGGAAGACGAAGCTGTCAACCGGGTCGTCATAGGGGATCAGGACATCAAGGTCCGGCAATGTCCCGAGCACCCCGCCGACAAGGGCAGCTTTTCTGGGGCCGAGCTTCTTGCCGAGGAGCGCTGTTGAGACCGCGGCGCCGAGAACGAACTGGGTAAGGGAATCCATTTGCAGCCTTGGTCCTGAACCGGAAGGTAAGCCGTGTATTTGCGGTGGACGCAGTCGATTGGCAAGGGCTCGGGACGAATTGATTGCCCGAACTGCCTACCAGCCTCCAAATGAGACCGATACTCTGCCGTCCGGCCAGCGCGACAAAAGGAACGCCCCGCGTCCTTACGGGCGCGGGGCGTTGCAAATCCGTTTTATCGAAACGTCAGGCTGCCTGGGTGTCAGTCGACCACCCGGAAAGCCCCCTTGGAGGCACTGGTCGTCAGCTTTGCGTAGGCGCGCAGGGCTGTCGAAACCTTGCGTTTGCGGACTTCGACCGGTTTCCAGGCCTGATCGCCTTTTGCTTCCATCGCAGCGCGACGTTCGGCAAAGACTGAATCCGGCAGGTCCACTTTCAGAACGCGGTTCGGAATATCGATCACGATAGGATCGCCTTCCTCAACCAGCCCGATCGCGCCGCCTTCGGCAGCTTCCGGCGAAATGTGGCCGATGGACAGCCCGGATGAACCGCCCGAGAAACGGCCATCTGTGATCAACGCGCAGGCTTTGCCGAGCCCCTTGGATTTCAGATAGCTTGTCGGATAGAGCATTTCCTGCATGCCCGGTCCACCACGAGGGCCTTCGTAGCGGATCAGCACCACATCGCCTTCCTTGACCTTGTTGGTCAGGATCGCCGAGACGGCACTGTCCTGGCTTTCAAAGATACGCGCCGGACCGGAGAATTTCAGGATGCTTTCATCAACACCGGCCGTCTTCACCACGCAGCCATCTTCGGCAATGTTGCCGTAAAGCACAGCGAGGCCGCCGTCCTTGCTGTAGGCGTGTTCAGCTTCGCGGATGACGCCAGCCTTGCGGTCCATGTCGAGATCATCCCAACGACGCTCCTGGCTGAAGGCGACCTGTGTGGGCACGCCGCCGGGTGCCGCCCGGAAGAACGTATGCACGCTCTCCGAATTCGTCTGGCGGATATCCCAGCGCGCCAGTGCCTCTTTCATCGTGGCTGAATGGACTGTCGGATTGTCCGTATGCAGAAGCCCTGCCCGGTCCAGTTCGCCAAGGATGCCCATGATACCGCCTGCGCGGTGGACGTCTTCCATATGGATATTTTCAACCGCAGGCGCGACCTTGCACAGCACCGGAACCTGTTTCGACAGACGGTCGATATCATCGATCGTGAAGCCGATTTCGCCTTCATGGGACGCTGCCAGAAGGTGCAGGATCGTGTTGGTCGATCCGCCCATGGAGATGTCGAGGCTCATTGCGTTCTCGAACGCATTGAAGTTCGCAATGTTGCGCGGCAGAACGCTTTCATCGTCCTGCTCGTAATAGCGTTTCGCCAGGTCGACGATCAGGTGTCCTGCTTCAACGAACAGCCGTTCGCGATCCCCATGGGTTGCCAGCGTCGAGCCGTTGCCCGGCAGGGCCAGACCAAGGGCTTCCGTCAGGCAGTTCATGGAGTTGGCGGTAAACATGCCCGAGCAGGATCCGCATGTCGGACAGGCGTTCTGTTCCATTGTCAGGACGTCGGCATCGGACATCCGGTCGTCGGCAGCGGCAATCATCGCGTCGATCAGATCGACCGACTTGGCAACGCCGTTTTCCAAGACCACCTTGCCTGCTTCCATCGGACCGCCGGACACGAACACGACAGGAATGTTGAGCCGCATGGCGGCGTTCAACATGCCCGGGGTGATCTTGTCGCAGTTGGAAATGCAGACAAGCGCATCCGCGCAATGGCCGTTGACCATATATTCGACCGCGTCGGAAATCACCTCGCGCGAGGGCAGCGAATACAGCATGCCGTCATGGCCCATGGCGATACCGTCATCGACCGCAATGGTGTTGAATTCCTTCGCAACACCACCCGCTTTTTCAACTTCGCGGGCAACCAGTTGGCCGAGATCCTTCAGATGGACGTGCCCCGGCACGAACTGGGTGAAGGAGTTGGCAATGGCGATGATCGGTTTGCCGAAATCATCGTCCTTCATGCCGGTCGCGCGCCAAAGGCCGCGTGCACCGGCCATGTTGCGGCCGTGTGTTGATGTTCTGGAACGATACGGGGGCATTTTCAATTCTCCCTACATGTGCAGGCCTTTGTCTCTCCGGCACGATGTGCTGCCGAAGTCGATCAGGTTTCTGCGCCCGATTTGGCTCTGATATGGGTTTGACAGTTTTTTTTGCCAAGCGAAAGGCCTGAAAGGGAAAAAAGAGTACGCTCCGGTACGGTTGGCGTTCGCTGTCGTTCCGGAAGCTGAATTCGCCCTGGTATATCGCCTGCGATATTCCCCGGCGACGTGCCGACACAGCGCAATGGTCCAGCCATTTCGTGGTGACCGGTGGGATGCCTTTAGTGCCCGCCCGATTCTGGGCATCGTTTCGGACTGTTTTTCTCTGCCGCTCTGCTGCCTGGTTCGAGCGCGGGCCTGCTTATCAGCTTGCTAGTGGACGGTGTGCCGCTCACGTGCTCGCTGGAAAGGCAGCGCCCCCCACCGCAGGCATGATAAAAGAAAGCCGGTGCGGGCCGAAACCCTGCACCGGCTAACTTTCAGACCGCCCCCCCGAAGGGGGTGGATGTCGGGCGGCCTGAAATACCTCGGATTACTCGGCCGCGACCGACGCTTCGGCCAAAGTCGGATAATCCGTGTAACCTTTCTCACCACCGCCATAGAGCGTATCGGTGTCGAGATCGTTCAGCGGAACGTTCTTCTCCAGCCGATCGACAAGGTCCGGATTGGCAATGAACGGACGGCCGAACGCGACAAGATCGACTGCGCCGGATTCCACCGCCTCGATTGCCATGGAGCGGTCGTAACCGTTGTTGCCCATGCGCGCTCCATCGAACAGCGCATAGAGAGCGGACAAATCACCGCCGTCCGGAATGTCACGCGAACCACCGGTCTGGCCTTCAACCAGATGCAGGTAGGCAAGGCCATAGCCGTTCAGCAACTTGATCACGTGCGAGAAAGTCGCCTGCGTGTTGCTGTCTGCGACGTCGTTGGCATTGGAGAACGGGCTCAGCCGGACGCCGACCCGGTCGCCGCCCCAGACATCAACAACCACATCCATGACTTCCTTCAGGAAACGGGACCGGTTTTCGACGGATCCGCCGTAAGCATCGTCACGCTTGTTGGACCCATCACGCAGGAACTGGTCGATCAGATAGCCATTGGCAGCATGAACCTCGACACCATCGAAGCCCGCTTTTTTCGCGTTTTCGGCAGCCTTCCGGAAGTCATCGACAATGCCCGGAATCTCGCTGGCGTCCAGTGCACGCGGTGTCGGCGTATCGACGAACTGCTCGCCATCGAAAGTCTTGGACTTTGCTGCAATCGCGGACGGAGCCACTGGATCGGCCCCCTCAGGCTGGAGGACCGGATGCGAAATACGGCCGACATGCCAGAGCTGAATTACAATCTTGCCGCCCTTGGCGTGCACGGCATCGGTGACCTTCTTCCAACCTTCAATCTGTGCATCGGAATAGATGCCCGGCGTCCAGGCATAGCCCTTGCCCTGCGGCGATATCTGCGAGGCTTCTGTAATGATCAGGCCTGCTCCGGCACGCTGATCATAGTATTTCACCGTCAGGTCGTGCGGCGCATCGTCTTCATGGCGCGCCCGGTTCCGGGTCAAAGGAGCCATCACGATGCGGTTCTTCAATTCGATTGCCCCAGCCTTGGCGGGCGAAAACAGTTTGGCTTGCGACATGTTCAACTTTCCTTCTGGCGTTTGTCTGTTTCACTATTTCTGGACTGTTCAGTCCAATAATGTGCACAATGGTTGTTGATCTTCATTTCCAGGATGGCCCTGTTGGTCAGGACGTCAGGACTGTCCTTGCCTGCTTAAGGGTTCTTGCGATGCGATCTGCGGGAAGACCTGCCTTGCGCAATGCCAAGGTACCAATGGCAAGCGATGAATAGGCGCTGGCTCTGTCCCGGACACCATCCGGGTTGGCAGGGTCGATCGCCGCAGCGAAAAGATCTTCGATGTCTTCCAGATGCCGACGTCCGATCTCCGCGACCTTGTCATCGTGCGGTGCAAGTTCGGTGATGCAGTTGACCAGAAGACAGCCTCTCGGGCCGCCTTTCGGGTCGGACAATGCCTGCATCATGGCATCCACCGGATCATCTGCAGCGGTTTCGGCAACTTCCTTCAGCCCGCGAATTCCGTTCTCGGAATAATGCTCGAGTGCCCGCAGAAACAGTGTCTGCTTGCATCCGAACGTGGCATAAAAACTGGAGCGGCTGAGCCCCATGGCTTTGGTGAGGTCATCAAGAGAGGTGGCTTCGAAGCCCTTCTGCCAGAACACATGCATGGCAGACTGCAGCGCCGCAGCTTCGTCGAAGTTGCGCGGACGCCCCGGACCTGCCGTGCGTTTTTCCGGGCTGGACATATGGGTTTCGTTGTCTCTCATGACACATGATATGGACTATGCAGTCCAGAATGCAAGAGGCGTACGATTGATTTCTGGACTGATCGTTTCATATCACCCGGACAGGTGACAAGCCCTTGCTTGAACTACATCCGGCACGACCCGGCATAAGCATCGCCAACATCGTCGAAAACCCGGGCAACAGCTTCCATTTCATAAAGCTTGCTGGTGCGCCGGACACCTTCCACCAGATAAAAGTCCTGGATGGGAAACTGGTTGGAATTGAAGCGAAAATCACCCCGAACGCTTTCAAACGGCGCTGCACTGATGGCCGAGACCAACGCTTCCTGGTCCTTGATGCCGCCTGTCAGTTCCAAAGCGAAATGGATGAGTTTGGCGGCGTCATAGCCCTGAGCGGCATAAACGGACGGCTCGTAATTGTACGCCCGGCTGAACTCCCGCACGAACCTCTTGTTGGATGGATTGTCGAGGTTCGGCGCCCAATGGGAAGCGCTAAAGAGCCCTTCGGCCATCTCGGCCGTATAAGGAAGCGTGATGGCATTGACCGTTTCGGAAGACAGGAAGGGAACGATGCCCTTCAGTCCGGAGGTGTGAAACTGCTTCACCAGTTCCACGCCCATTCCGCCCGGCATGAACGCATAAATCGCGTCCGGCTCGATCTCCTCGATCTGTTTGAACTCTTCCGAAAAATCGGTCTGCCCGAGTTTCGGAAACAGTTCCCGGGCGATCTGCCCCTTGAAATGGCGGCGGAAAGCGGACACGGCATCGCGGGCTGCTTCATAGTCGGGAGCGATCGTGACGACGTCATGATACCCCTTCAGGCTTGCATAACGTCCCATTGTCTCGTGAACCTGATCGTCCTGCGAAGCCGTGGAAAAAAAGTAGCGACTGCAACTGCGCCCTGCAATCGGCGCTGGCCCTGAATGAGTGCCGATGAATAGCGTCTTTGAGCGCACGATAGGATCGTGCACGGCCAACATCACCTTGGAAAAATTCACACCGACGATAAGATCGACGCCGTTTTCCTCGATCAGTTTTGTCGCCTGCTCGACCGCGTAATCCGGGTCCAGTTTGTCGTCGACCACAATCACGTTGGTCGGCAATCCACCAAGGGCACCATTTGATTGCTCGACCGCGAGCATGAAACCGTCGCGCATTTGTTCGCCGTAGATCGCGGCCGGACCTGACAGGGTCGCCAACATGCCGATCTTCAGTTCCTCGACCTCCTGTGCCGTCACCGCCTGGCAGGTGATTGCCAATCCCGTGGCCATTCCGACCACGGCTCCGGCCGTGCGGCAGATGAGTTGAGAGATCCAGCACGTCATGTTGATTGCCCGTTGTTTCTGGCTTCGCCATCGTCCTGACCAAGGGACAGGTCTTTCGCCTGTGCCCGTTGGCAGACTGTTTGCAGAAAGTCTGCCAGAGACAGGTTAGGCTTTTGCAAACGACGCGGCCAAACAGCTGCTCAAGACCACAGCCCCGTCACAATTCGCACAAATTTCCCCAGTACCGCCGCAATCCGGCCTGCGTGACGACGCAATAACGAAGATTAATGTTTCGGTACCCAACTCTGGCAACCGCTCCGAGCGTGCCCGAACCGCAAAACCAGGAGGGCCACATGTATTCTGTAACCGCGCCTGCCACCGCTTGCGACTTCCCAGAAGGCCACGATCCGGACAATGCACCTCAAAAGAACGGGCTGAAGCTCGTCGTTCCGACTGCCACGCTTAACGGCGATGACGCACCAGACAACGTCCCAGACAACCATGCAAAGACGGAAGACACCGATCCTGACGCGACAACACTTGCTGCCAAGGTCCTGCAGATGCACGCAACATCCGCTGACCTGAAGCCGACGACGTCCCGCCGCCCCACCCTGTCAGGCGAAACAGATGAAGCCGGATTCGACATGCCGGGCGTCTTGCGCACTCCACTGCGGGGAACGCACACAGCCGGTCTTCAGCCGGAACATGTTCCCGCGCCCGCCAAGGTGGCGAAGGCAGCGGACAGTTTCCGACAGGGACCGAGCTTCAGAACACTTCTTGTCAGCACCTTGCTGATTGTCGGCATCGGCTCCGGTGCCGTGGCTTTCAGCCTGAGCGGTTTGCTCGGCGGAAAAACGTCTGACAGCCGCACGGTTGAAACCCAGCAGATCAATGCAGCAACGACGATCGAAAGCCTCATCGCAGGGGTCGAGTCTGAATTTGAAGGCCGGACAGACCTGACCGCCGAACCGAAGGCAAGTGCAGAGCAGATCAAGTTGGCGAAGGAGCGTATCCGCCAGGTGTTTGCGTCGAGGCCGACCGCGTCATTGGCGCCGGAGGATCCCTCCAACCCGGTGGGTCATGACGCGGGCAAAGCCGCCGACGGCAAGATACAGGCAAGACTTGCCCCCCGCCAACCTGCCCCCGTCAAGATCACACCGCAGGCAGCGCAAACCAACAGCGCTGTTGTCGCCAGTGCGGCTGTGCCGTCTCCGGCAGCAGACGTAAATCCGGTTACGAACGCACTGTCGCCAAAGGCTGACGCGCGCACCGCAACGGCGTCAGTTTCAGCGCCCGTCCCTGCCCCAGCACCAGTGGCCGTTGATGCCAATACGTCTGGTGATGCCTTTTCGCATGCGGGCAAGATAAAGTCGTCCGTCAATCTGCGAGAAGCACAGAACAAGGATGCAACAGTCCTGGCCGTCATCCCGGCTGGTACCGAAGTGCGTTACAGCTCGTGCGGCGACTGGTGGTGCGGGGTCCAATACGACGGAAAGACCGGCTATGTGGGCGAAAACTTCCTGGAAACCGCGCCGCAGCCATGACTAAAACCTGCACTTGCAAGGTAGAGGCTTGTTAAGCGTCGAAGAGTAAAATCCCGTCGATTTGGAATTCGGACCTGCCGAGAGCAGGTGCGGTGAAGTCGACGGACACACTTGGCAGCGTCCCTGTCGACCGTTCATTACAGGCTGGAGCTTTCTGACGCCTGAAACCGGCACTCGGAATGCTCCGCTTTTTTGGTGCCTGCCAGGCACGACCGACAGGAGACGGACCATGGCCAACCATGCAGCCCTGAGCCTCAGCACTTCGCTTCTCATCACCTTTGGAGCAGCGATTTCGGCCGCTCAAGCCGATGGAACCGACTGCACGGTGTATGCGACCGACTACGCCAACGCCCGCATGGGCAGCGGCGATGTTGTTGGCGATGCGGTTTCCGGCGGCATGGCGGGAGCGGTAGCAGGTGGCGAATGGCGCGGCCCATCAGGTGCATACCGCGGCGCGCGCGCCGGCGCTGCGCTCGGCGTCCTGAGCAACATGGGCTCCTTGCCGGGCGGCTGGCAGGCGCTTTACGACATGGCCTATCAGATGTGCCAGCAGCAAACCTCGGGTGTGAACGCTCCTTATTATCAAGCGCCGTCTGTTGGAACCTCTTCATCCGACTGCCGCTCATCGGCCAGCGTCAACGCGCCGCTGAAAAGAAACCCGAATGGCGGCATCATGGTCGGTTCCGATTTCGGAAACTGCCGCTGAGCCAAAAGGTATCCAGAAAAGACATCGTGGAAGAGCTTTCCCCGCGCCGTGACAACGGGTTGACCTAGCGGGCGAAGCACAGTCAACTATGCCCGATTTTTCAGGCTTCGGCCTGGTATTGCGCCCAACAACAGGATTTTTCATGACAAGCCGCCTTCGCTTCACCCCGAAAATCGCCGCGACCGCTCTTGCCGGTTTCTGGCTCGCCACCGTGCCTGCTCAGGCGCAGCAGTGCGGCGGCGACTTCCAGCAGTTTCTGGCCGGCGTAAAGCAGGAAGCAATTGCCAAGGGTCTGTCGGCAAAGGCGGCGGACCAGACCCTGGCCGGCGCACAGATTGACCGCAAGGTGCTCTCACGGGACCGCGCGCAGGGCGTATTCAAGATGACCTTCCTGGATTTTTCCAAGCGGGTGATTTCCGGCTACCGGATGAAGAACGGTGCCGCGAACATGAAGAAATACGCCAGCGTTTTCCAGCGAACGGAAGCCGACTTTGGTGTCCCGGCCCCTGTGATTACCGCCTTCTGGGCGCTGGAAACGGATTTTGGCGCTGTGCAGGGCGATTTCAACACGGTCAATGCGCTGGCGACCCTTGCCCACGACTGCCGCCGCCCGGAGTTGTTCCGTCCGCAACTGATTGCAGCCATCGAGATGGTTCAGCATGGCGATCTTAACCCCAGAAGCACTACGGGCGCCTGGGCGGGCGAGATCGGCATGGTGCAGATGCTGCCGGAAGACATCATCAAGTTCGGCCGCGATGGTGATGGCGATGGCCATGTGAAGCTGAAGGAAAGCGCCGCTGATGCGATCCTGACAGCCGGGGCCTTCATCAAGCATCTGGGCTGGCGCCGCGGCGAGCCGTGGCTGCAGGAGGTCAAGGTTCCGCAAAACCTCAACTGGGCCGATAGCGGCCTCGACCATACCAAGACAGGTGCCCAGTGGGCAGCCCTTGGCGTACAGCCCCGCTGGGGCCAGATTGCCGGCAACCTGCCAGCGTCCTTGTTGCTGCCTCAGGGCCGAAAGGGACCGGCATTCCTGGCCTATCCGAATTACAGCATCTATCTGGAATGGAACCAGTCGTTCGTTTACACGACAACCGCCGCCTATTTCGCGACCAGGCTTGCCGGAGCACCCGTCTACACCCCGGGCAACCCGGACCCTGGCCTGAATGATGCCCAGATGAAACAGCTCCAGACCAAGCTTTCCAGCATGGGATATGACGTCGGCAAGATCGACGGCATCCTCGGCTCGGGGACCCGCAACGCTGTGCAGCAGGTGCAGCAGAAACTTGGCATGCCGGCCGACGCCTGGCCGACGCCAGCACTGCTGAACCGTCTTTAAGCTCTAAAACCTGGAGACCACACTCGTAGCGGCCTCCTGACGCCAGGCTTGCAGATGCACAAAAAGAAGCCCGAGACCTTCTGAGGTCTCGGGCCTTTTTCTTGATGCTCAGCACAAGCCTCAGTTACTGCCGCTCATGCCTGACTTCAGCTTTTCCTCAATCGCGGAGAGATTGAAGGAACCCGGGCTCTGGCTCGGTGGATACTCCTGCATCGTCTGCAGGAATTGAGCCGCCAGCCCCTGGATCGGTACGATCACAAAAGCCCGGTCGAGCAACCAGTCGAAATAGATGTTGGCATTGTGCTGCGCCTTCTCGAACGGATCCCGGCGCAGGTTGAAGATCGCCGGCACACGGAGTTCGGTGAACGGTTCCTGCCAGACACCAAACGCCTGCCCGCGGTTTTCCAGGAACACAACCTTCCAGTCGTCATATCGGGCTGCAACCACCTGGCCGTCGTCGTTGACGTACCAGAACTCATGACGCGGCGATGCCTCGGCCTCGCCCTTGAGGTAGGCGTTCAGGTCATACCCATCGATGTAGTTGCGGTATGTCCGGCCACCGATTTCAACCCCTTCAAGAAGCTGTTCCTTGATGTCCGGCGCCCCCGCAATGGCCGCAAAGGTCGGCAACCAGTCTTCGTGGGCGACAATACCATTCAAGGTCACGTTTTCCTGGAAGACTCCAGGCCAGCGAACGAAGGTCGGCACACGGTAGGCCCCTTCCCAGTTGGAATTCTTTTCGCTGCGGAACGGCGTCGTGCCAGCATCCGGCCAGGTGTTGAAATGCGGGCCGTTGTCCGTCGAATACATCACCACCGTGTTGTCGGCGATGCCGAGTTCATCCAGCAGGTCGAGAAGCTCACCGACGTGCATGTCATGTTCAACCATGCCGTCGTGGTAGGGATTTCCGCTTGGACCGGCAATCCCCGTGTGCTCTGCCTTCACATGGGTTCTGAAATGCATGCGGGTCCCGTTCCACCAGACGAAGAAGGGAACGCCCTCCTCCACCGCTTCGCGGATGAAACGCTTGGCTTCCGCCAGCGTCTCGTCATCGACGGTTTCCATGCGTTTCTTTGTCAGGGGACCGGTGTCCTCAATCTTCTGCGTTCCATCTTCGTTGGCCCAGGTATGGAGCACACCGCGCGGACCGAACTGCTCGCGGAAGGTCTTGCCGTTTGCCAGCACCATGTCACCCGGGTAATCCCGGTTTTCCGGCTCTTCTTCCGCATTCAGATGGTAGAGGTTGCCAAAGAACTCATCGAAGCCGTGGTTCGTCGGCAAATGCTCGTCCAGGTCTCCCTGGTGGTTCTTGCCGAACTGGCCGGTCTTGTAGCCCTGCGCCTTCAGGATGGTTGCCATGGTGACGTCGGTTTCCTGCCAGCCCTGCTCGGCACCCGGCAGCCCCACCTTCGTCATGCCGGTTCGCACCGGCACATTGCCGCCTATGAAGGCGGCCCGGCCGGCTGTACAGCTTTGCTGGGCGTAATAGTCAGTAAAGGCGATGCCTTCCTGCGCAATCCGGTCGATGTTGGGCGTTCGGTAGCCCATCATGCCACGGTTGTTGTGACTGATGTTCCAGGTGCCGATGTCATCTCCCCAGATGGCGAGAATACTCGGCTTCTGTGCTTCCTGTGCCTGACTTGTCTGGAGTGTTACGGCAAAAGCGGCCGCAAGACCGAGAACCACCGCGCTCCAACGCGGCAAAATGCGAAATTGGCTCATGAAAACTCCCACCCGAATGGTTGTTTTGACTGCGCCTTATGATTGCAGACATGGTCCTGCAGCTCCCAGCACGCAGCCTAACATTACCTTAGGTCAGTTTTCAGGCGTGACAAGGTTTTTCGATAATTTACAGAAAGTTCGCCGTCCCCAGTTGCTATGACAACCGCAACTGAGCATCTCAATCAATGGATGTACAGAAAAAGAATGGCGCGGTTTCCCGCGCTCATTCGACCTTGTTCTTGTTAGCTCCGGGATTGTCTTC
Source organism: Labrenzia sp. ATLA3 (assembly GCF_057180185.1). Classification (NCBI taxonomy): domain Bacteria; kingdom Pseudomonadati; phylum Pseudomonadota; class Alphaproteobacteria; order Hyphomicrobiales; family Stappiaceae; genus Labrenzia; species Labrenzia sp. ATLA3. The sequence goes on from NZ_JBXUKV010000001.1 coordinate 374,831, forward strand.
GGCAACCGTGGCCAAACCGTCATCCCCCAACAGAAAGACGGCCAGAATCCTGGCTGGTGCTTCTCCGGTGTTTTGCCCTCGGTGGGTGACGTCCATTGCTTCCAGCAAACCCTCGCCTGCACGGTAGACCTTTTTGCCGAGTTCCTCGTAAGTGACTGTAATTTCACCCTCAAGAACATAGGCAAACAGCGGCGCGTGATGCTGATGCCACTTTGTAACTTCACCCGGCTCCATCGTGATCTCGATGGCCTTTACCGAAGGGTTCGACTGCGGAAAGGTGATCTTTTCGCCCGCAATCGTCTCATCCCCGGAAAAAACATCTCGGACCGTAGCGTAGGGTGTTTTCGACGCCGCTTCTTCTTCCTGCGCTGCCTTGGACCCAGGCTTGGCGTGCGGCTTGGAGGGGGCCGGTTTTCCATCAGGCGTGATCGACTTGTCTGCTGACAACACGGGAGCACTTGCAAGAAGCGCCAGCGTGAATATGCCGACGGAAATTTTGGAAAGGGAAATGCGTGTCATTTTCAGCTTCTGGTTCGAATTGTTGCGATCAGAGTTCAAGCACGGCGCCCGGCTTTATCTGCTGCACTTTGTGCGCACTGGTCCCCATTGCCTCGATAAACGTGTCCGCCGTCTGATCGATGATCGGGAACGAGCCGAAGTGGCAGGGGACAATTGTATCGAAGTTGAAGAAGCGGGTACAGGCAAGCGCAGCCGATTTGCCACCCATCGTGAAGCGATCGCCGATTGGAACGAGCCCAATCTTCGGCTTATAGATCTCGTCGATCAGGGCCATGTCGGAGAAAATGTCGGTGTCTCCGACGTGATAGAGCACCTTTTCGCCGGGCGCCTCTACGATAACGCCATGAGGATTGCCGAGATAGATGGCCTCTTCGCCGCCCTGGAAGGATGACGAGTGATCGGCCCGTGTCAGTGCGACGCTGAACGGACCGACGTTCACCTTGCCACCCGTGTTCATGGGACTGATGTTTTCAATACCCTGCCGGTTTGCCCACATGCAGATCTCGAAATTTGCGGTCAGCTGCGCGCCGGTCTTTTTCAGGATGTCGACAGCATCGCCAATGTGATCGTTGTGACCGTGTGTCAGGATGAGATGAGTTACGCCTTCTGCAACCTGATCGACTGACAGATCCTCCGGAAAGGCCGGATTTCCGGTGAAAAAAGGATCAAAGAGGATGGATGCGCCGTCAATTTCGATCTTGAAGGCGGAATGGCCATACCAGGTCAGTTTCATTGAGGTCTCCTAGTTTCAGGACAAGCTGAAGCGGACCCTATCAGTCCGGGACGGCTCTCAACAAGCCGATTGCACTCACGATGCCTTGCAAGAGTGTGAACAGATATCGTGACTATTCACGAGGCGACTGTGCAATTCAGGCAACGCCCCATCTATTTCAACAACCTGTGCTAGATTCCACTCCTTCTTCACTCCAAATTGACGCAGCGGGTTCTTGCGAATGAGGAGGATCGCCGATGCGGGAGCGTTGGAGAAGTGTGTGGCAGGAACTTACCTTCCCGGCCGTGCTGCTGTTGAGCAGTCTCTCGACACCGGCCCTTGCCGCCAATTGCAAGAACGATGGCGGGCTGCTTTTCCTGGGGACGAACAAGTCCGACAGCCGTTCGATCTGGGTTTCCGGAACCGGTGCAGGGGATTACAGGCTTGATGCCGCCCAGGGCAATCAGACCGTCGACACCTGGTCGCGCTCCAGCACCGGGCTGCACCTTTCCACGTCTCCGGTTGTTTCGACCGGAAACGGCGGCACCCACAAGCTTTACGGCATCGACGGCGGATCTGACTGCCTTATCGATACGCAGAATCAGAAACGCGATTTTCAGCTCCCCGAAAACATCAAGCCACCCAGCCTTATAAAGCCTCCCATCGGCAGGCTGTTTCCGGATTTCGGAAGGCCGGTTCCTCCAATTGCAATCCTGCCTCCAAGCGGCGTAATGCCCGGCCGGCCGGGCCCTGTTTCGCCGCCCGCAAGCGGGATCACCCCGCCCATAGGCACCTTGCCGCCGTCAGGTATTACCCCGCCAATCGGGACGCTGCCACCCGGTGGGTTTTCTCCCGGACGCCCAGGGGCAGTCACGCCGCCGATAGGGGTGGTGCCACCGTCCGGCGTGTTGCCGGGAGCTCCGGGAGGCATAACACCCCCCATCGGAACACTTCCCCCATCCGGTGGCCTGCCTGGCGCACCCGGAGGACCGGGCACGGTCACACCACCAATCGGTACTCTGCCACCGGGAGGTCGCAATCCAAGTCAACCTGGCCTTCCGGCCGGTTTCGTGCCTGTGAGACGAGCCGATGGTCAGGTGATCAGTTACTGCGTCGACCCACGCTCAGCCGACGAGACACAGGCTGCCAGCGAACAGGCGTTCTGCACCAGAGAACAGCTGCTGGCCGCCGGGCGTCTTCAAGAACAGGAGGAAGTTCCGATCACTCCGGGCCGGGATCTTCTCGAACCGACACTCTGGAACGGCTGGAGCACGGTGACCGGTGTCTACAGCGACGACCGGCGTTTCGGCAGGGACTTTCAAACCCTCAGCGGGACCGCAGCAATTGGCGCCGACCGCAAACTGACAGACGATATTGTTGCAGGTTTGTCGGTGACCTTTGAAACCGTCGACACCGACGGTTTCAATTCCGCCTTGAAAATCGATACTCAAGGATTCGAGATCGGCCCCTATGTCGCTGCGCGCCTGTCTCAGCATTGGGCGGTCGATGGCTCGCTCAGCTACGGCTTTTCAAACAGCCAATCGGATATTTCAGTTCTGAGCGGTGACTACAACACGCATGAATTTGGCGCGGTTTTCAGCGTTCACGGTCAATATGCCCTGAGCGACATTCAGGTGCGCCCCAAGGCAACCGTGACCTTCAATCGCCTGTTTTCAGATGGTTACGATCTGAACGGGACAATTCGCAACCGGGCCGTCAGCGTTCCCATTTCAGGCAATGCCACTTCTCTCGGCACCATCGAGCTTTCGACCGAGTTCAGCCGGCAGTTCACCTTGCAGGACAGGCTTCTGATCCAGCCCTATGTGGAAGCAGGCGCTGTCTATGAATATCTGCGGCCGAACGACGGCAAGATCCTTGATGACGAGCTGAATTTTGTCACCGCCTCGGCCTGGAGCTTTACACTGCGCGGCGGGGCGACCGCCCTTCTCTCAGAAAACGTGACACTGGATGCCAAGGGTGGCTACCTCAGCCTTGGCCAGAACGGGCTGGACGTCTGGGAAGGGCAACTTCGTATTGCCATCGGGTTCTGAAGCCGGGCTTTGCGGGTATAGTGGCAGCAACTTGTCGTGTCCGACGCCAACGAGCCCGGGGGCCCCATGTACCGAGATCTCAATTGCCGAATTTCCAACAGCCTTTGGCTTGAACTGCAGGCCGAAAGGCAGCGGACCGGACACAGTCTCTCGCATATCGTCCAGGAAAAACTCGCAAGCGCTTTCGACATCGACCACCATACGGTGTTTCAGGTGTCTACGAGCACCGCAATCACCAAGGGCCTTTTCAAGGGATGTGCGACCATTGCGGAGATGAAGCGGCACGGAGATTTCGGACTCGGCACCTTTGAGGATCTCGACGGTGAGATGATCCTGTTCGAAGGCCATGCTTATCAGGCGCGTGCCGGCGGCGTGGTCGTGGAAGCGCCCGACACGGCGCTGACGCCATTTGCGACAGTCACCAAGTTTACGCCGGAACACCAGGTCGACCTGGACACAGTCCGCAGCCAGGCCGACCTGGAAGAGCGGCTTGACAGGTTGCGCCCGTCCGAGAATTTCTTCGTCGGCATCCGCATTGACGGTCGTTTCGACAGGATCGAATTGCGCGCAGCCTGCAAGGCCGCACCCGGCGAAAATCTTGTCGCCGCGACAGGCCACCAGAGCGAATTCGCCTTTGACGATATCGATGGAACCCTCGTCGGCTTCTGGTCGCCCGGACATGCAAGGACAATGGCAATTTCCGGGTATCATCTGCATTTCATCTCGAAAGACCGGACGAAGGGCGGCCACCTGATCGGTATGGCTGCGCAGCGTCTCACCGCGCAACTGCATCTGGAGACCGATTTCCACGTCGCCGTGCCGGAAACGGCGCAGTTCCTGTCGGCGGATCTACGCGACGACCCGACCAGCGCGTTGGAGATTGCCGAACACGGTCATGCAGGCGAGCGGAATTAAGGCTGCTTACGGTTTTTCTGGCGAATTTTTGAAAGCCCTGCTAAAGCCGCCGAATGGCAAATGACTCCGCACTTTCTCTGGAAGACTTCATGGCCGCGGTACCCGACCGCACACGCCTGATCGGTCTTGATCTCGGCACCAAGACCATCGGTCTGGCGCTCTCCGATCTCGGTCGTGGCATCGCCTCGCCCATGGAGACGATCCGCCGCAAGAAGTTCACCCTGGATGCGGAGCAACTGCTTGCCATCTGCGCCAAGCAGGGCGTCGGCGGCATCGTGCTCGGTCTGCCACTCAACATGGATGGCAGCGAGGGGCCGCGCGTCCAGGCAACCCGCGCCTTTGTCCGCAATCTTTCGCAGAAAACAGACCTTCCGATCACCTACTGGGACGAGCGTCTGTCGACGGCGGCAGTGACACGAACCCTGCTGGAAGCCGATACGAGCCGGGCGAAACGGGCGGATGTGGTCGACAAGATGGCTGCTGCCTACATCCTGCAGGGCTTTCTGGACCGACTCGGCTTTATGGGCTTAGATAACACCTGATCCCACCACTGCCGGGCACAGGCCGTTGTTTCAAGGCCTGTCGAACGCGAAAGCCGAATACATGCTGACCACACTTGCCGCCCTGATGCCGGTCATCCTCGTGATTGCCTCCGGCTACCTGATCGCCCGTACCGGTCTGATCACCGGTGAGCAATGGCGCGGTGTCGAACGGCTTGCCTATTTCGTCCTGTTCCCCGCCGTGCTGTTTCGCACGATCTCGCAAGCGGATTTCAACAGCTTTCCGACACTCAACATGGGCGGAGCTCTGCTTGGCTCCATCCTGGTCATGGCGCTGCTTCTGTTGCTGGCGCGCACCACCCTGGAACGGGTCTGGGGAATTGCCGCACCGCGTTTTACCTCCATCTTTCAGGGGACCTTGCGCTGGAATGCCATGATCGCACTTGCAATCGCCGATAATGTCGCCGGCGAAACCGGGCTGGCCATGCTGGCGGTCGCGATGGTGTTCATGATCCCCGTGCTCAATGTGGCCAGCATTCTGGTGCTGTCCCATTACGCCAGCGGGACAACTCCAAACGCTACGAAGATCCTGAAAGACCTTTTCACCAATCCCTTCATCCTGTCGATCGGCGCAGGCGGCATCATGAATGTAAGCGGGCTTGGCCTGCCGTTCGTGATCAACGACACGCTGGAAATTTTTTCCAGAGCGGCGCTCCCCATCGGCATTATTTGCGTTGGCGCCGGGCTCGACCTCGGCTCGCTGCGCAGACCTGGACCGGCCCTCACCCTTGGCACGTTCTTGAGGCCAGTGTTCATGCCGCTGATTGCGCTTGGCTTTGCAAGTGTCCTGGGTGTCTCCGGCCCTGCGCTGGTCATCGTCATCATTGCAAGCTCGGTGCCTTGTGCTAGCAATTCGTATCTGCTGGCTCGCCAGATGGGCGGTGATGCCAAGTTGATGGCCGAAATCATCACGCTTCAGACCCTGGCCGCAACCCTGACTCTCCCGCTCACGCTGCTGCTTGTCACCTGATTGAGGCATTTTGAGCCCCCGGCGACATCGCCTGGCGGCATCTTTTTCGAGCCCTTCAGTCTGCGACAAGGCGCAGGCTAAAACTTTGTCCAATCGATCAAATATTTAGCATGCGTGTGGACAGCGGGTATCATGTGTATTCCTGGCTTGTCGAAGGACGCATTCACCCTTATAGGGATGATCTCGATGACCGCGAGCAACACCCATCGAGACAGCCCTTTCCCCCATCGTCATTTGCTGGGCATAGAGGGCCTTCACCCCCACGAAATTCTGGGCCTTCTGGACCGGGCGGAAGAAGCCGTCGAGGTTTCCCGCCAGATCAGCAAACGACGGCTGGTCCTGCAGGGCAGAACCCAGATCAACCTCTTTTTCGAAAATTCCACGCGCACCCAAAGTTCTTTCGAACTGGCCGGAAAACGGCTCGGGGCGGATGTGATGAACATGGCAGTGTCCCAGTCCTCGGTGAAAAAGGGCGAAACGCTGATCGACACGGCTGCAACGCTGAACGCGATGCATCCCGACCTTCTGGTGGTCCGCCACCATGCGGCCGGGGCAGTGCATCTGCTGGCGCGCAAGGTTGGCTGTTCCGTGGTGAATGCCGGCGATGGTCCGCATGAGCACCCGACCCAGGCCCTGCTCGACGCGCTGACGATCCGGCGCCACAAGGGCAAGATTGCGCGGTTGACCGTCGCGATATGCGGCGACATCGCCCACTCTCGCGTTGCCCGGTCCAATATCATTCTTCTGAATGCACTGGGAGCACGCGTCCGTGCCGTCGCGCCCACCACGCTTCTGCCGTCCGGCATTGCCAAGATGGGCGTCGAGGTCTTCACCAGCATGAAGGAAGGCCTGGCGGGGGCGGACATCGTCATGATGCTGCGTCTGCAGCGCGAGCGCATGAACGGTGCCTTCATCCCCTCCGTTCGGGAGTATTACCGCTACTTCGGGCTGGATGCGGAAAAGCTGGCCTATGCCAAGGACGATGCCCTTGTCATGCACCCCGGGCCGATGAACCGCGGTGTCGAGATCGATGCCTCGATAGCCGATGGCCCGCAAAGCCTTATTCGCGAACAGGTGGAAATGGGGGTCGCCGTACGCATGGCCGTGCTGGAAGCCCTTGCCGCCAATCTGCCGAACAACTGATCCAGGGGACAAGTAACGTGGCATACGACACACCCAAGCCTCTGGTTCTTTCCAACGCCAGAGTGATCGACCCGGCACGTGATCTGGACGCGCCCGGATCGGTCATCATTGCAGACGGCACCATTCTTGCCGCCGGGCCGGAAGCCGCCAACCAGGGCTCGCCCTACGGCGCTGAAATCATCGACTGCAAGGGAGCGATTGCCTGTCCCGGCCTGATCGACTTCTGCGTGTCTGTCGGGGAACCGGGCGCTGAACACCGTGAAACGCTGGCCAGCGCTTCCCAGGCTGCCGCCAGCGGCGGCGTGACGACGATCTGCACCATGCCGGACACGGACCCGATCATCGATGATCCCGCGCTGGTTGATTTCATCCTGCGCCGGGCACGCGACACCGCCATCGTCAACGTTTTGCCCCTGGCAGCCCTGACCAAGGGTCTGAAGGGTGAGGAAATGGCCGAGATCGGCCTGTTGCAGGAAGCCGGTGCCGTCGCCTTCACCAACGGTCACAAGTCGGTCAAGAACGCTCAGGTCATGCGCCGGATGATGACCTATGCCCGCGATTTCAACGCGCTGGTGATCCATCACACGGAAGATCCGGATCTTGCCGGCGGGGTCATGAATGCTGGCCTCAATGCTAGCTGGAAAGGTCTTTCCGGTGTGCCGCGCGAAGCGGAAATCATCATGCTGGAGCGGGACCTGCGCCTGGTCGCCATGTCCAAGGGCAAGTACCACGCAAACCTTATTTCCACCTCCGACAGCGCCGACGTCATCCGGGCCGGCAAGGCGAAGGGGCTGGATATCACGGCCGGGGTCTCAATCAACCATCTGACCCACAACGAAAACGACATCGGCGCCTACCGGACGTTCTTCAAGATGGCGCCGCCGCTGCGCGACGAGGACGATCGGCAGGCGATGATTGCTGCGGTTGCCGACGGCACCATCGACATCATCTGTTCCAACCATGACCCGCAGGACGTGGAAACAAAACGTCATCCGTGGGCGGAAGCAGAAGACGGCGCCATTGGCCTGGAAACCCTGCTGGCGGCCGCCTTGCGGCTCTATCATTCCGAACAGGTCGACCTGGTCACCCTGCTTGGCACCATGACCTGCCGCCCGGCAGACCGCCTCGGACTGGAGACCGGACGTCTTTCCAAAGGGGCTCCGGCAGATGTGACCGTGTTCGATCCCGAGCGTCCGTGGGTTCTGGAAAAGAGCGCCATCAAGTCGCGCTCGAAGAATTCACCCTTTGAAGACGCCCGCTTTTCCGGACGGGTGCTTCGAACCGTTGTCGGCGGCAAAACGGTTTTCAACTACGCATAAGCAAGTCTTTGCCCTTGTTTCCGTTCGCAACTTGATCCTGTTCACGCCACAATTCTCCCTGAATTTGGCGCGAACGGAAATTCGAACGGAACATGCAGATGCGTCTGATTGCCCTCGCGTTTCTGATACCCGCGCTGTTCACCGGCAGCGCTTCGGCGTCAGATCTCTACATGAAATACAAGCTTTATGCCCTGGGACTGCCCATCGGTTCCGGCGTCCTGTCGCTGGATGTCGACAGCAAATCCTATTCTGTCAGCGCCAATGGCCAGACCGCGGCCTTTGGGCGGCTGGTGTCCGATGGCAAAGGCACCGTTGAAGCAGCTGGAACCGCCCGTGAGTTCGCTCTGGAGCCGGCCCGCTACGATCTAGACCTGAAAAGCGAAGACGAGACCGGAACCATAGCCATGCGGATGCGCAAAGGTTCTGTCGACGATGTTTCGGTTCAGCCACCGCAGGACCGGATGAAAGAACGGGTCAAGGTAACAGCGGCGCATCTGAAGGGCGTTCTTGATCCCCTGACAGCCGCCGTTCTGCCCGCTCCTAAAGGGCTTTCGAAAGAAAGCTGCAACAGAACCTTGCGCATATTCGACGGCAAGGAACGCTATGACGTTCACCTTCGCTACAAAGCCCGCAAAACCGCCAGAACGTCGGACGGCCGGTTCAAGGGCGATGTCCTTGTCTGCAGCGTCCGGTACGAACCCATTTCGGGGCACAGGCCGAAGCGCAAGTCGATCCAGCAACTCGCGGCCAACAAGTCCATGGAAGTCTGGCTCGCTCCCGTCGGTGACAAGCCGTATCTGGTGCCGCTCAGGGCCAGTATCTCTCTTCCATTCGGGTCGCTTCTGGTGGAAGCGGAAAAATACAAGCTGTCCCAGTAGGTCCGGGTCTATTTCCCTGCAAAGACACTCTTTTCACGGCTGGCGGGCTTGATCCGGGCCGCCATGCCGTTACATTGCGGTGGCTTTTAATTATGCACGTCATTGGAGTATCGCGTGCCTGAACCGATCAGCTGGGCGCTTGCCTGGCCCTATTATCTCGGCGTCCTTGCCTTCGGCTATCTGCTCGGTGCGATTCCCTTCGGCCTGCTGTTCACACGCATGGCCGGACTTGGCGATATCCGCAATATCGGCTCCGGTAATATCGGCACCACCAACGTGCTGCGCACCGGGCGCAAGTCACTGGCCGCCGCAACGTTGCTTGGCGATGGACTGAAGGGCACGGTTGCCGTTCTGATCGTCAATCACTTCTATGGCCAGGAAATGGCCCTGATTGCAGGACTTGGAGCGTTTCTCGGGCACCTCTTCCCTGTCTGGCTGAAGTTCAGGGGCGGCAAGGGGGTTGCTACCTATCTCGGCATTCTGCTTGGCCTGTTCTGGCCGATGTTCCTGCTGGCTGCAGGCATCTGGATCGGCATGGCTTTTGTGTTCCGCTACTCCTCGCTGTCTGCGCTCACGGCGACCTTGTTGACTCCTCTCCTTCTGTATTTCGTCTTCCATGAGGTTCAGATCGCACAGATGTTCGCGCTGCTGTCGGTTCTGCTATGGGCCAAGCATCATGAGAACATCAGCAGGCTGCTGCGTGGCGACGAAAGCAAAATCGGCGCAAAATCGAAACCGGCGACTGGTGACGAAAGCGCGTGACCTCCATTGCTGACAACAGACCGGCCGACCTCTGCGAGGCGGAGCGCCTTGCGTGGTTGCGGCTGATCCGCTCGGAAAACGTGGGCCCTGTCACATTCGCCGAACTTCTCAAACATGCAGGCACCGCCCAAAGAGCGCTTGAGCTGCTTCCCGATCTTGCCAGGCGTGGTGGCAAGGCTGGCCGGATTTGTTCCGTTGAAGATGCAGAAGCCGAGTTGGAGGCCCACAGGCGGATAGGAGCCCGGCTCGTTGGTCTCAGTGAGCCCGACTATCCACAGCACCTTCGGCACATCGATGGCCCGCCGCCGCTCCTGTCAGTCAAGGGCGGCGCAGCCGCGCTGACCCGCGAGCGCATGATGGCCATCGTCGGCGCGCGAAACGCTTCGCTTTCCGGCAGAAAACTCGCCGCACGGTTTGCCCAGGGCCTTGGCGCCGAGGGCTTCTCGATTGTCTCCGGCCTTGCCCGCGGGATCGACGCCGCCGCCCATGAAGCCTCTCTGCAAACCGGCACCATCGCCGTTTTCGCCGGAGGCATCAATGTGCTCTATCCACCAGAACACGACCGGCTGCTCGCGGCAGTGCTCGAAACAGGCGGTGCCGTCATCAGCGAAATGCCTTTGGGCTGGAAACCGCGCAGCCGGGATTTTCCACGGCGCAACCGGCTGATTTCCGGTCTCTCCCTTGGGGTTATCGTCATTGAAGCTGCGAAGGCCTCCGGTTCGCTCCATACCGCTCGTTATGCCTTGGAACAAAACAGAGACATTTTCGCGGTGCCCGGGTCTCCACTCGACCCGCGTTCCGAAGGCGCCAACGGGCTGATCCGGCAAGGCGCTACGCTCGTCTCCACCGCCGACGATGTTCTGGAAGGCCTCGGTGGCCGCCTGGCGCCCACCCTTCCCTTCGGCAGACAGTTCCGTGAAGACGGCGAACCCCATCCGCTGACCCGATCCGACCCGGACGAAAAATTGCGTGAGCGTGTGTTGGCTGCACTGGGTCCGACGCCAGTGGATATGGACGAATTGATCCGCTTTGCCGATGGCGACGCACGATCCGTTCACGTCGTTCTTCTGGAACTCGAACTCGCCGGACGGCTTGAAAGACATCGCGGCAACAAAATCTCCGCTTTGATGTAAGAGTCCGATTTTCCTTGAATCTCAGTGGATAACCCATATCTGGACCGAACCGCTTGACCCGGAAGGATCAAAGGTCCATTTGACAGGCGGCGCTTGATCCTTGATCGTCTGCGCCACCGAAATAGCACTTAGATCACCTTCTCTACCGGACGGGGGCACCGTATCCGGCAAAAAAATTTGGGTAAGAATGTACGTCGTCATTGTGGAATCGCCGGCGAAAGCCAAGACGATCAACAAATATCTCGGTTCCGATTATACGGTTCTGGCTTCCTATGGCCATGTGCGAGATCTGCCGGCCAAGGATGGCTCGGTGCTGCCGGACGACAATTTCGCCATGAGCTGGCAAGTGGATGCGAAATCGCAGAAGCGGCTCACGGAAATCGCCAACGCGGTCAAGGATGCCGACCGCCTCATTCTCGCGACTGACCCCGACCGCGAAGGGGAAGCGATTTCATGGCACGTTCTGGAAGTGCTGCAGAAGAAGAAGGTGCTGAAGGACAAGCAGGTCGAGCGCGTGGTTTTCAACGCGATCACCAAAAAAGCGATCCTTGAGGCGATGGACAATCCGCGCCAGCTGGATACGCCGCTGGTCGACGCCTATCTCGCCCGGCGCGCCCTTGACTATCTCGTGGGCTTTACCCTGTCTCCCGTCCTGTGGCGCAAGCTGCCCGGCGCCCGTTCCGCGGGCCGCGTACAGTCGGTCGCCCTGCGGCTGATCTGCGACCGGGAAATGGAGATTGAAACCTTCAAGCCGCAGGAATACTGGTCGATCTTCGCCAACATGAAGACGCCGACCGGGGATATGTTCCAGGCTGGTTTGACCGGTTTCGACGGCAAGAAGATCGGCCGTCTCGATATCAACAATGAAGCGGAAGCAACCGCGATCAAGACCATGCTGGAAAGCGCCAGCTTCAAGGTCGACAGCGTTGCGTCAAAACCGGCCAAGCGCAATCCGGCAGCCCCCTTCACCACCTCCACCCTGCAACAGGAAGCCTCGCGCAAGCTCGGGTTTTCAGCCTCACGCACCATGCAGGTGGCGCAAAAGCTTTATGAGGGTATTGCAATCGGCGGCGAGACCTCCGGTCTCATCACCTATATGCGTACCGATGGCGTCCAGATCGCCGGCGAAGCAATTGACGCGGCCCGCTCCGTGATCGCCAAGGATTTCGGCGACAAATACGTTCCCGAAAAGCCGCGAGTCTACACGTCCAAGGCAAAGAATGCCCAGGAGGCGCACGAAGCGATCCGGCCAACGGACCTTTCGCGCCATCCCAAGGATGTCGCCCGCTTCCTGGATCCGGATCAAGCCAAGCTGTATGAGCTGATCTGGAAACGGACCATGGCGTCGCAGATGGAATCGGCGGTGCTGGAACGGACCACCATCGAAATCCTTGCCGACGGATCCGGAAAGCGCGCCAACTTGCGTGCCACGGGCTCGGTTGTCCGCTTCGACGGTTTCCTTGCACTTTACCAGGAAGGCCGCGACGACGAGGAAGACGAAAACTCCAAGCGTCTGCCGGCTGTCGACGAAGGCGCTGCCCTGACAGCCGCCTCAGTCGATGGAGCCGCGCAGGCAATCGAAGCCTCTCAGCATTTCACGACCCCGCCGCCGCGCTACACCGAAGCGAGCCTCGTCAAGAAGATGGAAGAGCTCGGCATCGGCCGGCCGTCCACCTATGCTTCGACGCTTCAGACGCTTCGTGACCGCGACTATGTCGAACTCGACAAGAAGCAGCTTGTTCCGATGGACAAGGGACGCATCGTTATTGCGTTCCTGGAAAGCTTCTTCCAGCGCTATGTCGAATTCGATTTCACCGCGAGCCTTGAAGAACAGCTCGACAAGATTTCCGCTGGCGAGCTGTCCTGGCTCGACGTGCTGCGCGATTTCTGGACCGGCTTTTCCGGCGCCGTCAACGAGATCAAGGATCTGCGCGTTGCTCATGTGATCGACGCCCTGAACGAGCTGCTCGGGCCGCATATCTTCCCGGCGAAGGAAGACGGCTCCGACCCGCGCAAGTGTCCGTCTTGCGACAACGGCCAGCTTTCCCTGAAGGTTAGCCGATGGGGCGCCTTCATCGGCTGCTCCAATTATCCGGAATGCGGCTTCACGCGGCAGCTCGGCAAACCGAGCGGTGAAGATGGAGAAGGCGACGACGGTCCGAAGGTTCTCGGCACCGATCCGGAAACCGGTCTTGATGTTTCCCTGCGCAACGGCCGCTTCGGCCCTTACGTTCAGTTGGGTGAGGAAGCCAAGCCGAAGCGGTCGTCCCTGCCTCGTGGCTGGTCCGCGGCGGACATGGACCTTGAAAAGGCGCTTCAGCTTCTGTCGCTGCCGCGCGAGGTCGGTCCGCACCCGGAAGACGGCAAGATGATCACGGCCGGGATCGGACGCTACGGACCGTTCGTGTTGCACGAAGGCACTTATGCGAACCTCTCCGCGCCGGAAGAGGTATTCTCCGTCGGCATCAACCGTGCGGTGGATGCGCTGGCGCAAAAACGTGCCAAGGGCGGTGGTCGTGGCGGTGCGGCGGCAACGCCGCTGAAGGAACTCGGCGAGCATCCCTCCGAAGGCGGCCCGATCAATGTGTATGACGGCCGCTACGGGCCCTACGTCAAACACGGCAAGATCAACGCCACACTGCCAAAGGACACCGATCCCAAAGCCGTCACGATGGAACAGGCGGTCGAGCTGATCGCGGCGAAAGCCTCCAAGGGTGGCACCAAGAAGAAAGCGGCCGCCAAGAAACCGGCTGCGAAGAAAACGGCAACCAAAAAGACGGCCACCAAGAAGACGGCGTCCAAGTCTTCTGCGAAGGCAAAGGTCGATGCGTCGTCCGATGAGGTGCCCTGGGATGATGCGAGTTGAGCGCAAAACGGATTAACACGCGCAAGCACACCAATCGAAAACACACCAAAACTCCGGGTGAAATGCCCTCTCGCGAGGATATTCTCGCGTTTGTTGCCGACAACCCAGGCCGCGCGGGCAAGCGCGAGATTGCCCGGCACTTCGGCATTATCGGCGGCGCCCGCATCCATCTGAAAAAGATGCTGAAGGACCTGGCCGACGACGGTCTCATGGAAAAGCGCAACAAGCGCATGATCCGTCCGGGCGACCTGCCGCCTGTTTTTGTGGCCAACCTGATCGCACGCGACAAGGACGGCGAGCTGATCGCAACGCCCGTCGACTGGGATGATGAGATCGGCGCACCGCCGAAAATTCTTGTCCTGACAGGCAAAACCAAGGCGACCCAACCCGGCCTCGGTGACCGAGCTCTCATTCGCCTGACAGAGGCCGAGGGCAGCCCTGAAACAGATCACGTAGCACGCGTCATCCGGGTTCTCGAAAAGCGTCAGGGTGCAATCCTGGGCATTCTCCGGAAACGGGAGGGCAGCCGCCCGCCCTACCTCGAACCGATTGACCGCAAGCAACGGGAACTTGATGTCGATGCCCGCGAACTGAAGGACGCGGACGACGGCGATCTTGTCAGCGTTCAGGTGACGCGCTCCGGCCGCTATGGCCATCCGCTTGCCGCCGTTGTCGAGCGCTTCGGATCGATGAATTCGGAAAAGGCGGTTTCGGAAATCGCCCTGCAATCGCACGGCATTCCGCACGTCTTCCCGGCAGCCGTCGAGGCGCAGGCAGAGAGCGCACAGCCGGTCGAAAAACTCGGCAAGCGTGAGGATTGGCGGCAAGTGCCGTTGATTACCATCGACCCGCCTGACGCAAAAGACCACGATGATGCCGTCTACGCCGAGGCCGACGACGACCCTTCCAACGAAGGTGGCTACATTTGCTATGTGGCCATCGCGGACGTCGCTCATTACGTCACGCCCGGCTCTCCCATGGACCGGGAAGCGAATCTGCGCGGCAACTCGGTCTATTTTCCAGACCGGGTTATTCCGATGCTGCCCGAGCGGATTTCCAACCAGCTCTGCTCGCTGAGAGAAAAGGAAGACAAGCCAGCGCTTGGCGTGCGGATGATCTTCGATAAGACCGGCCGAAAGACCGGGCACACTTTCCACCGGGTGCTGATGCGCTCGGCAGCGAAACTCTCCTATCTGCAGGCCCAGAAGGCGATTGACGGCACCACGGACGAGAAGACCGAGACACTGCTCGACGGCGTCCTGAAGCCCCTGTGGGCAGCTTATGACCTGTTGAAGAAGGGGCGCGAGGCGCGCGAACCGCTGGAACTGGATCTGCCGGAACGCAAGATCAAGCTGAAACCGGACGGGACAGTCGACCATGTCTATGTTCCGGAGCGTCTCGACGCGCACAAGCTGATCGAAGAATTCATGATCCAGGCGAACGTGGCTGCCGCCGAAACGCTGGAGCGGAAGAAAACACCCCTGCTCTACCGTATCCACGATGCCTCGACGCCGGAGAAGCTGGAAAGCCTGAAAGACTTCCTGTCGACGCTGAACATGAAGCTGCCTTCTTCCGGGGGCCTTCGCCCATCCGCCTTCAACGGCATTCTGGCCAAGGTGAAGGACACGCCCCAGGCGCACCTCGTCAACGAGGTGGTGTTGCGCAGCCAGGCCCAGGCAGAATACGCACCACAGAACATCGGCCATTTCGGGTTGAACCTGAGGCGCTACGCGCACTTTACGTCACCGATCCGCCGTTATGCCGACCTTATCGTTCACCGCGGGCTGATATCCGCGCTCGGGCTTGGCAAGGACGGTCTGCCGGAAGGCTTCGAGACAAAGCTGGAAGCCATCGGCGCCGAGATCTCGGCCGCAGAACGGCGGGCCATGCTTGCCGAACGCGACACCATCGACCGTCTGATCGCCCTTTGGATGAGCGACCAGATCGGCGCGACTTTCCAGGGCAGGATTGCCGGCGTGGTCAAGTCCGGCATGTTCGTTCGTCTGTCGGACACTGGCGCAGACGGCTTCGTACCGGCCTCGACCATCGGCCTTGATTATTACCGCTATGACGAAGGGTCGCATGCCCTGATAGGTGACAAAACCGGCGAGACCTACCAACTTGGCGATCAAGTGGAGGTCCGGCTGGTGGAAGCAGCCCCCTTTGCCGGTGCTCTGACATTCGAGATGCAGAGCCACGGCAGTATTGCCGGCAAACGCATCCGGAAAGCCGCGCCCAAGGTGCGGCGCGGACCGCCCAAGGGCGGACGCGGCAAGACCTCACCGAAGAAACAGGGTCGAAGGAGGTCTTCGTGACGGTCCGCTATGAACTGCACGACAAACTGGAAACGCCGGACACGGCTTCCGAAAAGCCGAAACGCAACGTTCTGCAGGCCGTGCTGCGTGGAGCAGGCAACCGATGCATGAACTGCGGCGAAGGCAAGTTGTTCGAAGGCTTTCTTCAGCCGCACTATGCCTGCACTCAATGCGGTGAGGAATTCCATCACCACCGTGCTGACGACGCACCGCCCTATTTCACAATCACCATTGTGGGCCACATCATCGTCCCTGCGCTTCTGGCCGTGGAAGTGTTGTGGCATCCCGCGCTGTGGATCCATATGTCTCTCTGGGTGCCGCTGACGCTGATCCTGTCGCTGTCGCTGCTGCGGCCGATCAAGGGCGCGCTGATCGGACTGCAATGGGCGCTTTACATGCATGGTTTCGACCCGGATGCGGAAGACGACACGCCCCCCATTCCGGTTCCTTCCGAAAGGATCACATGAGCGGTTCGTTCGAAAAGC
This sequence comes from Labrenzia sp. ATLA3, assembly GCF_057180185.1. NCBI lineage: Bacteria > Pseudomonadati > Pseudomonadota > Alphaproteobacteria > Hyphomicrobiales > Stappiaceae > Labrenzia > Labrenzia sp. ATLA3. Next base: position 391,459 of record NZ_JBXUKV010000001.1, read on the forward strand.
AGCTGGCGAAAGACGAAAAAGCCGGAAATTACCCCTATATCCGTCCCAAAGATGCCGCAACGTTGCTCATTCTGGACCGTGACGGCCAGGGCCCGGTCAAGCTTCTGATGGGCCGCCGCCATATGCGCCATGCCTTCATGCCGGGCAAATTCGTGTTCCCGGGGGGCCGGGTGGATGTCTCCGATTCCCGCATTACCGATGTGCTTCCCTATCATCCGGACGTCGAGGCCAAGCTGAGACGCGACCTGAAAAACGCCAAATCGGCCGCGCGTGTTCGCGCGCTGGCGCTGGCGGCCATTCGGGAAACCTATGAAGAGGCCGGGCTGTTCATTGGCCGTCCGACGCAAGGGAACAATCTTCGCCTTGGTACCGGCTTTGAGGCTTTTGCCGAGCGCGGCATACAGCCGGACCTGGGTGGCCTGCGCATGATCGCGAGGGCCATCACCCCACCGCAACGCCCGCGGCGCTTCGACACCCGTTTTCTGGCCGTCTGGGCGGATGCTATTGCCGACAGGTTGCCCGATGGTACGGGGCCGTCCGGTGAACTGGAAGATTGTGCCTGGCTGACCATCGAAGAAGCACGGCAAAAAGAACTGCCGATGATCACAAACAAGATCCTGACGGACCTGGAAGGCAGACTGGCCAAAGACCCGGACCTTTTGCCCACAACTCCGGTACCGTATTATTTCTTCCGCAAGGGCGGCTTCGTGAAGCAGGAACTTTAGGGTCACCTCCGATCAACGCATCGCGGGCTTACGGCGCACGAAGGTGTATTTCGAGATATGCCCTTCCTGATTTCCCTTTCCGGCTTGCCCGGCGTCGGCAAGTCGACCATTGCCAAGAACTGTGTCGAAGCCTGCCCGCAGTTCTCTTGCGGGTGGTTGCGGTTGAAGCTGCGCTCAGGCGCAGCGCCTTGAAGGTCCATGCCCCCGAAGATTCCGGCTATCTTGCCCTTGCCAAAATCGCCGCCGGAAATCTGGAACTTGGCCACAACGTCGTTACCGATAGGGTCAACACGGTTGCCGCCTCCAGACAAATGCGGGCGGACACCGCGCAGTCTGCCGGGGCAACACTATTGAATGTCGAAATCGTCTGTTCGGATGAGCGCGAACACCGCAATCGCGTCGAGAGCAGGATCCCGGAGATCGATGGGCTGACTCCTCCCCGCTGGTCTGAGGTTCAAAATCATGCCTACGAACCATGGATGGAACACTGTCTTCAACTGGACAGCTTCGCTCTGACAGTGGACCAGTCGGTCGATACGACACTGGAGGCTCTCACAGCCCTGCGGCAGAATGGCTGAGATGGCTCGAAAAGGCAGCCAGACCTTAGCAAGTGCTTGACTTTCGCGCTGCGATGAGTAGGTTGCGCGCTGATTTCAGACATTGGGGCAGATTCATCGCCAGCCATCTGGCCGCAAGAACTCTTTGCCCGACAACAGAGAACAGGATCCAAGGCCATGGCCAAGGCGACAACAATCAAGATCAAGCTCCTCTCCACGGCTGACACCGGCTTCTTCTATGTCACCAAGAAGAACTCCCGTACGATGACCGAGAAGATGGTCAAAAAGAAATACGACCCGGTTGCGAAAAAGCACGTCGAGTTCAAGGAAGCCAAGATCAAGTAAGATCCGGTTTCAGACGATCTTTCAAGAACCCGCTGGAAACGGCGGGTTTTTTGATGTCTGACAGAAAGAATTGCTGGAGTTTTGCCGCTTCAGTTCACTGTCGTGACACGCGCCTGCCAAGGCGACGCCTGCTTATGAAAAGCCACGACGAAGCAGTTTCAGCATGACTGCTGACACTGCTTCAATGTTTTCACCAGAAAAATTAGTGGTCGGCGGGAACACGGCATTCGAGGAGGCCACTCTTCGGCCGGTTCCCTGCCGACCTGCCCCACGGACCCAGGAGATGCGGCGGACCTGAGCACTCCGAGGGGAAACTTTCTTGCCTGTTATGACGCCTAAGTGTTTTTGGCCGCGCCATAGAGGCGATCAGGGAAAACCCTGACCTGCGGGTCACCCTACCTGAATGTTGCCTGATTGCAATATATTCCGCAAAATATGCACAGGAACAATGCGGTCTTAGTAAATCCGTAACCTTAATATGAACGGCGCGTGAGCGTGAGGATTTGCGATTCGCGCTGTATTTCGGCAGATGGCAGCGCCATTCAACCGTGAAACCTTTGCGGAAAACTTTGCCGGTTGCACCCCGGCACCGGGTCGCCCGTTATGCTTCGCCAAGATAGGCGCGGACTGTTTCCAAGAACTTTGCGACCGAGATCGGTTTGGAAATGTAGGCTTCACAGCCACCCTGACGGATGCGCTCCTCGTCACCCTTCATGGCGAAAGCCGTCACCGCTATCACCGGAATGGACGCGATGTCCTCGTCTTCCTTGATCCACTTGGTGACCTCAAGTCCCGAAACTTCCGGAAGCTGAATATCCATCAGGATGAGATCAGGATGATGCTCACGGGCCAGCTGCAACGCTTCGATGCCGGTCCGGGTCTGCAATGTATTATAGCCGTGCGCTTCGAGCAGATCATGAAACAGTTTCATGTTCAGCTCGTTGTCTTCGACGATCAACACGGATTTTGCCATATGTCCGGCCCTTTACCCGGCAACTTGCCGGTCCCATTTTATCTTCGCAGCACGATTTAGTCCGCGGTAGAACCCTTCCCCGGTCCACTTTAAATTTCTTCTAACCCGGAATCGTTTCAGAAAGGCAAAAAAACACAATGAAAAATATGCAGAGTAAGTCATTGTCCGTTGAAGAAGCACAAGGAATTGCCACTGAAGCCCTTCTGCAACTCAGCCGGGATCCGGAACAGATCGGCAGGTTTCTCGCATTTTCCGGAATTGGGCCGGAAATGATTCGAGAAGCCGCGGGTGAACCTGGCTTTCTGGCCGGGGTGCTGGAGTTCTACATGATGGACGAGGCGCTCCTGCTTGCCTTTTGTGAAAATGCCGGCATACGACCGACAATGATGGCGGCGGCGCGCTACGCAATCGCCGGTGGAGACGAAGACTATGCCTGAGCCGACGCAGGTTCTTCCCGAGGTTCTGAGCCAGATCCAGAAGCTGCCAGCTTCAAGCCGTCCCTTGATCATCTGCGATGTCGATGAAGTCGTTCTGCATCTGATCGCGCATCTGGAAGACTATCTTCATGCGCGAGATCTGGCTTTCCTGAAATACGAATACAGACTGACCGGCAACATCGGCCACCAGGACAATCGGCAGCCATTGTCATCCGATGAGGTTCGCAGGCTTCTTCTCGAGTTCTTCGATGAGGTCAGCCATCATCAGGACATGGTGCCCGGTGCGGGCGACGCTCTCAATGCACTGGCAGAGGACTGGGACGTGATCCTGCTGACAAACCTGCCCGGTGGCCACAACAAGCCCGTGCGGGAAAAGCTTCTGTCCGGATTTGGCATTTCGTTTCCCTTGCTGACGAATTCTGGTCCCAAGGGCGGTGCCGTCGCGGCCCTGTCCCGCGGCCGCCCGGAACCGGTGGTCTTCATCGACGACAGCCCGACGAACCACGCGTCCGTCCACGCGACGCTGCCGTCCGCTGTCCAGATCCAGTTCATTGCCGATACCAGGTTTCTGAACGCCACCGAAATGGCCGGCCATATCGACCTTTTAAGCGGCGATTGGCAGGAGACGGCCGCCTTTATCAGCGCTATTCTGCAAGGCTCAAACCGAAACCAGCAGAGCGGCTGATTGCCCGTCCGCACCGCAGCCGATTGCCAGCATCGTGTCCCAAACCGTTCCGACCTTAAGCACCCTTTGCCGAGACTGCGGCGCCCGCCCCGCCCCCTCGGCGACGCGGTGCCCCCGTTGCGGCAGCCCGAGGCTGGTCAGGCATCCGGAACTCGACACGCTGTCCATTGCCCATATTGATTGCGACGCCTTTTACGCTTCGATTGAAAAGCGCGATAATCCGGAGCTGCAGGACCAACCGGTCATCGTGGGAGGCGGCCAGCGTGGCGTGGTGTCCACATGCTGCTACATTGCCCGCATCTACGGTGTGCGGTCCGCAATGCCCATGTTCAAGGCGCTCGAGGCTTGCCCCCAGGCGATTGTGATCAAGCCCGACATGGCGAAATACGCTAGCGTTGGCAAGGAGATCCGCGAACGCATGCGGGCGCTCACACCTTTGGTGGAGCCATTGTCGATTGATGAAGCCTTTCTAGACATGACGGGGACCGAACGCCTGCACAAGAAGACTCCCGCCGAAACCCTCGCTGGCTTCATACGCGACCTGGAAACCGACATCGGCATATCGGCATCCGTCGGTCTTGCCCCCAACAAGTTTCTGGCAAAACTCGCTTCCGATCTGGAAAAGCCGCGCGGGTTTTCCGTAATTGGTGCAGCGGAAGCTGAAGAGGTTCTGGCCGCCATGCCGGTGGGCCGCATATGGGGTGTCGGCAAGGTATTCCAGAAGAAGCTGGAGAAAGACGGCATCCGCACCATCGGTCAGCTTCAGGAAATGGAGGCGACGGATCTCGCCCGTCGGTATGGCTCCATCGGATTGCGTCTTGCCCGCTTGTCGCACGGCGACGACAGCCGGGAGGTCACGCCCGAGCGTGGCGCGAAAAGCGTTTCCGCGGAAACCACGTTCTTCACGGACATCTCAAACGTCGACACCCTGCGTCCAATCCTCAGAAACCTTGCGGAAAAGGTGTCGGCTCGACTGAAGAAAGCCGAGCTTTCAGGACGCGGCGTTACGCTGAAACTCAAAACAGCAGACTTCAAGACAATCACCCGGGCGCGGCATTTTCCCGACCCAACCCAGTTGGCCGACAAGATATACGCAGCGGGCGAAAGTCTTCTTCAGATCGAGGCTGACGGTCGTCGTTTTCGGCTTATCGGCATCGGTGTCAGCGATCTGGAAAACGCGGATCGGGCAGACCCCAGGGACCTGCTCGACCAGGCGGCCGAACGGCGGAAGAATGCGGAACTTGCCGTGGATCGCCTGCGAGACAAGTTCGGCAATTCAGCGGTGGAGCTTGGCCTCACACATGCGGCGCGAGCGGCCAGGGAAGCCAAGAAAAATGGCGAGACCTGATCGGCTCGCCACTGATTTTTTCTAAGCGAATAACCAGACCCGGTTATTGCTGCGGGCACTCGGTTTCGTCGAAAAGCTCCAGAGACGCCATTTTGCCTTGAATGGTGAAATCACCATAGTCGAGCTTCAGGTGGCCGCTGACGCCGTTCTCATACAGCCAGAACGAAAGCTGGTAGACCGGCAACAACTCTCCGGTCGCGTCCTCAGAAGTGGGATCGAAATAGGCCACGGTGACCGGCCAGTAGCTTTTGCCTGACAGCGGAGCGTCCACATGGTCGGCGTCGGTCTTTGCGTCGTTGACAGCCTTGGCGCCAATCACCGTCGTCGTGGCGTAAACCTTTTCTCCGGTTTCAGCTCCGTCATAGATATCGGCAGCAACGAAATGGACCCCCGCTTCGGCTGCTTTGAGGATCGTCAGCAGATGTTCCGTCGGAAACAGCACTTCCCGGCCGATCTCCAGCGACTTTTCCTTGGGCTCTTTCAGTTCGACGGTCCGCACCTTCTTTCCGTTGCGCGCAGTCCCCCGGGTTGCCTCCACCAGCTTCTGGTCGACAAAAGTCTTGGACAGGAACTGGTAGCTTTCGGCACTCGGCTCTTCGAACGAAGTGGTTTGCAGATCGGTGATCTGGGATCCGCCGTCGGTGTCCTGGAACTCGGTGACAAAACGGAAATTGACGCTGTAACCTTCGCAGGCGCTTCCGGAGAAATCGTAGACCATGCGTCCGTTCAGGCCTGCAATCCCGGCTTGCTCCTCACTGTCCCCCAGGTTCATGTCGTAAACGGCACGATGAGGCACGAGTTTGAAACCGGCAGTGCCGCTCGGATTTGCGCTGGCCGTGCCAGGCACCGCATAAGCCGCGACGGCAAGAACGATCGCACCAACGGTCGAGGACACTGACTTCGAAACGCATTGCATCAAAAAAACCTCATTTTTTTCCGGGTGGAAACGCCACCTGGACCGGTTCCACACATTATGCGGCAAACTGCACATTCCGCCACCGCGAATATACGGCCCTGCCTCAAGCCCCGTTGGTCTGTTATTTCACAAATCGTCGCCCTAAAGTGGGGCTCACGGCATACGAAACCAAGCTCCTCCACAGTTTCCTTTTACTGGAACTGGCCCTTTTTGACCTTGTCACCTCAGACGAATTACGCCAAGACACGCAAACAGTTCTCAAACTTGGAGCCCCCCATGAGCAGCGCGATCGAAGCCCGGCTGAGCGAGCTTGGCATCACCCTTCCGGAAGCAGCGGCCCCGGCGGCCAATTACGTGCCTTTCGTAAAAACGGGCAATCAGCTGTTCGTTTCCGGCCAACTTCCGATGGCGGACGGCAAGCTTCAGGTTTCCGGCAAGCTGGGTGACGGTCTTGGGATCGACGAAGGCAAGGCCGCGGCAAAGCTTTGCGCCATCAATCTGCTTGCACAGGCAAAAGCTGCGACCGGAAATCTCGACAAGGTTTCTCGGCTTTTGAAAATCGTGGGCTTCGTGAACTCGACAAGCGAATTTACCGACCAGCCACAGGTGATCAACGGCGCGTCCGACTTCATGGTCGAGGCTATGGGCGATAAAGGCCGCCATGCACGCTCTGCCGTCAGTGCCGCGTCCCTGCCTTTTGGTGCGGCTGTCGAGATCGAAGCAATTTTCGAAATCGAAGACTGACCGATAGCGGGGGGTGTTTGCCCCCCTGCCCCTCCCGATGCCATTCCGGCCGGTGAGGCATTTCTTATCAACCGAGCCCGCCGACATGACACCGGAACTCGAAGCCATCTTCGCCCGCCCGATTGCCCACCGCGGCTATCACGATGCCGATAACGGCGTCATCGAAAACACGCCGACCGCGATCCAGCGTGCGGTCGACAAGAATTTCGCGATTGAGGTGGATGTTCAGGAAACGGCAGACGGCGAAGCGCTGGTGTTCCATGACTACACCCTGGAACGGCTGGCAGAGGGAAGCGGCAAGGTCATCGATCTAACCGCCTCCGAGCTCACCAAAATCCACATGAAGACCGGGACGGACAAGCTCTGGCTTCTGAAGGACCTTTTTGACCTTGTGGACGGCCGCGTGCCGTTGGTGATCGAGATCAAATCCCTCATGCGGCGTGACGCACAAATGGACTTTGTACGTCATGTCACCGATCAGGTGGCGGACTACAAAGGCCCTGCCTGCATCAAGTCGTTCGATCCGGACATGTTGTCGATTGCAAAGGCGCGCAATGCCTCGGTGCTGCGCGGCGTCGTCGCGGACGGTGCCGAGCCTGGTCGCGACTACGTACGCTACAGCCGCGTCGACCGTTTCATCCTGCGCCATATCCTGCACGCACCGCGCACGCGGCCGCACTTCGTTTCCTATGGCATCAAGGACCTGCCGAAGGCTGGCCCCAGCCTGCTGCGGTCGGTGTTCAAAGTCCCGCTGATGTCCTGGACCGTACGCACCACGGAACAACGGGAAAAAGCCAGGCGTTACGCCGATCAGATCGTTTTCGAGGGCTTTGACCCGGACAAGAGTGCGGCCCGTTCCGTTTAGAATTAGCCATCACATGGCCTCAGCCTCTTGCACTGCAAAATGCCAGCTCTACATCAAGAGGATGGTTTCAAACTTTGGTTTCTTCTGACGCATGACCTCCTCCCGGTCCACGGACAGCGACGCCCCGGCGAAAAATGACGGCGGACAGACAGCCACCTTGCGCATTCTGTCTTCCTTGAAGGATGTCTCTGCTTCCAACTGGGACCAGGTGGCCAACCCGGGCTGGCAACTTTCCGGGCGGGGGCTCTTGCAGAAGGACCCGAGAGACGAGGCATTGGCCGAGCTTTCCGGAGCACTCGGTGGCGGTTCCGAACCAGCCAGCGAGGAAGTCGATTTCAACCCCTTCCTGTCTCATGCCTTTCTGGAGGCCCTGGAGGCATCCGGATGCGCCACCGAAGCGACCGGCTGGCTGCCCAGGCATATGCTGCTGGAAGACGGCAGCGGGCAGATCCTCGGCGCCGTTCCGGCCTATCTCAAAAGCCATTCGCAGGGCGAGTATGTGTTCGACCACGGCTGGGCGGATGCATTTTATCGCGCGGGTGGTGAGTATTATCCCAAGCTGCAGATCAGCGTTCCCTTTACCCCGGCAACCGGACGCCGGTTTCTGACGAGTGCCGGCGTCAACCGCGAGGCGGGCCTCCAGGCTTTGGCGGCCGGTCTGGTGCAGGTGTGTCAGCGCTCGGGCGCGTCCTCGGTTCATGCAACATTTCTGACCAAGCCCGAGTGGGACACTCTGGGAGATCTTGGCTATCTGCAACGGACCGACCAGCAGTTTCACTGGGAAAACCACGACTACGACAGTTTCGACGGCTTTCTGGCAGATCTCGCGTCCCGCAAGCGCAAGGCCGTGAAGAAGGAGCGGCGCGAAGCCCTGAGCGCCGAGGGCATCGAGGTGGAGTGGGTCACCGGATCCGATCTGACGGAAGCTCACTGGGACGCGTTTTACACGTTCTACATGGATACAGGTTCACGGAAGTGGGGCCGTCCCTATCTGAATCGCAAGTTCTATTCACTGATCAACGAGAGGCTGGCGGACCGCACTCTGCTGGTGCTTGCCAAACGGCACGGCCAATATATTGCCGGCGCGCTCAACTTCATCGGCTCACAGACGTTGTTCGGGCGCCACTGGGGCTGCACCGAGCATCATCCATTTCTCCATTTCGAGCTGTGCTACTATCAGGCAATCGACTTTGCCATCGCCAACAAACTGAAGCGTGTAGAGGCGGGAGCACAGGGGGCGCACAAACTGGCGCGCGGCTACCTGCCGACAACCACCTATTCAGCCCACTGGATAGCCCATGAAGGGCTGCATCAGGCTGTCGCCGACTATCTGGAACAGGAGCGCCTTGCCGTTGAGCGCGAGAACGAGGCTCTTGCCGAACACGCGCCGTTCCGCAAGATTGATCAAGAGATCTGATCTCTCGTCTCCGCTCAGAAACCTAGCTGCATTTCGTATTGCTGAAGCAGTTCTTCCGCGCCTGCCTGCCGCAGGAATGCATTGGCGCTCTGCGTCGCGGCGTCGACGTTGACAAAACGCAGTTCAGATTTCCCCGCGGCTTCCATTATCGCCTTGAGCAAGGCGTCGCCGATGCCCTTTCGGCGGTGGTCCTTGTGAACGGCAATCTGCGCAACCGCCCCATCTGCAAAACTTGCCCCCCAGCCCAGAAGACCGTCGCCGCAGTGAACGGCCACGAGATGAATATCCGGACTGAGACCACGGAGCGCGGCTAAACTGTTCTGGGGTGTTGGCAACGTGTCGAAAAATGCGCTTGTGTCATGTGGCAGCGCGTCGAGGCCAATCTTGGCGGCAGTCCAGTCTCCCCCCTTCGCCGCAAGCGCTCCGGTACCTCCGAGACGAAACACACCAAGCGTCCGCTCACGGTGAAAACCGAAGGCCTCATAGGCGGAAACCGCTCTTTCGTTGGTGGTGATGACCTCAAGCTGAAGGCCTTTCGAACCTACCTTCCGCTGTTTTTCGATCACCGCCTCCAGGAGCTGCCGAGACAAGCCGTTTCGGCGATGTGACGGGCTCGTCCCGACGGACAAGGTATAGGCTCTGTTGCCATATTCCGGGTGTGGCTGACCGGAAAACCAGAAGGCGGCAATCTCGTCCTGCGCAAGAGCCATGAAGGAGTGTTCTGCAGAAAAGCCGCGTTGGCGCTGGAACTCCCTAAAGTCCTCCACGCTCAAATGCATCGGCGTAACGTAATCCGAAAATGCCAGGTTCAAGGCATCGCAGAGCTGCGCAGCATCGAACGAGCGGCAATCGACAATCTGATAGGTCATGGAAAATTTCCGGAGGAATTCAAAGACTTGCGAAAGCTAGCACTGAATCCCGCCCCGGAAAAGCCGGGCAAGTGAGAGCGCTGGCCAGCAAAGACCGCAACCGTCATTTCCCGGCAAGCAAGTCAGGTCAATCGAATGCCTCCGCGACATCGTACATCACGGGTTCAAAACTCTTGCACAACGAACTGATGCGCCGATTGCGCTCACGCATTTCCGGGGTTCGCAACATTGCCAGGAAATCCTCCCGCCGGCGCCACTGCGAATAATTGGCGATCCGGGTCTGCGCATCGTTCACATGCAGTCCTGACCCGATGAAGCCCGGCTGATGGCGAATGAAGCTCTCGTACGCATCCTTCAACTCGTCCAGAAGGTCGTAGCAGGTGCCTGGCGTCATCTCGAAGGTGGTAATGACGGTCTGGCAGTCTCGGTCGCTTGATATTTCGGGCATGGCTCTCCTCCTCCGCCGTTTGTTTCGAGGCTGGCACGTTTTTAAGTGACCGGCAATATGGGGAGGATTACGTGGACCAATAGAGAGCTTATTTGACGTCCCTGCCCGGCAGTTCCGGATGTTTTCAGGTCTACACTCAGGCAGGCTCGATCCCGTCGACGTTCATGTCTCCCACTGCCTGCAGGGCAAGCGACAACAGCTTTTCAAAATGAGTTGTGCGGGATGACCCGCATCGCCAGACGAGATACATCATCCGGCGCATCGGCAGGCCTTCGACCTTCTTCAACAGAAGATCAGGCTCCTTTCCAAACTCTGAGGCAATATAGGCGGCAGGAAAGAGTGCCAGCCCCATGCCGATCGAAGCCATTTGACGCAAAGCGTCGAGGCTGGTGCCTTCATAGTCCTGCCGGAAATCAGCTCCGGCAGCATGCGCCAGCGCCTGAACGTCGTTGTGGAGACGGAACCCCTGCCCCAGCGCGAGCAGCTTCTCACCGCGCAACATATCGACGGGAATCACATCAACACCGGCCAATGGGTGCGACTTCGGCACGGCAAGAGAAACGCTTTCCCGGCAAAGCTCCCGCGCTGTCCACTGGTCCGACGCGGCGAAATCCGGCGTCAATATGCAGTCAAGCGCCCCCGACATCAGGCCTTCTTCCAGAAGATTAGGCCTGTCTTCGCGGATATAGAGTTCTAGGAGTGGAAACTCACGCTTCAGAATCGGCAACAGGTAGGGCATGAAATACGGCCCGAATGTGGGCGAGACGCCAAGCCGGATCAAACCGCCCAGATTTGATTGCCCCGACTGAGCAAGCGTCACGATTTCGTCGAGATTTTCCAACGCGCGCCGCGCAAGCGGCAGCAGACGCTCGCCGGACGCCGTCAGGTTGATGCCACCGCTGCCACGCTCCAGCAATATACAGCCGAGCTGGTCTTCAAGCAGCTTGAACTGGGCTGAAAGTGTCGGTTGCGACACGTGGCACCGTGCAGCCGCCTTGCCGAAGTGCAAGGTTTCTGCAAGCGCAACGAAATAGTCCAGTTGTCGTGACGATGGCCGAAAACGCATTGCACCTCCATGAGCGATAGACAATACCTATCAAAACAATCGAAACAATGTATTTCATCTATTCGCGTTCAGCCTCCATATCAAGGGTGTCACAGACACTGCCCACGAGAGAGGAGGAGAGCGATGTACCAAAGACTGAAATCGCTGCGCAGCCAGCACAACACCCTGGATGCCCTTATCCGCAGGGAGGAATTGCCCCCCTATCCGGATACGCAGCACATACGGTCCCTGAAGAAATTCAAACTCCGTTTGCGCGACGAAATCTCGCGGATTGAAACCAGGCTCAGAGCTCCGCAGCTGGCCTACTGAACAAATTCACCACGCTAATCGGGAGGTTCTAATGAACCCGTTTCTGCCCATGTTTGCCCCCCTTGCTGCCTTGCACCGCGCGCCCTCCCGAGAATCACGTCTGAGGGATATTGACGCCCGAATGGCCTCGTTCTTGCGCGAAAAACAGACGTCGGACACCACCTGCCCCAAGGTGCTCGATAACGTCAAAACCGCAAGGAGCAAAGTCCAGCGCGAGATGGTCACGGCGCGTTAAAACGCCGGGCCACGATAACGACGGGTTCCTGCCCACCGGATTCCCGCCATCCGGCGCGTTGAAAGCCGTCAAGCTGGACACCCCGCCCGCAACCCTCGCGGGCGGGTTTCTTTTTCGTTGCCTTGCTGGAAGCCGCGTTTTCTAATTCACCCCAAATCACGTGTATCGGCAACGACCCCGGGGAAATCCGCATGAATTCATCGCCTTATTTCGCGCTATCCGGCGGCCACCCGCCCCAGACCCAACTTCTGACAGACCGGGCCGTGTTTACAGATGCCTATGCCGTCATTCCGAAGGGAACGATGTGTGACATCGTCACAAGCTATCTTCCGTATTGGGAGAAGACCCGGCTCTGGGTCTTGTCGCGACCTCTCTCCGGTTTTGCAGAAACATTCTCGCAGTACATCATGGAGGTCCAGCCAGGTGGCGGCAGCCGGAAGCCGGAGCCGGATGAAGCGGCAGAAGCCGTGCTTTTCGTTGTCGATGGCAGGCTGACACTGACCATAGAAGGCAAGGTGCATGTGCTGGAAGACGGCGGCTATGCCTATCTTCCAGCAGGCTGTGCCTGGACGGTCGAAAACGCCGGTGGCAACGCGGTGCGATTTCACTGGATACGCAAGGCCTATGAAGCGGTCGAAGGGCTGTCCAAGCCGGACGCCTTTGTCACCAACGACAAACTGGTCAAACCGACCGACATGCCCGGGACTGACGGAAAATGGGCCACCACCCTCTTCGTCGATCCGCAAGACATGCGCCACGACATGCATGTGACCATCGTGACTTTTGAACCGGGAGCCGTGATCCCGTTCGCCGAAACCCATGTCATGGAACACGGGCTCTATGTGCTGGAGGGCAAGGCCGTCTATCGGCTCAATCAGGACTGGGTGGAGGTTGAGGCAGGCGACTACATGTGGCTGCGCGCCTTCTGCCCGCAAGCCTGTTACGCCGGAGGGCCAGGCAAGTTCCGTTACCTGCTCTACAAGGACGTTAACCGGCACATGAAGCTCAGACGCGACTAGGCGGCCGACTCAGAAAATGAGTCTGGAACCTTCGGCAAGGCATTGAGATTTCTGAACTAAACAAGATCACAAATCTTGACGACCTAGCTCCCTCCTCGCCCGGACAAACGAGACGCAGTCCGGTATCCGGGAAGTGAAAACTCCGCTCTCTCTGCAGCCTCAGCTCAACATCCTGACGACTTGCAGCGTGCCCGAGGTCATCTGATGCGCGATGGTTCATAGTCAAAAGGCGGCCCAGAGGCCGCCTTTTCATGTTTATGACCGCGTTGGCTCCTACGCAGCCGGAACGGCATCGCCCGGGATTGACGGCTCGGCCTCTGGCTTGCCTTTCTTCGGAGGGCGCACCCGGAAGAACAGAGAATAGAGAACCGGTGCGGCGATCAGTGTGAGCACTGTGGCAAACGCCAGACCGCCCATGATCGTCACCGCCATGCCACGGAAGAAGGCGTCCGACAGAAGCGGTGCCATGCCGAGGATGGTGGTGATTGCCGCCAGCATCACCGGACGCATACGCGAGACGCTGGCTTCGACGATGGCTTCGTATTTTTCCCTGCCCTCGCCAATCAGAAGATCGATCTCCTCCAACAGGACGATAGCGTTTTTGATCAGCATGCCGGACAGCGACAGGATGCCCAACAGAGACATGAAGCCGAAGGCCGTATCCGTGGTCAGAAGGGCGATGGCAACACCATTGATCGACATTGGCACCATGAGCCAGATGATCAGCGGCTGACGCACGGAACCGAACAGAAGGATGGAGATGATCAGCATGACCAGGAAACCAAGCGGCAGCTGCGCGCCCAGGGATGCCTGTGCATCGTTGGTGCTTTCATATTCTCCGCCCCACTCCAGCGCGTATCCAGGCGGAAGTTCTATCGCCTCGATTTGCGGTCGGACCCTTGCAAGGGCTGCGGATGCGGTTTCGCCCCCGGTGGTTTCAGCCTTCACTGTAAGCGTGCGAACACGGTCGCGGCGATGGATGAGCGTGTCCTGAGGCTCCATGACGAATTCCCGCACGACCTGCTCAATCGGCACATAGCGGCCTTCGGTGCTGCTCAGGACCAAAGCGTCCGATACGCTTTCGTTCACGGAGATACCGTTCTGATCAGCCTTGCGGGCGACGATCGGAACGCTTTCGTCGATATCGCGGAAGGAACCGACGCGGACGCCTTCGGTCGCAAACTGCAGGGCAACAGACAATTCCTCCCGGGTCACACCCGAAATCCGGGCACGGTCCTCATCGAATATCGGCCGCACGACGAGTTCCCGCTGCCGCCAGTCCGTGTTGACGTCGGCAAGCTTGTTCTCCGCTTTGTCGAAAATCGCCTTCGCCTCATTGCCAAGCCGCTTGAGCACGTTCGCATCCGGGCCCGAAAAGCGTGCCTCGATCTTGGCGCCGCCACCGGGACCGAATACCAGGCGCTTGGTAATGATCTGCGCTGAGGGAAAACGCTCTGCGAAGCGCTCTTTCAGATCCAGCGCCAGCATATCGATCTCATCGCGCCCATGGGTTCTGATGATCATGTGGCCATAGGCCGGGTTCGCGTCTTCCGGTGCATAGGTCAGCATGAAACGCGTTGCACCACCACCGGCAAAGCTGGTGACTTTCTCCACACGCTCATCGGCAAGGACGATCTTCTCCATTTCCTTCAGGTCTGCTTCGGTCGACCGGATGTCAGTGCCCTGGGGAGCCCAGTAATGGAGATAGAAGATCGGGGTGTTGCTGTCCGGGAAGAACGCCTGCTTCACATTGCCGAAGGCCATGACGCACATAACCGTGATCCCGACCAGAGAGACGACCGTCAGCAACCGCACGCGCAAGGTGCCGACCAGGATCGCCCGATAGGCTCTGTAGAGAATGCCTTTGTAGGGATCGTGATCGTCCAGATCGCCGGTGGCCGTTCTGAAGAAATACTTGCCGAAAAGCGGCGTGACCGTGATCGCAAACACCCAGGACAGAAGCAACGAAATGCCGATAACGGCAAAGAGTGAAAACAGGAACTCACCGGTCGCGTCGGGTGACAGACCAATGCCGGAAAACGCCATGATGCCGATGATGGTTGCTCCCAGCAGCGGCCACATGGTTTGAGCGACGACACGGCTGGCGGCCTCAATTGCCTTTTGTCCGCGCTGCATGTTGATCATCATGCCTTCCGCGACCACGATGGCGTTGTCCACCAGCATACCCATGGCGATGATCAGCGCTCCGAGCGAAATGCGTTCCATCTCGATGGCGAAGATCCGCATGAACAGGACCGTTGCCATCACCGTGAGAAGCAGCACCGTGCCCACCACGATGGCCGCACGCCACCCCATGAACAGCGCAAGCACCGCGATCACGATGACAACGGAGGCGGCCAGGTTCGTGATGAAGCCATTCACGGATTCATCGACCACAATATTCTGTTCGTAAATGGGATGGATCTGCATGCCGACGGGCAGTTGCGCTTCGACCTGGGATAGTTTTTCGATCACGCGTTCGCCGACTTCGACGATGTTGGTGCCATCGACCTGGGACACCCCGATCGTGACGGCCGCGTGGCCATTGTGCCTGATCAGCCTGTTCGGCCGTTCCGGTTCACCCAGTTCCAGTGTTGCGATATCGGACAGGCGGATCATTGCGGTCGATCCCGCACGACCGATGACAAGATCCTGAATGCCTCGGAAATCATCGAAGGCGGAGGCTGTCATCAGGCGAATGCGTTTGTCGCCTGAAACGCCCGACCCGTTGGTCTGGATGCGGTTTTCGGCGTCCAGAACACTGATCACATCGTTGAAAGTGATGCCGAGCCCGGCCATCTTGTCCTGATTGACGTTCAGGTAGATGACGTCCTGGGGTTCCCCGGCGACTTCAACCTTGCCGACCCCCGGTACGGTCAGAATTTCGCGGCGAATGCGCTTGACCGTTTCGCGAATGTCCCGGTTGGTATAGCCGTCGGCAGTGAAGGCGTAGAACAGGCCGTAAACGTCGCCGAAGTCGTCATAAACCAGAGGCGTCCCCGCCCCTGCCGGCAGGTCCCGGACCTCGTCGTTGACCTTTCGCCGCAACTCGTCCCAGACCTGCGGCAGTTCTTCGCCGTCGTAGGTCGGCTTGATCTCCACGCTGATGCGCGACAAGCCCGGCTCCGACACGGACTTGATCAGATCCAGTTGCGGCATCTGCTGGATGGCTGTTTCAAGGTTTTCGGTAATTTCGTTTTCGACTTCAGCCGCGGTCGCGCCCGGATAGCTGGTGATCACCTGGGCCTGCTTGATGGTGAATGCAGGATCTTCCAGCCGCCCCACGGTGGATAGGCCCCAAAGCCCCCCCAGAAGCGACATGATCACGATCATCCACGTGTTGACCGGCTTTTGAATTGAGTAGCGTGCAATATCCAAGGTATCTGATCCTCTAGCCTGTCCGGAACCGGATCAGTTCAAACGCCGCACGACCTGGCCGTCGCTGAGATAAGCAACGCCGGCGGAGATGATTTCGTCGCCTTTTTCCAGCCCGGAACGGACAGGAATGAAATCCCCCATGACCGTGCCGATTTCGACCGGGTGCTTGGACACGGCCCCAGAGCCGGAATCGTATTTCCAGACGTAGGAATTTCCCTCGCTATCGACGGCAATGGCACTCGACGGCACCAGGAATTGTTCTCCCAGTTGCAGCCCTTCAGGCAGAAACTTCACGGTCACCGATGCCGTCATGCCGGGCGAGAGCTGCTCTGCCCCCTCGCGCGGCATCGCCAGGGTAACGCGATAGGTCTGCGCTACCTCATCGACCTGGCTGGAATGCTCGCGATACGTCAGCGGAAATTGCTTATCCCCGTAGGCGGGAAATCTGGCCTCAATGGACGTCACTTCGGATGCTGAAACCCGTCCGAACAGAGCCTCGGCAACGTTGATGTCCACCTGGACTTCCGACACGTCATGAAGTTGTACAACCGGCGTTCCGACACTGACCGTGGTGAAATTGTCGACCAGACGCACGGAGACGATCCCGTCAAAAGGCGCCTTCAAAGTTGTGTACTCAAGGTTCTGTGTGGCTTCCTTTTGTGTCTCCAGCGCAAGGTCGTACTTGTTCTTCTGCTCGTCATAGGCTGACTGTGAGATGACCGACCGTTCGCGCAGGGTTTCCAGCCGATCGAGCTCCCTTTTTGCCTGTTCGGCATTGATGGTCGCTTCTCGTAATGCCCTGTCGTAGTCCGTCGTATCCAGTTTGGCGATCAGGTCGCCTTCCTTCACGCGCTGGCTTTCCAGCACCGGCAGTTCGACAAGCTTACCCGGCACCTGGAAAGACAGGGCGACGGTTTTCACCGCCTCCACCCGGCCGGCGAACCGCCGTTCCAAGAGCCCGATCTGGTCTGTCACCGTGAAGACTTTCGCTGGTCTGGGCGCAGCATTGAGTTTTGCCTCCGCCTCGGAAACCGGATCAAAAGCATCGTCCTGACAGGATGCAAGCATCCCGGCAGCCAAAAGAAGGGCGACCCAACGGCGAATTGGGGCTTTGTGAAGTGCCAGCATTTGGTCTTCCGTTCTAGTCTTTGAGTTGGGTCAGACGCATGCGGAGGTCCTGAAACACCAGCGCGCGCTCATCGTCAGAAAAAATCGTGACGCAATGCGCCTCAGAGAAATGAAGGCCTTCCAGGCAGGCCCAGATAGACCAGGCTTTGCCTCGGTCGGGAAGTTCGGCCTCGATGGCCTCCTTGAGACGTAATTTCACACCCCGGAAGGGTTCACTCAGGTCGGGACGGTCCGCTTTCGTGGCCAGCATGGCTTGCGCCAGGTCACGCCGCTCGCCCAACCAACCTTCGGAGACCTCGATCATTGCGCTCAAGGTCGGGCACTCGGAAGAAAGGTTGCGCTCCCTCTCGGCAGCCACTTCAGCTTCGAACTGGCTTGCCAGAAACTCCACCATGCCGGTAATCAGCGCATCCTTGGTGGGGAAATTATAGAGAACCCCGCCTTTGGAAAAACCGCTTTCCTCGGCAACGGCATCCATGGTCAGGCATTGTGCGCCCGAGCGCCGGACGACCTCGATTGCAGCTTTCAGTATTTCCGATTTCGATTCATGCGAAGTGCGTGTCGAACGCGCTGCCATTGTATACCGTCCAGTCAGTACAGTTTCGCTCTCTTTATACCGTCCAGCCGGTACAGACAAGAACATCTGGCATGGAAAAATCAACCTGCATTTTCATCACGCCCGTTAATTGTGCGAGATGGCGCAAGACAGAGCTTTGGCGGCACAAGAAGTGTGCATTTCCGCCAGTTAGCTGACTGGATTTAGTGAGGGTAACTCATGCGGGAGGCTAGGCGAAGCGCACCAGCAGGGGTCAGGCTGCTGCGTTCTTCCGCATTGCAGCTTCGTTGGCCGCCTTCTCTGCCGCGGCCGCTTCGGCTGCAAGCCGCGAACGTTCGTTGGCTTCTTCTTCGGTGCGTTCCGCAAAGGCGATAAACTCGTCAGCCGGCATGGGCGCTGCAAAGAAATAGCCCTGAGCGGCGGTCACCCCCAGTTCGAGCAACCGGTCGATCTGCTCTTCCATCTCGACACCTTCGGCAATGATGCCCATGCCCAGGTTGTCGGCCAGCTCGACCATGGAATCGACAATCGTCGTGGAGTTGTCGTCCGATCCGATGGTATCGATGAACATCTTGTCGATCTTGATGATGTCGACGCCCAGCTTTTGCAGATAGGCCATGCCGCCATGGCCCGTGCCGACATCATCCAGAGCAACACGCACACCCAGTGCCTGCAGTTCCGCGATGATCTTGCGCGCCAGTTCCATGTCCTCCAACGGTTGGCGCTCGGTTACTTCCACAACGATCTGCTGGAAGGAAATCCGCGTTTTTTCAAAGATTGAACGAATATCGGAAATGACTTCCCGATCCAGGAAGTGACCCGCGAAAAGGTTGATCGACAGCTTCAGGTCCGGATTGTCCCCGTAAAGCTCGCCGATTTCCTCGGCAGAGACGCGCATGATGTGACGGGTCATGTCGAAGATATGGCCGTTGTTTTCGGCATAGGCCATGAACTGCCCCGGTGACACGATCATGCCGTTCGGACGGCGCCAGCGCATCAGGATTTCACACCCGCGCAACCGCCCGCTCTCGATATCCATGACGGGCTGATAATAGGGAATGAACTCGCCATTGCGGATCGCGGCGATGAATTCGTCGTCGGCTTCCCTCTCGGGCCGCCAGGACAACCAAACACCGATGGCAACGAACAGGAGCGCAATCCCCGCGCAGGCGGCGGCAGCAACGACCTTCAGGTCCTGCACGACCTTGTCGGCGGCAGACAGCGGTGCGGTGACCGTCGCCACGAGAGGATAAAGCTGCGATGAAACTTCGACAGACAGAATTTCGGAAGGATCCGTTGCCTCTGAATTATAGCCACCGATAGTGTACCAGAGCAGGTTGTTGCCAAGGCGTAATTCGGTCCGGCGGTAAGAGCGCAGATATTCCGGGCCGGGATCGATTGCAATCACGGCAGGTGTCACTTCCGCGAAAAGGCGTGTCTGGTCCTTGAGATCCCAGCTGATCACTGCCGCACGGGCTCCCAGATAGCTCCGGTCCAGCATGCCGATGCCGACAAGCGGGCCGTCCTCACGCATCGGCGGCAGCACAATCTTGCCGGCCAGATCCGCGTCCGGAATGATGCACATGCGCTGACCGGCGGCATCGGCGAGCCCGATGGCGTCGATCATCCCGTGTTCGACAATCTGCTTCTCGTAGATGACCCGGTCTTCGGCATTGCAGGTTTGCACATCGTCCCGGTCCAACCTCTGAAGCACGGAAACGGTAGTGGAAATTGCCTCTTCGGCACGGTGGATGGCCACATTTCCCATGGCCTCCATCTCAACCACGGCACGGCGTTCCGCATACTGGTTGAGAATGATGTTGATCGCAAACAGCGGAGCAGTCGCCAGCGCAAGGGCGATCAGCACCGTTTTAACGAAACCAACATAGCGGAAAGACAAGTCGACAGCCTGTTCATGATAAACTCTTTCTGAACATGGCTGATCTGGGTAAACAAGGACTGAAGATTCAGTCATTTCATTCAGATCAAAGCCACCTGCCTCTTTGCCGTGTTAGCTGCAAAACAGACGAGAAAAGCCGGACTTCGGGAGGGTTACATGCAGGCATTGTTTATTGGGCAAGCCTATATCGACGTTACTTTTTTGACGGACCAATTGCCGACGGGCGACGAAAAGACGATTGCCCGGGATTACGCAATCAGTTTTGGCGGAAATGCGGTCACGGCGGCGTTTTGCTGCGCCAAACTGGGAGGCAAACCGGAGTTGTTGTGCTCGCAGGCGGACGACTGGCTGGCACGCATGTTCCTGGACATGGCAGCGACCTACGGCGTTTCCATTCACGGGCGCAAGGTGCGGGAAAGCTCCCTCTCCTTCATCATGCCAAAGGGCGGCAAGCGCGCCATTGTGCGTTGCCGCGACAACGAGTTCCTGCATCCTTTCCCTCCCCTCACCCTTACCGGCATGAAGGCCCTGCACCTCGATGGGCATATGCCGGACGCGGCGCTGCACTATGCGACCACTTGCAAGAACCTTGGCATCCTGACATCACTCGACGGCGGCGCCGTGCGCGAAAACACCGATGAACTGCTCAATCAAATCGATATTGCGGTCGTGTCCGAGCGTTTCTGCCAGCAGTTGGGCATGTCAACCGGTGAAACGCTTTCGTATCTGCGCACCAAGAACTGTCCTGTCGGCGCTGTAACGCTCGGCAGCGAAGGCATGGTCTGGTACGAAGCCGGTGGTCCGGACAAGGTGATGCCCTCGCTCAACGTGCCCTTGTCGAAGGTGGTCGATTCCAACGGTGCCGGCGATGTCTTCCATGGCGCTTACATTGCCTCCTACCTGCGCTGGCCGGAGAGAAGCTGGGATCAGCATTTCCGCTTTGCCCGCGGAGCTTCGACCCATGCCATCCAGCACCTGGGCAACGAGGCCAGCCTGCCGACCCTGGAAGACATCGAGCGCGCCAACATCACCTTCGCCGAAAAAGCCGTGGCCTGACAAAGGCAATTTTTGCCGAAGAACGGGATGGTAAAGCCGGTGTATATCCGACCCTCGCATTTCAACCGGGTAAAATGTGACGCAGGACATATTTTGACCGAATAAGCCCGGCTATTGCTTGCTCCGGCTTTCGCCTTGCTACACCGTGGAACTTCCCTCAGAGTGAAGTCCGCCTCTATTTCGTGGAGATTTTCAATGATGTTTTCCCGTTCGCCCCGGATCGCAGCCGGTCTGACGGCCGCCGTCAGTCTGCTCGCCCTTCAAGCCACTCCGGCGCTTGCCTTCGATCCGTCCGGGAACGAGATCGCCGATGCTTTTCTGAGCCTGCTGGATGCCGAGAAAGGCACTGTCGAGAGCTATGGTTCGGTTGACGAAGCAGGCGATGCCGTAACGCTCAGCGACATCGTCATCAGCAAGGAAGACGAAGAAAACGCCAGCGTTACCATTGCGTCGACCGTTTTGACGGGCGGAGAAATTCAGTCCGACGGGCGGCTCAAGCTCTCAAGCCTCGATATGAGCAATCTTGAGCTCACGGCTGAGGACGGCGGCATGTCGCTGGCGGACCTCAAGGTCACGGACCTTCTCCTGCCGACGCCGGAAGAAGCTTCTGCCGACACGCCACCGGTCGGCCCCGGCTACAAGACATTTGAAGCCAACAGCATTCAGATCCGCGATGAAGACAACCAGATTGCCGACATCGTCAAAATCTCCTCCTCGATCGACGCCATGGACGGCGACCTTCCGACCGCAGCCCAGTTTGCTGTGACCGGCGCCACCATCGACGTCAAGGAACTGGAAACAAAGGAAACGAAGTCCCTTACGGATCTCGGTTATGAAACTCTGACGCTCGACATTTCCGGATCTGGCAAATGGGACCCGGAAACGGCCACACTCGTGGTTCCCGAACTGAAGATCGACGCCAAGGATGCGGCCAGCCTGTCTGTCTCGCTCTCCATGGGCGGCGTTACCCGCGAAGTGATTACCCAGCTCAACGAAAAGTCGGAGAAGCCTGAAGAAGCGATGGCGCTCCTGCAGAATGTGACCATCGAAAACGCCAAGATCCGGCTGGACGATGACACGTTGACAGGCCGGGTACTGGATCTGGAATCGGAAAAGGCCGGTGTCGATACGCCGACCTATGTTGCCGGCCTTACCGGCACGCTGCCGATGATGCTCGGCATGCTGCAGAACAAGGAGCTGGAAGGCCAGGTGACCAAGGCCGTGACCCAGTTCCTGAACACGCCCGGCTCGCTGGAACTGACAGCCGCTCCGGGTGCACCTGTTCCGCTGTCCCAGATCATGGGCACGGCAATGTTTGCACCTCAGATGATCCCGCAGATCCTGTCAGTCGGCATTACCGCCAACCAGTAAATCTGCTTCAGACAGTAAAAAGCCCGGGCAGTGTCCCGGGCTTTTTTTGTTTTCGTGCAAAAGGTGCTGTCTTACTCGGCAGCCTCGGTGCGGTTCTGGAACTGCAGCTCGCACAGGCGCCGGTATATGCCGTCATGCTCGAACAATTCATCATGCGTGCCGCTCTCCAGGACACGCCCCCTGTCCATGACGAGGATCCGATGTGCGTGACGAACCGTGCTGAGACGGTGAGCGATCACCAGCGTGGTGCGCCCTTCCATCAGTTTTTCGAGTGCGGCCTGGATCTTGGCTTCGGACTCAGCATCAAGAGCGGAAGTTGCCTCATCCAGCAGGAGGATCGGCGCATCCAGCAGCATCGAGCGCGCAATGGCAATGCGCTGACGCTGACCGCCCGACAAGCGGCCGCCGCCATCGCCGGCCAGGGTGTTGTAGCCATCCGGCATTTCCAGGATGAAGTCATGGGCGTTCGCGGCCTGTGCCGCTGCCTCGATCTCTTCCTGTGAAGCTCCCGGTCTGCCGATTGCGATATTATCGCGGATACTGATGTTGAAGAGGTAGGAGTCCTGGCTGACGTAGGCAATGTTCCGTCTCAGAGAACTCATCGTAACCGACCTGATCGACTGTCCGTCGACAGTGATCGTTCCTTCCTGCGGATCGTAGAAGCGCTCGATCAGGGCAAAGACGGTGGACTTGCCGGCCCCGGACGCACCGACCAGCGCCGTTGCCTTGCCGCCTTCAGCCGTCAGGTTCAATCCGTTGAGCGCGGCCCCTTCCCCGTAGGAGAACTTGACGTCCCTGAATTCGACCTGCCCGTTGTCGACCTTGAGATCCGATGCATCTTCAACCTGCTCCAGATCCGGTTGCTCGTCGATCAGCTCGTACATCAGGCGGACACCGACCAGCGACTTGCTGAGATTGACATTCAGCCGGGCCAGACGGCGCGCGGGATCATAGGCAAGCAGCAACGCCGTAATGAATGCGAAGAAGGCACCCGGGTCCTTGCCCAGCTCCACCACCGAATATCCGCCGTAGAAAATGACCAGCGAAATTGCAAAGCCGCCGAGAGATTCCATCAAAGGTGAGGTCCGGGCCGTCAGGGAGGCGATCTTGTTGGACTGGCGTTCCACTTCGGCAACGGATGTGGCCATTCTCTGCTGCATCGTCGGCTCCATCCTGAAAGCCTTGACGATGCGAATACCCAGAACGGTTTCCTGCAGGGTTGAGCCGATCTTGGCGTTTGAGACCACCTGCCGCTTGGCATAGGTCTTGACCCGCTTCACCAGGAAACTCACGCCGACAACGATTGGTGGCATGATGACCAGGGCCAGCAGGCTCATCAAAGGATCCTGGACAATCATCACCCCGACAAGTCCGATCAAGGTCAGAACATCCCTGCCGAGGCTGAGCACGATCATGTCGATGACCGAACGCGCGCTGCCGGCGCCCGTGTTCACGCGGATGCCGAGTTCCGGCAGGGACATCCGGTCGAAATAAGCCTGGTCCTGTTTGGTCAGTCGATGGAAAAGGCGGTTCTGCAGATCCGCAACAATCGCGTTGCCGACCCTGGAAAGAACAACCATCTGACCGTAGGTCGAAGCGCCCTTCAGGGTGAATATGCAGATGACTGCTCCGGCGATGACATAGATCATCATCTTGTCGCGGTTGATGAAGACCTCGTTGATGACATCCTTCATGATCCAGGCACTTGCCGCAGTCGTTGCCGCAACCATGCCCATGAAGACAAAGGCCACCAAGTAGCGCGGGATATAGGCCCGGAGATTTTCGCTCAACAGGCGCTTGATGACTTGAACCGTGCCATCCGGGTCTTGCCAGATCTCCCATTTTGCAGGGTTGAGCACTGTAAGCCGCCTTTCCAATAACTTGCAAAGCATAACACGACTGAGGCCGGCAAGGCCGGCCTCTCGCCTCTTTCGCAGAGGGGTATCCCTATTTTGCGGTCACCCGCAAGTGGGATGTTCTCACGCGTCCGGCAAGTTCAGACGCAAATGCAGTTCGCGAAGCTGAGCCGATGCCGGTTCGCTCGGGGCCCCCATCATCAGGTCTTCCGCCTTCTGGTTCATGGGGAACAGCATGACTTCGCGGATGTTGGCCTCGTCAGCCATCAGCATGACCATACGGTCGATACCAGCGGCACAACCACCGTGCGGAGGGGCGCCATACTGGAATGCATTGACCATGCCGCCAAAGCGCCTGTCGACTTCGTCTGCCGGATAGCCAGCGATCTCGAACGCCTTGTACATGATCTCCGGCTTGTGGTTCCGGATCGCACCCGAGATCAGCTCGTGACCGTTACAGGCCAGATCGTACTGATACCCCAGAACGTCCAGAGGATCGCCTTCCAGCGCGTCCATTCCGCCCTGAGGCATGGAGAACGGGTTATGCGAGAAATCGATCTCGCCGGTTTCCTCGTCGCGCTCGTAAATCGGGAAATCCACGATCCAGGCGAATTCGAACCGGTCCTTGTCGCTATGGCCGAGCTCTTCGCCGATGATGACACGGGCCTTGGCCGCAACCGGCTCGAACTGCTTCGGCTTGCCACCCAGGAAGAACGCGGCATCGCCGACGTCGAGACCGAGTTGCGTACGGATCGCTTCGGTGCGTTCCGGACCGATGTTCTTGGCCAGCGGGCCGGCAGCTTCCGTGGAACCGTCTTCGGCCTTGCGCCAGAAGATGTAGCCCATGCCAGGCAGGCCCTGCTCCTGGGCGAACTTGTTCATGCGGTCACAGAACTTGCGGCTGCCGCCCTTCGGTGCCGGAATGGCGCGGATTTCCGTGCCCGGCTGTTCCAGCAGCCTGGCGAAGATGGCAAAACCGGAGCCGGCAAAATGCTCGGAAACGATTTCCATCTTGATCGGGTTTCTGAGATCCGGCTTGTCCGTGCCGTACCAGAGCGCGGAATCCTTGTAGGAGATCTGCGGCCAGTTGCGGTTGACCGGACGGCCGTTGCCGAAACGCTCGAAACAGCCGGCAATCACCGGCTCGATGGTGTCGAACACATCCTGCTGGGTGACGAAGGACATTTCCACGTCGAGCTGGTAGAAATCCGTCGGCGACCGGTCGGCACGCGGATCTTCATCGCGAAAGCACGGCGCGATCTGGAAATACTTGTCGAAGCCGGAGACCATCAACAGCTGCTTGAACTGCTGCGGTGCCTGCGGCAGCGCATAGAACTTGCCAGGATGCAGGCGCGACGGCACCAGGAAGTCGCGCGCGCCTTCGGGAGACGATGCCGTGATGATCGGCGTCTGGAATTCATTGAAACCGATGTTCCACATGCGGTCGCGCAGATCGCGCACCACATTGGAACGCAGAATCATGTTCTGGTGCAGTTTCTCGCGGCGCAGATCCAGGAACCGGTATTTGAGACGAACCTCTTCCGGATACTCCAGATCGCCGAAGACCGGCAGCGGCAGTTCCTTGGCCGCACCCAGGATTTCCATCTCACGGATGAAGACTTCAATGTCACCAGTCGGCAGCTCGGAGTTGATGGTTTCGTCCGTGCGCTTCTTCACGCTGCCGTCGATACGGATACACCATTCGGAGCGAACGGTTTCGGCCAGCTGGAAGGCGGCCGAGTCCGGGTCGACCACGCATTGGGTGACGCCGTAATGATCGCGCAGATCGATGAACAGCACCCCGCCATGATCGCGGACCCTGTGGACCCAGCCGGAAAGACGGATAGTCTGGCCTTCGTCGGACAGACGGAGGTCACCGCATGTGTGACTACGGTAGGGGTGCATTCTCATTCCTCGACATTTTTTCTTGGCATAGAAAATCGTAACGGCCCGCCGCAGGCAGGCCGAGTCCGGCTGCACAATCCATGTTGCGGAAGGAAAGTCAAGGAAAAGGCTTGCGCTCCGCCTGCCTCTCCCCTTCTGATCATGGAACGGTTCGGGAATTTCTCTCAGGCGTCGACGGCTTGCAACAGGGGATGCCACTGTCCGCGGATCTCGTGAGAACCGGCATCGGAATAATCGAACACTCCTGAGCCCGCTGCGGCGTGGCGGGCATAAACCACCCGTTCGGAAATCCGCGCAAGCAGCGGATAGCCTTTCTTGGCAAGCAATTGCTCCAGATCGCCGACCTGGTTGGACCGGCGGTCAATGCGATTGGCGACCACGTGAATGTCGGCCTTGCCCTTGCGAACACGCTTGATATCGGAAATGCGGTCGAGAAACTTCAAGGTGGCGTCCCAGTCGAACGCTGAGGCAAGAACAGGCACAACGATATCGGACGCCTCTGCGATCAGGTTCTTGGCCAACTCCGAGCGAAGCCCGCCAGGTCCGTCGATGACAACAGCGTCCAGATCCTTGTCCTTGTCGCCGATAGCCTCTTCCTTGGTCCAGTTGAGACCTTCGATCCGCGACAAGCTCTTGGGCCGGCGTTTGATCCAGGACAGGCTGGACTTTTGCCGGTCCGCATCGGCAAGCGCAACATCTTCACCCCGGGCGGCGAGTGCGACAGCAAGATTCGTGGCGAGGGTCGTCTTGCCGCAACCGCCCTTGGAATTCACCACCAGTATCTTGCGCATTTCCATTCCTCTGTGTGTTCTCTCGCAGACGCTCGCCTAAGCTTCACCATAGGCGCACAAAATGCGCCTTTTCAAGAGCTTCGGGCACGAAAATTACCATTTCGTGGCGACAAAGCGGCAGAACTCGGGTATAGCTTTTTGTCACCATGCACGTGATTACAAAAACAAAAGATCTCGCCGCTGCGTGTCAGCGTCTTGCCGCTCATGACTATGTGACCGTCGACACGGAATTTCTCCGTGAAACGACCTTTTGGCCCAAGCTCTGCGTCATCCAGATGGCAGGGCCTGACATGGCCTTCATAGTCGACGCCCTGTCCGAAGGGCTGGACCTTGAGCCCTTTTTCGAGCTTATGCGCGACCGCAGTGTGACAAAGGTTTTTCATGCTGCTCGCCAGGACATCGAAATCATCTATCACCTGGGTGAACTGATCCCGGCGCCACTGTTCGACACACAGGTGGCGGCCATGGTCTGCGGCTTCGGTGATTCCATTTCCTATGATCAGCTCGTCTACAAGGTCACTGGCGCCCGAATCGACAAGTCCTCCCGCTTTACAGACTGGGCCCGCAGGCCGCTGACTGCGAAGCAACTGGACTACGCCCTAGCGGACGTCACGCATCTGCGCGACGCCTACCAGTTCCTGAAAGCGAATCTCGCCGAGCAAGACCGCATCCACTGGGTTCAGGACGAGATGCAGGTTCTGACATCCGTCAACACGTACCGCACCGATCCGGAACAGGCCTGGAAACGTCTGAAGCTGCGCGTGCGCAAGCCGGTTGAACTGGCTGTCATGATGGAAGTCGCCGCATGGCGTGAGCGGGAAGCCCAGTCGCGCGACGTTCCTCGCAGCCGGGTTGTCAAGGACGACGCCATTTACGAACTGGCAGCTCAGCAGCCTCAGGATGCTGAAGCGCTTGGGCGCCTGAGAACCATTCCGCGTGGGTTTGAACGCTCAAAGTCCGCGGATGAAATCCTGAAAGCCGTCAGACGCGCGGTTTCGCTTCCAAAAAGCGAAATGCCGAAACTGCCCAAGGGCCGCCAGGCTCCGGACGGGTCAGCAGCAGCAGTCGATCTCCTGAAGGTTCTTCTGAAACTGGTCAGCGAAGCGCATGGCGTTGCGGCCAAGGTCATTGCCACCGTGGATGATCTTGAAAAGATTGCCGCCGACGACGCTGCCGATGTGGCCGCCATGAAAGGCTGGCGGCGCGAACTTTTCGGCGAAACCGCGCTCAAGCTGAAGCGCGGTGAAGTCGCCCTCGCCTTTCGGAATCGGCAGATCGTGGCGATTGAGCAAGCGCAACAGCCGGAAGATGTCGAAAAGGAAGCGGCGGAATAACCTCTGCCGCTTTGTTTCCTCCTCAAGTCCCCTGACTGACGATCCCCACCATTCGCCGGCGCATTGACCTCAGCCGGCGTTGACCGCGACATCGGCCTTGATGACCTTGCTGAGCTGGTTCGCCCGTTTACGCAGGCGCTCGCCGTCAAGGTTGGCCAGTTCCTTGCCAAGGTCGAGCGACAATCCCTTGTCCGTTTTGGTGATGCCCACTTTTGGCAGCATACCGGCAATCGACGCGCTCAGGAGCGATGCGACCCGCATGGTTGCGCCGAGAACCTTGGCGCGAATGCGCAAACGGTCGGTGAACAGTTCCCGGATGACGGGCGAGAGATCGCCTTCGCGCAGGCCCTGGTGGCGATAGAAAACCGCCGCTGCCAGATAGGCGCGGCTGGCATGATCCAGACCGACGAAGGACGCGTTTGAAATGATATTGAGGCTCTGTTCGCCGCGATAATCAGGATGAGCGCGCCAGCCGATATCGGAGAGCAGACACGCCGCGTGACGCAGCCGAGTCTCATTGGCGGTTTCTTCGATGCCGAGTTCCCTGAACAGCGTGTCCGTCCAGACAATCAACTCCTCGGCGTGGGCGGGAGAGCGCGCCCGCAGGATGCACAGTTCGCGCGCGGCTTCGATCACCGGATCATGGGCCTGCATTTCCAACGGCAGCTTTTCGTGCAGAAGCCCCTCGCGAACGCCGGTTGCGGAAAAGACCAGGCGCTCCGCCTTCATCGACAGCAGCACCTGCTCCAGCACGACCGCCCCGATCGGCACCAGCGGGCGGCGCTGTTTGGAGACAATCTCGGCAAGTTCCACACCTTCGAGATTGGGAACGGCGATCCGCTTGCAGAAGGCAATCGCCTCTTCCGCGCTGATTTCGTAATTGTGCATGACGTGCAGCGGATAATTGTTTTGCTTCAGATGCAGACGGCCCAGCGACCGCCACGTGCCGCCGACGGCATAGAAGGTTCGTTCGCCGGGTGCCAGATCAGGCCATTGAAAGTCCTTGAGCGCAGCTTCGGTTATTTTCTGCGCCTTTGCGATCTTGCCGTCGGCTTCCTCTGACAGGCGCAAGCCGCCAAGGGGGAACGTTGCTCCAGTGCCAGGCTTGTTGTCAGCGATTTCCACCAGTTCCAGGCTGCCGCCGCCCATATCGCCCACAATGCCACGCGGCACCCAGAAGCCCGCAATCACGCCAAGGGCGGAATAATAGGCCTCCTCGTTGCCGTCGAGAATGCGAACAGGCGCCTCCAGAGACCGCTCGACCTCGCGCACGAATTCAGGGCCATTTTTCGCATCGCGCGCCGCTGCAGTCGCAACGATGTAAATGTCCTGACAGCCGGTGTGTTTGATCAATGTCTTGAAACGGGTCAGCTCACCAAGCGCCAGACTGACAGAATCGTCGGCGAGACGCCCCGTGGCGGCAATGCCCTTGCCAAGACCGGCCAGCAGCTTCTCGTTGAACAGCATCGTCGGTGTGCGGGCCTTGCGCTCATAGATCACGAGGCGCACGGAGTTTGAACCGATGTCCACGACTGCGATGGGGCCGGACCCGTTGAGACGGCCACGTGCCGGGTGAAACTCAGCAGCCATGCTAACCTCGTTTTTGCCGTTCCAGGAACGGCCTCGGGCGGTCACTCTTCAACGACTTGCCACGCCCTGACAGTGACGGGTTGGTCATGAAATATTGATGCGCATTGAAGGGTTCTTCATTGGCATTCGGAACGATGCGCTCATGGCTGCCGTCGGAAAGGATGCGCCAGCTTTGCTGGTTGTCCTTCAGGTTGGCCACCATGATCTGGTCGAGCACCTGCTCGTGCACGGTCGGTGTCTTGAGCGGCACAAGAACCTCGACCCGCCGGTCAATGTTGCGCGGCATAAGATCCGCAGACCCGATGTAGACATGGGCCTCCGGCGACGGCAGTCCTTGTCCGTTGCCGAAGCAATAGATGCGCGAATGCTCCAGAAAACGTCCAATGATGGATTTCACCCGGATGTTGTCGGACAGGCCCGGAATGCCGGGACGCAGACAGCTGATGCCACGAATGATCAGATCGATCTGCACCCCCGCCTGGCTCGCACGGTAGAGCGCGTCAATGATCGCCGGATCCACAAGCGAGTTCATCTTCCACCAGATCTGCGCGGGACGTCCGGACCGAGCGTGCTCGATTTCGTTTTCGGTCATTTCCAACATGCGCTGACGCAGATTGACAGGAGAGACCATCAGATTGTTCAGCTCCGCCGGCTGAGCGTAGCCGGTGATGAAGTTGAACACGCGGGCGGCGTCCTCGGCAATGCCGGGATCATCCGTGAAGAAGGAAAGATCCTCATATATCCGCGCGGTGATCGGATGGTAGTTCCCCGTCCCGATGTGGCAATAGGTCTTGAGCTGGCCGTGTTCGCGCTTGATCACCATGGACAGCTTGGAGTGGGTCTTCAGTTCGATGAAACCGAAAACGACCTGCACCCCTGCCCGCTCCAGGTCGCGCGCCCATTTGATGTTCGCTTCCTCGTCGAAACGGGCTTTCAGTTCCACCAGCGCCGTAACGGATTTACCGGCTTCGGCAGCCTCTGCAAGCGCCTTCACGATAGGGCTGTCGTTGGACGTGCGATAAAGCGTCTGCTTGATCGCCACCACATCGGGATCACGCGCGGCCTGCCGCAGATACTGAACCACCACATCGAACGATTCATATGGATGGTGAACGATGATGTCCTTCTGGTGGATCGCCGCGAGGCAGTCGCCGCCGTGTTCGCGAATGCGTTCGGGGAAGCGCGCGGTATAGGGCTGAAACTTCAGATCCGGCCGCTCAAGATCGACAATCTGGGACAGGTTGTTGAGCGCAAGCAACCCGTTTGCCAGAAAGATCTCGCTTTGCCCGACACGCAGGGCCTCGGCCACGAATTCGCGCAGGGCCGGCGGTGTGGTCTCCTGAATCTCCAGGCGGATCACAGAGCCACGGCGGCGGCGGCGCAGGGCGCTCTCGAACAGGCGGACGAGGTCTTCCGCTTCTTCTTCGATTTCCAGATCACTGTCGCGAATGACACGGAAGGCGCCCTTGCCGCGGATCTCGTAGCCGGGAAACAGGCGCCCGATGAAAAGGCTGACAACCTTCTCGATCGCGATGAACCGGGCTGCGCCATCTTCACCGTTGGGCAGTTGCACGAAGCGGTCGACCTGGCTCGGAATTCTGAGCAGCGCGATCATGCCGCGCCCGCCGGACGTCGGCACCAGTTCGAAGACTATGGAAAAGCCGAGGTTCGGAATGAACGGGAACGGATGGGCCGGATCGATGGCCAGCGGCGTCAGGACCGGAAAGACATAGGCAAGAAAATAGTCTTGCAGCCAGACCTTGTCCGCCTGGTCCAGCGTCTCGCCTTGCGGAATCTCGATGCCCTTGTCGGCAATCTCACGGCGCAGTTCCACCCAGATCTTCTGTTGCGAGGCCTGCAGGTCGCGCACGGCGTCGCTGATTTTCTGAAGCTGTTCGGTCGGTGTCAGGCCGTCGTCGGACAGATTGGTGACATCCGCCCGTTGCTGGCCGCGCAGACCGGCAACGCGCACCATGAAGAATTCGTCGAGGTTGTTGGCAGAGATTGACAGGAACCGAACACGCTCAAGCAGCGGGTGGTTCGGGTTCATGGCTTCTTCCAGAACCCGGAGATTGAACTGCAACCAAGACAGTTCGCGGTTCATGAAACGGGCCGGAGATGTAGCCAGCTCACCTTCCGGCACCAGATCGGGCGTGGCTCCCTTGGCATCGGCAGGAACTGTGGAAGCCGGTAGAATGTCAGAAAGATCAGAGACTTCGTTCATGGCATCTTCCCTTTTCCCTGCAGCGCCCGCTTCTATCAGCCAAAACCAGACATGCCCATTCTGCGCTTATGCCGCCGTGACTAACATGAAGTTCCAAGCGGGCAAATGACAGTCCTGTGGCAGTATCGGCGATTATTGGCCTTTATGCACATTTTCCAGAACCCGCCCGGCCAGTGGTTTTGTGATCTTCACCCGTCCGGCCAAAGCCTCCTGATCAATCGCTTCGACAGCCCGCATGGCAACCTCAAGCGACCGCTCCATTCGCACCACAAGATAGTCGACAACGCCTTGATCGACCGCAATCTGACGGTCGGCGAACAGTTTCACCAGCACCCGCCGCAGGAGGTCGTCATCCGGCTCCAGAATTTCCACAGGAGTTGCCGCCCGCAGGCGGGACTGAAGATCCGGCAGGGAAATCTTCCAGCTTGCAGGCCAGGTGCGGCTGGTGATGAGCACAGTTTTGCCGGCCTGGCGCGCTGCATTGAGAAGGTGAAACAGCGCCGTGTTGTCAAACCCCAGATGCGCGTCCTCGATCACCGTGGACGGCGCTGCGACGAGCGTTTGCACAGAGTTGGCAGTAAGCTCAGCCGCGGGCAGAACGACCGCACCGGTTTCTTCCTGAAACGCCCGCACAAGATGGGTCTTTCCCGCCCCGACCGGCCCCGCAAGCACAACGACCGGTGACGGCCAGTCCGGCCAGCGTTCCAGCAATTCGAACGCAGCCCGATTGGAGCCTCCAACCAGATAGTCATCACGGCTCAGGGCCGCTTCATGCGGCAATTCCAACGGCAACTGGCGCGGTGTTTCCGCCATTTCTACTCTGAAACCTGTTCTTCTTGTTTCGACGCGGGATGGTCTGCTCCCTGATAGACAGGGCTTGCCAGATACTGGTTCAGGGCGAAGCGCGCAAGCACGCCGATCATCGCGGCTGCCGGAACAGCGATCAGCATCCCCACAAATCCAAAGAGATATCCAAAGGCAAACAGGGCAAACATCAGCGCCACGGGATGAAGTCCCGTGCTGTCACCAACAAGTTTGGGCTGCAGGATATTGCCTTCCAGAAACTGGCCGACAGCAAAAACTATTGCGACGGCGACAATCCAGGGCCAGTCCGGCCAGAACTGAACAACGGCCACACCGAGGGACACAACAAGGCCCAATCCGGCCCCCACGAAGGGAATGAAGCTGACGAGGCCGGCAGCCATGCCTATCAGGAGGCCGAAGTTCAGTCCGACCAGCGCCAGCGAGACGGCGTAAAACGAACCAAGGATCAGGCAAACCGACACCTGCCCGCGCACAAAACCGGCGACCGCCTGGTCCATTTCCCGCGCAAGTTCGCGAATTTTCGACAAATGAGGGCGCGGCAGCCAACTGTCTATGCGCGCAACCATGCGGTCCCAGTCCAGCAACAGATAGAAGGCAACCACCGGCGTAATGACGAACAGCGACAGGATCGACAGCAACGCCTGGCCGCCACTCCACAGCGACTGCGCCAGCTTGCCGATAAAGGAAGCCCCCTGCCCGATGAGATTGGACATGGAGGACTGGAGATCTTCCGCACTTATGCCGGCGACAGACGCAAGATTGGCCGGAAAGTTCTTCGACAGAAGGCCCTGTAGCTTGCGGATCAGCTCCGGAAACTTCTCAAGGAAAAGCGAGAGCTGATTTCCCAGAAGCGGCAGGATCAGAATGAAGAACATCACCAGGATGAGAACGAAGGCAAACAGGATGCAAAGCGTCGCCCACATGCGCCCCATGCCCAGCTTTTCCAGCCGGTCGCACACCGGGTCCAGCAGATAGGCGACGGCCATGCCCGCAACGAAGGGCAGAAGCACGCTGGAAAAGACATATAGAAAAAGACAGAAGACGAAGAGGGAGATCAGCCAGAACTGTACCTGACGGCGAAGGGTCATGAATGGCGCTCCTCGGTTGTTCCGGCGCGTGAAAATGGCTTTCCTCCGGACATGGGATTAAACCCTGCCTCGGGTCAAGTCCAGAAAAGTCAGCTTTGCGCGGTCCTGGTCCAGCTCAGAGCCGCATCAGCCGGTCTTAAAAACCGCCGGATCCGCACCGGACTGTTCGACAGACGTCTTCATCGTCTCGCGAAGGCCCAACCGGTTCATACGGCATACCGGCCCTGGCTTTGCCGAAAATGCACTTTCAGGCCCGTGAATGGACCTCGTAACAAAGAAAGATGCGGAAGTTTCCTCGCCATCTGTTCTTAAGCCCTGCACAGAGCGGCTCGCCTCTTGTGTTCCTTGGCGGCAGACTGTAATCCGCACTGGCACAGCCAACCGCACGCAGTCTCGGAGTGCCCCATGAGCGAATCCTCTGGTCCCAACGGCCTGACCTATGCCGATGCAGGTGTCGACATCGACGCCGGAAACGAACTGGTGAACCGCATCAAGCCGCTGGTCAAGGCAACATCCCGGCCCGGGGCCGACAGCGACATCGGTGGCTTCGGCGGCCTGTTCGATCTGAAGGGCGCAGGATTTCAGGATCCGATCCTTGTGGCGGCCAATGACGGCGTTGGCACCAAGTTGAAGATTGCCATTGAAACCGGCCAGCACCGCACAGTCGGCATCGATCTTGTCGCCATGTGTGTCAACGATCTCGTGGTTCAGGGCGCAGAACCGCTGTTCTTCCTCGACTACTTCGCGACCGGCGCGCTGGACGTGGCAACCGCGACGGATGTGGTGGCTGGTATTGCAGACGGCTGCAAGATGGCAGGCGCTGCATTGATCGGCGGTGAAACGGCCGAAATGCCGGGCATGTATGTGGAAGGCGACTACGATCTGGCCGGGTTTTCCGTTGGTGCGGTTGAGCGTGGCGCAATCCTGCCGCGTCCAGATGTTGCCGCAGGAGATGTACTCCTTGGCCTGGCCTCTTCCGGTGTCCATTCCAACGGCTATTCCATGGTCCGCAAGATCATCGAACTGTCCGGCATGACCTGGTCGGATGCAGCCCCATTCGCTGCCGGCAAGACACTTGGCGAAGCTCTGATGGAGCCGACGCGCATCTACGTCAAACCTCTGTTGGCCGCGCTGAAAGAAACATCCGGCATCAAGGCGCTTGCCCATATCACAGGCGGTGGTCTTCCGGAAAACCTGCCGCGCGTTCTGCCGAAGAATTGTTCCGCGCACATCGATCTTTCTCAGATCAAGGTTCCGGCCGTATTTGGCTGGCTTGCGAAAAACGGCGGCGTTGCCGAAAAGGAAATGCTGCGCACCTTCAACTGCGGCACCGGAATGGTGATTGTCGTTTCCGCAGAAGAAGCAGATACGGTTGCCGATGTCCTCACCAAGGCAGGCGAAACGGTTAGCAAGATCGGCACCATCGAGGCTGAGGGCAAAGCACCGGTGCTCTTTGAGGGCAGTCTGGACCTCGGCGCATGAGCCGGAAAAAGACAGCCATCCTGATTTCCGGGCGCGGTTCCAACATGGGCGCGCTGATTTCCGCCGCCATGTCTCCCGACTATCCGGCCGAAATCGCCTTGGTTCTTTCCAACCGTCCAGATGCAAAGGGACTGGAGCGGGCTGCGGAATTCGGCATCCCGACGGCCGTTGTCGACCACAAGGACTACGCAGGCGATCGCGAAGCGTTCGAACGATCCGTTGATGCCGTGTTGAAGGATCACAAGATTGAGCTGGTGGCTCTTGCCGGTTTCATGCGTATCCTCACGCCTTATCTCGTCAATGCCTGGGCAGGCAGGATGATCAACATCCATCCGGCCCTGCTGCCTTCGTTCAAGGGCCTTGCCACACACGAGCGGGCCTTGCAGGAAGGCGTCAAATTGCACGGTGCGACCGTGCATTATGTATCGGCTGAAATGGATGATGGGCCGATCATCGTACAGGGCGCCGTTCCCGTTCTTGACGCCGACACGCCCGACACGCTGGCCGCCCGCGTTCTGGACGTAGAACACCAGATCTATCCCAAGGCGCTCTCGATGGTTGCCAGTGGCAAGGCCAGGGTGTCCGGAACACGTGTGACCGGCAGCAGCGACAGCGTAGACACAGAGACGCTTATCTGGCCGTAGACGGCATGGCGCTTTTTCACTGACAGTGAACTGATCGCGGGTTCCTCAGGCAAATTTTCCTGACCTTCGGATCAATCTTGCTTTGTCTGGACCTGCAAGCGGAACGGCAGCACCAGAAATTCAGCTGGCCGAAGAAGGGAAACCTGCACGACAATGTTCATGGTGCCGGTCTCGACATCTATAGCGGTCATGGTCGTACCAAGTCCGACGTCTACGCGGTAAGCCTCATCAGGAGTAGCACCGACGAACGCTCCGGCTTTCCAATAAGAATTCAGAAAATACTCAATCGAATGCTTGATCGTTACCCAGGTTGGTTCGGTGTTGGGTGAAAACACGAATGCATCGAGCGCTGCCTTGATTGATTGTTCCAGCATGATCGCCGTTCGGCGGACATTCACATAGCGCCATTCAGAGCTGTTACTGGCCAGCGTGCGCGCGCCCCAGACAAGTGTACCGCGTGCCGGAAACGACCGGATCGCATTCACGGCCTTGCCGTCCAATGGGGCGTTCAGATCTTCCTGCTCCGCATCGGAGATAACTATGCAGGGTGATACGACGGAAGATAGCCCAATGTTTGCAGGCGCCTGCCAGACGCCGGTATGGTTGTCGGTCCTCGCGTAGGCACCCGCCAGCGCACTTGACGGAGGCATGACATTCAGCGCTGCGACCGCATGCTCAATGAGGTCCTTGTAACGTTTCGAAAGAACTCTCAAGCCTTGCTCACAACCTGCCTTATCAGCGTCGGATGTTTTGTCATGCACCACCAGATCAAGCGTTCTTTCCAGCGCGGCTTTTTGGGCGTCGCTCCCCTGTGCGCTCGGATCCTGCCGGACATAATCGAAAAAAGCCTTTCGGGTGTCGGCAGAGATGTTGTCGAAGGTCAAATCAGAGGCGACATGCAGGGTGGTGTTCACCCAGGGATAATATGCGACCGCGAAGCTCAAGTCTTCTGCCGTGAGCATATTACGTAGGCCGGTCTTCCCCGAGATCACGTCAGCCTCGTCGTATGTTCTCTTCCTGTCACCGTTGAACACATCCACAATGGCGACACGTTTTTGGGTCTCGACACAATGGGCAAGGCCCTTGTCCCAGACAGTCTTGTAGTCCTCCGGTGACGGCAGGAGCACCGCCTCCGGAATGACGACCATCGACGGCTCCTCCTGCAGGGCGACTTCCTGCCAGACAGCCTCACTGAAATGCTCCGCGGACTTTGCAATCGCGGGCTCTCCCTCGCCATAACAAGCGACTGACAAAATCCAGCATTTGCTGCCGCCATTTTCGAAGAACAGGCGTATGGCCGAGTGCAATATGAAGTTGCTTGCGTCCTCCAGT
The DNA here is from genome assembly GCF_057180185.1 of Labrenzia sp. ATLA3. Classification (NCBI taxonomy): domain Bacteria; kingdom Pseudomonadati; phylum Pseudomonadota; class Alphaproteobacteria; order Hyphomicrobiales; family Stappiaceae; genus Labrenzia; species Labrenzia sp. ATLA3. The sequence continues at coordinate 428,877 of NZ_JBXUKV010000001.1, forward strand.
TCCAGAACCGGTTCCCCTGCCCGCAGGCTGAAGTCAAACCGTGCTGCCGGTGCTTTGCCGAAACATAGTTCAAACTCCTTCAATGAAGTGACCCGGACCGGTACGCCGGTCACATCCGCGCCCTGCTGCGCGGCCCTTTCCGTGTAGCCGATGAAGATCGGGACATCTGTCGCGACTTGCACAACCTGTGCAGGAAAGGCATTTTTCTCGACGATGTAGACTCCCGGAGCCTCATACTTCTTCATCTGCTCTTCCTCGTGACGCGGCCTCCGGCAGAAGCTTGACGCGCTTGCCCGGTACAGGCTCCCACAGTCGCCCCGGTGACCAAAGGACTTTCCGCCAGACGTTGCAACCGCTCTCAGAAGCACGTCAGGTTTGGCTTTACGTTCACAGTTCACGCGACAGCGCTACGGATAGTATCTTGCCTGATTGTGGACGCTCATCCGGTCGGATAACGTCACTGCATGTTTTCAAGTTTCCTGTCGGCGCTTGGCGGCGTTGGGCTGTTTCTGATCGGGATGCTGCTTCTGACCGACGGGCTGAAGGCCCTCGCTGCGCAGCGCATGCGGGATGTCTTGTCCAGGTTCACGTCAACGCCCTTGTCCGGTGCCGCGACAGGCGCCCTCACCACGGCGGTCATCCAGTCTTCCAGCGCAACCACGGTTGCGGCCGTTGGATTTGTGGCGTCGGGCCTCCTCACCTTTCCCCAGGCGCTTGGTGTCATATTCGGCGCAAATGTCGGCACCACCCTGACAGGCTGGCTGGTTGCGGTCCTCGGCTTCAAGCTGGACCTCGGTCAGATCGCCCTGCCTTTCGTGTTTTTCGGTGCGATCGCCAGGCTGGTCTTCCACGGCCGTATCGCGCTGATCGGCCAGGCACTCGCCGGCTTCTGCCTTATCTTTATCGGCATCGAGCACATGAAAGACGGTCTGGACGCCTTTAGTGGAGTCGTCACGCCCACCGACTTTCCCCCGGACACACTCTTCGGTCGTCTGCAGCTTTTGTTTATCGGCATGCTGATAACCGTCGTGACCCAGTCCTCCAGCGCAGGTGTCGCAACAGCGCTGGCGGCTCTCGGTGCCGGTGCCATCAACTTTCCGCAGGCAGCCGCCCTGGTGATCGGTATGGATGTCGGGACCACATTTACCGCAGCCCTGGCGACCATCGGTGGCGGCACCATGGCCCGGCGCACGGGCTATGCACACGTGATCTACAACGTCCTGACCGGTGTCATGGCGTTTTTTCTTCTGGGCCCGTTTCAGCTTGTGGCAGGAACGGTGACCGGAAACGGTGACGCGCAGATTGCCCTCGTCGCATTTCACAGTTCTTTCAATGCGCTCGGCGTGCTTCTGGTCCTGCCTTTTGCGCGGCCTTTTGCCCGTCTGGTGGAAAGACTGGTTCCCGAAAAAGGCTCCGACCTGACCAGCCGTCTTGATCCGCTCGTGCTGCGGGACCCGCATGCCGCCGCTGCACTGGCCGGGCAGACGATAGCCGAGCTGGACGCCGCCATCATCGACAGGTTGCGTGGCAGGCTGGGTGCAAAGCCTGCTTCGCATGAGGGGCTAGATAGGGAGGACCTGGTCAAAGCCATTGCAGAAACACGGACCTATCTGGACAGGATCATCGTCCCGCCCAATGACATGGTGTTCCAGGAAGCGCTAAAGGGGCAGTTTCATATCCTCGATCACCTGGCCCGCCTGCTATACCGCTGCGAGCAGAGACAGAGGATCGATGAGCTGGCGCTGGATCACAGGCTGAAGCGTCAGGCGGGTCTGATCCTTGGTGTTACCGGCATGTCCGCAAGACAGAAGGACGTCAAGACACAGGAAAAGACACTCGACCGGCTTCGGCTGCTGATGCGGCGGCAGCGCCGGCTCAATCGGGACCGGCTGATCGCGATGGCGGCCGCGGATAAGGTGCCGGCGGAAACCGTCTGGCTGAAACTGGATGCCCTGCGCTGGCTGCACAGGGTCGCCTATCACCTTTGGCGGATCCGGTTGCACCAGAATGTGCTTCTGGACGCGAACCGGGATCTGGCCTCAACCGTCGAGGAAGCCCGCATTGACGTCGACCAGGATTGATCAATGCGGGCTGCCTTTTGCCGTCAGGCGGCCGACCGGTCGATGATGACGTGATTTTCACCGCGCGAACAGGCTTCGACACGCGCTTCCACACGGTAGATATCCCGCAGCATCGAGGCGGTAATGACATCCTGTGACGGGCCGGCTGCCATCAGGCGTCCGCCGGAGATCACCATGGTGTTCCGACAGAAGCGCAGTGCATGATTGAGGTCGTGCAAGGCGATCAGCACCAGAGTGCCTTGGCGGCGTGCGAGGTCACGCATGAAGTTCAGAACTTCGACCTGCCGGTACAGATCCAGCGCGGATGTCGGTTCATCCATCATCAGCACTTCCGGGCGGCGCACCAGAGCCTGTGCAATTGAAACGAGCTGCCGTTGACCGCCGGACAGTTCACCGAGGTTGCGGAAGGCCAGTCCATCGATTTGCAGGGCTTTCAGGATCTGATCGATTTCGATCAGCTCGGCATCTTTCACACGCCAGCCTTCGCCCTGCTTGGCTGCCAGCAGCACAGATTCATAAACCGTCAGCACGGCATTGGCGTGCGTGTCCTGGGGCATGTAGCGGATCGCGTCGCGCGGTGATGCCTTGTTGCCTTCGAGGACCACCTCGCCCGGCCCTTTCAACAGCCCTGCGATGCGCTTGAACAACGTCGACTTACCCGCAGCGTTTGGCCCGATCACTGCAGTCAGTTCACCGCCCGAAAAAACCGGGGTCGAAACCCCTTCCACCGTAAGTGTGGAGCCGTAGCGAGCCCCCAAGTCTTTTAATTGCAGGGTTACCATGACTGCCTCCGATCCGCGAAGATGAGCACGAAGAAGAACGGCACACCCACAAGCGCTGTGATGACGCCGATCGGCAGGATCGCCCCCGGCAGAAGGATCTTGGAAACGACGGATGTCGCCGAGAGCATCAGCGCACCGCACAAGATGGCGGCAGGCAGGAAAAATCGCTGGTCTTCACCCACCAGCATGCGGGCGATATGCGGTCCGACCAGTCCGACAAAGCCGATGGTGCCGACAAAGGAAACCGGTATGGCGGCCAGGAGACTGACGCCAAGCAGCGTCTTAAGACGGAGGGACTTGATGTTCACGCCGAAACTGGCTGCCTTTACGTCGCCGAGCCTCAGCGCCGTCAAGGCCCAGGAATGGCGCGCGAAAAACGGAATGCAGACGATAAGGATGGCGAATGTCGCCATGACCTTGCCCCATGTTGCCTTGGTGAGCGATCCCATGGTCCAGAACACGACGGCAGCGAGCGCCTGTTCGGATGCAAGGTATTCCAAAAGTGACAGCAGCGCATTGAAGGTGAACACCAGCGCAATGCCGAGAAGCACGATGGTTTGAACGGTCACGCCCCGGACAGTCGACATCAAATAGATGAACAGCGAAGCGGCCATGGCCATCAGGAAGGCGTTGAGCGGAACCATGTAGTGTACCGCAGCCGGAAAGATCGCAACGCCGGCGACAAGGCCAAGGGCCGCGCCGAAACTGGCCGCAGCTGAAATGCCGAGCGTAAACGGACTGGCCAGCGGATTGGCGAGGATCGTCTGCATCTGCGCGCCCGCCAATGACAGACAGGCGCCGACGCTGATCGCCATCAGTGCGACCGGCATACGGATGTCCCACAGGACCACACGGGTCTGCAGGTTCGCGCCGGAGGGATCGATCAGGGCGGCGAGCACTTCCGACAAGGGATAGCGGGCTGGCCCAAGAGCAAGATCCAGTGAAAAGCTGAACGCCAATGCGACGATCAGACCGCAAATGACAAGAATTCGCCTGAACGCAAGGGCGCGGTAAAGACCGCGCCCCTCCTCAGCCGGAATAAAGTCCGAAACCGCCATGTTACTTACTCGAATTCAACGACACGAAGTAGCCGGGCCGGTAATCGATCGGCAGGAAACGGTCGTGCAGTTCCTTGAAGGTGGCATCGGGATCAAGATCGGCAAAGAGATCTGGATGCAGCCACTTGGCAATCTGCTGGATCGCCACAAACTGGTAAGGGTTGTTGTAGAACTGGTGCCAGATGGCGTGCACGTTGTTCTCGCGGACGGCCTTTACACCGGTAAAACCAGGGCGCTTCATCAGCTTTGCGAGCTTGTCCCCGGTGACTTCCGGATCGGCACCAGGTCCGACGCCAACCCAGTTGCCGCCAGGAATATAGAGTTCCCAGTTTGCACCGGTCACGATGATCTGGTCCGGATCGGACGCGATAATCTGCTCCGGATTAACAGTGCCGAAAGTGCCCGGGATGATGTCGGCCGCCAAGTTTACGCCACCGGCCATTTCCACCATCTTGCCGAAGTTCCCATCGCCGAAAGACATGCAGCAATCGTCGGAATATCCACCGGCGCGCTCCATGAACACGACGGGTTTCACGAGATCCTTTTGCGCTGCCAGCTTGTCGGTCACCTTGGCAATTTCCGCCGCCCGGAATTCGATGAATTCCTCGGCCTTTTTCTCCTTGCCGAAGAGCTTGCCGATCAGGCGCATGGAAGGCTCGGTGTTTTCCATCGGCTTTTCACGGAAGTCGACGTAAACGACCGGAATACCAACCTTGTTGAGCTTCTCGATATAGCCGCCTTCTTCGGTGGCCACCTTGGCATCCAGGTTCAGGATGATCACGTCCGGCTCAAGCGCAACAGCCTGCTCCACATCGAACGTGCCGGTTTTCGTGCCACCGAAAGTCGGCAGATCGGTCATTTCCGGATACTTTTCGAGATACTGGTGGTAGCCGTCGTTATCCGCCTTCTCGAAATCGTCCCGCCATCCGACGACACGCTTGAAGGGATCTTCGCTATCCAGTGCCGCCGTGAAATAGATCTGGCGTCCTTCGCCCAGAATGACCTTTTCCACCGGCACTTCGACCTCGACCTTGCGGCCGGTAATATCCGTCACCGTTACCATGTCACCGGCGAGAGCCGCCACGGGAACAAGAGTTGCCGTTACCAGCAAAGAGACTGCCAAGCCTTTGATTTTGCTCACATCCGCCTCGAATTTTCCAGAGGTTATAAGTTGAGTTTTAAATTCTTGTTTTTGGTATTTTTCCTGAGTATATGAGTCAAGAAATATCTTTTGGAATGGTTCCAACCAACCGGAGCGGCAGCCCATATGAGCGACGCGGACACTCTTTCGAATTTCGATTTGCGTGAGGAAATCAAGGAATATTGGGGCATGCGGGCGGAGACGTTCGACAGCCAACCCGGCCATGAAATTTTTTCCACCGAAGAGCACACCGCCTGGAAAAACCTGTTCAAAAAGCATCTTGGTCCCGGCAATTCCCGACGTGTTCTCGATCTTGCCTCTGGAACCGGAGTGATCTCGCACCTGCTTGATGATCTGAACTTCAATGTCACCGGCATGGACTGGGCAGAGCCCATGCTTGCGAAGGCGCGTGAGAAGGCAAAGACACGCGGACGGGCAATCCGCTTTCTGCTAGGAGATGCCGAACGCACGATGGAACCATCCGGCAGCTATGACGCGATCACCTGCAGGCATCTCGTCTGGACGCTGGTCGACCCGGCGTCGGCTTTTGCCGAATGGCACCGGGTGCTGAAAGCGGAAGGGCGATTGCTCATTGTTGACGGAGACTTTGTCAATCCAGGTTGGTTCGCAAGACTTCTCGCCACCGTGTCGAAAACAAGAGCGCTTTTCGGCAACCAACCTGAAGCGGAAGCAAAGCCGGCCGGCATGATGGAAACCCATCGCAGCATCTTGTCGCGCGTTCATTTTTCTAACGGAGCAAAAGCGGAAGCAGTGGTGGACCTGCTGCGGGACGCAGGCTTCAGACAGATTGTCGTCGACACAGATCTCAAGGCCGTTCACAGGGCCCAACGGCGTCACCTCCCCTTCTTCAAGGGATTGGAGAGAGCCACCCAGCACCGCTACGCGATCTGCGCGCTGAAATGAAACGCCTTAAGCGTGGAGATTGCTCAGTGCGCCAAATAAAACAAGCAATAATTTCAACCTGTGATGTATAAATAAGCTTCTGAATAACCCGCACCTGCAAATGTAAAAAAGGATATCTATTCTTCACCCTGCGTTAATCGGACATCAATTAGGATTTATTACGTCACAATAACCGAGTATTCGTCATGCATGCTGGCTGCGCTGTTTTCAAGTTCTCCTTCAACAGCCGGTTGGCCGGACGCAAGTCCTTGAACATTTTCGTTTCAGCGTTACTCCTGACGCTGCTGCTTGTTCCCCTGTCCGGCGGACTGTCTAAAGCGGCTGCTGCCGAATGGCTGATCACACGTCTTTCCGGAACAGTCTACCTCGTCGCACCTGGCATTCAGGCGCATCGGGCCCGCAAGGGCATGGCCCTGAACAAGGGATATACGATTGCGACCCGAAAGGGTGCACGCGTCGTCCTGCAACGAGGCCACGATTCCATCACCGTTGGCCCCAACACGGAATTTGCACTGTCTCAATATCGTAGCAACGACACTCAGACCACGCTCCTGCAGCGAAAAGGCACGATCGAAGTCGATGTCGAGAAGCGCGGCATGCCGTTTTTCAAGGTTGAAACGCCCTATCTTGCGGCCGTCGTAAAAGGAACGCGGTTCACTGTAAGGGTTCGGAACAAGGAAAGTCAGGTGACGGTCAGTCGCGGGGTTGTGGGTGTCCAGGACCTTGAAACGGGACAGCGAAGCGACCTGCGATCCGGACAAAGCGTTCGCAGCGCCCCTGATAAGTACACCGGCCTGAAATCCGTCGGCAAGACACGCGCCGCTATCCAGCCAGGCAAACCGGGCAAACCTTCTTTCGGCAAAATCCAGACAAGCCCTTCCCCGGCCGGGCAGCCCCCCCGGCGCAGCATCTTCGGCGGGCTTAACAATCTGTCGAATGACAATGGCAACGGCGGTTCTTCCGGCCACTCCGACAATCATGAATCACATGGAAATTCCGCCGGAAATTCAGGTGGCAACCACGGTTCGAGTTCTGGCAACTCTTCTGGCAATTCTTCTGGTAATTCTTCTGGCAATTCCGGTTCTGGCGGCTCTTCCCACGGAGGTAGCGCAAGCGCTGGTGCCTCGTCTGGCGGAGCGAGCGCCGGCGCTTCGGCCGGAGGAGCCAACGCCGGAGCTTCCGCAGGAAGTGGCGGTGCAAGTGCCAATGCCTCGGCAGGCGGAGTAAACGCAGGGGCTTCTGTCGGTGGTGGCGGTGTCAGCGCAAACGTTGGCGGCGTCTCTGTCGGACGCTAATTTGATTTCCGGTTTCTGATTTTAGCCTTATCAGGATGGAAGAGACGACGCAGGCGGTGACCCCGTCGATGCCTCGGTGATGATTTACGGCTCCGTCTGCTTGATCGTCAAAGTCGACCATTTCGCCGGCATCTACCTAAAGACCGCCACATCACCGCAACCTGCGTCCCCGGGGCCGGTATCGTCTGCGCCATTCCGGGTTTCATGAAATTCCTGAAGACCGCAGGCCCGGCGCCAATCCCGGTGACTGGAAAATCACCCTAACTGTGGTGCGGCTGCGCGGCAGGCACTCAAAAAACTGATGCATCCCGCGATTATTTGACCGCGGGATGCCAATGATCACAGCGACCATACCTCTAGCCGCCTCAAGTACAGACGCTTCAGTTGGCACGTCTCACTCAGGCTCAACTGACGTGGATGCTGGTCACTTTCGGCCAACGTCAATCATCGTCCCGGCCGTTGTCATCATCATTGCCGTTATCGTCTCCACGGCCATGGTCATTGTCGTGGTCACTGTTATGGCCATTATCGTCCCCACGACCATTGTCATGGTCGCCGCCGTGGTCATCATTTCCGCTACGTCCGTTGTCGTCATCGCCCCGCCGGCCGTGGTCGTCATCCCTATGCCCCCGGTCATCATTGTAGGACGCAGACCTGGTTTCCCCATTCCCGCCTCTCCTGTCGTCATCCCGGGTATTCCCCGCACTGGAACCAGAAAAGTCGCCAGAGATCAGCTTATGCAAAAAGCCATTGTCCTCCGACATGGCAGCTGAGGAGCCGCAGAACAGCAACAAACTTGCCAACACCACATGCACTCGTTTCATTTCCATTCTCCTTGTTTTTTTCCACCCCAATGTCCATGCGACCCCGTCAGTCCTTTGGACGGGGTCCCAACATCACGCTTGAGAGCCGACCACGCTGCATTCTGGAGCGACGCTTTTCCGCCAAACTGACCAGCGCCCAAAGAACAAAAGCAAAAATCAACCCTTATCTATATTTTTACTTACGTATTTTCACATATTTGCAAAATTTCATTATCCTCTCTTTTTAATTTCAGCAATCAGTCGAACCTTGATCTGCAAATACGTTCTCCCAACAGCCTTTTTCTGCTAAATTTGTCTATAAGCAGATGCTTATCGAGCGTAAAACACTACGTTTTTCATTTTTGGAGACAGACAATTCTTCAGATGCGGACTTTACCAGGTCACCCGTTTTCATCGCTGAGGTTGACGACGCTGTTGGCAGTCGTCCTGCTGCAAGCTGCGAGCGCGATCTTTTTTATCGGCGACTTCTTCTGGGAAATTCACCTGTCCGGCTTGGTAAGCCATACCTCGTTCGAAGGTCTTGCAACGTTTGGGCTTGTTTCCGGTGTCTTGTTTGGTGTCGCTGAAATGGCGCGCATTCAACGCTCGGCGAGGATGGCCGAGAATTCGCTCAAGATCGCGGCAAATGCATTTGGCGAAATGATCACGGAGCGCTTCGAGACCTGGTCCCTGTCAGCGTCCGAAAGAGATGTCGCGCTGCTGACCATCAAGGGCTTCGACGTGGAGGAAATTGCGCGACTCCGAAAAACGGCCATAAGCACGGTGAGAGCACAGCAGGCAAGCATCTATGCAAAATCACAGACGCACAACAGGGGACATTTCGTGTCGTCCTTCATTGACGCCCTCGTCGAGACGCCGGTAATCGCGTCCGGCACAAGCGACCAGGGCAAGCAGGAAACCTGAGCCGAAGGGGCAAAGGTGTCAGCCCCGCAGCGCCTCGTTCAACGACGTGCCGCCCGCCGGCCTCTCTTTCAGGTCCAGGCCTGAATGCAGATCGACGATATGACTTTTCTGGATCTTTTCCGCTGCTGCGCCATCGTGCTTTTCGAAGGCGTTCATCAGGGCATGATGCGAATGACTTTCGCAGGCTGTATCCGACCGTTTCCAGTAGAGCGCGATGATCAGCGAGGACCGGGAGATCAAGGAACGGATCATGCCGGCAAAAACCCGGTGATCGGCGATGTCGGCTATTTCCGTATGGAAGTTTCCGGACAGAAACAGCGCCTTGCCCATGTCGCCCGAATGAAGCGCGGCATGCTCAGCGTCCAGATGTGCGTGTAGCTGCGCCAACTGCCGGTCGGTGATTACGTCTGCCGCCAGGCGCGCCACGGCTGGTTCTATCAATGCGCGCGCCTGAAACACCTCATGTGCCTCGCGGATCGACGGTTTTGCAACGAAGGCACCACGGTTCTTTTCCATGGCAACCAGTCCGGAGTGGGCAAGCGCCTGAAGCGAGGCGCGCACAACGGTGCGGCTGGCGCCGTAGATTTCGCCAACCTCGTCTTCCGACAGTTTCAACCCTGGCGTCAGCTTGTGTTCCAGAATGGCGGTTTGAAGCTTGAAGCAGATATCAAGTGCCCGGCCCTGTGGCAGGGCAAAGACTTCATGCAGCTTGCTGCGTTGATCGAGTTCGGCAGAGGTCACAGGTTTGGTCATTTTTTTCTTGAAGTGCCCAATTGGGGGTTGAGCGATGTTCCGATCTTACTCCTGGCCGCAGAAACCGGCAATCTTGGATCGTATACAATTTTTACTCACATCGTATTTAATTTGCCGAAATATTGTGCACTTTCGTCGAAAAGATTCCATCCACTTTCGCATCGACTGCTCAAAACCCAAGATATTCTGCCGATTTTTCGCGTTGGCATAGCACTTGCTTTTTCTGGACCCGAAAGCAGTTTTCTGAAGGAGACGTCCAGCCATGGCGAAGTCCCTGGACCTTGAACTGGCAGCCACCACCAAGATCTACGGCGAGACCATCGCGGTCGACGCGATCAATCACAAATTCGCCGCCGGCACCTATTCCTGCCTGCTCGGCCCATCCGGCTGCGGCAAGTCATCAACCCTGCGAATGATCGCGGGCCACGAAAGCGTCTCGACCGGCGATATCGTGCTGGGAGGCACCAACATCACCGATCTTCCACCCGCGCGGCGCGGCACGGCAATGATGTTCCAGAACTACGCGCTGTTTCCGCATCTTTCGGTCATCGATAACGTCGCCTTTTCCCAGAAGATGAAGGGTGTCGAAAAGCCGGTCCGGCTGAAGAAGGCCCGTCAGTTGCTGGAGCTGGTCGACATGGCCACCTACGCTGATCGGCTGCCCTCGCAACTCTCGGGCGGTCAGCAGCAGCGTGTCGCCCTGGCCCGCGCCCTGATCACCGAACCTTCCGTGCTTCTGCTTGATGAGCCGTTGTCGGCGCTTGATCCGTTCCTGCGCATCAAGATGCGTCTTGAACTGAAGAAACTACAGCGCGAGCTCGGTATTTCCTTCATTCACGTCACGCACAGCCAGGACGAAGCCCTGGCACTTGCCGACGACATCATCGTCATGAACGGCGGCAAGATCGAGCAGGCCGGCAGCCCCCGCGATGTCTTCAACACGCCAGCGACGGAGTTCGTCGCCCGCTTCATTGGTGGCCACAACGTGCTGCAGCAGAAAGGATCGTCGGTCGCGCTGAGGGCGGACCGGCTGAAAGTCAGGAAAGCTGCCGGTGAAGACGGCGCCGTGCTGACGGCCTTCGTCAAGGATGTCGAATACCTCGGCTCAACCGTCAACCTGGCCCTCGATGCGGGCGGTGCAGGCGACCTGACGGCCGCCCTTACCGACGACGCCTTCTTTCAGGACCCGATCGAAATTGGTGCAACCGTCTTCCTGACATGGAAGCCGGAGGACGCACATCAACTGGCAGCCTGACGGTTGCCGATGCAAGGCCTTCTCCCGAGGCCAAACAAACTCCAGAGGGGAACAGGAGTAAGAAGATGACAGATAAAGTGGCAACAACTGACCAGATGACCAAGAAGGGCGTCAGCCGCCGTAGCATCCTGAAGGGCGGCGCTGCCGTTGCCGGTGCTGCCCTCGGCTCCGGGGCCATCACCGGCTTCCCGACCGTATGGGCGCAGAACATCAAGGACGTGACCCTGCGCCAGTTTGGCACCGGCGTTTCCAACCTCAATGAAGTGGCACAGAAGGTGAAGGAAGATCTGGGCTTCAACCTGGAAATGACCGCCCTCGACAGTGACGCCGTCACCCAGCGTGCCGCCACTCAGCCGGACAGCTTCGACATTGCCGACATCGAATACTGGATCTGCAAGAAGGTCTGGCCGACCGGCAACCTGCAGGCAATGGATACCTCCAAGATCAAGAATTACGACAAGATCGTGGACATCTTCAAAAGCGGCAAGCTGACACCGGATTCCGTGGTTGCCCAGGGCACCGCCCCAAACACGGTCGGTTTCGTCGACGGCCCGGACGGCAAGGCGTTTGCCAAGGAAGAAACCGGCTGGATGACGCTCATCCCGACCATCTACAACGCCGATACCCTCGGCATCCGCCCGGACCTGATCGGCCGCCCGATCGAGAGCTGGACCGAGCTTCTGAATCCGGAATTCAAAGGCAAGGCGTCGATCCTCGACATTTCATCCATCGGCATCATGGATGCGGCGATGGTCTGCGAAGCCATGGGCGAGATCCAGTATGGCGACAAGGGCAACATGACCCGCGAAGAGATCGACAAGACCATGGCGATCTTCACCGAAGCCAAGAAGAACGGCCAGTTCCGTGCCTTCTGGAAAACCTTTGATGAAAGCGTCAACCTGATGGCGTCCGGTGAAGTGGTGATCCAGTCCATGTGGTCGCCGGCAATCACCGCCGTGAAGTCCCGCGGCATCGAGTGCGTCTACCAGCCGCTGAAGGAAGGCTACCGGTCCTGGGGCGGTGGCATCGGCCTATCCAAGAGCCTGACAGGCCTGGAGCTGGAAGCAGCCTACGAATACATCAACTGGTATCTCGACGGCTGGGTCGGCGGGTTCCTGATGCGCCAGGGCTATTACTCGGCCGTTCCGGAAACCTCCAAGAACTACATGGACGAGAACGAGTGGGGCTACTGGTTCGAGGGCAAAGAAGCCACCGGCGACATCACCAGCCCGTTCGGCGATGTTCTGGCGAAAGCCGGCGATACCCGCGATGGCGGCTCCTTCTACGACCGCATGGGTGCGGTGGCCTGCTGGAACTCGGTCATGGACGAAAACCAGTACATGGTCCGCAAGTGGAACGAGTTCATCGCCGCCTGAGGCTGAACCGACAAACGGGTGCCCGGGGAACCTTCCCAGGGCACCCCACCATTCCGGCGACCATGACATGCGCCTTTTCTTTTAACCGGACCCGACTCTCATGACGGATCAGACACAGCCTGTCTCCAGCACTGCCCCGGCTGCGAAAGCCCGCGCAAAAGCGCCCTTCAGTCTCAGCCGCCTGCCCGATGCAGTCACCGGCTGGCTGTTGTCGCTCCCCCTCGTGCTGGTGCTGTTTTTCTTTCTGCTTCTGCCGATTGCCATGATCGTCGTGGTCAGTTTCTGGGGGGCGACGGAATTCTCGATCTACCCGGCCTTCCAGTTCGACAATTACGAATTCCTGCTCACGTCTCCGGTGACCTATCAGGTGTTCCTCAACACTGTGAAATACGCCCTGATCACCTGGGCGATCACGCTGGTTATCGGGTTTACCGTCGCCTATTTTCTTGCCTTTCACGTGCGCACGCTGACCTGGCAGATCGTCCTGTTTCTGCTGTGCACAATCCCGTTCTGGACGTCCAACATCATCCGCATGATTTCGTGGATCCCGTTCCTGGGCCGTAATGGCATTGCCAATTCCACCCTGATCTCGATGGGGGTCATCGACGAGCCGCTGGAATGGCTGCTCTTTTCCGACTTTTCTGTGATCCTGGCGTTCGTCCACCTCTACACGCTGTTCATGGTGGTTCCGATCTTCAACACCATGATGCGGATCGACCGCTCGCTGATCGAGGCCGCTTATGACAATGGCGCCAGCGGACTGCAGACACTCACCAACGTCATCATCCCGCTGACGAAACCCGGCATCATGATCGGCTCGATCTTTGTCGTCACGCTGGTGATGGGCGACTTCATCACCGTGCGCTTCATGTCCGGCAGCCAGAAAGCCAATGTCGGCAGGTTGATCTCCAACGACATCGCGCTTCTGCAATATCCCTCAGCTGCGGCAACGGCGGTCATCCTGCTCATCACGGTGCTTCTGGTGATCTCGATCCTGCTGCGCTTTGTCGACATCCGGAAGGAGCTTTGATCATGGAAAAACGGTCCCGCTCGTTCTATGTGCTCGCCGCGTTCTTCGCTGTCTTCCTGGTGTTCCTCTACGGCCCGACGATCACCATCGCGATCCTCAGTTTTCAAGGCCCGCAAGGCGGGTTGACCTTTCCCATGCGCGGCGTCTCGCTGCACTGGTTCCATGACCTTTTCGAACAACAGGCCGTCGGCGATATCTGGGGCAGTTTCTCCCGCTCGCTCACACTTGGCCTGATGGTGATGGTGACGACGGTCGTCGTTTCCGTGATGGGCGGCCTTGCCTTCCGCAAGCGGTTTCCGGGGTCCGGGGCGATCTTCTATCTGATCATCACCTCGCTGGTGATCCCGTCGATCCTGGTTTCTCTCGGCGTCGGGCTGATCTTCTCGCAATCCGGTCTTGCCGTGCATTGGTCGACCTCTGGCTTCGGCGCGCAACTCACCTGGACGTTGCCTTTCGGCCTGCTGATCATGTTTGCGGTGTTCAACCGTTTCGACAAGTCCTACGAGGAAGCCGCGCGCGATCAGGGCGCAAGCGCCTGGCAGACCGTCAGATATGTCGTGCTGCCGATTATCGCGCCGATGTTGATCGGGGTCGCTCTGTTCGGCTTCACCCTGTCTTACGACGAGTTTGCCCGCACGCTTTTGACGGCCGGCAGCTACAACACATTGCCGCTGGAAATCTACGGCATGACCACAAACGTCACGACGCCGGTGATCTTTGCCCTCGGCACTCTGACCACAGCCTTTTCCTTCGGCATCATCGGTCTGTTCCTGGCCATTGTGGTGATCCTCAACAAACGCAGGTCCAGGCACGGCTCGGACGCCGGCAAGGGCATGGTCTAGGGCCAGACATGGACGACATGCATATCCTCGTCATCAACCCGAATTCCACGGCTTCGATGACGCAGAAGATCGCGGCGGCTGCTCGCGCCGCAGCCGGTCCCTTCACCCGGATTACGGCCATCAATCCGCTGGAGGGACCGGCAGCCATTCAGGGACCTGCCGACGGCGAGGCTGCCCTGCCCGGTCTTTTCGATCTCTTCGAGAGGTCCCTCAAGACCGATCCGAGCATCCGTGCCGTGATCATCGCCTGTTTCGACGATACCGGCGTCTGGGAATTGAAAGCGTCGTCAGGCGTTCCGGTGATCGGCATCGGCGAGGCCGCCTACCACGTCGCAGCCGTTGCGGCCCAAAGGTTTTCCGTTGTCACCACCCTGCCCGTTTCCGTGCCGGTTCTGGAAGAAAACCTGCAACGCACCGGCCTTGCGTCCCGCTGTGCCAGAGTTCGGGCGTCGGACGTGCCGGTTCTCGAACTGGAAAACCCTGAAAGCGATGCCCGTCACAAGGTCGAGACGGAAATCGAAACGGCCCTCCGGCTGGACGGCGTCGGCGCGATTGCGCTCGGTTGCGCAGGCATGGCCGATCTGGCCGCGGACCTGACAGCGCAGTTCAAGGTGCCTGTCATTGATGGTGTGGCGTCCGCGGTGCGGCTCACCGAGGCAATCACAGGTTAGCCACCTCGCCTTCTAGTGATCCAGAAGTGCGTCCGCTTCCGTCCGAAAGCTCTCGACAGCAGAAAAGAAAACGTCGAACAGCATGCTGCGTTCGTCACCGAGCGCGAACACCACTTCCTCATACTGACGCTGCATGTCCGAGACGGAAACCCGGTGCACAACGTCCGTGCGCCCTGTGCCGAACCGCCACATGAAGCCGACCCCGAGACCGTTGACCACCGCTTCGTAGACCGCATCGCGGGTGTCCAGCGTCAGAAGGGGCGACGGCTCGAACCCGGCGGAACGAAAGGCCCTGTCGACCACCCGCTGGGTGGAGGATCCCTTTGTGCGGAAGATCAACGGTTCCGCCATTAGCCGTTCGCAGGTTACGGCAGTCTCGCGGGAAAGCGGACTGTCCGGATGAACAATGGCAACGACGTTCTGCCTTGCCAGCAATGCCCGGCGGAACCGGCCATCGGCTGGCACATCCGGCAGAACACCTATATCGACGTCGCGCGTCAGCACCGCCCGCGTGATCCGTTCGTGCGAACCGGTCTCGACCGCGATCTCGATGCCCGGATGCCGCTTGAGGAACTGCGCAATCAGCGCCATGCCCGGCATGGAATTTCCCAACCCGATTTTCAATCTGCCATTTAGCAACGTGTTGTGACGTGACAGGAGCCGGGTCGCAGCGCGTTCGGCTTCGGCCATGCGTTCGGCGACATCGCAAAGTTCGTTGCACAGCGGTGTGGGCGCCAGGACGCCGTTTTTCCGGTCGAACAGGCGCACGCCGAATTCCGCTTCCAGGTCTTTCACATGACGCGCGACGGCGGGCTGCGAAATCTTCAGGGCCCTTGCCGCAGCAGCGTAGGAGCCACCGGACGCGACCGCATTGATGGCCCGAATACGCGACAGGGAAAGGGACATTCCTCGTTTTCTCCAAACAGCGAAGCCAAAGGTTTGATCGCCTCAAACCATAGGTTCGCTCTGTTACGGCAGCGTCACAGAGTGAAGACAATTTGATGGCGGTTTCAGCGGGCCGAGGCAACGGAGCACGGCCTTCCCTGATCAAGGAAACAACCGCCCGATGTTTCGGCGGCCATTCAATGGCTGACGGCAGGACCGGCAGGCAATCGGACAGATATGGAATTGGCAATGCGGGCTCGCAAATCAACAACGATCCAATGGCTTGGCGCCGCAGACATTGACGACTACGCCGCAATCCTGTGCGACCTGGACGGCTGTCTCGTTTCCGCCGGGAGCCCCCTGCCGGGTGCGGAAGAATTTGTCCGGGCCGCTGGCAAAAGACTATCGATCGTCTCCAACAACTCTGCCGATACGAGCGTCACCCTTTCCCGAAAGCTGACGGCAATTGGCCTGCCCCTGCCGCCGGAAAGCATCTTTCTCGCCGGCGAATTGACCGTGCGCATGATCGCCGCGGAGCGTCCGGGTGCACGCGTTCACGTCATCGCCGAGCAACCGCTTCACCAACTCGCTGCCGACCTTGGTCTTGAGTGCATAGACGAGCAGGCTGACACCGTCCTGCTGGCCCGTGACACCCGCTTCACCCTCAACGGACTGGAAAAGGCGCTGCGGCTTCTGGAGCGAGGCGCCGAACTGGTGGTGACCAATCCGGACCTTTCCCACCCGAGCCCGGATGGTCTGCCCGTGCCGGAGACAGGAACCCTGCTGGCAGCCTTTAAGGCGTGCTGCCCCGGGATAACGGCACGGGTCATCGGCAAACCTCAACCGTTCCTCATCGATGCGGCCCTCTCGGCGGCGGGGGTTCGGGCAACCGATGCTGCCTTTGTGGGTGACAATGCCACCACAGACGGGGCTGCGGCCGCCCTCGCCGGCCTCGATTTCATTCACCTCGTCGCACGACCGATGCCGATGGCAAACGTGAACGCCCTCAGAGACACGGCAGAACCTGTGCAACCAGCCGCTGCGGAGGCGAACGCATGCTGACCTATGTCCTTCGAACCCTTTTGCGGATGGCGATCACCCTGTTTCTGATCGTGTCGCTGGTCTTCTTCGCCACCAGGCTCTCGGGAAATCCGGTCGACTTCGTTCTCGGCGAAGGCATCACCAAGGAAGACCGGGACCTTCTGATTGCCTATTACGGTCTGGATTCCTCCATCGGCACCCAATACTGGCGCTATCTCAGCTCCGTATTTTCAGGTGAATTCGGGCTTTCCTTCCTGGAGCGGCGACCGGTTTCGGAAATCGTCCTCGAACGAGCATGGCCGTCGCTGAAACTGCTGCTTAGTGCGGTGTGCTTCACGCTGATTGTTTCCATACCGCTTGGCATTCTGGCTGCGATCTACCGCACCAGCATCATCGGCAGCGTCGTGATGGTGGTCGCCTTCCTCGGCTATGCCGTTCCGTCTTTCATTATCGGCATCCTGCTGGTGCTGATCTTCGCCTACACGCTCAACTGGCTGCCTGTCATCGGGGATGGCACGGCGCTGCATTTCATCATGCCGACGCTGGCCATTTCCGGAATGCTGGTCGCGGCAATCACCCGCTTCACCCGCAACGCCATGCTGGACGTGCTCAGCCAGGACTATATGCGCACCGCACGGGCCAAAGGCCTGCCGGAGTGGATCGTCATTCTGAAACACGGCCTGCGCAATGCTTCGATCACGCTGCTTTCGGTGGTCGGGCTGCAGATCGCCGCCCTTGCGGCGTCGGGAAGCGTTGTCGTGGAAGCGATCTTCGCATGGCCTGGCATCGGCGACCTTCTCGTCCGCTCCGCCATCCTGCGCGATTACCCCGTCCTCCAGTTCGGTGTCCTGTCCGTCGCTGTTGCGGTCATTGTCATCAACGCAGCGGTCGACATTGCCTACGCCTTCGCGGATCCGCGCATCCGCCTTGCCAAGGGATAAGCGTATGACCGACGCAACGCATAACCTGTCTTCGCCGCGTAATACCGGATTGAGAAGCTTCCGTATCCCGATCTGGTCGGATGCGAACTGGATCGTCCGGATCGCAATGCTGATCGGCCTGATCCTGATCGTGACCGCGCTCACCGCCCCGTGGCTTGCCCCCTTCGACCCGAATGCCCAGAGCCTTATTTCCCGGCTGCGGCCACCGATTGGCTTCGACCGCTACAAGGACGGCTTCTACTTCGGAACGGACGAGCTCGGCAGAGACATCTTCTCCCGCTGCATCTACGGCCTGCGGCTGACCTTTGCTCTTGCACTGGCAGGCGCCATCATCGGCCTTCTGATTGGCGGCACGCTTGGGCTTATGGCCGGCATCATCGGAGGTCTTTTCGAAGAGATCGTCATGGGTCTGGTCGATGCACAGATCGCCATCCCCTTCACCCTGATTGCGCTGCTCATCCTGTCCATCATGGGATCTTCCATCGACGTGATGATCTTCGTGCTCGGTGTCTACGGCTGGGAGCAATACACCCGGATCGTGCGCGGCGAAGTGAAGAAACTGATCCAGATGCCCTTCGTCGAAGCGGCACGGGCAGCCGGCGCGACACCGGTCCGGATCGCGATGCGGCACATCCTGCCCAATGTCGTCTCGCCCATCGTGGTGCAGTTCACATTGAACTTTTCCAACATCGTCATTCTGGAATCGACCCTGTCTTTCCTCGGCCTCGGCGTTCAACCGCCAACCGCAACGCTCGGATCCATGGTCGGCATCGGCCGGGACTACCTGCCGACCGCCCCGTGGATCGTTCTCGCCCCAGCGATGGTGATCCTGCTCCTCACATTCGCAGTCCAGATCCTTGGCGACTGGCTGCGCGACAAGGCGGATGTCCGTCTCAGGTCCCGCTGACCGACCCCACCCACAGAAGCCGGAACGGCCAACGTTCACCCTAGCAGCCTTGGAGGCTCGATATGACCAAACTACTGGCAACCACCGCTCTTGCATCGCTTATGGCAACAAGCGCCTTTGCAACCGAACTCACTGTTGGCGCCGCCAACGTGTCCAGCTATCTCGATCCGGGCCGCGACCATTCGAATGTCGGTTCGCAGTTCTACTACAACGCCTTCGATACGCTGATCGCCAAGAACCACGACACCACCGAAACCGAATGGCAGCCAGGCCTTGCGACCGAATGGAAGCTGATCGAACCGACGATCATGGAACTGAAGCTGCGGGAAGGCGTGAAGTTCCACAATGGCGCTGACATGACCGCCGACGACGTTGTTTTCTCGCTGAACCGGATGTACCAGGCCGATTTCCCGCCCTATCAGGTGCGTGCACGCGACCGTCTGGAAAACTTCGAAAAGGCGGAAAAGGTCGATGACCATACCGTCCGCATCCATGCAAAACGTCCGGAGCCGCTTTGGGAAACGCTGCTGAACCTGCAGCAGGTCATGATCATTCCGGAAGACTATACCAAGAGCCTTGCGGGCGACCCGGACAAGCTTGAGCATGACGACTTTGAAGCGTTTTCGCTGAAGCCTGTCGGCACAGGCCCCTACAAGGTTGCCGAATTCGTTCCGGGCCAGACCGTTGTCTGGGAACGTTTCGACGATTTCTGGGGCGAAAAGGCGCCGCTCGACAAGGTTACCGTCAAGCATATGCCGGAAACCGCTTCACGCATCACGGCGTTGAAGACCGGTGAAGCCGACATCGTCACCAACATCGCACCGGACCAGCTCCAGCTCATTGAGAACGATCCGGACATGAAAGCTGTCGGCAGCGCCACGGCTCTCTTTCACGTCATGATCATGAATGTGAACCATCCGAAACTGAAGGATGCCCGCATCCGCCAGGCCCTGTCGCTTGCCATCGATCGCGACACGCTCAATGAAGCCCTGTGGGGCGGCAAGGCCGTGGTTCCTTCCACGCATACGCTGAAGGAATTCGGCGAATTGTATCAGCCGGAGCTGACCACCTTCGAATACAACCCGGAGAAAGCCAAGGAACTGCTCAAGGAAGCAGGCTACGACGGTTTCGAGATCACCTACGACACGGCACCAGGTTACTACACGAACGGTCTTCTGGCTGCCCAGGCGATCATGGAGATGTGGGCGGAAGTCGGCATCAACGGCAAGGTCAACGTCCAG
The DNA here is from genome assembly GCF_057180185.1 of Labrenzia sp. ATLA3. Taxonomy (NCBI): domain Bacteria; kingdom Pseudomonadati; phylum Pseudomonadota; class Alphaproteobacteria; order Hyphomicrobiales; family Stappiaceae; genus Labrenzia; species Labrenzia sp. ATLA3. The sequence continues at coordinate 448,827 of NZ_JBXUKV010000001.1, forward strand.
GACAAATGGAGCGGCAACTCGCCGGACATGATGACCCGTAACTGGTCCAACCCGATGTATTTTGCCGATCCTTTCGGCTGCTTCGGCGTCATGTGGGCTCCGAACGGACCGTCTGAATCCGAAGGCCGGTTCAACACCGATGAAGACTACGCCAAGAGCTGGGAGCAGTTCCGCTATTCCGGCGATATCGAGTTGCGCCGCGCAGCCTATGCCGAGCTGATGGAACGCATCAAGCAGGACCCGCCGGTGCTGCCGCTGTATCGTCCCTATGAAAGCTGGGCGATGAAGACCAACGTCAACTGGGCACCCAAGCCGGGTCACATTCCCTACGTGCTCGACTTCCGCGCCGGTTCGATCTCCTTCAACTAAGCAACAAAGCGCCGCCGGTTCCCCGGCGGCGCTCTCCCGAACCTAAGATCAATTCAGGAAAATCAACGTGTCCGTACGTATCGCAGTCGTCGCCGACATCCACCACGGCAAACCTTCCGCAACCAAGCGCGGTGACACCGCCCTCGACCTGATGGCCGAGTTTGCCCGTTTCGCCAATGATGCTGCGCCAGATTTCGTCATCGATCTGGGCGACCGTATTTCGGATATCGACCGAGACACGGACCTTCGGCTGGAGCGCGAGGTCGCCGACGCCTTCAAGGCAATCAACGCTCCGATCCACCACATCAACGGCAATCACGACCGCGATCATCTGGAGGTTTCGGACAACGAGGAAATTCTCGGTCAGTCCCTTGCCAATACGACCATCGACGCGGGGCACTGGAGAATTGCCCTGTGGCGTGCGGACAGCAAGATCCATCGTACGCCAGACCATTCCGGTTTCATTCTGCATGAAGCCGATCTTTTGTGGCTGTCGCGCGTTGCCCAAAACACGGACAGGCCGCTGCTGGTTGTCAGCCACGTGCCTGTGTCCGGTCATGGCCAGATCGGCAACTACTACTTCGAACGCAATCCGTCGGCATCGACCTACCCAATGGCCGAGCGCGCCCGCGCCGCACTGGCTCAATCCCGCCATCCGGTGGTCTGCCTGTCTGGCCACGTTCACTGGAACACCATCACCACGGTTGACGGCATTACCCACCTGACCCAGCAGTCCCTCACCGAAAGCTTCACCACCAAGGGCGAACCTGCCGGTGCCTTCGGACTGATTGAACTGGGCGAAACCGTTTCCTGGCAAGTGCAGGGTCTCGACCCGATTGCCCATTCTTTCAAGCCACATGCCGACCGCTGGACACCGCCACTTCCGGATTTCACCCAGCACCCGGAATTTGCCGCAAGACGCCGTGGAGACCTCAAATGACCCTGCCGGTACTGGACGTTCAGGACCTCAAGATTTCTTTCGGCGCCCATGAAGCGGTCAAAGGGATTTCCTTTGCCATTCATGCGCGGGAAACGCTTGCACTGGTTGGAGAGTCCGGTTCCGGCAAATCGGCTACGGCGCTCTCGATCCTGCGCTTGATCGAACGTGAAGGCGGGACAATTGGCGGTGGCCGGATCGTGTTGACCGACGGCGGCAGGTCCCTCGACCTGCGAAACCTGTCGGATGCGCAACTGACTGCTTTGCGCGGCAATGCCATTTCCATGGTGTTCCAGGAACCGATGACCTCTCTCAATCCGGTGCTGAAAATTGGAGACCAGGTTGGTGAGGTTTTCATCCGTCACAGTAAATATGACAGACGCAAGGCCATGAAGGCTGCGGAAGAAGCGCTTGACCAGGTTCGCATTCCGGACCCGGCAAGGCGGCTGCACCAGTATCCGCACGAACTTTCCGGCGGCCTGCGTCAGCGGGTGATGATCGCGATGGCCCTCGCCTGCCGGCCAAAACTTTTGATCTGCGATGAACCGACAACGGCTCTTGATGTCACCACCCAGGCGGAGATCCTGACACTGATCCGGAACCTGCAGGCCGAGATCGGCATGGGCGTTCTGTTCATCACGCACGACATGGGCGTTGTTGCCGAAATCGCAGATCGGGTGGTCGTCCTTCGCAACGGCGAAATGATGGAAGAAGCGAGCGTACACGATCTGTTCGAACGGCCGAAGGCCGCCTATACCAAGGCGCTGATGGCAGCAACGCCGAAACCAGGCTCAGGCAGCAGTACGCGACGGGCCGGGACTGAAACAGTGTTGGAGGTTGAGCATCTGTCGACGCGCTTTGCCGGAAAATCCGGCCTCTTTTCAAGGAACTCCAGTGGCGTTCTGGCCGTGAACCGTGTGTCGCTCAAGGTTGCCCGCGGCGAAACACTTGGCCTTGTGGGCGAATCCGGTTGCGGCAAGTCGACCCTGGCGCGCTCCATCCTGCATCTGATCGAGCCTGAAAGCGGATCTGTCCGTCTTGACGGCAAGGTCCTGAACAGCTCCTCCAAACAGGCGCTCCGCGAAACGCGGAAAGACATGCAGATGGTGTTTCAGGACCCCTATGCAAGCCTCAATCCGCGGCTTCCGGTTCATGAGCTGATCACGGAACCGGCCCGGATCCACGGGCTCGTTTCACACAAGGACCAGAAGGAACTCGCAGCGGATCTGGTCGAACGCGTTGGGCTGGAGCGCGACGCCATCAATCGCTTTGCGCACCAGTTCTCCGGCGGTCAACGCCAGCGCCTGTGCATTGCCCGTGCGCTGTCTGTGGAGCCGAAACTCATCATCGCGGACGAAGCGGTTTCCGCGCTGGATGTTTCCATCGCCCGGCAGATCACCGATCTCATGCTGGAATTGCAACGCACGGAAGGCCTGTCGTTCCTGTTCATCTCACATGATATCGGCGTGGTCGAACGGGTCAGTCACCGCATCGCGGTGATGTATAAGGGCGAGATTGTCGAAACCGGGCCGACGGACCGAATTCTGAAGAGCCCGGAGCATCCCTATACGCGCCGCCTCCTGTCCGCCGTGCCGAGCCCGGTGCCGAAGAGGAGAAGCGCGCCTTCGCCGCTTTCCGCCTCGCTTCAAGTAGAAGTGCCTTCGCTGGCCGCCCTCGCCTGAGGCGGCCTGGCCGTAAAGAACAATTCCTCTATTTCGCAAAGACTAATGGGAGGCAGCCAACCGGGCTGTCTTCAGGACGTGACGCGTTGATTGCGCCCATAGACCAACAGCATGCCGATGATCACCGCGCCATATATGATCTGCCGGCCGGCTTCCGGCATCTGCATGATCGACAGAACGGAATTGAGAAGCACGATCAGGATCACGCCGACAAGCGTACCGACATATCTGCCCTTGCCCCCGAGAATATGCGTGCCGCCGAGAACGACCGCGGCAATCGCCGGCAGCAGGAACGCGTTGCCCATGCCCTGGTAGGCCTTGGCGGAATATCCGGTCAGAAGCACCCCGGCGATGGCGGCGCACACACCGGATGTGACAAAGGCTCCAACGATGACCCAACGCGTGCGGATGCCCGACAAATACGCCGCCCCCTCACGTGACCCGGTGGCATAGAGAGACCTGCCGAAGCCTGTCCGGGTCAACAGGGTAGCGATCACGATAGAGACCGCTGCCCAGACCAGAATGGCGGCCGGAACGCCGAAGATCCTGTCCTTGGCAAGGAACAGCATGACCGGCGTTGCCCTGTCTTGCGGTGCGAAGCCACCCGTCTGGGCGACCATCAATCCGCGTAGCACGGTGTCGACACCAAGGGTGAAGATCATCGAGGGAATGCGGAGCCAGGCGACACCGATACCGTTGAGAAGGCCGACGCAAACGCCGACGCCAAGGGCCGTCGGAATGGCGAGGTCCCCACCAACTGCCGTCGCCGTCATGGCCGCTGCCGTCAAGGTCCAGGGAATGGACAGATCGATATGGCCCAGCAATATGACCATCATCATTCCCGCCGCGCAAATCCCCAGAAACGAGCCCGTCTGCAGCTGTTGCAGCAGATAGTTGACGGACAGCAGGGGCGCCGTCCCTGTCGTCGACAGTGTGTAGGCAGTGCCGGCAATCAGGATGACGCCCACGAACAGGGACGCAATGACAATCGGCCGGTTTTCTTTGGAAAGGGAAATCTGCATGCCTGGCTACCTGAACAAGTCGAGCTGGTTTTTGACCCGCAAGGTGCGAAACGCCCCGAAGGAAACGGCCGTCAGCAACACGAGCCCCTCGATCAACGGCTGGAGCAGCGGGTCGATATCGAGAATGCGGAAGTAGAAGGAAATGACCCTGAGGATCATTGCGCCGACCAGGCTGGCAATGGCCCCGCCCGTTCCGCCAAGCAGCGATGTGCCGCCAAGCACCACCGCCGCGATGGAGTTCAGCGTATAGGCCCCCGCCTGCTGCACGTCCGCATTGCCCGATGAGGTCTGGATGGCAAGGTAAAGGCCGCCGCAGGCCGCCAGAAACCCTGCAAGGGTGAAGGCGGTAATCTTCGCCCGCTGAATGGGCAGTCCGGACATATAGGCAGCACCTTCCGCCGAGCCGATGGCGTACACGGTCCGCCCCGTGACAGAGCGGCGGAATGGCACCCACACGATGACCGCAATGAATACGACCAGAAGGAAAGGCACCGGGATATCGGCAAAGGGCCGCAGCCACCAGGCTTCTCCCCCACCCGCAAAGCCATAGGTATCGGCAAGATCCCAGACGGAGTTGGTCAGCGCCCAGCTGAGATCATCATCGACATTGCCGCCCGGTTTCGGCCGGATGAGCAGAGCCAGTCCGATTGCGACTGCCCCGGTCGCCAGGGTCGCGATGATCGGCTGAATGCGGCCGTAGACAACAATGCAGCCATTCATGAAACCGAACAGGGCCCCGGTGAGCAGCGTCAGAACCGCCCCCAGCACAATTTGCAGCGGCGAGCCTGTCAACAGCTCCGAGGCCACACAATTGGCGAGTGTCATCACAGCGCCGACAGACAGATCGAGACCACCAATGAGCACCGGCAGGGTCTGGGCCATGGCAACAAAAGCGATCGCGACAGTCTCGTTGGCGTTCTGAATGGCCACCGCCGAAGAGAAACCTCGCGGATGCATTACGTTGTAGGTCAGGAAAAGGGCCGCGAACAATAATAGGGCGGCCGCAAATCCGGTGTTCTGAGACAACCAGCGTGTCAGGGAAGAGGACCGTGTCGAACTCCTTTTCATGCTGCCTCGACATCGATGTTGAGAGAGGCCGCAACAAGGCTTTCCTCGGTTATCCCATCACCTGACTGCTCGCTGACGACCCGGCCGCCATAAAGGACGGAGACCCGATCGCAACAGCCGATCAACTCCGCATAGTCGGAAGAATAAAACAGAATGGCCTTGCCCTCATTCGCAAGCTCACGCATGAGCCGGTAGATCTCCTGCTTGGTGCCGACATCGATGCCCCGGGTCGGGTCATTCAGCAGAATGATGTCGGGGTCGATCATCAGCCACTTGGCAAGCACCACTTTCTGCTGATTGCCGCCTGACAGGGTCATGACCGGGTCATCGGCAGAGCCGATCTTGATCTGCAGTTTCGCGATGCCTTTGCCGATCTCGGCCGCTGCCCTGCCTGGATCGATGAACGGCCCTCTGGAAATTCTCCTGAAGCTGGAGGCAAGCAGATTGTCGGCTATCGACATGTCGAGCATAAGCCCCTCTGTCTTGCGGTCTTCGGGAACCAGAGCCATGCGCGTCGCAGCGTTTTTCGCCGTGGCTGGAGATGTCGGCAGTCCCTTTCGATCACCGACACGCACGTCGCCCGCGACATCCTTCAGCACACCGAAAAGAGCTAACAGCAGTTCCTTCTGACCTTGCCCGTCCAGTCCGCCAAGCCCGACGATTTCGCCGCGCCTCAGGGAAAGGTCTATGCCGTTGAGCCGGTTCCCCCATTTCAGATCCTTTACCTCCAGGATCGGTTCCGCCATCGCCGCATCCCCCGCCCGGTCCGGTTTCGGCGGAAACTGGGCATCAACATCGCGGCCGATCATCAGGCGCACGATCTCCCGTTCGGACTTCGCGCCTTTCTGGAAGGTCTCGATGTGCTGGCCGTTTCGAAACACTGATAGCGTGTCGCACAGGGCCTCGACTTCATGCATCCGGTGGGAAATGAACAGGCTCGCAACCCCGGCGTCCTTCAATTCGGCCAGAAGATCATAAACGGTGCGCACATCGCGTGCCGTCAGCGCTGATGTCGCTTCATCGAGAATAAGCACCTTGGGGTTCCGCCCGAGCGCCTTGGCAATCTCGACCATCTGCCGTCGGGACAGAGACAATTCGCGCACCAGCGCATTCGGATCGACATCCTCGCATCTAACGCGGGCAAGCAACTCTTCGGCGCGCCTGACCTGCGCCCGCCGGTCAATCAAGCCGAAGCGGCGCGGCGGGCTGGAAATGGAAATATTGTCCGCGACCGAAAGATCCGGAATAAGCGACAGTTCCTGGAACATGCAGACGATCCCTGCATCGACCGCGGCCTGCGGCCCTGCAAAGCAAACTTCTTTGCCCTCCATCAGAACCGAACCTGCATCGGGCTGCAGCACGCCGGCCATGATCTTGATGAGTGTGGATTTGCCGGCGCCGTTTTCGCCCAGGATCGCGTGGACGGAACCGGAGCGGCATTTGAAATCGACGCCTTCCAGCGCCCGGATGCCGGCGAAGTATTTGGAAATGCCCTGATATTCAACAATGGCTTCAGTCATGCGCGTGCGTTCGCCGGGCTTCAAGGCCCGGTCCATGGTTTGCGAAACGGTCCCGGGGCGTACCCGGGACCGTTTCTGTTGGCTGCTCAGGGTTACTTCACGTCTTCTTCGGTTTGCGACATGATTTCCGGACCGGAAATGTTGACGCCGCAGGGCGGGAACTCGTTGACCGTGAAGAAATTGTCCGGAAGGTCAGACCAGTAGTTCTTGCCGTCTTCCAGCTGGTCGTATGTCGCGACCGGCAGCGGCACGGAAATGAGCTGCGGCATGACATTGCCTTCCAGCGCGGAAACCGCCGCCTTCATTGCTATGGCGACGAGACCCGGTGACTGACCGATGGAAATGCCCTTCAGGCCGTCCTCGGAATATTCGGCAATCGCCTTGCGGAAGCCGTTTTCCGATTCCCCGGCCACCGGAACCCATGGGTGATTTGCATCCTTGAGCGCCTGAACGACGCCATTGGAGCCCCCCTGTCCGACAACGGCGACAAACTCACCGTGAACCGCAATCGCATCGGCAACCACTTTCTGGGTGGTGCCATCATCCCAGTTGCCGACGACCTGCACGACTTCCCAGTCGCCGCCCGACGCATCCAGAACCTCGTTGATGCCAATGGAACGGTCACGATCCACAGAGTTGCCCGGCAGCCCGCGCACCTCAAGGATCTTGCCGGAAGTGACACCCTTTTTCTTCAGTTCGTTGACAGCGAACTCCGCCCACATGCGGCCCATCTTCAGCTGGTCCTCGTTGACCTGCATCACCTTGTCGGTGTCGAGCACGTTGTCGAACGGAACGATGACGACGTTGCTCTTGTCGGCCAGACGGATGACCCGGTCAAATCCATCGGGCGATACGGCAATGGTGACGATGGCATCGTAACCCTGGTTGATGAAATCCTCGATGGCGCCCAGTTGGGCCGGCGCATCCGTGCCTGTCGAGACGACCTTGAAGTCCGAGATCTTTTCCTTCAGCGAGGGATCTTCTGCAAAGGCCTTTGCGGTCTTGATCATCTGAATGCGCCAGGTGTTGCCGACAAAGCCGTTGACGACGGCAACCCTGTACGGCCCGGGTTTTGCGTCCCATTGCAGGAATTTGGTGTCTGCCGACCAAGGTGCGAAACACTCAGGGTTCACACCGGGTCCGGACACTTCAGCCGGCCCGGCAAGGGCCATGGCCGAGGACAGAACAAACGCCGGCAGTGCCATTGCCAGCGCAGTCGTCACTTTCAGTTTCTTAATCATCGCACTTCCTCCCGTACTTGCGTCAAGCTGCGGCTCCTCTTGGCTGGTCGACGCGTCCAGCCACCGCTTTTTGTTCCCTGCTTCCTTGCCAGCCTGTCAGACCGTTGCTTCCGTCTCCTGACTGAAGTGGCGGGCGCCGAACATCAGATGCGTGCGCAACCGGTACTGAAAGGCCAGCCTGTCGCGCGCCGCGAGAGCGTCGATAACGCCCTGATGCTCGCTGAAGGTTTCGGTCATGAAGGTTCTGCGCGTCTTGCCCTTTTGCATGATCCGCAGGATCACCGGCTTCATGACCGCGTAGACATCCAGAATGGCAGCGTTGTCGAGGATCGAGACCAGACGAACGTGAAAGGCGTAGTCGATCTCTGAAGCCTCGTTCAGGTCGTGGTTGGCGGCCAGCTCTGCGTTGATGTCGTTAAGCTCGTTAAGATCGTTCCGGTTGACCTTGTCGACCAGTATTTCGGCTGAGCCGACCTCCAACAGACCGCGCAGTGCCTGCACATCGCTGAAGGACTTTCGGGACAGCTCCATGGTGTTGAAGGAAAACAGCTCGAAGGCGCGCGACATGCGGTTGTCGATGATGGTGGCGCCGATTTTCGGCCGCACATCCACGAGCCCGTAGGCCTTCAGGATACGCATCGCCTCGCGCACAGTGTTCCGGCTGGCGTTGAACTGGGCGCATAGTTCGCGCTCGGTCGGCAGGCTGTCCCCCACCGTCAACCCGGAACGCGCGATCAGGCCCCGGATCTGCTGCACGACGGCGTCCACTGCGGAGCCACCCGCTTGCCCAGTCCGCATCAAGGCCTCACCCGTTTCCGCGTCCATCACCTGTTCCTGAAAATGCATCCCGCCCAATCGGTCCAGCTTATTTGTTGGACCAAGAAATACCTACTGAGAGAATTAACCAATGTCAACGCCGCTGCGTCATTTTCATTAATTTTCTAAATTTTCACTATATTTTTCTGATATTTACATATCAAAATTATTAGTAATATATTTTTCTACCAACCCCTTCCGACTGCAAGGCAAGGGTTTTTCACGCCATTTGTCATACCAGAATAGCAAGCTCCAATAGGAACTCGGCACCAACTGCTCCACGAAGGCGTCGACGTAAGACGCAGCGCCTTCCACCGCGTGCGGAGACTGAGCTGGTTTGGCTTCCTCTCATAAGCCCCCCTGGCGCTGTCCGCGCCCGGTGAAGCCGCCTCACCACCCCCTCCACCGACACCTGACCTCAACCCCGGTACCGGGGCGATGACGTCCGCGTGCCCGCACCCATGCCGCACCTGCCACATCAGCATTGTGGATAAATTGAAACCTGGCAGCGCCGACTACAAAACCATGTAAGGTTCCCCTCCGGAGAGACACAGATTTGGAGCTGCCATGAGCGGATTGCTTGCCCTTCTCGATGACGTTGCCGCAATTGCGAAGATCGCAGCAGCGTCCGCAGATGACGTGATCGGCCAGGCGGCCAAGGCAGGCGCGAAGGCGGCAGGGGCCGTGATTGACGACGCAGCCGTCACCCCGAAATATGTCGCCGGTTTTTCGCCAGCGCGCGAAATTCCGATTGTCTGGCGCATCGCAAAGGGCTCGATCAAGAACAAGCTGCTTTTTCTGCTGCCTGCCGGTCTTGCCCTCAACGAGTTTCTGCCCGGTGCCATCACGCCCCTGTTGATGCTGGGGGGCGCCTATCTGTGTTTCGAGGGCGCCGAAAAGATCTACCACCTCTTCAAGCCGCACCATCACGACGCCGACCAACCCGAAGACTTTGTCGCCGACCCCCTGCATCTGGAAGAACAAAGGGTGTCAGGGGCTATCAAGACCGATTTCATTCTGTCAGCCGAAATCATGACGATCGCCCTTTCGGAAATTCCGGAGAGCACCCTCTGGCTGGAAGCGGCAGCCCTGGCCATTGTCGCCATCGGCATCACCGCCGTCGTCTACGGCTCGGTCGCGTTGCTGGTGAAGGCGGACGATTTCGGCCTGATGCTGACGCGCTATGGCCGCCTGTCGGTAACCCGCGCCATTGGGCACGGCATCGTGAAAGCCATGCCCGGCTTCATGAAACTGCTGATGATCGTCGGCACCGCTGCCATGCTTTGGGTCGGCGGGTCCATCGTGCTTCATGGCACGGAAGTTCTGGGCTTCGGCCTGATCTACGATTCCATCCATGATATCGCGCACAACGTTGCGCACGCGGCCCACGTCGCTCAAGGCTTCGTCACCTGGGCGGTCACCGCGACCCTGGACGGTATCTTCGGCCTGGCATTCGGCATGGTGCTGATCCCGATCACCACCAAGGTGATCGTGCCGCTCTGGCGGCTCGTCAGAGGCAAATCCGCCACAAAGAGCCACTGAGACAGCACCAGCACTTCCATTTCAGTCGAAACAAGCAAGGCAATCGGACGGGTCCGTCCGATTGCCTTTTTCATTCGCGGACAAAACCTTTGCGCGTCCGACCGGTGGACAGGACCGGCTCACGTCAGGCCGACAGCCTGCTCCCAGTCGTTCAAGGTCAGGTCGTAAAGCGTGTTGAAGCCCGGGGCTGGAACTGCCCGCTGGGCCAACGTGACATAGGGCGCGACAGTGAGCGCCGTACCGACAAAGCCGGGCTGCATGATGACGTAGGCATAGGCCATGAAAGTGCGGTCATAGAGCACGGACTGGTCCTTGCCGCAGGCAACGATGCTCCACGCCACGGATTTCTGGTGCTCCTCCAGAAACGCCTTCAACTCGGTCTCGTTGTCGTTCTTGGTCCAGGTTCCGGCATCCTCGATAAACAGATCCGCAGAGTTATAGCGGTCGCGGGTGATTGACAGCGCGATGTAGCACCACACCCCATAGGCCTCCCCCTTGTCGGGATCAGGCTCCCGGTCCCGCGGGCGAAAGTTTGTGGTGCTCTTGTTGGCGCAGATGACATGCGCACCGGGGGCCGGCGGAAAGCGCCGGTGCGGCTCCGTTCCGAACAGGGCGATACCGGCATCGATGAGCGGCCCGGCGTCATAGACCGGCAACTCCGACCCGTCATATTGCTTGGCGCTAAACATGGGTTTCAGCGTGTCGAGCGCGCTGTTGTAGGCAAGGTCATAACCCCAGACGTTCCCGGCGATACCACAGAAGGAAGACGCCGTTTCCATGTTGATCTGGCCGATATAGGCGTCATTTGCCTCGGCCCTGTCGTACGCGACAATACCGTCCAGCAGAAAATCGTCCGTTTTCTCGACAGTTCCCGTGGCCACCTTGACCACCGAAACATAGCCGTTGCCGAGGTTTCCTGGCCGAGCATAACCGTCACAATAGGTCGGATATCCGCTGATGGCGGTCCGGTCGACAGTGGAAATGGTCTTGCGCATGATGCCCCTCAAAATGCCCGTGTTTGCAATGATGTGCGAATGCTGATCCGCAACTTCATTTAACACCGGCAAGCCAGGGGATTTCAATTTATTGTTTTAATTTGAATTATATTCTACCTATGCGATTTCCCGCATCACAACCGGTTCCAGCGCTCCGTAGCGGCGTTCACGCTTCAATGGCAGTCGGCATCAGCGCGCCGAGATCCTCCCCCTTCAGAAACCGTGCGAAAAGATCGGCCGCCTTATCCGTATCAAGTGGCATGGTCTCGATCCGTTTCGGCAGATCGACGCGCTGTGCCTCGTTCAGCACGTGTCCGCGCAGTTCGGCGATCTTCCCAAGATACTGCGGAGTGATTTCGGGATGCGGCTGGCAGGTCAGAATTCGGCCGGGCAGATGAAGTCCGGCTATCGGACAGCCTGCACTTCTTGCAACAACCTCCAACCCGTTCGGGACCTCGGTCACCTGGTCCTGATGCCATGCGTTGAGCACCAGCTTCTCGTGGCCTAACCCGTGATAGGTTTGCGGACCAGCGGTGAAGCCTCTCTCTGACCGCTCCACCCGGCCACCAAGAGCCTGTGCGATGATCTGATGTCCGAAACACACGCCGATCAGCGGGCGCTCACTCTGCTGGATGGCACGGATGAAATCTTCCAGCGGCGCAATCCAGCCATGGTCTTCATAGGCCCCATGACGGGACCCGGTAATGAGCCATGCGTCCGCATCGTTCGGTCCCTCCGGAAATTGACCCGCCTCGACATCATAAGTCGTGAAGGAAAATCCGCGATCTGCCAACAACTGCCGGAAGCAGGCGTCATAGTCGCCCAGCTTCTCTGCCAGTTCGTCTGGAGCGTGTCCGGGCTGCAGGATGCCGATATGTCTGGAAATCATTGATAGGTCTCGTGAAGCGAATCCGGCGAACGCCGTTCACTCATGATTGACGGCTTGCCGCCGCTTGCGCAAGACACTCGCCGAGCTTGCGTTTCTGCTCTCCGGACGGCCCGAAATTTTCCGGTGCCAGCCAGGCCTCGTAGCCCTGTTTCAGCGCAGGCCATTCCTTGTCGATGATGGAGAACCACGCAGTGTCGCGATTTAGCCCCTTGACCACGAGGTGTTGACGGAAGACACCCTCCTCAGTGAAGCCGAACCGCAGGGCGGCTTGTTTGGACGGCAGATTCTCGTTGTTGCACTTCCATTCGAAGCGGCGATAGCCGAGATCGTCGAAGACATATTTCATGAAGAGGTAAAGCGCTTCCGTCGCTCCACGCCTGCGCGAGATCAGTGGACCCCAATAGATATTGCCGATTTCAATGACGCCATTGGCCGCATCGATCCGCATGAGCGTCTGCCGCCCCGCCACTGTGCCGGTTTCCCTGTCAATGACGGCAAAGAATAGCGGGTCCTTGCTGGCCGCAACCTTTTCCACCCAGGGACGGAATCCGGCTTCGGTTTCGGGCGGATATTCGGGCAGCCAACGGAATTTCTGATCGCCGTCCGGCAAGTTGGAGGCCTTGAAAAGACCCGACGTATGACGCTCTGGATCAAGCGGCTCAAGGGAAACGTAACGGCCTTCTATCGGCTTGTGCTCCGGCCGGGGACGCGCGGTCCAGCGGCTCAGGTCTTCAGGCATGGTCAACTCCGGAAAGGGCATGGCTTGCAGGTGCCGACAGTGTGCTACCGACAGGCTCCGTCTGTCTAGCGCGTCACAAACGCCGCAGGGAGATCCAGTTTTGCAAGTACAAGAGGACCAGTTCCCCACCCCCGAAAACACCCGCAAAAGGTGCAAAGCACCCCATCCACTCCCCAACAAACTCGTGGTAATCTCAATTTCTCTCTCGAGGAGGTGAACCATGACTTCGGGTGTAACAGTACTTGTCGGGACCACAAAGGGGGCGTTTCTGCTGGAGGGCGGAAACAACCGGGATGGCTGGAAGGTCAATGGTCCGTTCTGTGACGGCTGGCCGATCAATCATATGGTCGGCGATGCGGACACAGGCACGATCTGGGCCGGCGGCGGCGGTGAATGGTCCGGTGCGGGCGTCTGGCGCTCGGTCGACGGCGGCAAGACCTGGGAAGTCACGCGGCTGACCAAGGGCACGATTGACGAGTGGGCCGCCAATGATCCCGAAACGGCCAGGTTTCTCAACTGGACACCGCAGGAGCTGCCTTTCGGCGACGACTTCTCGCAGGTCTGGTCGCTTGTCTATGCTCATGGAACGCTCTACGCCGGCACGAAGCCGGCGCGGTTTCTCGCCAGCCGGGATGGTGGAAAAAGCTTCACGCATCTGGACGGTCTCGCCAATCACCCGTCGGCAGACAGCTGGAACCCGGGCGCGGCAGGCCTGGTTCTGCACACAATCGTTTCCGACCCCGACAATCCGAACAAGCTCTGGATTGGCATTTCCGCTGCCGGCGTTTTCGCGAGCGAGGATGGCGGCGTCACGTGGGAGCGGCGCAATCGGCTGTCAAACGCCGCTGCCTGTGAAGGACACGACCACCCTGCCGCCCCGCGTGACGGCGAAACGGGCCATTGCGTCCACAACATGATGCGTGGCCCAGGCAGCGGCGATCTGCTTTATCAGCAGAACCACCACGGGGTCTGGCGTTCCTCGGACGGTGGCCTCAACTGGGATAATATCACCGACGGCCTGCCTTCCACCTTCGGTTTTCCGATCCGTGTGCACCCACGGGATCCGGACACTCTCTGGACATTGCCGCTGAATGGCGACACCGAGGGTCGGTTTCCGCCGGGCGCATCTGCCGCTGTCTGGAAATCCGAAGACGGCGGCCGAACCTGGCGCGACAAACGCAACGGCCTGCCCCAAGAGGCCTGTTTCTTCACAGTTCTGCGTCAGGCGATGGGCGGCGACGTGCGGGATCCCGCCGGGCTTTATTTCGGCACAAACTCGGGCTCAGTTTTCGCGAGCCTCGACGAAGGCGAAAGCTGGCAGGAAATCGCCCGCCACCTGCCAACCGTTCTGGCCGTGGAAGTGCTGGACCAGGGCTGACATATCAGACTTTGGTGGTCCATTGCCCGCAGAACACACATCCGCAAGGGGACCTCTTGCGTCCCCGCTGAACCGTCCGAAGTTTTCCGGCGGCGTGTGCTTCGATGGTCGTCGTTGCTATGTGTGCTCCCACAGGGGCCACAGCTGGTGCGAATGACTGATGACAATTTGATGCCTGCTCTGTATACAGTCATTATCCAGTCAATTTGAAAGACAATCCTTCATGACCGAATGGTGCCCGGATCTTTCTGCCAGCAATGCCCCGCGCTACGCCGCAATCGCTGACGCCATAGAAGCGGATATCCGCGCCGGACGCCTTTCGCCGGGAGACAGGTTGCCCGCGCAACGCCAGCTGGCGGCCCGGCTGGGGCTGGATTTCACGACCGTTGCCCGCGGCTATACCGAGGCGCGGCGTCGCGGTGTGATTTCCTCCATGGTCGGCAGCGGCACTTTCGTGACCAATCCCGACGGTCTGCTGAGCCGTGGACTGCCGGGCAGCGGCCTTGCGGCACGCGATATCAGACGTCAGTCGCCACCCGATTTTTCAATGAACCTGGCGCCGGAAGTCAGCGATCCGAACCTGATCACGCGCATGCGAGAAGGCGTCGCTGCGCTGTCAGCTGACCTCATCCCGCTATTGCGGTATCAGACCTTTACCGAAAAAGACCCGGACCGGCAGGCGGCTGCACGCTGGCTTGCCGGCGTCGGCCTGAAGCCTTCGCCGGAAGATATTCTGTATGCCCCGGGCGCTCAGGCGGCCCTTGCCAATATCCTTGCAGCGCTCTGCGAGCCGGGCGACAGGGTCGCCTGTGAAGCTGTGACCTACCCAGGGATCCGCTCCATCTGCGGTCAACTCCGCCTGGAATTGCAAGGGCTGCCAACCGATGAAGAAGGTATTGACCCCGCCGCCTTTGAGGACGCCTGTCGGGATGGACGTTTGAAAGCGCTTTATGTCAATCCGACGCTTCACAACCCGACCACCCGAACCCTTTCAGAGCAGCGGCGCCGCGACCTTGCGGCCGTCGCACAGCGCCACGGCGTGCCTATTCTGGAGGACGACCCCTACGGTCAGCTCAGCCGAAAGGAAATGCCACCAATTGCCGCCCTCGCGCCGGACATAACCTGGTACATCGGTTCTCTTTCGAAAAGCGTCGGCGCTGGCCTCCGGCTGGCCCACGTCCTTGCTCCCGACCGCAGTGCGGCCTGGCAATTTGCCCGCTCGCAGCGCACCTCCTGCGTCATGGTCTCGCCGCTCACGACAGCCCTCGCCACTCAGTGGTTCGAGGACGGCACCGCTAAGGCGTTACTTCGGCACATCCGCAACGAAAGCACAGCCCGGCAGGACATGGCCGCACGACACTTGAAAGGCCTGCAGACCGAAGCCGACCCGGACGGCTTTCATCTGTGGCTCACCTTGCCGAATGGCTGGTCTCGCGCGGCCTTTGTCAGCCAGATGCGCAACCAGCCGGTCGGTGTTGTCGAAAGCGATGCGTTCACGATCAACGGCACTGCAGACGAAGCCGTCCGGCTCTGCCTGGGTGGGCCGCATGACCGGAAGCAGATCGACAGCGCGCTCAGGGTCATCTCCCAGGCACTGGCCTCAACACCGGATAGGACCTCCACATACTTCTGAGCGAAAACAGAAAGACTGCGTATCCCCCCGGCCAATCTGCCGCAGGTGAGCGACTTGCTATAGCGGCAATTTGCGCTATCTTTGACTGCAAATAATTCCAATCATTTAAAAATTGACTGGATCAACGTCTCCGGCGCTTCCCGGAAGACCTCTCGCAGGAAAAGGTGTTCCATGACAACTGAACAAAGCTGGCCGAAAATTCCGCCGATCCAGACCGGCATCAAAGGCCGCTGCCCGCGTTGCGGCGAAGGTTCCATCTTCGACGGGTTCCTGAAGCTGAAGCCGAAATGCGAACACTGCGGACTTGATTACAGCTTTGCCGACCCTGCGGACGGACCGGCGTTTTTCGTCATCTGCTTTGGCTGCATTCCGGCAGTCGCCTTTGCGATCTGGCTCGAAATCGCCTTCACCGCGCCCTACTGGGTGCATCTGGTAACGACCTTGCCACTGATCCTCGTGACCTGCATCCCAATGCTAAGACCACTCAAGGGATGGCTGGTCTCCAGTCAGTTTTTCTACAAGGCGCAAGAAGGCCGGCTGGTCACACCCGATTCTCAATCCCCGGAAAACCAGGTCTGACGTCTGGACGCCCCAAGCCGGGCAAGGATCTGAATTTTTCGAGGCAGGCGGTGACATCGGATAGCGATGCACCGCCTTTTCCTTTCTGAATTCGAGAGGCTATGGAGCAAGTGCCCCATCCTTCGAGACGGTGCTTCGCACCTCCTCAGGATGAGGATGAATGTATTGCTCTGCTTACGTCTGAACGCACTTCCGCCTCATCCTGAGGAGCGAGCTTGCTCGCGTCTCGAGGGATGGGCCGCGATCTGCGAACAAACCGGCTGCCACGTCAAACCGCCCTCACCCACACAGCAGTGTCATGGAAGGCGGCGCCGCCATAAGGGGCCACCGGGTCGGCGCCGGTGAGCGTGTTGATGCCGCGCCCATCCTCGAAGGCGTCGTTCGGCCAGATGCCTTCGGAAATTACGGTGCCCGGTGCGACGGTCGCGACATGCCGCGCATGCAGTGTTACGACACCCCGCCGGTTGCCCATCTTCACCTTGGCGCCATCTTCAATGCCGAAGCGCTCTGCCTCTTCCGGACGCAGCCAGATTTCCGGACGGCCCTCTTTCTTTTTCGAGCTGTCGGTCTCGTTGAACGTGGAATTCAGGAACGAGCGCGCCGGTGATGTCACAAGACGGAACGGATGTTGCTCGTCGGCAAGTTCGATGCTGTCCCACTGGTCCGGCAGCTCCGGCATCGTCTGCCATGGGCCGAAAGCAGTGCCGTCTTCCGGCTTGTTGGGCGAGTAAGAACGCCCCCAGTCGGCCTTGAAGTGGAACTTGCCGTCGGCATGGCCGAACCCCTTGAGGTAGTGCGCCGTTTCGAAATCGGGCTGCAGGTCGACCCACTTTCCAGCCTCAAGGTCCGCAAGCGTTCCATAGTTCGAATTGCGCAACAGCCAGTCGATATGATCGCGCGCGCTCATATCGAAACCGGGGTGAGATTTTGAGTCAACGCGCCTGGCAATCTCATTGATAACAAATATGTTTTCTCTTGGACCCGCAGGCGGCTCCACCGCTTTGGGACCCAGCATCAGATACTGGTGACCGCCGCCTTTATAAAGGTCGTCATGCTCCAGGAACTGGGTTGCCGGCAGCACAATGTCGGCCATCTGCGCCGTTTCTGTCAGGAAGTGCTCGTGGACGACGGTGAAGAGGTCCTCGCGGGCGAAGCCCTGCTTTACCAGTTCCTGTTCCGGTGCCACGGAACCAGGGTTGGTGTTCTGGATGAGCATCGCCTTTACAGGCGGACCGCCGAGCAGCGCCGCCTCGTCGCCGGTCAGAATGCGTCCGACGAGGCTCTGATCAAGGGTACGAACCGTCGGGTCCTTCAGTGAGCCGGCTTCAATCATTTCCTTGTTGAGCTGATAAATGGCACCGTTGTTGTGAAAGGCGCCACCGCCTTCTTCCTTCCAGCAACCGGTGACAGCGGCAATGGAACTGGCGGCATGCATGCCGACGGCCCCGTTGCGAGACCGGGTGAAGCCATAGCCGAGCCGGAAATACGTCTTCCTGACTGTCCCGATCAGGCGCGCCAGCTCCTCGATACGGGAGGCTTCCAGCCCTGTAATCTTCGCCGCCCATTCCGGTGTCTTCGCCTTCAGATGCGCTTCCAGCTCGGCCGGGCAGTCGGTGTAGGTTTCCAGATAGTCCCGATCAGCGTAGCCATCGCGGAAGAGTACATGCATGACGGCACAGGCAAGTGCAGCGTCCGTGCCGGGTTTCAGGATGATGCCCACGTCCGCCTGCTTCATCGTCTCGGTCTCATAGACGTCTACGACAATGATGCGTGCCCCCTGCTTCTTACGGGCGGCTATGGCGTGGGTCATGACATTGACCTGGGTCGCAACCGGATTTGTGCCCCAGATGACGATCTGGCCGGAAACCGCCATCTCACGTGGATCGGGACCCGCCAGCTTGCCGGTTCCGGCGACGTATCCCGTCCAGGCCATGTTGGTGCAGAAACTGTCGAACTGGCGTGAATAGCCCTTGGAATGGCGCAGACGATGAATACTGTCCCGCTGCACCATGCCCATCGTTCCGGCATAGTGATATGGCCAGACGCTTTCGGCGCCGAATTCAGCTTCAGCTGCCAGAAACTTTTCGGCGATCAGGTCAAGCGCCGCATCCCAGGAGATTTCCTCAAACCGGCCCTCTCCTTTTTTGCCGGTGCGCCGCAGCGGCTTCAGCAGGCGGTCCGGATGATAGAGCCGTTCGGGATAGCGGGCGACCTTCGCGCAGATCACGCCTGCTGTGTAGGCATTGTCCTTGGCACCATTCAGCCGGCGCACGTCGCCATGCGGATAGAAATGCACTTCGAGCGCACAGGTCGACGGGCAATCGTGCGGACAGGCGGAAAAAGTGCTCTTGGGCGGCTGCTGGTTCATGATGCCTTACTGAATTTTCTCGGACGTGAGCCCGGCAAGGTTCCCCCAGCGCGGCCACCTGTCAAGTCAGATGGCCGCTTTTACCCGCTATCGGAGCGGGAATTATCACCTGCGCTGACCGAAATCCGCCGTGGTCACGACACCATCGCCGTTGCGGTCGATCAATTCGATCCATGCCTGTGCGTTATTCAGGAATTCGGCTTCGGAGACCTTGCCGTCACCATCGGTATCATTGACGTCCAGCGCCATGCCGTTTGCAGGGTTGCCAGCGCCCCTCCCCATTCCCTGGGGTTCATTCGCGGCCTGGTCCTGCGCTCTTGCCTCATCGAACAGGACGTATTCTTCTGCATCCAGAAAACCATCTTCATTGGCGTCAAAGCTGGCAAAGACATCGCTGCGCCGTTCACGCGCTTCCTCAGCCGTCACGGCCCCGTCGCCATCCAGGTCCCAGTTTTCCACGAAGTGAGAGCCCGGGCCTTCTGCGGCCCATCCAGCGCTGGAGATTGCCAGAAAAAGAGCGGCTCCGAGAGTGATCGTTTTCATGTTCTTCCCTTTCTTCATTATGTTCGAATTTTTGAATGTTATTCTTTCAAAAAAAGTGCGTGATGGCCACGCACTTTCTGTTTCCGATCAACTGCCGCTACAGGGAGACCGTCCTCCTCGTCCTGCATTCGGCCGCCCGCCGGGTGGCGGGCCGCCGTTGCGCGGACCCAATCCTGGTCGTTGCCCCGGTGGCGGCGGACGACCTCCCGGCAGAAACCTCGGCGGTTTCCCGCCCTGGGCCTGGACAAGCGTTACGGCAGCATCGCGATTGTCCGACAGCGCGGCAAAGTCGATCGTTGGACGATCGCTTTCGTCTTGAAGCTCTCCCCGCATACCACCACGCTTCAGGCGCAGAAAACTGCTGTCGGGAGTACCCATCCAGCAGCGCGGAATGAACGGAAACATATCTGTGAGCACATAGTGATAGGTGCCCCTGGGGTATTGCGGCGTAACCGCGAAGCGGCCGTTGCACTGGTCGAGGTCACCTGCACCGGCAACATAGGCCCAGTCCTGCGTGAACTTGCCATTGTAGCGCCCGCCCGGCCCACCTGGCCGGTTGCCTGACTTCAGCTTGTAGCTGCTCTTCAACTTTTTCAGACCCGATTTCCGCTGAGGATCGGAATAGCCATATGGGCCGTAAATCGGAAAGCCGTCGGCGGCAAAGCCAAGCAACGCTGGAACCGACTTGCCTTCTTCCGAAGCCATGACCCCGGTCGGAATGCCGTGATAGTGGTAGGTTCCATCCGGTTGGACATGGGCGTTGTATTGGTCGAGCCCCAGCTTGCAACCACCGCCCAGCGCCTCGTAGTTCCACCCGGACCGCCGGTCGTTCTGCCAGAACTCAGCCGTACCTGGGTCCATGACAACACCGTTCACGGCGATGCCGAAGACCGCACCTTGTGCCTTGGTCGCGCTGGCGTTCCTGTGTGGAACCAAAGGGACTTTCAGATTGTAGTTCTTCTTTGAAATTGTGTGCGGGTTGCCACGGTTGGGAAATTGCCCAGGCGGTTTCGACGGATAGCCGTTGCCGTGGATATGGCGGTAGTTCCCCTCAACGGAAATGTCGGCCGAGGCTTCTGCCTTCGGCACCAGCAAGTTCCAGACTTCCTCCAGGGCATGGGCATGCTCGACGGTTTCTTCACCCGCCAGCCGTGCCGTGCTGTCATGCGCGGCAGCCGGTGCTGCAATCAACACTCCGGCAAGCGCTATGGATATGCGCATCGCTTTCTCCCGATCTCTTCGCCCACGAGCAGAGTATGGCGGTTAAGAGAGCGAGAAGCTGTCGAGCAATCGCATCAAAGTGTAACGCGATGTAACGGGAGGCAGGCCGAAAAACAGAAAAAGCCGGCCCCTGAGGACCGGCTTTGAAGTCAATTGATTGTCCGAAGTTTAGCCGACGAGCTCAACACCGGAGAACCAGAAGGCGATTTCTTCGGCAGCGGTTTCAGCCGCATCGGAGCCGTGAACGGAGTTTTCGCCGATGGACAGCGCGTATTCCTTGCGGATCGTGCCTTCTGCAGCGTCAGCCGGGTTGGTTGCACCCATGACTTCACGGTTCTTGGCAATGGCGTCTTCACCTTCCAGAACCTGAACGACGGTCGGGCCGGAAGACATGAACTCGGTCAGTTCGCCGAAGAACGGACGTTCCTTGTGAACCGCATAGAATGCTTCTGCTTCGCGCAGGGACATCCAAACACGCTTGGACGCAACAACGCGCAGGCCGGCTTCTTCGAGCTTGGCGGTGATGGCACCGGTCAGGTTACGCTTGGTGGCGTCCGGCTTGATCATGGAAAACGTGCGTTCAATCGCCATGGTTTCATCTTTCTCGTTTCAGCAGCGGACCGGCGGAGTGCCGGTTCCGGATTTCTAGAATTTCGCGGCCTTAATACCGGGGCACTGCCACGCCCGCAAGGGGGCCTGGTCATGACATTTTGATGTCAGTAACCGGTATGTGTCTGAATACGGTGCTGGCAAACATTTCAACGGCTGCCTAAGTTGGCTCGCAAAGGCAAAGCTGCGCGATCGGTTCGCGGCGCTCTTTTCAGGAAATGACACCATGGTCGAACGCTTCGCGCTCTTGCCGACGCTCCTTTTCGCCGCAGTCGCATCGCTGTGGCTCAGCTTTGCTGCCGGGCCGGCAGAGGCCAATACAACGGAAAGCGACACCCCGCAAACCGCTCGCACTCTATCAGAAAAGCTTGCGGCTCTTTCCCCCGAACAGCTCGAAGAGCTCTTCGTCTTCGTTTCCGGCAACACGCTGTTCACGCTCTACCACGAGAGCGGACACATGCTGATTTCGGAGCTTGAACTTCCCGTGCTGGCGCAGGAAGAGGATGCGGTCGATAATCTGGCCACCATTTCCATGCTCGGTGCGGACACCGGCGACATGGACCTTTATCTCACGCAGGCGATGATCGGCTGGTTCCTGATCGCAGACGAGAATTACGACGATCTCGTTTTCTACGACGAACACGATCTGGACCTGCAACGCGGCTACAAGATGCTGTGCCTGATGGTGGGGGTCGACGAAGATGCCTTTCTGGATCTCGCCAGGGACCTGGAGCTGCCTGAGGAGCGGATCGAAAGCTGTGCCTTCGATTACGACCAGGCGTCTGGCTCCTGGGAGGCCGTAACGGATCCCCACCTCAGGGACAGCGATACACCCGGCGGCAAGATCAAGGTTGTCCATGATCCGGCGTCCCGCGATATGGAGACCATGGCCCTGTTTCTGAAGGAAAGCGGCCTGATGGAACTGGTCGCCCGGGAATTCGACACGTTTTACGATTTACCCAGGCCCGTCACCTTCCGCTCGGCTGCCTGCGGCGAGGAAAATGCCTTTTGGGATCCAGATACACGTGAAGTGATCCTCTGCCACGAGTTGCTCGCCGGCCTGGCAGAGCTCTATCTAAGCGTACCTGAGGTGGACGAAAACGCTCAGAACGCGGACTGAGCCTTCTTGCGGTAAGCGCCAGGCGCTTCGCCATATGCCTTCTGGAATTCCCGGTAAAAGTTCGATCGGGTGAGAAACCCGGCCCGTTCCTGGACCCGGCCGACAGGGTCATCGGTCGAGGCTAACAGCCGGGCGGCTTCCTCAAGGCGCACCAGATTGACGAACTGGCTGACGTTGACACCTTCCACCGCGTTGACAGCCCTGGAAAGATCTCGGTCCGGAACACCGACCCGGCGGGCCAACCGAGTGAGTGTCAGCGAAGGATCTCTGAAAAACTCCTGAGCGATCAGAACCCTTCTGGCAGATTCAACCAGTTCTGCCTGCTGCGCATCGCTTGCAGCAAACTCTTTCCCGGTATCCCTGGACTGCCTAAACCGGGTGCCCAGAAATCCGATACCGGCCCCAACTGCAAGCACCAGGAAAAACAGGCTTGCCCCTGAAATTGCCAGAGCTGCTGCCCCCTGTCTTTCTTGCGCGAACAGATAGGCAACGAGAGCATCGATCAGAATCGTGGCCACAATGACCAAAATGGAGAAGAGAAGCAGCTTGTGCAGCAGGCCACCCATGTTGGTCGGCGCTTCAACAAAGACGTCCTGCCCGTTGATCCAGATCCGTGCGAGAGCCAGCGCATAGACCGCATAGCTCATCCCGATCACTCCATCGACATATCCCGTCACCGGCACCGGCACATACAAGGCAGTCGTTACAATGATCGCCGCCCCAAGGTTCCATACAATCAGTCGCCGGGCCTTTTCGATGGGGACCGTGAGGGAAACGAAGGCCAGATAAATGAGCGGCGCTATCCACACGGGCAGAACCCGTTGAACCGCAAGAAACTCGAAATGCCCATAGGCGAAGCGCAGTCCGACCAAGGACGCCTCGATCGCCATCAGGCAAAACACGCCGGCAAACATTCCGCGTGCCCGTCCAGGCAGAGACCGCCAGGCCAGGGTCGCCAAGGCGAGCCCTCCGAACAATGCGGCAAGCAGGAAAGACACCGGAATGCTGATCATCTTTGGTTCAACGCGCTCGGCTGTGGTGACAAAACACCTTGTAGCTCCTGTCCTTTATCACGTTTGAGGACAGGACATCGCCTCCGAGGCAATTGTCAACAGATCTGGCGAAGCGCATCTCAAGGACTTCCTGCTAACACCCCTGGAGGTTCCATGTATCCGTCATCCAACCGTCTCGTTCGGCCCATCCGGCTGCTCAGGCTTGCCGTGTCACTTGCCGGTGCTCTCGGTCTCGCGACAGGCGCACTTGCCGAGGACACACTTCGCTACGGGCCGGGTGTCACCAAGATCACCGTCGAGGACGCGCGCAATGACCGGCCCCTTGAAGGTGACCTCTGGTATCCAACCGCAACGCCAGACATCCTGCCCCGGGCAGACACGAGCAAGGTCTGGCAAATGGCACTGGCCGATCCTGACGGTAAAGCCGCCGAAGGCGTTTTTCCGCTCGTCGTCGTATCGCACGGCATGTACGGCAACACGTTAAACCAGGCCTGGCTTGGTTCTGAACTTGCCCGTCACGGCTATTTCGTTGCCATGGTCAACCATCCGGGGACCAGCTCGTTCCTGCGCGATCCTGACCAGGCCCGCAAACTCTGGGACAGGCCCGTCGACCTGTCTCGCCTTATCAGCTTCCTGATCGAGGACAGCCCCTACAAGGACAGTATCGACCCGGAACGGATCTATGCGGCCGGCCATTCCCTTGGCGGCTTCACAGTCCTGCTTTTGGCTGGCGCTGAATTCGAGCCTGACCGGTATGAGCGCGAGTGTTCGGGTGAGGCACTGCCGACGGCCTGCCAGGTGCTGACGGATTGGTCCGTCGCGAAAACGGAGGCCGACCGGAACGAGATGGCAAAATCCCGAAAGGACCTGCGGCTGACCAAGGTCATCAGCCTGGATCTTGGTGGAACGCCGGTCCTTTCACGCGACAGCCTGAGCGCCATAGACATTCCGGTTCTCGTACTGGGTTCGCAGCGTGCCGACATGCTGAACCAGGAAGTCGAGTCGCGTGCGCTGGCCGCTGCCCTGCCCGCCGACAAGGTCCGTCATGTGGAAATGGCTGATGCCGGGCATTTCGACTTCATGGGTGTGTGCAAGCCGGAAGGATTTGCCATCCTGGAAGAATATGAGCCGGGCGACGAAATCGTCTGCATCAAAGGCAGCAAGGAACGCGAAGAGCAGCATCAACGTATCCTGATGGAAATTCTTGGCTTCCTGGAGCCTTGAGACAGGGCGCGGCGGGCTCAAAAGTGCAGCAATGCCACAGCCCGCCGCCCGAACGATTTTTCGTTCCGGTTTCCACTTGCATCCTTAAGGGCGCTCCGCCAAACATCCGCCTTATGTTGCAGATTACGGACCTTACATATCGGATCGGAGATCGCCTCCTGATCGACACAGCCAGCGTTACACTTCCCGGCAAGGCCAAGACCGGTCTTGTCGGCCGAAATGGCGCCGGCAAATCAACGCTGTTCAAGATCATCACCGGAGATCTTTCCACCGAGAC
Organism: Labrenzia sp. ATLA3; assembly: GCF_057180185.1. Classification (NCBI taxonomy): domain Bacteria; kingdom Pseudomonadati; phylum Pseudomonadota; class Alphaproteobacteria; order Hyphomicrobiales; family Stappiaceae; genus Labrenzia; species Labrenzia sp. ATLA3. Next base: position 473,612 of record NZ_JBXUKV010000001.1, read on the forward strand.
CGGCTTTGTGCAGATCCCGAAGCGTGCGCGCATCGGTCAGGTCGCGCAGGAAGCACCCGGCACGGAAGAAACCCTGATGGAAGTCGTGCTGGCCGCGGACAAGGAACGCAGCCAATTGCTCGCGGAAGCAGAAACGCAGACTGATCCGGAACGGATCGCCGAGATCCACACCCGGCTTGCCGACATTGGTGCGCACACGGCCGAGGCCAGGGCCGGCGCGATTTTGTCCGGTCTCGGATTTGACGCTGCCGCACAGCAGCGGCCCTGTTCATCCTTTTCCGGCGGATGGCGCATGCGTGTCGCCCTGGCAGCTGTCCTGTTTTCCGAACCTGACCTTCTGTTACTCGACGAGCCGACCAACTATCTCGATCTGGAAGGCACGATGTGGCTGGAGAACTATGTTGCCCGCTACCCGCATCAGGTGCTTCTGATCTCCCATGACAGAGACCTTCTGAACAAGGCCGTCGACAGCATCGTCCATCTGGACCGGGGCAAGATGACCTACTATTCCGGCGGGTATGACAGTTTCGACCGGCAACGGCGCGAAGCGATGATCCTGGCCGAAAAGGCCAAGGAAAAGCAGGACGCCCAGCGCAAGCACATGCAGGCCTTTGTCGACCGGTTCCGCTACAAGGCCAGCAAGGCCCGGCAGGCTCAGTCCCGGCTGAAAATGCTGGAAAAGATGCAGCCCATAGCCGCCCTCACCGACGAGAGCAGCAAACCGATCCATTTCCCCGATCCGGAAAATCAGCTTGCCCCGCCCATCCTGAAACTGGAAGACGTGTCGACAGGCTATGGCGATACCAAGATCCTGTCTCGGTTGACGCTGAACATCGACACCGATGACCGGATTGCTCTGCTGGGGGCCAACGGCAACGGCAAATCGACATTCGCCAAGCTGATTTCCGGTCGCCTGGGCGCCATGGATGGCGAGATCACCAAGGCGTCAAAACTGAAGATCGCCTTTTTCGCCCAGCATCAGCTCGATGAGCTGAAACCGGCGGAAAATGCCGTCGCCCATGTACGCACCTTGATGCAGGACGCGCCGGAGGCAAAGGTGCGCGCCCGCGTTGCACGCATGGGCCTTCCGACCGACCGGATGGACACGCCTGCGAAAGACCTGTCCGGCGGAGAAAAGGCGCGTCTGCTTTTAGGACTGGCAACCTTTGACGGTCCGCACCTGCTGATCCTCGACGAACCGACAAACCACCTCGATATCGACAGCCGTGAGGCGCTGGTGATGGCCCTGAACGACTTTCAGGGAGCCGTTGTCCTGATCAGCCACGACAGGCATCTCGTCGAAGCCTGCGCAGACCGGCTTTGGCTGGTGGCCGACGGCAAGGTGGAGCCTTATGACGGCGACATGGAAGACTATCGTCGGCTGATCCTGCAGGGGCCCGAAGCGGTTCAGAAAGCCCGTGACAAGGCCGCTGCGGAAGCCGACAAGGCAAATGCGCAGGAAAAACGCCGCGATGCTGCCGTCAAACGCGGACTTCTGAAACCGTTGAAACAGAAGATCGATGCCGCCGAAAAGGAAATGAAGCGCCTGCAGGACAAGATCGGCAAGCTGGACGATGCGCTTGCTGATCCGGAGTTCTTTACCAAAGACCCAGAGCGGGCCGCCAAGTTCGCCAAGGAACGGGCCTTCTGCGAGAAAAAACTGATCAAGACCGAAGAGGACTGGCTCGAACTTTCCGCCGAATTCGAGGAGGCTTCCTGATGGCCACGATCACGACACTCGGTTTCGATGCCGACGACACGCTCTGGCACAACGAACGGGTGTTCAGGCTGACGGAAGAACGCTTCGCGGCCCTGCTTGGCGACTATACCGACAAGGCTCATCTGGCAGACCGCTTGCTGGCCGCAGAACGGCGTAATGTTCTGCATTACGGTTACGGTGTGAAGGGCTACACCCTTTCGATGATCGAAACGGCGATCGAAGTGACAGATCGGCAGGTGCCTGCGGATGTCATCGCCGAGATCCTGGAAGCCGGGCGCGAAATGATGACACACCCGGTGGAACCGCTTCCTTTCGTTGAAGAGACGCTAAAGACGGTGAAGTCGGCGTTCAAGCTGGTGCTGATCACCAAGGGCGATCTGTTCGACCAGGAGCGCAAGGTGACAGCCTCCGGCCTCGACGTCTATTTCGATGCAATCGAGATCGTCTCGGAAAAAACCGACGAGACATACCGCTCCCTGTTTTCCCGCCACGGCAGCGGCCCTGGCGAGGCACTGATGGTTGGCAACTCGCTGAAGTCGGACATTCTGCCGGCTCTGGAGGCAGGTGCTTTTGGTGCCCATGTCCCCTATGAGCTTACCTGGGCGCTGGAAGAAGCGGATGAGCCCCGTGGTCACGACAGATTGTACCGGCTGGACCATATCGGCAAGCTGCCGCAATTGCTTGCTCGCCTGAGCTAATGCGGTGCGCCATGACGGAAAATTTCGGCTGAAGGCGAAGCCAATTAAATTCTGACGGGTTGTCGTAAGTGAACATTCAGAACCTGGCGGCACCTTGACGGTATAGCCGCCATTGTTTCCGCAAGGTTCGATTATTCGCACGCTTCAAATCAGGATATGCAATGCCTCTCTCCAGAACCGTCACGCTTTTCCTTGGTGCAACTGCACTCGTGGTTGCCCCTTCCCTTTCCCCGGATGTACCTCAGCTTTCTTTCCACGTGGACAAGGCCTTTGCCAAGAATGGCAATGGTGGCGGGAATGGAAACGGCGGTGGTGGCAATGGAAACTCCGGCGGAAATGGCAACGGCGGCGGTAACAAGGGCAATTCCGGCAACAAGGGCAACAGCGGCAACGCCAACCGGGGTGGCAACTCCGCTTCCAACGGCAACAAGGGACTTGGGATATTCAACCGCGGCAACGGTTCAAAGCAGGCCAAATCGAACAATGGCAACGGGAATGGAAAAGGCCTCGGGGGCTTTCTGAATTCCGTTTTCGGCACCCAGAATTCAAAAAATTCCGGCAAGCGTCACACCGTCTCAAGGGGCAAGAGCGCTACGACGAGCCACCGGCTTCCCAAGGCCGAGCGGGCGACGCTGGCGAGTATTGCGGTAACCCCGCAGGCAAGCCCCGCCGGTAAACCGAAGAACTTCAATGCCAAGCTCGGCCGGCTTAATTCCCTGAACCGGAATTACCACGCCTATCTCAATTCCAACGACCCGCATCTGTCCGCCATCCAGGCCTATATTAACGACAGCCTCGCCTACGAGCAGCTCTCCGCAGATTTGCAGGGTCTCGAACAGAACTTTCTGACGGCTCGCACCTTTTTCGAAGGACAGTTGCAGGATGTGGAAAGCTTTGATGGCTTTGCCTACGAAGATCTCACGTCTCAACAGCTTGAAGACCGGCTTGCGGAACTTGAAAGCCTCGATCCGACCGGTTTGACGGAAAGCGAGCTGACCGCTCTCGAAACCGAAAAACGGACGCTTGAAAACGCACTGCAAAGCGACGCCTATTCGGATTTCAAAACGGCTGAAAGCCAATATCAAACGGGAAAGACCACCCAGGACACACTTTCCGAAGATATCTCTGACACAGCGCTTGAAGACGCTCTGCTTGCGATGGCAAACGAGAACCGTGTCCGCGAATATGGCGACGACTACGTCGACGAGGAAATGCTCGATTGGGCCAAGCAAGTTCTCGGTGTTGGCGACTATGTCGGAAAGATTGATGAAATCCGCGAGGCGACCGAAGCCCCGGACGAGGGCGAAGACCCTCTTGATCCCGATGAAACCGCCAACGCCGGCGACGACCAGAACGGACCAGACGGGTCAGACACCGATCCGGATGAGTTGCGCCTGATCTCGACTTCCAACTAGTTCAATGAAGTGGGGCGACATTTTCAGTCTTTCTGTTCGACAGGACCGCCCTGCTCTACCCAATCTGCAAAACCGTCTTTCAGGTGTGCGGCCTCAAACCCCATATCCTGAAGCATCGCGACCGTGAGCGCAGAGCGCCAGCCTGCGGCGCAATGGAAGATGAAGCGTTTGTTCTGTGAGAAGACCTCCTTGTGATAGGGGCTCTCCGGATCTACCCAAAATTCGATCATGCCGCGTGGGCAATGAACACTTCCGGGAATGAAACCAAGTTTCTGACGCTCGCGCACATCTCGCAGGTCGATGAAGACGACATCGGGGTCTTCCACCAGCGCAATGGCAGCATCGGTGTCGACTTCCTCAATCCGGGCTCTGGCGTTGGCAACCATATCCGCCGAGGACATTTTCAGTTTCTTCATGAGACTTTCCTCCACTGCCGGCAACGCGCAGCAACACGGCCGATCTTATCCTAAAATGCTCATTCACCGCCGGCGCCGTTTCAGCCTAGGCCTTGCGTTCCCAGCCGCCGGCTTCGGTCTGTTGCCAGTAAGCGATTTCGAAGCCTTCCGCCTTGGCGTCTTTCCAGCGGCTACGCGCTTCCTGCACGGCGTCGGTGTCGTTGCCGTCAAACATGTAGATTGCGCGTTTGTAGCCGCTCAGCGCGGGTGGCGTGGCCCTGTCGACCAGAAACCTCACATCGGCTTCGTTCGGATTATCCTGATCTGACGTGAGATAAATCGGCTGGTGTTCGGCAAACCCGTCTGCCTTGGTACCGTGCGGTAGAAACCCGTCGTCCGCAAAGGTCCACAAATGGGCATCCAGAGCACTGCATCGCTCTGCGGTTCCTGTCTGGACAACGACCTTCCAGTCCCGTTCCAGGCACTTTTGCAAAAGCTGCGGCAGCGCCATTTCCAGCGGCTTGTGCAAAAGGTGATAAAATACAACTTCAACGCTCATGCTTGACCCTGTTTCGACGCTTCATTTGCACTTTCGCTTCCCGTTATCCACTGGCCTACCGGAATGTGGTGCAGGCCTGCAACACCCGTGTGTCCAAATTCCCCCAGGGAACAACATGACATGGACAGGCCACAAGACTCGTATCATTAACCCTTCGAAAATGTCGATTGGCTAGGTTTGTCTCCGGGGACGATCCAATGATCAGCTGATTTGGCCATGGATCAGTAATTTGGCTGGTGACCGGTTCTGGGAGCCAGCGCAAAAGGGGATTTGGTGAATGCTTGCGCGTGTCGTTGTGTTTTTTGCGTTGGTTGCTGTCGTTGCAGGCGCGACGCTGGGTATCGGTCTTCTGGTGGAACCGGCAACGGCTTGCCAGACCTACAAGACCTGCTGATCCAGGGTCGACAGTCTATTTCGAAAAACCCGCCTTTTACGGCGGGTTTTTCTTTGCCTTCGTCGGGGATGAAACTCGATGCGGCCCTTCCTGCAAAGACAACAGGAAGGGCGCAAGGTTGGCCTCAGCCTTCGTAGTGGTCTGCGACAAGCTGGTTCAGCAGACGAACGCCGTAGCCTGACGCCCAACTCTGGCAGATATCGTCTTTCGGCGCCCCAAATGCGGTTCCTGCAATGTCCAGATGCGCCCAGGGCACGTCGTTTGTGAAACGCTGCAGGAACTGGGCAGCGGTGATGGATCCGGCCCAGCGGCCACCGGTGTTCTTGACGTCCGCGTTGGGCGTGTCGATGATCTTGTCATATTCCTTGGACAGCGGCAGGCGCCAAAGCGGTTCACCGCTTGCTTTGGCAGATGCCAGCAACTTTTCAGCAAGTCCATCATCGTTGGAGAAAAGCCCGGCATTGAGATTGCCGAGTGCAACGAGAACCGCACCGGTAAGCGTCGCCAGATCGATCATGATCGCAGGCTTGTATTTCTGCTGAGTGTACCAGAGCGCATCTGCCAGGACCAAACGGCCTTCAGCATCCGTATTCAGGATCTCGATGGTGGTTCCGGACATGGCGGTGACAATGTCGCCGGGGCGTTGCGCATTGCCGTCCGGCATGTTTTCGACGAGACCTATGATGCCGATCACGTTTGCCTTGGCCTTGCGGCCTGCAATCGCGTGCATGGCGCCGACGACGGCTGCAGCGCCACCCATATCGCCCTTCATCTCCTCCATGCCCGCGGCCGGCTTGATGGAAATACCACCGGTGTCGAACACCACGCCCTTCCCAACGAAAGCGACTGGAGCCTCTCCCTTCTTGCCGCCATTCCAGCGCATCACGGCCAGTTGGGGTGGGCGAGTCGAGCCCTGGGCAACCCCAAGCAAGGCCGCCATCTTCAACTTCTTCATTTCCTTTTCGCCGAGCACCTCGACTTCGACGCCTAGCGCCTCCAGCTCCTTGGCTTTGGCGGCAAACTCTACAGGCCCCAGCACGTTTGCAGGCTCATTCACGAGTTCACGGGCCAGAATCACGCCGTCCGCAATGGCCTCGGCAGAGAACCAGGCTTTTTTCGACACCTTCGGATCGGCAACGGACAGTGTCACCTTCATGTTCCTGGGCTTGTCATCGTCTTTCTTGACAGTCTTGTAGGTGTCGAAGGCGTAGGCGCGGAGCTTTGTGCCCATGGCAAATTCGGCTGCCGCTGCGCCGGACGGGTCCACAGAATCCGGCAAGTCCAGAAGCACTGTTGCTGCATCGACTTTTGTTTTCTGCAGCTCGGCAAAGACCGCGCCGCCGAAAGCCCGCCAGTCATCGCCGGTCAACTCCGCAGCATCGCCGACACCAAAAACAATCAGGCGGTCGAGACCCGACCCGGCGGGCGCGACCAGATCGAGACTTGTCTTTTTCTTTCCTGAAAAACCTGCGATCCCGGCAGGACGCTGCAAGCCGCCCTCGATGCCCGCAACAACCTCCCCTGCAACCGTGCCCAGGCTGAGGTCGGTCCCGGCCAGGATTACGGCCACTCCGCCTTGCGGCGCCTCAGCCTTGGAGAAATTCAGTTTTGCAAGCTTGGTCATGCTTCGGTCCTGTTGGTTTTCTGGTTGGAGCAGTTGGGCGGTGGAAAGAAAAAGCGCCCTATCCCCTGAATTGTGATTTTCCTGTCAAAGCATGGGGTTTCAACAGCTTTTCGGCAAGAGCAGCAAAAATTAATGTATATTAACCATTCTTATTCATGGGCCATTCACCACATTCCGTGTTATTCGGTCCCAGGCCGATTATCGTCATTTTTGCAGGGACATGTACCGGCACTGTTATGAAAACGCTTGAACGTTACATCATTCGCCGGACCGCTTATGCTTTCACCCTCACGATTGCAGCGATGACGGGTGTGGTCTGGGCAACCCAGGCCCTGCGACAACTGGACCTTGTGACCTCCAAGGGTCAGACCATCGTCCAGTTCATCGGCATTACGATGCTTGCCCTGCCCTTCCTGATCGTCATTGTTGCCCCGTTCGCCCTGATGATCGCCCTGATCCTCGTTCTCAACTCCCTGTCCGGAGACAGCGAGCTCATCGTCATCGACGCCAGCGGCGGCTCCAGGTTTCTTGTTCTGAAGCCGGTCATGCTCTTCGCCTTCGTGGTCATGCTGCTGACCGCCAGTATGTCGCTCTATGTGGCTCCGGCAGGCTTGGCCCAGCTGCGCACCGAAATCACGCGCGTGCGCGCGGATCTTGTCGCCAATATTGTCAAGCCTGGCCGCTTCATCACAGTCGAGGACGGGCTGACTTTCCATATCCGCAACCGCTCCGGCCAAGGCACCCTTGACGGTCTCTTGATGCACGACACGCGTGATCCGGAGACGGCCTTTACCTATCAGGCCGACACCGGCCAAATCGTGGAGGCCTCGGACCGCACGCTGCTCGTGATGCAGAACGGTACGATCCAAAGACGTCCGAAACAGCAGGGCGATATTTCTATCGTTCGTTTCCAGTCCTATGCGTTCGATCTTTCAAATCTCATCCCGGAAGCCGGTGAGCCTGTCTTCAAGGCAAGCGAGCGAAGCACCCTGAATTTGATGTCGCCGGGCAGGCACGATGAATACGCGCTGAAGAATCCGGACAAACTGGTGCAGGAACTGCACGAACGCTTCAGCCAGCCGCTTTATTGCCTGGCCTTTGGCCTGATCGTATTCGCGTTTCTAGGCAAGGCCAGGACTACGCGCCAAGGCCGCGGGTTTGCCGTGCTTGGTGCGATTTGCTCCTGTGTACTGTTGCGAACGACCGGCTTCGGCGTTACCGCAATTTCAGGCGGCTCCACTGCGCTTCTCAGCCTGCTGTATATCGTTCCGGTTTCCGGTGCCGTGCTTGCGCTTATCTCGATTTTCCGGGAGCAAGGTGGCGCGCAGCCGCGTTGGCTCACCAATCTGCAGCATTCCGTTCAGGATAAACTCGACGCTCTGAGCGACCGTTTCCACGGACGCAAACCAGGGGGTGTCGCATGATCCTGGGACGGACACTATCGCTCTATTTTTCCGGGCGATTTCTGAAAGCCATTCTCGGTCTTTTCCTGTTTGCGGCGGTTCTGATCTATCTGTTCGACGTTCTGGAACTGGTGCGGCGCGGCGGCGACCGAGAAGGATTTTCGGTCTTGCGCGTTGCCATGATTTCCGCGCTCAGGGTGCCGCTGCTTCTGGAGCAGGTCATTCCCTTCACCGTCCTCTTCGGGGCCATCGCTGCCTTCGTAACGCTGAGCCGAGCGCTTGAGCTCGTGGTTGCACGTGCTTCTGGCATTTCGGTCTGGCAGTTTTCTCTTCCAGCGATCCTGGTCGGGATCATCCTCGGCATCCTGTCCATCACGGTCTACAACCCCGCCGCTGTCTGGTTTCAGCAGAAATCAGACGAAGCAGCCGCCGGGCTGTTTGGTTCGGAACAGAGTTTCCTGCTGCAATCCTCAAACGACGTCTGGGTACGCCAGGATGGCCTTGACGGGGAATCGGTGCTGCTTGCGAAGCGATTGCTGGAAGGTGGCACGCTCCTGAAGGGCGTCACCATTTTCACTTTCGACAAGGATGGCACTTTCCGCGAGCGGATCGAGGCTGATGAAGCACGGCTCGGAGACCAGATCTGGTATCTGGACAATGCCATCGTCTATACGACCGAACAGGATCCACAGCCTTACGGGCAGTATCAGATCAGCACATTCCTGACAGCAACTGAAGTTCGCGAGAGCATCGGCTCACCCGAATCGATCTCGTTCTGGAATTTGCCGCGTTTCATCGAATTGGCCAGAAACGCAGGGTTACCTGCTTACAGGTACAATTTGCAGTATCAGACTCTGCTCGCACGCCCGCTTCTTTTAGTCGCTATGATTTTGATAGCAGCCGCGGTTTCCCTTAAAGTTTCGAGGTTTGGCGGATTGGGAAGTATGATTCTGGGTGGAATCCTGTCCGGGTTCGTGCTTTACGTTCTAACCGAACTTGCCAAGGACTTCGGGGGCGCCGGTATTGTCCCTCCCTTGGTGGCGGCATGGGCGCCGGGAATATTTGGAGTACTCATGGGTTTGACAATTCTCTTGAATCAGGAAGACGGATAAAGCGATGACTTTTCCTGTTTTTCTGAGAACAGAGACTTGGGCCAAAAAGGGCAGACTGTTGGCTGCGGCAAGCGTATGTGCCATTGCAGCAACCCTTTGCCATGGGTACTTAACACCTGCAGCCGCGCAGGACCTGACAAGCAGTCTGGCCGGGAACGTTGATCCCGATGCAGAATTGCTGCTCGAATCCAGCGAGATCACTTACGATTTCGACCGGGACCTTATTGTCGCGACCGGCGATGTTCAGGTCTATTACGACGGCAGCACAGTCCAGGCGCATCAGATCGTTTTCGATCGAAAGAGCCAGCAGCTCAAAGCGTCGGGCAACGTGATCTTCATTGAAGCGGACGGCAATGTCCTGCGTACGGAAGAGATGGTCCTTTCAGAGGACTTCTCGGAAGGCTTTGCGCGCGCCTTGCAGATCGATACAACGCGGCGCACGCGCTTCCTGGCCGAGCAGGCCCGGCGCGAAGGCAACAATATTACGACCATCGAAAACGGCGTTTACACGGTTTACACGAAACCGACCAATCCGCCGGACAAACCGCCTCTCTGGCGCGTACGAGCCGAAAAGATCATCCACAATCAGCAGGAAAAGATCATCCGGTTCGAAAACGCAGCCTTCGAGGTTTATGGTAAGCCGATTGCGTATCTGCCGTTTCTTTCGATGCCGGACCCATCCGTGACTCGAAAGTCCGGCTTCCTGATGCCGAGCGGTATTATTTCCGACAAACTCGGTTACGGCGTCAGCGTTCCCTATTATTGGGCTCTCAGCCCTTATTACGACGTCACCACGATCCTGACGCCGCTGACGAAACAGGGCTTGTTCGGTGATGTCGAATACCGGCACCGGTTCGCGGCAGGCGAAGTCAGCTTGTCGGCAGCGGGCCTTTTCCAGGCACAACCGGACCTTTTCACGACTGATCGCGCGGATGACCGCTGGCGCGGTGCAGTCAACTCTACGGCCAGCTTCAGTATCGCACGCGACTGGACCCTGGGCTGGAACCTGACATACAAGAGCGACCGTCAGTTCTTCGAGGACTACTCGTTCACCAGTTTCGGCGACAATGGCGAGACCTCCACGATCTATCTGGACGGCAAGACAGACCGTAATGCGCTGTCGGTGAAAGCCTATGCCTATCAGATCTCTCAGGAGGACTACACGGACAGCCAGTTCAATGCCAACGGCTTCTCTCCAGTCGGCAGTTCCTTGCAGGACAAGCAGCCCCTCGTTCTGCCAGTCGTCGATTATGACTATGTGTTCGCGGACCCGATCCTTGCCGGGGAACTCTCGCTGACGGCCAACTTCACTTCGTTGACACGAGATGAAACGGACGCGTTTTCCATCGATGGTGGATCAACAGCAAAATTCCGTGGCGTTGACGGCACCTTCTCGCGCGTATCCCTGAAGGGCAACTGGCGCCGCACGTTTATCGATCCGCTCGGCCAGTCCTTCACGCCATTTGCCTATATGCGCGGCGATCTGTTCTTTTTGGCCTCCCCCGATTCCGACGTGACCGCCTTGTCCGGCGAAAGCTTTGTCGGTCGTGCGATGCCGGCGATCGGTCTGGAATACCGCTATCCTTTCATTGCGACATTTGACGGCGGCAATCAGATTCTCGAACCTGTGGCACAGATTGTCGCGCGCCCGAACGAACAGCGCATCGGCGAACTGCCGAACGACGACGCACAGAGCATCGTCTTCGACACGACGACCCTGTTCGATTATGACAAATTCTCCGGCTTCGACCGCGCCGAAGGCGGCACGCGTCTGAACGTCGGCCTGAACTACAAGCTGCAGCTGGATAGCGGCTACTATGTGAGCGGCCTGTTCGGTCGGTCCTATCAGCTTGCCGGTGACAACTCCTATGCCATTCCCGACATTCTCGGTGCGACAGAGGACTCCGGTCTGGAAACCACTTTGTCCGATTACGTCGGCAGCCTTTATCTGGACACGCAATACGGCATCAAGGTCGGTGCCCAGGCTCGGCTCGACAAGGAAGATTTCTCCGTAAACCGGCTACAGGCGCAGGCCAGCGGCATCTACGGTCCGGTGGTGTCTTCGCTCGCCTATGCGTTCTTGAACGCACAGCCGGATGTCGGTATCGATGATCCGCGCGAGGAACTGCTTGGGTCCGCGAGTCTTCGTCTGGAAGAAAACTGGCGCATTTTCGGGTCCATGCGGTACGATCTGCAAAACAGCAACATCGTGCAGGACGGTCTTGGTGTCGGGTATGACGACGAAGGCTTTTCCCTGTCAGTTACTTATGCAGAGGACCGGAGCCGCAACGATGGCGATGAAGTCAACCGGACGCTCTATTTCCGCATCGGTTTGAGGACCATCGGCACGACCCAGGTTTCCAGCGGCGCACTCAACTAATCTTGATCGCCGGCTACAGGCCATCATGCCGCCACGAAATAACGCATGATGCGCGGAACCTTTGAAATTTCGGGCATGATATGCGAAACATCATGCCTCAAAACAACAAACTTCGGTTTGGCCTCAAGCCAGCACGGATGGTTATTAAATGCGACTTCGTATCGTTCCGGTTATCTTTGGACTAGCTTTGATGCTGGCAGCACCGCTGGCCACCCCTTCCTATGCTGCGATCAAAATCATCGTCAACGATGTGCCGATTACGGACTACGATATTAGCCAGCGCGCCCGGCTGATAACGCTGACCCAGCGCAAGTCAGCTTCGATAGCAAAGAAGCAGGCCGAAGAGGAACTGGTCGATGATCAGGTCAAGCTTGCCGAAGCCGAACGTGTCGGCGTAGACATCAGCAAGTCGCAAGTTGACAACGCCTTCAACAACATTGCCCGAAATGTGAAAATGTCGCCGGCACAGTTGTCCAAGGCGCTCCGCAGCGGCGGCGTCAAGCCGGACACCTTGAAGGATCGCCTGAAGGCGCAGCTTGCCTGGAACCAGGTTCTGCGGTCACGCTTCAGCGGCCAGATTGAAGTCAATGAGTCCGATGTAATCGCGGCCTTGAAGAAGACCGATGAAGAAGACCGTCAAAAATCCGTCGAATATGACCTGAAGAGGGTCATCGTCGTCGTGCCGAAGAACTCCTCCGGCGGTTTCAAGTCGAAGCGCAAGAACGAAAGCAACAAGATCCGGGCTGCCTTCAATGGATGCGATGATTCCGGTGCCATTCTCGGAAAGTACAGTGAAGTGGTCGTCCAACCCATTGGACGCAGGCTGGAAACGGAGCTGCCGGAAAACATGCGGGCTGAAATCGAAAAGATGACGCCCGGCAAATTGACCAAACCGACCGCCACGCCGGTCGGCTACGAGATGATTGCCGTTTGCGGAAAGCGCGAAATCGCTTCGGACATTGCCGTGCGCACGGAACTTGAAAACGAGTTGCGGCAAAAGGAAGGTGAAAGCCAGTCCCGGCGCTATCTCATGGAAGTTCGTCGCCGCGCCACCATCATCTATCGCTGATCCGGCATGCGCTCCAACCAAAAGCCGATTGCTGTCAGCATGGGAGAACCTGCCGGGATCGGTCCCGATCTGGCTCTGATCGCCTGGGCCAATCGCAAGGCACTTGGATTGCCGCCGTTCTACATTCGCGGCGATGCATCTCTACTGCAGGACCGTGCCAAAAGAATAGGTCTGAATGCACGGCTCAAGATTGTTGCACAGGACGAAGCTGCCGCAGCTTTCGCAAAAGCGCTTCCCGTCGTGCAGACAGGGCCGGCTCTCTCTGACCAGCCAGGTGTGGAAGCGCCGGAAACGGCAGCTTCTGTCGTAGCCGCGATTGAAGGATGTGTCGAAGACATCAAGTCAGGCCTTGCCTGTGCGGTTGTCACCAATCCGATCAACAAGGCGGCGCTCTACCGCACCGGCTTCGCTTTTCCAGGCCATACGGAGTATCTGGGTGCTCTGGCCGAAAAGCACTGGCCCGGCGAACCGGCAAAACCCGTGATGATGATTGCCGGACCGGAGCTGATGGTCGTTCCTGTCACCATCCATATCCCGCTTCGCGATGTTCCCACCGCGATCACGACAGACCTGATCGTTGAAACCGCGGCAATCACCGCGAATGATCTCAGAACTCGATTTGGTTACGCCTCTCCCCGGCTTGCGATCTGCGGTCTGAACCCTCACGCTGGTGAGAACGGCTCGATTGGAACCGAAGACCGCGACGTCATCGAGCCTGCCATTGCACGCCTGCAGGAACTCGGCATCGAAGCCAGCGGCCCGCATTCCGCCGACACCTTGTTTCACCCGCCTGCCCGGCAGCAGTATGATTGTGTGCTTGGAATGTATCATGACCAGGTGCTGATACCGGCGAAGACCATCGGCTTCGACGATAGCGTCAATGTGACCCTTGGCCTGCCTTTCGTCCGTACCTCCCCTGATCACGGCACGGCCTATGATCTTGCGGGAAGCGGAACAGCCCGGATTGACAGTTTCGCGGCCTCGTTGCGAATGGCAGATGTGCTTGCCAATCCCGAGCGTTTCTAGGGCGGCGCCGGATAAAATGGCACAGATAGACGATCTGCCTCCGTTGCGCGATGTCATCGCCGAGCATGGCCTCAATGCCAAGAAATCGCTCGGACAGAACTTCCTGCTTGATCTCAATCTCACTTCGCGCATTGCACGGTCCGCCGGCAGCCTGGAAGATTGCACCGTGCTGGAAGTCGGACCCGGCCCAGGCGGCCTGACCCGCGCCTTGCTGGCGGCCGGAGCAAAACGCGTGATTGCGATCGAAAAGGACAGCCGCTGCCTGCCGGCACTCGCGGAGATCTCTGCGCATTACCCGGGCCGATTGGACGTCATTGAGGGTGACGCACTTGAAATCGACCCCGTCGCGCTGACAGGTGGTGACAAAGTCCGTATAGCGGCCAACTTGCCTTACAACGTCGGCACCCAGTTACTTGTCAACTGGATCACGACACCCGACTGGCCACCGTTCTGGTCGTCTCTGACACTGATGTTCCAGAAGGAAGTTGGCGAACGGATCAGCGCACCGTCAGGGTCCAAGGCTTATGGCAGGCTTGCCGTGCTGGCAGGATGGCGTTGCAAGGGAGGTATCCTTTTCGACATCAGCCCCAAGGCCTTCACACCGCCCCCCAAGGTGACGTCGACAGTCGTGCATCTGGAACCAAAGGCCTCGCCGCTGCCCTGTGACCTGAAAGCCCTCGAAAAGATCACCGCTGCCGCATTCGGACAAAGGCGCAAGATGCTGCGGGCAAGCCTGAAATCACTTTCTGTAGACGCTGAAGAGCTTGTTACAAAAGCCGGCTTGAAACCGACAGCACGCGCAGAAGAGATCGACATTGCAGGCTTTGTGGACCTAGCAAACACGTTCCGTGCTGCTCAGGCAGTTTGACAAAGGGCTGATTGAAGGTTCTTGCGGTTTGCTTTGCGTTTCCCCTTCGAGCATTCAAGCCACAGGGATCACACTCGAAGAGATCGGTAAATCCAGGCGGGTTTGGTCCGAACAAGCCCTACGACCAAACATGGCAAGCCTAAACGACCACTCACGAAAGTCTGTCCAAACGACCGGTGTTTCTGAAAGTCGTGAACTGGACGAAAAGAGATGACCGGCGGAGGCTTTGGGCAACTCGGTCGCTTTCGAAATCGAGACGCACCCGGGCTAATGGCCCCGGCTCTGTATCCGTCCCGCACCTAATTCTCGAACTTGCCCTTCACGAAGGTATCAAGCGGTCAGGACTTTTCAGCCAGTTCCGTTTCGAGATCGTCGACCATTCCCTGGATGAGCGGCCCGATCTTGGGCGAGCGAAACTGTTTCAGTCTCTCCGCCCTCAGGATTGCGCGCACATTCTCATAGGCGCGCTCCAAATCGTCGTTGACGACAACATAGTCGTATTTCGACCAGTGCCGCATTTCTCCGACGGCGGTCTTCATGCGCTTGAGGATAACACTGTCCTCATCTTCGGCACGCCGCTTCAAACGCGACTTCATTTCCGCAATGGACGGCGGCAGGATGAAAATGGAGACAACGTCGTCACGCATCTTCTCATAGAGCTGGAAGGTGCCCTGGATATCGATATCGAACAGAATGTCCTTGCCGTTCTCGATGGCGTTTTCAACCGGTCCACGCGGCGTGGCGTAATAGTTGCCATGGACCTCGGCCCACTCCAAGAGCTCGTCATGCTCACGCATCTGTTCGAACCGACCGGCATCGATAAAGCGATAATGAACGCCATCGACTTCGCTGGATCGGCGCTGACGCGTGGTCACGGAAATGGAAAGGGCAAGATTGTCTTCATTCTGCAGCAAGAGACGCGCGATGGTCGATTTTCCAGCCCCGGACGGCGACGACAGCACCAGCATCAGGCCTCGGCGCTGTTGCGCGGCCTGTTCCGCACTGACAATGGTTCCCGATGAGGTCCCGGCAGGTGCGTCGGTCATGTGGCTCACTCCAGATTTTGTATCTGCTCACGCATTTGATCGATAACGGACTTCAAGTCCAGTCCAATGGCGGTCAGATCCACATCGTTGGACTTTGAACACAAAGTATTGGCTTCACGGTTAAATTCCTGAGCCAGAAAGTCCAGGCGCCGGCCAATTGCCCCGCCGGTGTCCATCAGCTCACGCACGGCCGCCACATGAGCATGCAGCCGGTCCAGCTCTTCACGGATGTCCGCCTTGGTTGCGAGAAAAACCGCTTCCTGATGCAGGCGCTGCGCATCCAGTTGTCCGTCCGAGGCATCCATCAGTTCGGAAAGCTGTCGTTTCAGCCGCGCCTTGATGGCCTCCGGTTTGCGGGCCGGGAGCTCTTCGGCGGCCTGGGTCAATTCCGCGATCCTGTCGATCTGATCTCGCACCACCTTGCCGATGGCCTGCCCTTCGCTGTGGCGCATGTCGACGAGGTCGATCAGCGCCGCATCCAGTGTCGTCAGCAAGGTGTTATGAAGCGCTGCCTGAACGTCTTCGTCGTCTTCGGGTTCCTGAAGCTCGAAGACGCCTTTCTGCGCGAGAATGGCGTCAAGCGTTGGCGGAGCAAGATCCGGCACGCGATTTTTGAGAAGATCGATAGTCGCCAGAACGGCTTCCAGCGCTTTTTCATTGACCTGAAGCTGCTGCTCGGACTGGTCCCGCTGCATGGAGAGACCGATGGAGACATTGCCGCGCCGCAACAGCTTGCCACAGCGCTCGCGTATCTTCGGCTCAAGCGCCTCCAGCCCTGTCGGGATCCGGATGCGAAGGTCAAGCGACTTGCCGTTGACAGACCTCAGTTCCCAGGTCCAGCGCACGGCTCCGGATTCACCCAAAGCCCGTGCAAAGCCCGTCATGCTGGCAAGTGCCATGTATGCCCCTTTGCGAAAGTGCCGCCTTCCCGCCCACCGCATTGGCGGGCCTCCGGTCAATTGGATGTGGCCGGCTGCGTTTCCTGATTCTGCTCCGCCTCACGGCGTTCTCGTTCCACCTTACGCCACTTGCGGACGTTTGCCTGATGCTGTTCGTATGTCTCGGAAAAGACGTGTCCGCCAGTTCCGTCCGCCACGAAGTAGAGATCCTTGGTGCGCGACGGATTGGCAACCGCTTCCATGGCCGCCCGACCAGGGTTACCGATTGGTCCCGGTGGCAGACCGTCGATCTGATAGGTGTTGTACTTGTTTTCCGACTTCAACTCGGATTGCTTGATCGCCGAGCGATCCTTGAGCCATGCCTCCCCGCCATAAAGACCGTAGAGGATCGTCGGGTCCGATTGCAGGCGCATGTTCTTGTTGAGGCGATTGACGAAGACACCGGCCACACGTGGGCGCTCATCTGCAAGGGCCGTTTCCTTTTCCACAATGGAGGCCAGGATGACCAGCTCTTCCGGCGTTTTCACCGGTAGTCCTTCGGTGCGGCGATCCCAGACTTCGGCCAGCAGCTTGGACTGTGCTGCCTTCATCTGGTTCAGAACATCCTGGCGGGAGGCGCCACGCGCGAACGTATAGGTTTCGGGAAGCAAGGCCCCTTCAGCCGGCACTTCGGTGATCTCGCCAACAAGCACGGGATGCTCGCGCACACGATCGATGATCTGGGCAGTTGTCCAGCCTTCCGGGATCGTTACCGAATGGGTGACCGCATTGCCTTCCACCAGATCGGTCATGACCTCTTGCATGGAAACACCTGGCTTAAAGGCGTATTCCCCGGCTTTCAGTTTGGTGGCGTTCTTGTAGAAGCGGATGCCCAGATTGAAGATCCACTCGTCCAGGAGGCTGTCATTGATGACCCCCTGCCCTGAAAGCCTGTCGGTGATGCCGGAAAGTCCTGCGCCCGAGGAAATCACGACAGTGGCCTCCTTCTGCAGCGGGCCCTTTGCCTCGAACGTCTGTTGACCGAAATAAAGCGCGCCCCCGAATGCGGCAAGGCCGAACACGGTCAAGGTGATGACCATGTTGATCAGAATGACAAAGGGGTTGCGTACGTGCCGGGAGCGTTGCGGAGGCGCAGGCGCCGGTTCGGGCTGCAAGGCTTCACGCGGGCTTTTGGGCTTAATGCGCATATTGGGTCGCACCTCCAAGATTGAGCCCCCGAATCCCTGACCTAGGCTCAAACGGACCAGTTGTCACAATCAAAGTTTCAGGGCGGTCCGCGAGAATCGGACCGGCCTGAATAATTTGAATGGGTTATGCGGCAACTTTGCGGAAGACAAGCGAGGCATTTGTGCCACCGAAGCCGAACGAGTTCGAAAGGGCGACATTGATTTCCAGCTTCTTCGGCTTGTGCGGCACCAAGTCGATGACCGTCTCGACCGACGGGTTATCGAGATTGATCGTAGGTGGAGCCATGCTGTCACGAATGGCCAGGACGGAGAAAATGGCCTCAACCGCGCCCGCAGCCCCCAGAAGGTGACCGATGGAAGACTTGGTCGACGACATCGTCAGGCCCGCGGCATGCTCCCCGGCAAGACGGGTTACGGCGCCGAGCTCGATTTCGTCACCAAGGGGCGTCGACGTTCCGTGCGCGTTCACATAATCGATGTCGGCCGGCGTAACTTCAGCACGCTTCAACGCAGCTGCCATGCAACGGTAGGCGCCATCGCCGTCGGAGGACGGAGCGGTAATGTGATAGGCGTCGCCGGACAGACCGTATCCGATGATCTCACCGTAGATTTTCGCCCCACGGCGGACCGCATGTTCGTATTCTTCGAGCACGACAACACCAGCGCCCTCACCCATCACAAAACCGTCGCGCGCGACGTCGTATGGACGAGATCCTTTTTCCGGGCTGTCGTTGAAACCAGTGGACAAAGCGCGGCAGGCTGCAAAGCCCGCAAGCGCAAGACGGCAAAGCGGGGATTCCGTTCCGCCGGCAACCATGACATCCGCATCACCAAAGGCAATCAGCCGGGAAGCGTCGCCAATGGCGTGCGCACCGGTGGAACACGCAGTCACAACAGCGTGGTTCGGGCCCTTCAGGCTGTGGCGGATAGAGACATACCCGCCAGCAAGATTGATCAGGCGGCCAGGAATGAAAAACGGAGAAATGCGACGCGGGCCTTTTTCAGCCAGCAGATGAGCCCCCTGCTCAATGCCCTGAAGACCACCAATACCGGAGCCAATCAGGACGCCCGAGCGGGCCTGTTGTTCGTAAGTCTCGGCCTTGTAGCCGGAATCTGCCATTGCCTGATCGGCAGCGGCCATCGCGTAGACGATGAAATCGTCGACCTTGCGCTGTTCCTTGACGTCCATCCAGTCATCCGGATTGAACGCGCCTTCTTCGGAGGAGTCACGCGGGATCTGACATGCGATCTGGCAGGCCAGATCGTCAACTTTGAAATTCGTGACCTTGTTGGCCCCGCTCTTTCCTTCGAGGATCTTTTTCCAAGTGACATCGACACCACAGCCAAGCGGCGTCACCATGCCCAACCCAGTTACGACAACTCGCCTCATACACCCGCACTTACGTTGGAAGGGCCTGGCGGGGCTAGTCCCCGCCGGCCCGATCTTCAAACATTCACAAGAAGGGCCTTGCCCTTACTTGTTGGCTTCCAGGAATTTGACAGCGTCGCCAACGGTCAGGATGGTTTCTGCTGCGGTGTCCGGAATTTCAACGCCGAATTCTTCTTCGAAGGCCATGACCAGCTCGACGGTGTCAAGGCTGTCTGCGCCCAGGTCGTCGATGAAGCTTGCGCCTTCAACAACTTTGTCCGCATCAACGCCGAGGTGCTCAACGACGATTTTCTTTACCCGATCCGCGATATCGCTCATCTTTCACTTCCTTAGTTTTCATCTATTCGTCACTCGCGAAACTGCCCCCATCCGGTTTGCAAACAAGCGGTGGCGCGAACTCGCGGTATATAAGACGTCACCGCATATTCAGGACGGTTCATTTGACCCAAATATGCAATTCGAAACAATCGGCGGGTTGGTAACACACTTTGTTGACCTTTACCAGCCGATCCAGACCGCTTCACAGCGACCCGGATTCTTTTTGCCTGCTCGGCAAAAATTCCTTTTAAATCATAGCCATGCCGCCATTGACGTGCAGGGTTTGCCCGGTCACGTAAGCGGCTTCTTCACTGGCCAGATAGACGGCGGCAGCAGCAATCTCGGCGGAAGTGCCCAAACGCCCTGCAGGCACGCTCGTCAAAATCGATTCTTTTTGCTTGTCGTTCAGCGCATCGGTCATTGCCGTTTCGATGAAACCGGGGGCAATCGTATTGACCGTGATGTTCCGGCTGGCGACTTCCCGCGCCAGCGACTTGTACATGCCGATCATGCCGGCCTTGGCTGCCGCGTAGTTCACCTGCCCCGGATTTCCCGTCACGCCGACCACGGACGTGATACCGACGATGCGGCCGGAACGGCGCTTCATCATGCCCTTGATCGCGGCACGGCACAGACGGAAGCCGGACGACAGGTTCACTTCCAGAACCTGATCCCACTCTTCGTCTTTCATGCGCATGAAAATGTTGTCGCGCGTGATCCCGGCGTTGTTCACGAGAATGTCGACGGAGCCCATTTTCTCTTCGGCTGCCGGCAACAGGGCATCGACCGCCGCGCGGTCAGACAGATTTGCCGGGGTTACAAAGGCGCGTTCCCCCAGATCGGCAGCAAGCGCTTCCAGCTTTTCAGCCCGTGTGCCGGACAAGGAGACGGTCGCGCCCTGTGCGTGGAGTGATCGGGCGATTGCTTCGCCGATCCCGCCGGTTGCACCGGTGACAAGCGCGTTTTTCCCTTCCAAGCTGAACATTTGGAATCCTTCCATTGTTTCTGTTAGGCCCACGAGGACCAGATCGACGTCGCCGCCGATATACCTCTTATCCGGAGATCTTTTCCATAAGAGCGTCGATATCTTCCGGAGAGTTGACCGCCATGCCGGTTGCTTCCCTGGCAATACGCTTGACCATGCCGGTCAGAACCTTGCCGGTCCCGATCTCGACAAAGGTATCGACGCCGTTTTCGGCAAGCCAGGTGATGCTTTCACGCCAGCGCACAGTCCCTGTCACCTGCTGGACAAGGCGGTCGCGAATTTCGTTCGCGTCGGTGATCGGACGTGCCAGCACGTTCGCGACCAGCGGAACCGCCGGAGACCGGATTTCCGCATTCGCCAGTGCCTCGGCCATTTTCTCGGCAGCCGGGCCCATCAAGGCGCAATGGAACGGTGCGCTGACCGGCAGCATCACCGCACGGCGCGCGCCCTTGGCCTTGGCGATCTCGACAGCGCGCTCGACGGCGGCCAGATGACCGGAAACAACGACTTGTCCCGGTGCGTTGTCGTTTGCAGCCTGGCAGACTTCTCCCTGCGCGGCAGCTTCCGCCACTTCGACCGCAACATCGAAATCCAAACCAAGGAGCGCTGCCATTGCCCCCTGCCCGACCGGCACTGCATTCTGCATGGCCTCGCCGCGCACCCGCAGCAGCTTCGCTGCAGTGGCAATGTCCAGACTACCGGCGGCGGCCAGCGCCGAATATTCACCCAGCGAATGCCCCGCAACAAAGGAAACACTACCGACGAGATCGAGACCACGGGCCTCCAGAACGCGCATGGCCGCAAGACTGACGGCCATCAAAGCCGGCTGTGCGTTTGCAGTCAGCGTCAGCGTTTCTTCCGGTCCGGTCCACATGACATCGGAAAGCTTCTGACCAAGCGCCTCATCGACTTCATCGAACACAGCCTTCGCTTCGGGAAAAGCGTCCGCAAGGGCTTTGCCCATTCCAACGCCCTGACTGCCCTGGCCGGGAAATGTGAATGCAATGGTCATCTGGAAACGCCTCCGTGACTCGTGAGCGGACCTTGTTCTTTTTATAGCGACAGGTCGACGGCTTAATAGAAAGCGGGGAAGACAGCCCATGCAGGCTGAAATCAAACTTGGCGCGAGGCTATGATACGGTCTTGCCCGAGCTGTCAAGGCCCGAAGGCCTATCATTTCCCGTTTTCAGGCGGTTTTGCCGGTTTTCCTTTGTCCTCATTATCCTGGAAATGCCCGGCAACCCGTTGGGCCTTGGTGCGCTTGCGAAGCTGATCCTCCCATTACCCGCTTCACAAACATGCTAATATAGACAGCCGAGCGATCTTCCAAACTGAAAGCCCTCGTGCTGCCGTTCGCTTTTCGGTACGTTCTGCCGGATGCTGCTTGCATTTTCCATAAAACACGTTATAGAGCGCGCTTCATCCGGGGTTTGGCCGGGGGCTGAACGGAAGGGCATGATGCCAGGATCTTTGATCGGATCCGACTTCCCGTGTTCCCGCTCTCGTTAGAATTCTCGTGCCTTTCCGGGGCTACGAGGAGGCTCTGCGCCGACCCCGCGTTGTCAACACGAAGAAAGGCTATTTCCATGCCTCTTTACGAGCACGTATTCCTGGCTCGCCAGGACGTTTCGGCCCAGCAGGTCGAACAACTCGTCGAACAGTACAAGGGCCTGATCGAAGGCGCTGGTGGTACTATCGGCAAGGTGGAAAACTGGGGTCTGCGTTCCCTCGCATACCGTATCAAGAAGAACCGCAAGGCTCACTACACCCTCATGAACATCAACGCTCCGCACGCCGCGGTTGCCGAGATGGAGCGTCAGATGGGCCTTAGCGAAGACGTTCTGCGTTTCATGACCTTCAAGGTCGATGAACTGGACGAAGAGCCGTCTGCAATGATGCAGAAGCGTGACCGTGACGACCGCCGTGGTGGCGATCGTGGTGGCCGCTTTGGTGGTGGCGACCGCGGTGGACGCGGTGGTGACCGTGGCGAGCGCGCTCCGCGCCGCGCAGAAGGGGAGTAAGATTGATGGTTGATATTGCACAGCTCCCGAGCCGCCGTCCGTTCTTCCGCCGTCGGAAGACCTGCCCGTTCTCCGGTTCCAACGCACCGAAGATCGATTACAAGGACATCCGTCTGCTGCAGCGCTACATTTCCGAGCGTGGCAAGATTGTCCCGAGCCGCATCACCGCGGTTTCCGCGAAAAAGCAGCGTGAACTGGCCCGTGCGATCAAGCGCGCCCGCCTGCTCGGCCTGCTGCCGTTCGTGATCAGCTAAGCGTTTCTCAAGTAGCTTGAGACGTCTCTTCCGGGTCAGCCCGGAAGACCCGAATTGGGGCCGCGGGCAAACGGCCTCTAACCACCCTCACCGGGTGGGACAGTAGGAGAAATGACATGCAAATTATCCTTCTTGAGCGCATTGCCAAGCTCGGCCAGATGGGCGACACCGTTCGCGTTCGCGACGGTTATGCTCGTAACTTCCTTCTGCCGCAGGGCAAGGCGCTGCGCGCCAACAAGTCCAACCTCGAGCGTTTCGAACGCGAGCGCGTTCAGCTCGAAGCTCGTAACCTTGAGCGCAAGAACGAAGCTGAAGGCGTTGCCTCCAAGCTCGACGGCGAATCCCTGGTGATGATCCGTTCCGCTGGCGAAACCGGTCAGCTTTACGGTTCCGTTTCCACACGCGATATCGCTGAAGGCCTCACCAAGGCAGGCTTCTCCGTTTCCCGCAGCCAGGTTGAACTGCGCAACCCGATCAAGACGATCGGCCTGCACAGCGTTCTGATTCAGCTGCACCCGGAAGTCGAAGTCACCGTCAGCGTGAACGTCGCCCGTTCTGAAGACGAAGCCACCCGTCAGGCAGCTGGTGAGGATCTCTCCACGCCGGAACTGGACGTCTTCGAATTCGAAGAAGATGAAGAAGCAGAAGACGCCGAAGAAGGTGCAGAAGCTTCTGAAGAAGAGGTGGAAGAAGAAGCCTAAGCGCTTTCCTTCCCCAGTTGACCTTGAAAAACGGCGCCGATTTCGGCGCCGTTTTTTTGTTTGCCGGCAACTTTATTTGAAGACCGCGAACAGCGCCTCATGCTGGCTTTTCAGATTCTGGCCCAAGGCCTTGAAACTTCTCGAAAATTCATTAACCGCTTATTAACCCCTGTAAAAATATCATAAAATTCAATAACTAAGACCTAGTGCCTTGAGTCTGCAATCGAGTTCAGAGTCAAGCTGGATTCGATTCTTTCCCCGCTGATTTGCCCAAGCCGGTGAGAATCGAAAACACCTTTTTTTGTTCCTTGAGCCCTCCCCCGTCAAAGAGTATTCCCAATGCAACTGGGTCAACGGGGGACGATATGAAGGGCACGCTGCAGAAGGTCGAAACGGAAGAAGACATCCAGCGCTTGGCACCACACAATGCCGAGGCGGAGCGTCAGCTTCTGGGTGCGATTCTCGTCAACAACGAGACGTTCTACCGAGTCTCCGATTTTCTGGAACCGCATCATTTTTTCGTTCCGGCCCACCAGGACATCTACGAGAAGATCAGCCATCTGATCCGCGCCGGCAAAACCGCGTCGCCCATCACACTCAAGACCTTCTATCCGGCCAACGCGAAGATTGCGGACCTGTCCGCGACCCAGTTTCTTCTGCGCCTGGCAGGCGATGCCGCATCGATCATCAACGCCGAAGATTATGGACGGACAATTTATGACCTGGCCATCCGGCGCAACCTGATCCGCATCGGCGAGGACATGGTCAACATCGCGTTCGATGCCCCGATCGACGTGCCGCCGACCCAGCAGATCGACGATGCCGAACGGCGCCTGTTTGAGCTGGCTGAGACCGGTCGCAGCGAAGGTGGGTTTGTCGCTTTCGGCGACGCGCTGACCGAAACCATCGAAATGGCGCATGCCGCTTACAACCGTGAAGGCGCGCTGTCCGGCATTTCCACAGGACTTCGCGAGCTCGACCGGCTGATGGGTGGTCTGCAGCATTCGGATCTGATCGTGCTTGCAGGTCGTCCCGCCATGGGCAAGACCTCGCTGGCGACCAACATTGCCTACAACATCGCCCAGTCCTACAAGGCCGAGGAACAGCCCGACGGCTCGATCAAGACGGTCAACGGCGGCGTCGTCGGCTTTTTCTCGCTGGAAATGTCCGCCGAGCAGCTAGCCACCCGTATCATTTCCGAACAGGCGGAAATCTCGTCGTCCAAAATCCGGCGCGGCGATATTACAGAGGCCGAATTCGAGAAACTGGCCGCCTGCGCGCAGACCATGCAGGCCGTCCCGCTGCATGTGGACCAGACCGGTGGTATTTCCATCGCCTCGCTGGTGGCCAAGGCGCGCCGCCTCAAACGTCAGCGTGGTCTCGACCTGCTCGTGGTCGACTATATCCAGCTCCTGTCCGGCTCTAACAAGAACTCCGGCAACCGTGTTCAGGAAATCACCGAAATCACCACGGGCCTGAAAGCACTCGCCAAGGAACTGCATGTTCCGATCATCGCCCTGTCACAGCTTTCCCGTCAGGTGGAATCGCGCGACGACAAACGGCCGATGATGTCGGATCTGCGTGAATCGGGCTCCATCGAGCAGGACGCCGACGTGATCCTGTTCGTGTTCCGCGAAGAATATTATCTGTCCAAAACCGAACCGGAGTTCGGATCGGTAGAGCATGAAAACTGGCAACGGGACATGGAGCGGCTTAAAGGCAAGGCGGAAGTCATCATCGCCAAGCAGCGTCACGGCCCGACCGGCACTGCCAACCTTCACTTCGAAGGCCAGTACACCCGCTTTTCCGATCTCGCGGAAGAAGACCACCTGCCCGAGCGCTACGAATAGTTTGGCGGCAAGCGTCCGCTACAGGGCCGTCTGCGCAAGGAGGCCCACGCCTTAGCAGGTGGCCAGAGCACCAGCGACATCTTCCGCTTGCGGACGTTCGCAACCCGGCGCGTTTGCTTTTTATTAAGCCACTGTTAAAACTCCTCACTTACTTTAGGTAGAAAGAATTTTGCTCAAAATGCCTTTCAGGTGACCGCATCTTGATTTCGTTGGCACAAAAGCTCCTAGAGGAAGCTCGCATTTTTCCTCGGAAAAGATGCAAGTGGCCTGGTCTCCTGAAGCAGGATGCGTTTCATCGCCCCTGTGTGGTGGAAGACATCAGCGTTGGCGGTTGCCGCATTGCCACCAACACCAAGGGGCTGGAGCCGCATCAACGCATCACCATAGAAATCGAAAGCCGCAAGCTGCGCTTCTATGGCGAAGTACGCTGGGTCCGGTCCGGCGAAGCGGGCATCGAATTTCTGTATATGGATTGAACCCGGCGTCCGGCTGGCACACCGGCACAATTGCGAAAAACACTGAACAGCGCTTCATTTCGTCACGCATTCAACGGTTTGCCCGTTGGTGCAATTATCTCGCAATGCGGTAAGCTCCCGCTCGAATTTCAGACATTGATTCTGACTGGAGAGATATCCGGACCGTGCCTGCGACTTGTGACCAAACCTTCCCGTCCGCCCTTTATGGCGGCCGCCTGACGATCGACCTTGATGCAATCGTTTCGAACTGGTCTTTGCTGAAAGACAAGGTGGGCGACAGCACTGACTGCGCCGCCGTTCTGAAAGCTGATGCCTATGGAACAGGCCAGGGGAAAACCGGTGCCGCGCTTTATGAGGCGGGATGCAGAACATTCTTCGTCGCGGTGCCGACCGAAGCGCTCACGCTGCGCGCGAGCCTTCCCGGCGCTGTCATCTATGTGCTGGATGGGCTGTTACCAGGCACGGCTGAGCATTTCCTGAAGCACGATATCCGCCCCGTCCTCGGCAGCCTTGAGGAACTTGTGGAATGGTCGGAGATCTGCAAGGCAGCGGGCAAGAGTTTTCCCGCCGCAGTGCATGTCAACACAGGCATCCACCGGCTTGGCCTGTCGCCGGATGAGTTTATCCAGGCTCTGGGAGACAAGGCCGTGCTGGGACCGTTCCAGCCGTCGCTGGTGATGAGCCATCTTGCCTGTGGCTCGAACCTTGAGCACGAGATGAACCGGCGCCAGCTCAAGCTGTTCACGGAAACAACCGCCCCCTTCCCCCAGATTCCACGTTCGCTGGCAAATTCCGCCGGGGTGCTGCTCGGACCGGAGTACCACTTCGATGTTGTTCGTCCAGGGATTGCGCTTTACGGCGGGCTGGCCATTGAAACAGAGCCCAACCCCATGAAGCCGGTGGCCAAGGTGGAGGCCCGGATCATGATGGTACGCGACGTACCGCAGGGCGACACCATTGGCTATGGAGCCAAGCAAACCGCGACACGTCCCTTGCGCAACGCCGTCGTCGCGGCCGGATACGCAGATGGCATGATCCGGCGGGCGGGCTCCACGGATGACCGGCCAGGTGGCTTCGGGTTGATCGGCGGGCACAAGGCACCGATTCTTGGCCGGATCTCCATGGACATGATCACCCTTGACGTCACGGACGTGCCGGACCATCTGCTTCAGCGCGGAGCGTTTGTGGAAATGCTGGGGCCGGGTGTTGCAGCTTCCGATCTTGCCGCTTATGCCGAAACCATCGATTACGAATATCTGACAAGCCTCGGCCGACGGTTTGAGCGCATCTACGCGCCCCTGAGCTGAGCCGAGAGCGAAAGGCAAATTTTCCATGGCACGGCGCTCCACTTCCTTCGTCTGCCAGTCCTGCGGCGCTGTGACCGCCAAATGGGTTGGCCGCTGCGAAAGCTGTGGTGAATGGAACACCATCGTTGAGGAGCAGACCGGTGGCGGCGTCGGGGGCGGCCCCGGCCGGGCTTCGCGCTCCAAGGGCCGCGTCATTCCGCTCGTTGGCCTGTCCGGCGAAGCGAAGGAAGCCCCGCGCATTGAGACCAAGGTGCCGGAACTCGACCGGGTGACCGGTGGCGGTTTTGTTCGCGGGTCCGCATTGCTCGTCGGTGGTGACCCGGGTATCGGCAAATCCACGCTGCTTATTCAGGCGGCGGCCCAACTGGCCAACCTCGGGCACAAGACCGTTTATATTTCCGGCGAAGAGGCCATTGGCCAGGTGCGGCTTCGCGCCGAACGGCTGGGACTTGCCCAGGCCCCGGTCTCGCTGGCGGCGGAAACCAGCGTCGAGGACATTCTGGCAACGCTGGAATCCGACACGGCACCCGCCCTCCTGATCCTCGATTCTGTCCAGACCCTGTGGACAGATCAGGTGGAATCCCCTCCCGGCACCGTTACGCAGGTGCGGGCATCGGCCCAGGCCATGGTGCGTTATGCCAAGAAAAACGGCACCACCCTTGTTCTTGTCGGACACGTGACCAAGGACGGTCAGATTGCCGGTCCTCGTGTGGTCGAACATATGGTCGACGCGGTACTCTATTTCGAGGGCGATGGCGCTCACCAGTACCGTATCCTGCGCTCGGTCAAGAACCGCTTCGGCGCAACCGATGAAATCGGCGTCTTCGAGATGACCGGCAAGGGCCTCCAGGAAGTGCCAAATCCTTCCGCCCTGTTCCTGGGAGACAGAAATACGACTGCCCCCGGCGCGGCGGTCTTTGCCGGGCTGGAAGGCTCACGCCCGCTCCTGATCGAGATCCAGGCGCTGGTGGCGCAGTCTTCGCTCGGAACACCGCGCAGGGCCGTAATCGGCTGGGACAGTGCCCGCCTTTCCATGATCCTGGCGGTGCTTGAAGCACGCTGCGGCGTCCGTTTTTCGCAACACGATGTCTATCTGAATGTCGCCGGCGGGCTCAAGATCAACGAGCCCGGAGCCGATCTTGCCGTTGCTGCAGCCTTAATCTCCTCACTTAGCGGACTTGCCCTTCCGGCCAATTGCGTCTATTTCGGCGAAGTCAGCCTGTCAGGGGCCATCCGGCCGGTCGCCCAGGCCCCTTCCAGGCTGAAAGAAGCTGAGAAACTCGGCTTCGACCAGGCCTATTGCCCGGAAGGCAATCTCAAGGATGGCACCGTGTCTTCGTTCAGGACGACAGGAGTGCCGGAACTTGGGGACTTTGTTGCCAAACTTTCGGCGGAGGCTAGTGCTAAGGGGCAGACCTGACACAAGATGGTGACGGGTTTGGGCGAAAGGTTTAAGCTCTCGAAAGAGCGCCATACAGAGGATTTTTCAGGAACATGCCGATAACGCTGCTGGACGGACTGCTCTTGGTCATCATGTTCATTTCGGCGGTCCTTGCGATGATCCGCGGATTTGTCAGAGAAGTTCTTTCCATCGTTTCCTGGGTGGCAGCGGCAGCTGCGGCATTCCTGCTCTATGAGCGGGTTCTTCCTTACACCAAGCAGTATATTGACCACGATCTGGTTGCCATGGGCGTATCTGCCGCGGCGGTCTTTCTGGTCACGCTGCTTGTTGTCAGCTATATCACCATGCGGATTTCCGATTTCGTGCTCGACAGCCGGATCGGCGCGCTCGACCGAACCCTCGGGTTCGTTTTCGGCGCGGTGCGTGGTTTGCTGCTGGTCGTCGTGGCAATGATGTTCTTCAACTGGTTCGTCCAGCCGGATCAGCAGCCGAATTGGGTCAAGACCGCCAAGTCGCGTCCGATCCTGCTGTCCATCGGTGAACGGCTGGTGGCCGTGCTGCCGGAAGACCCGGAAAAGGCGATCCTGGACAAGATCCGGCAGAACAATCAGGCCGGAGGGGGAGCAACCCCGGCAGAGGAGCCGGCGTACAGCGATTCAGAACGTCAGGGACTTGAACAACTGACGACGGACAGCAACTAACAGAACTTGGTTACAATCCCGGGATAATAACCGAGACTGGGCAGTATCGTGCACCGACTGACGGTGTGACGTTGAATGAGGCATCCCGCGCCCTGATATGTGCGGGACGATGTACCATTTGCAAAGCGGTCGATAATTCGTCCATCGTCGTGACGGTGACAGACCGTTGACCGCAAGACCAGGCCGGTCCTCCCACCGGCCAGAACGAAGGAGTGTTCGCCATGGCTGGCGGAACCGACGTGCAGGAACCATTCGACATCAACGCAGATACCTTGCGCGAAGAATGTGGAGTTTTTGGCATTCTGGGTCATGAGGATGCCAGCACGCTAACCGCGCTCGGGCTTCATGCGCTCCAGCATCGCGGACAGGAAGCAGCGGGGATCGTGACCGTCGACAACGAGCAGTTCCGCGCGGAACGTCATCTCGGCCTCGTGGGCGATCATTTCTCCGATGCGGATACGATCGAACGACTGAGCGGCATGGCCGCCGTTGGCCACGTTCGGTACTCAACGACCGGCGAGACCATCCTGAGAAACGTGCAGCCGCTGTTCGCCGAGCTGGACGGTGGCGGTATCGCCGTGTGCCACAACGGCAACTTCACCAATGCTCTCACGCTCCGCCGCCAGTTGATCCGTGATGGCGCGATCTGTCAGTCGACCTCCGATTCCGAAGTGGTCCTGCAGCTCGTTGCCCGCTCGCGCAAGGGCAAGATCGTCGATCGTTTCATCGATGCGATCACCCAAATGGAAGGCGCCTATTCGCTGGTTGCGCTGACCTCGAAGAAACTGATCGGTGCACGCGACCCGCTCGGCATTCGCCCGCTGGTTCTGGGCGACCTGAACGGCGCGCCGATCCTGGCGTCCGAGACCTGCGCGCTCGACATCATCGGTGCGAAGTTCATCCGCGAAGTGGAAAACGGCGAAGTCATCGTCTGCACCACGACCGGCATTGAATCCTTCTTCCCGTTCGGCAAGCGCCCTGCACGGCCCTGCATCTTCGAATATATCTACTTCTCCCGTCCCGACAGCGTCGTCGGCGGTCGCAGCGTCTATGATGTTCGCCGTGAAATGGGCCGCCAGCTTGCGCGGGAATCCAATGTCGAAGCGGACGTGATCGTTCCGGTTCCGGACAGCGGCGTCCCGGCCGCTATCGGCTTCAGCCAGGAAAGCGGTGTGCCATTCGAACTCGGCATCATCCGCAACCATTATGTCGGCCGCACGTTCATCGAACCGACCCAGCAGATCCGGGCGCTCGGCGTGAAGATGAAACACTCCGCCAACCGGGCCCAGATCGAGGGCAAGCGTGTGGTGCTGGTGGATGACAGCCTGGTGCGCGGCACCACGTCAGTCAAAATCGTGCAGATGATCCGCGATGCAGGTGCCAAGGAAGTTCACTTCCGCCTCGCCAGCCCGCCGATCAAGTATTCCGACTATTACGGTATCGACACGCCGGTGCGCGAGAAGCTTCTGGCCGCGAAATACGGCCTTGAGGAAATGCGCGCCTATATCGGAGCCGATAGCTTGGCGTTCCTGTCCGTGGACGGCATCTACAAGGCCATGGGATACGAAGGCCGTGACGCTGCCAATCCGCAGTTCACGGATCATTGCTTCACGGGCGATTATCCGACGCCGCTGACCGATCTTTCCGAAGATCAGGACTTCGTCAGCGCACCGCGTCTGGTCGAGGTCGGCTAAAGCACTCAAAACCCTTTGGACCTCATGAATTAATGCCTTCCGGCGGTACCGCCGGAAGGCAAATTGATCTAAGAGATCACGCATGATCAAAGACTTTGAAGGCCGGCTCGCACTCGTGACCGGCGCCTCCCGCGGAATTGGCTATCAGATTGCAAAGCAGCTCGGCGAACGTGGTGCGCATGTCATTGCGCTTGCCCGGACCGTCGGCGGTCTGGAAGAGCTTGATGACGAGATTCGCTCCGCCGGTGGGGAAACCACACTCGTTCCGCTGGACCTGACCGATTTCGACGCGCTCGACCGGCTCGGAGCCGCGATCTACGAGCGTTGGAAGAAGCTCGATATCTTTGTCGCCAATGCGGGGATGCTGGGGGTGCTGTCGCCCATCGGCCATATCAGCCCCAAGGACTTCGAGAAAGTGACGGCGGTGAATGTCGTCGCCAACTGGCGGCTGATCCGGTCTCTGGACCCG
The DNA here is from genome assembly GCF_057180185.1 of Labrenzia sp. ATLA3. NCBI lineage: Bacteria > Pseudomonadati > Pseudomonadota > Alphaproteobacteria > Hyphomicrobiales > Stappiaceae > Labrenzia > Labrenzia sp. ATLA3. The sequence continues at coordinate 504,975 of NZ_JBXUKV010000001.1, forward strand.
CTTCTGCGCCAGTCTGACGCCGGCCGAGCCCTGTTCCTGTCTTCCGTCCACGCAAGCACCTGCACACCTTTCTGGGGTCTTCAGTCCATCAGCAAGGCTTCCGTTGAAGCAATGGCGCGGACCTGGGCGAAGGAAAGCCTGCAGACAAAGATGAAGATCAACATTGCCGACCCCGGCCCGACCCGGACAGGCCTGCGGGCAAAGGCAATGCCGGGAGAGCTCGCCACCAACCTCGCCACGCCCGAGGAAGTCGCGGCGGATCTTCTGCCTCTCTTGATGCCCGACGTGCTGGAAACCGGCAGCCTTTACGACCGCGTCAGCGGAGAATGGGCTCCCGCCGACTGAGGCCTGCCACCCCGCAGGCTTCCGGTACCGGTTGCAATCCCGCTGGTTTGTCTCTACGCCCTTCCGGATCGATGATCGGAAGGGAAACTCGCCATGCGCTCCGAAATCAGCGTTATCGCCTGGGATTTCGACGGTGTTCTCAACCGCAACATTGTCGGCGGGCGCTTTGTCTGGGCAGATAAGCTGGAAGACGATCTCGGTATAGCACTTGATGCATTCGAGCGCGGCGTCTTCGATGCCTCCTTCGCTGACGTCATCTCCGGCAAACAGGACATAAAATGCCATCTGCAGGACTGGCTTGACCGGTCCGGTTATCATGCCTTGGATGCAGGTGCCCTTCTCGACTACTGGTTCGCCAAGGATGACCTGAAAGACCCGTTCACATGCGGCTTGCTTCAACGCCTGACGGCGCAAGGCGTGGTTCAGGTCATTGCGACCAACAATGAAGAACGGCGAGCGAACTACATTGAACACCAGGCCGGCTTCGGCTCGCTCGTCAGCCAGGTTTTCTCCTCCGGTCGCATCAAGTCAGCCAAGCCGGACCCTTCTTTCTTTGCCCATGTCAGCAACGCTCTCATGGTTGCCCCGTCGGAGATCCTGTTGATTGACGACAGCGCGACAAACGTGCGCACGGCGAAAGCGCTCGGCTGGAAAGGATTTCATTTCACCGACGACACCCGGGCGGAGCTTGTCTATTTTCTTGGCCTCTGACAGCATGCAGGGCGCGCAGCAGCTGTCAGCGCACAGGAGCCAGGAAAATGAAACTCGGAGCGTTCTCGGTCAGTCTGGCCGTCAAGGATCTTGAAAAATCAAAGGCATTTTACGAAGGCCTCGGCTTCGTGGATGTCGGCGTTTCAGACGCGGACAACTGGACCGTCCTGAAGAACGGAGACACCATTATCGGGCTGTTTCAGGGCATGTTCGACAAGAACATCCTCACCTTCAATCCCGGCTGGGACCAGGATGCCAGGACGCTTGAAGATTTTCAGGATGTGCGGGACATACAAAAAGCGCTGAAAGCGAAGGGATACACATTCGTATCCGAGGCTGACGAGGCAGGCAGTGGCCGGGCCAGCTTCATGCTGGTCGACCCGGACGGAAACCCGGTTCTTGTCGACCAGCATGTCTGAGGCTGTTCAGGCAGATTCGAAGGGGGCAAAGGAACTTTCGGCGATTTCCTTCAGATCGGCAAAGACGCCCGGAGCCCCAACAACGACGCGCGCGCCGTGATAGAGGGACTGGTGTACGTCCTGTTCCAGAACTTCACCGCCGGCTTCCTTGGTGATCAGCATGCCTGCAAGGCAATCCCAGGCGTTCATGTGGGACTCCACATAGCCGATGAGACGTCCGGAGGCCGCATAGGCGAGCATCAGACCACCCGAGGCATTGCGGAAGAACACCCCACCCTTGGAGACCAGGGCACCGACAACGTTGACCGCGTCGGTGACAGCGGTTCGGCCGTTGAAGCCAACGCCGACCGAACCATGCGAGAGGCTTTCGCTGTCGGACGCCCGGATCGGTTTGCCATTGAGGAACGCACCGTGACCGGCGGCTGCCTTGAAGGTTTCCCTGGACACCGGATCGTGGATCACACCGACAATCACCTGGCCCTGATGGACGCAGGAGATGATGACGCACCACTGCGGAATACCGGCAACGAAGTTTGCCGTGCCATCGATCGGGTCGGTGACCCAGGTATAGCCTGAGGAGCCCTCTTCCATGCCATGCTCTTCGCCCAGAATGCCGTCGTCCGGATAGCTTTTTGCAAGCTCCTGCCGGATGAGCGTTTCCACGTTGCGGTCGGCTTCCGACACAAGGTCTTGATGGCCCTTCTGCGTAACCGTGAGCGTGTCCAGCTTGCGGAAATAATCGAGACCGAGCTCACCAGCCTTTTCGGCAAGCGCGACGGCGAATTCCAGCCGGTCGATGGACATGGTTCAAACTCCCTTTAAGTGTCGATAGCGGCGGCAAGCAGCGTTTCCGCCAGGAAAGAGATATTCTGGCTGGCAGCCGGCAAAAGCCGGCCGCACCTTCCCCACTCAGCCCCGTTTTCGCTTCGGAGCGTAAGGGTTCTCGCCTTTGCGGTAGGACAGGCGAATGGGGGTCCCGTTGATATTGAAGGTCTGGCGCAGTGCATTGACCAGATAACGGGTGTAGCTTTCCGGCAATTGCTCCGGACGCGAACAAAACACGACAAAATGCGGTGGCCGCGTCTTGGGCTGGGTCATGTAGCGCAGGCGCACCCGGCGCCCGGCAACGGCGGGAGGCGGATGGTTCGCCGTGACCTTGTCCAGCCACCGGTTCAGCTTCGAGGTCGAGACACGCGAATTCCAGGCTTCGTAGGCGGTAAAGACGCTTTCAATGAGGCGATCGATCCCCTGCCCCTGCTGGCCGGACAACGTGGCGATCTGAACACCGCGGATCTGGTTGAAATACCGCTCGTTGGCGTCCTTGATCTTTTTCCAGGCTTCTTCCCGGTCTTCGATCAGGTCCCATTTGTTGATCGCGATCACCAGCGCGCGGCCTTCGCGTGCAACAAGATCGATGATCTGCAGGTCCTGCTTCTCGAAGGACATGGTGGCGTCCAGCGTGACGACGACCACTTCGGCAAACTTGATCGCGCGCAGCGCATCAGCAACGGAGAGCTTCTCAAGCTTTTCCTGCACACGCGCCTTCCTGCGGATCCCGGCCGTATCGAAAAGCTTGATATGCCGATCGCGCCAGACCCAGTCTACGGAAATGGAATCGCGCGTGATGCCCGCTTCCGGTCCCGTGAGCATACGGTCTTCGCCCAGCATGCGGTTGATCAGCGTGGACTTGCCCGCATTGGGACGGCCAACGATGGCAACGCGCAGGGGCCGTTCAATGGTCCCGACCGGATCTTCTTCCTCGACGAACTCACCGTCTTCGTCGACATCGACATTGGTGATCGCCTCTTCGCGCTTGGCGTCTTCTTCTTCCGTTACCCGGTCGACATGAGGTTTCAGCGCGTCATAGAGATCGGCAAGTCCTTCGCCATGTTCGGCGGAGATTGCAATCGGATCGCCCAGGCCAAGCGAATAGGATTCGTAAAGCCCGCTCTGCCCGGCCCGGCCTTCGGCCTTGTTGGCCAGCAGGATCACCGGACGGGTGGTCTTGCGCGCAACTTCGGCGAAATGGGCATCGAGCGGCGTGACGCCGGCACGCGCATCGATCACGAACAGAACGGCATCGGCGGTTTCCACCGCTTCCTCTGTCTGCCGGCGCATGCGGCCTTCAAGGGACTCCTTGTCCGCATCTTCGAGACCGGCGGTGTCGATGATCGTGAAGCGCAAGTCGCCCAAACGGGCATCGCCCGGCCGCCGGTCACGCGTCACACCAGGTGTGTCGTCAACCAGCGCCAGGCGCTTGCCCACAAGGCGATTGAACAGGGTGGACTTGCCGACATTCGGCCGTCCGATAATGGCGACAGTAGCGCCCACAGCAATTTCTCCTGATAGGCGGGCCTCTTCTGGCCCAGCCTCAAATGCTAGTTGAAGGCAGCGACGCCGTCATTGCCAGTCAGCACGATAATCCTGCCCCCGGCGACGATCGGTGTCACATAGACATCCGTATTGGTCCGCTGCGTCAACATGGTTTTACCGGAAGCGGCATCAACGATTGCGATCTGGCCGTCGCTGGAAAAGGCAACCAGTGCCCCGTTCGCCAGGATCGGGCCAGCCCAGTTGCGGCGCTTCTTCTTCTTTTCCGGGCGCGGCAAGGCCGTTGCCCAGAGGGTTTCCCCGTTTTTCAGATTGAGGGCGACCATGCGGTCGTCAAGATCAACCATGAACAACGTGCTGCCGGAGACAACCGGCGTATGCACGCTGCCGAGATTCTGTTCCCAGCGGCGCTGGCCCGTGCGGGCATCCACCGCAACCGTACGACCGGCAACGCCGGTGGCGTAAACCGTGTTGCCGGCGACAACCGGGCTCGCCGACACATCCGCAAGACCGGACAATGCAAGCGTCCTGAAGCCGCGCGACACGCCGTCGATCCAGGCCGGTTCGCCCGACTTGATGTCGATGGCCATGATCTCACCGGAGGAGAACGGCACAATGACACGGTTGCCGGAAATGGCCGGATTGGCTGCAGACAGCAGGCCAGCGGTTTCCTCGATGCCTGCATAGGACCAGGCAACGCTACCGTCAGACTGTTTCAGCGCATAGACTTCGTTGGACTGGGTCACGACGATGACATGCCCGGCGCCGGCAACAGGTGCGCCACGCGCCGGTGTGTCGATGTCGACCTTCCAGATTTCCCGGCCGGAGCCTGCTTCAAGCGCCGCGACCTGGCGATAGCTGGTGGCCGCGTAGACAACGCCGCCTTCAACCGCGACACCGCCGCCGGGCCCGACATCCCTCTCGCCTTCCGGACGCAGGTTCTGGGTCCACTGGCGCGCGCCCCCCGTCGACAGGGCAACAACTTCACCATTGGGCTTGTAGATGTAGATGCGGCTGCCATCGCTGACCGGGCGGGAAGACACCCGAAGCGCGGATGTTGTCAGTCCACCGCCGGACGAGCCGACCTGGGCACGCCAGGCGCGGTTACCGGAAACGGATATGGCAACGTTGCCCGGATCGTTGGTCAGGCCGCCACCGGCCGTTGTCCAAGACTGACCGCCTGTTGCCGCGCCAATCTTGGCAGTCTGACCAAGTGCCTCGGCTGCCGGATCGGCGCCGTCGAACACAGGCTGGCGCTCACCCTTGAGGATCTTCTCGCGGGAGAACGGGTTGATATTCTCGGTAAACTCGCTGACCGAACCACACCCTGTCAGGACGAGAGACAGCGCAATTGCGCCAAAAACACCGCGTCTGCGGAAAGAAACGGTTACAAAACTCACTGGTTGTTTCCTTCACTGTCCGCTTTGGCTTCGCCGTTGCTGGACCGGATGACATCACCAAGGATCGACACGCGCCGACTTACGTCCGCAGGCGTTTCAGGATCCTCTTCAATTGCTGAAATCCAATTTTTGGCAGTCTCGATATCGCCTGACTTCCAGGCACTTAGAGCGAGAAGTTCACGTGCCGCTGCACGGAACGGACCGGCATCACCGGTCAGTTTCTCGATCCGGTCGGCGATATCGCCGTAGGATTGGCTATCGACGGCAAGGTAAGCGGCGCGCAAGGCCGCGACATCCCGCAGGGCTTCCATGATGCTGCTGTCGCGTGACATGGCATCGAACTCTGCGAGTGCTTCTTCAGTCTTGCCGGAATTGGACAGATCGGTGGCCTGGCGCAGTCTCGAAAGAGCGGGGTATCCGCCCAGAGCATCGTCCAGTTCTCCGTAGAGAGCGGCTGCTTCTTCGTAGTTCTGGGCTTCGGACAGCTTCACGGCTTCGAAGAACTTATCGCCCGCGGTCTGTGACTGCTGTTCCTGCCAGTAGAGCCAGCCGCGATAGCCGCCGGTGCCAACAACGATCAAGACCGCAACGCCAAGCACCCACGGACCGAACCGGTCCCAAAGCCGACGGTATTTCTCCTGGCGGATATCTTCATCGACTTCACGAAAAATGTCAGACATGCGTGTCTATTTCCTGCATTCACTTCTGCGGCCCGGCACGTCTGGCCGAGCGTGCCCCTTCATGAGTGGCGCACATTATCCATTTGATCCGGCTCGGGCAATTCCCTGAAGGGGCTTTAAACGGCCCTTCGTGGCGCAAGTGGGGCAATCCGGCAGTAAATGCCGGATTTCTCACGTAATTTCAAGCACTGCGGCGGCTATCACATCACCGGTACGCCGATCAACAGCGCGTGCAGTTTCCAGACGAACAGTCCGTAGAGAACGAGACCCAGCAGAATCACGACAACGTCCGCGTATTTTCCAGGCTTTGCCGACGCCAATGCACCGATCTGCCCTGCCCCCGGCCCACGGCGCTTTACCGAAATCCGGTCGGCCACTGCCCAGGCAAGAAAACTGCCGAAAAGAAGCACCGACGCCAGATCCCCGTTGGCGAGCAAGTGAGCAAACGCCCACAGCTTAACCGCCACCAGCATCGGATGTTTCATGACCGTCTTGATCCGGGAAGGCACATAGGCCGCCACCAGGAAAATGAACACGGGCACCATCAAAAGCATGGTGACGTGACGCAGCCAGAACGGCGGGTCATAGAGCAGCGGAGGCCCCTGGAAGCGGGCCGCACCATAGCCAAAGACGATCAGGCCCAGACCAACGAACGACAAGAGCGTGTAAAGCCCCTTGTAGGGGACCTCGCCAAGCCCGGAGACCAGCCGGTTGCGCGTTGCCGGAAACATCGGCAGCGTGTGAATTCCCAAAAACAGCACCAGGCCGGCGATCAACAAGGCCATACCCGCTCTCCCTCTTTTGCCCACAGACGGGCGTTCGCCCTCGATATCCAGGCGTCCCTCGCCGCGAAGATAGGAGGCTGACGAAGCCGCCGCAACCGGCTTCAGGCAAGCAACTTGCCTGCCTCTGCGGCCCCAAGGGCTTGCGGGCGGCTGGCCTGATACTCAATGTCCACGAAAGTTCCTGTTTCGGCCGATTTCAGAATGGACACCATGACATCAACCGCGTGCTGGGCCCGTTCGAGAGAACAGCGGAACTCGCCCTCGTCATCCTTGAGGATCGACTGGACCATATCGGCCAGACCTGCCGAGCGGTAGTTGGCGCGCGGCGTGCCGTTGTCATTGACATTCGCCGATCCGAAGGGATGCATCGCGCCATCGAGTGGCCTTGATGTTCCGTCTTCGGCAGCCAGACTTACCTCCCCGCCGAAAAAATTCGGATCCGCAAGAAAGAGAGTGCCCCTGGTTCCATAAAGCTCCATCGGCTGGTGCTTGTGTGCCAGAACATCCCAACTGGCCGTCAGCGTCACCTTGGCACCTGTCTGGAATTCCAGGATGGCATGGATCGTGGTTGGGGTGGTAACGTCGATCTTTTCGCCTTTTCGAGCACCACTCCCAATCGTTCTGGTCTTGAACGGCGTGCCCGCCATGGCACACACGCGCTTGACCGGACCGATCAGATTGAGAAGCGCGGCAATATAATATGGTCCGAGATCGAGGATGGGGCCGCCACCGGGTTTGTAGAAAAAATCGGGATTGGGGTGCCAGTGCTCCATGCCGCGGCTCATGACATGACATGTTCCACCGACGATCTCGCCAACCAGCCCCTCGTCCACCGCCTTGCGGGCAATCTGATGCGCCCCGCCCAGAAACGTATCCGGCGCGCATCCGACCTTCAGGTGTTTTTTGCGGGCGATATCAGCAAGCGCCTGTCCGTCCTTGATCGACAAGGCCAGTGGTTTTTCGGAATAGACGTGTTTGCCGTGCGCCAGAATTTCGTGGGACACAAGATAATGGGCATCAGGAACGGTGAGATTGACGATCAGATCAATGTCATCAGCAAGAAGCAGATCGTGCACGGTAAGTGCACGCACGCCATATTGAGACCCACGTGCTTCCGCTGCGTCGCGGTTCAAATCCGCACAGGCCCTGATTTCAAGGCCGTTGAACCTCGGCGCCAGCTCAAAGTAGGTCTTTGAGATAGTGCCGCATCCGATAATTCCGATGCCCAAACTGTCTGCCATGAACATCTCCCAAGAATCGATGCAGACATCCTAGGGCAAAGACCGTGTCCAGGAAATCGACTGGATGCCGGGACGTGCGGCGCGGATCAATTCGGTACGGCGCACTGCCTGCAAGTGCCGCGCAGTTCGATAGTCGTCCGGGACAGCTGAAAGCCTTCGCTCTTTGTCCAGTCCCTTAGCAAGGACATGGCCTTGTCCGGCGTAAACTCACTGACGACACCACATTTTTCGCAGATGGCGAAAGCTGCCGTGCCATGGCTTGAGCAGCCCTTGTGCGAACAGGCGACGAAAGCATTCAGGCTTTCCAGGCGGTGGACCATTCCGTATTCTACCAGTTTGTCGAGTGCCCGGTAGACCTGGAGCGGCGCACGGAACCCGCTGTCGCGCAACAGATCCAGAATCGCATAAGCCGTCAGAGGTCCGCCCGCGTCCGACAATGAGCCGAACACCAGGGCCTGGTTCTTGGTCAGGTCGGGATGTGTCTCAACGCTCACGGACGATCTCCTTTCGTACTTGATGTCACCCTTCTCACGATTTGCACACCCGGGACAAGGCTGACGACAAAAAGCGCCATTGCCGCAACGACAATGGAGGGCCCCGACGGCGTATCGTAGTTCAGTGAACTGTAGAGCCCGCCGACGACGGCGGCAGCTCCGATCAAGGCGGCGATGACGGCCATCTGCTCCGGTGATGCTGAAAAGCGGCGCGCGGTAGCAGCCGGAATAATCAAAAGCGCGGTGATCAGCAGCGCCCCTATGATCTTGAGCGAGATGGCGATGACGATGGCCGTTAGCAGCGTGAAGATGAACTCTGCGCGTTCGGGCTCAAGGCCCTCCCCCGCGGCAAGGTCGGGGCTGACGGTTGCGGCGAACAGGCGGCGCCAGATGATCACCAGAACGGCAAGCACCAGCGCGCCGCCGCCGTAGATCATGGCAATGTCCAAAGGTGTTACAGCCAGAATGTCGCCAAACAGCAAGCCCAGCAGATCGACCCGCACCCAGGTCATGAAGGCAAGACACACCAGGCCCAGAGCCAGCGCGGAATGGGACAACAGGCCAAGCAACGCATCGGAAGAAAGCGTATCGCTGCGCCGCAGGGCCATCAGCACGATTGCAAGAAGGATTGAAACGGCTCCAACCGCCAGGGTGGTGTTGACGTTGAGGAGCAGCGACAGGGCCACTCCCAGCAGAGCCGCATGGGACAGTGTATCGCCGAAGTAGGCCATTCGCCGCCAGATGATGAAACAGCCAAGAGGCCCTGCAACAAGGGCTACACCAATGCCGGCGATCAGCGCACGGGTGAAAAAATCATCCAGCATTTCGAATGCCGCCCTCTTTTTCCGCCGACGCATCGCCGTGCGAAGGGTGATGGTGCTCGCCAGAACAGGAGGAACACTCGGAACCATCGGCGTGGCGCACTTTTCCGTCGGGCAGATGCACATGGTCGTGATGGTGTTCGTATACCGCAATCGCTGCATTGCGCCGGTTGCCGAACAGCGCATGATACCGGTCGTCGCGGCTGACATCCGAGGGTGTCCCACGGCAGCAGACATGGCCGTTGAGGCAAATGACCTGATCCGCCGCCGCCATCACCACATGAAGATCGTGCGAGATCATCAGAATGCCGCAGCCGAGCGTTTTGCGGATTTCGGAAATGAGATCGTAAATCGCGATCTCGCCGGCATAATCCACACCTTGCACCGGTTCGTCCAACACCAGAAGGCCGGGATTGCGGGCAATCGCACGTGCCAGCATGACGCGCTGCATTTCTCCGCCGGAGAGCGTGCGCATCTGCGATGTCATCAGCCTTTCGGCACCCGTGCGGGCCAGCGCCGCGCGGCACTCGGCGTCGGACAAGGAATTGGTGAGACGCATGAACCGGGCAACTGTCAGCGGCAAAGTCCAGTCTATGGCGAGTTTCTGGGGCACATAGCCGACTGTCAGACCGGGTTTGCGGTCGGCGCGTCCTTCGCTCGGGTTCAGGATACCGAGGGCCATCTTGGCCGTGGTCGACTTGCCGGAGCCGTTGGGGCCGATCAGCGTCACGATTTCACCGGGCGAGACTGAAAGATCAACACCGCGCACGAGCCAATCACCGCCCTTGCGAATGCCGGCACGGTCCAGCTGAACAAGCCTGGTGTCTGAATTTGTCATAGTCCTGAAAGCCTGCTGCGCTCAATGGGAACCAACGCCCCGGCGTTACGTTATTACGTATGTAGCGTTCAAGCCACTTGCTTGCAACTTGTCCCTCGGCTGAATATCACTCAGCGCAAGCGTGATTTGCCCGCGAGAGCCTCATTTACAGAAGCAGCACAGGAACCAAAACATGATTTTCCCTTGTATTTTGTCCGGCGGTGTCGGTTCGCGGCTGTGGCCGCTGTCACGCACTGACCGGCCAAAACAGTTTTTGCCACTTTTTGGCGGGGAAAGTCTCTTTCAGAAGACCTGCAAGCGGGTCAACCATCCTGATTTTGCCGCTCCCATCGTTATCGGCAGCAACGCGCACCGTTTTCTTATCGGGGAACAGCTCAACGAACTTGGCTTGGAAGCCCTGTCAATCCTGCTGGAACCGGTCGGACGCAACACCGCCCCGCCTGCCCTGATCGCCGCTCTGATCGCCGCTGAAACGGACCCCGACGCCCTTATCCTGCTTCTGCCGTCCGACCATCTGATCCGCAAAGAAGACGTCTTCCTGCAGGCCGTCCAGCAGGCCCAGGAAGCAGCCCGGGCGGGCAAGATCGTTACCTTCGGAATTCAGCCCAGTGAAGCCAACACCGGCTACGGCTATATCAAAGTGGCGGGCGGATCGGAGCCCGTGAGGCCAGTGGAGGCCTTCGTCGAAAAGCCAGATCAGGAGCGGGCCGATGCCTTCCTGGAGGATGGCAGTTACGTCTGGAACGCCGGCATCTTTCTTTATGCGGCCACGACCATGGTCGACGCTTTCAAGCAGCACCAGCCGGACCTCTACGAGCAAATCGTCGACGTCATGAAGACACGGCACGGAGATCTCGATTTCACCCGGCTTGACCAGGAAGCCTTCGAAGCGATGGATAATATTTCCATTGACTACGCGATCATGGAAAAGGCCGACAACGTTGTTTGCGCCCCGGTTTCACCGCAATGGGACGACCTGGGGTCCTGGTCTGCCATCTGGACGGTGCTGGACAAGGATGCCCAGGGCAATGCCGGACTGGGTGATGCACGCTTTCTCGACAGCGACAATTGCCTGGCCTACGCCGAACGCGGCCTTGTGTCCGTCATCGGGCTTGAAGACGTGATGGTGATCGCAACCACCGACGCCGTCCTTGTTGCCCACAAGGACAACGCTCAGGACGTCAAGACCGTGGTGGAACAGCTTAAGGCGGAAGGCAGGCACGAGGTTGACCGGCATCCACGGTCCTACCGCCCGTGGGGCTACACGGAACGGATCAACGCCGGAGACCGTTTTGCCGTGCAGTCCATGATGATCAAGCCAGGCAAGAGGCTGAGCCTGCAAAGTCACCTTCACCGGACAGAGCACTGGGTGGTGGTGTCTGGTACACTCGAAATCACGATCAACGGAGAAACCAGGCTGCTGAGTGAAAACCAGTCCGCCTATGTGCCCCTCGGGGCGCGACACACGCTGCATAATCCAGGCAAGATCCCGGTACGGATGATCGAGGTGCAGTCCGGAACCTATTTGCAGGAAGACGATATCCGGCGCCATTCGGAAACATCACAAACTTAGTTATTCCTTACGTATTTGCGTGATGTGTCTTTGCCTTGATAAATGCTTTACGGCAAGATCTAAATCGGGCTTTCTCCAAACGCCGTTCTCACTGCCACGGACAGGAATTCACTCATGCACCATGTCTTCATCTGCGATTATGTCCGCACTCCCATCGGACGCTATGGAGGCATGCTGTCCTCAGTCCGCGCCGACGATCTTGGTGCAATTCCGATCAATGCGCTGATGGAGCGCAATCCGGATACGGACTGGGCGGAGGTAGACGACGTTTTTTATGGCTGCGCCAACCAGGCCGGTGAAGACAATCGCAACGTCGCGCGCATGTCGGCACTGCTGGCTGGTCTGCCAGACACCGTTCCGGGCCTGACACTCAACCGGCTTTGCGGCTCGGGAATGGATGCGGTGATCACCGCGGCACGGGCAATCAAGGCAGGCGAAATCGATCTGGCCATTGCTGGCGGTGTCGAAAGCATGTCCCGTGCGCCCTTCGTGATGCCCAAGGCCGAGGCAGCCTATTCCCGGTCGGCAGACATTTTCGACACGACCATCGGCTGGCGGTTCGTCAATCCGCTTCTCAAACGCCAGTATGGGATCGATTCCATGCCCGAAACGGCAGAGAACGTCGCCGAACAGTTTCAGATTTCACGCGAGGACCAGGACGCCTTCGCCCTGCGCAGCCAGCAGCGGGCTGCCGAGGCTCAGAAATCCGGCCGTTTCGCAGAAGAAATCGTGCCGGTCATGATCCCGCAGCGCAAGGGCGATCCGATCCTGGTGGACAAGGATGAACACCCCAGAATTACAACGCTGGAGGCCCTTACCGCGTTGAGGACACCGTTCCGGGAAAACGGCTCGGTGACCGCAGGCAACGCCTCGGGCGTGAATGATGGCGCAGCCGCGTTGCTTATTGCCTCTGAAGCTGCGGTGGAAAAACACAATCTTACGCCGATTGCCCGCGTTGTTGGCGGGGCAACTGCCGGTGTACCACCGCGAATCATGGGCATCGGCCCGGCACCGGCGACGCGCAAGCTCTGCGCACGCCTGGGCATTGCGCTACCGGAATTCGACGTGATCGAACTCAACGAGGCCTTCGCCGCACAAGGTATTGCCGTGATGCGGGACCTTGGCCTGCCCGAAGAAAGCGATATCCTCAATCCGAACGGCGGGGCGATCGCCCTCGGCCATCCGCTGGGGATGTCTGGTGCCAGAATTACCGGAACAGCGGCACTGGAACTGAAAAAGCGTGGCGGAAACCTGGCGCTTGCGACCATGTGCATCGGTGTCGGTCAGGGCATTGCGCTGGCCCTGGCGGCTGCCTGAAGCCTTTCGTTTCGAAATCAGATCGATATTGAAACGAGATGGCCCTCTCCCGGGCGCGGGTGCGGGCCAGACCTGACCGAGACTGGACGATCTTGGTCGGTCGGGAGCCCCGTGCGCGAGGAACGTCCCGCCTGCGTCCGCTGCTCCAGCCTGTCGTTGACGTCGTCGAGTTGATCGGCCAGCCGCTCGAATAGCAGACTGGGCATACGCAGCGTCGCAACATAGTAGGAAACAGCCTCATCCGCGGCTTCCCGCAGATCCACTTCACGGATTTCGCGATAGGCATTTTTCGCCATCACCTGAAGCTCGACAGCATCTTCAACCAGAGGGCGCGCCAACTCTGCTGCCCTTTGCGGGTTGCTTGCGACCCATAAGGCAGCAGACGCTGAAAGACTTGTGAAAACAAATATGTGCAAGTTCCGAACCAGAAATCGCATTACAACCCCAACAATTGATTAACAAAGCGTTAAACTACCATTGGTCGTATAAGAAACCTCAGAGAGCTGCAACCTGGCCTTGCAGAAATGACATGTTTTTCGCTGTCGATGGTTAATGGCCGCGTCTGTCGCGGGGACTTGCGCTGGCCTCCTCGATTTCGTGTCGTTTAATGGCTCAGGAGGCGCCGCAGGTTCGTTGATTGCAACTTCAGACGGATGCATCGGGAGCAGAGGAATGAGACCCTGCCCGTTTTTCATGTAGGTAATTGAATGTATGTAAAATTTTACAAGACGTATTACCGGGGCTTTATACCCTGCGGCTGTATAGCCTCTGCATCAAAACGGAGGATGTCATGATCGAAAGGACCGGTGAGATGAGGCTCTCATCCCTCGGAATGCTGCTACTTCTAGCAGCTGCGGCCATGACCTTGTTTGCTGATCTTGGATCAAAGCCAACGGCGTCTGCCAAGACGACGTCAGTCTACCAGCAACTTGCTCATTGACCGTTTACGCAAGGTGTCGAACTGCCTGAAACGGTTCACCGACGCAGATCGTGCCTGTATCCAGCTTTTGCGGGAACCGGCACGGGCTTCAATTGTCCGGTGAATAACACAGGCGGTCTGCGCCTTGCGCCCCCACCCTTGCCATTTCCATTTTGGCCGCCTTGGCCCAGCAGCATGATAGCTGAGCCCATGACAACGGATCCAAGGGTTATGAACAGGCCGAAGGCCAGCATGATTACCGGCAGCACGGGATCTTCAGCGGACATTACCAGAACCCTCAGATTACCGATATTGCCAAGAAAGATGCCCCCGAGAACGAGTCCGGCTATTGCCGTTCCTGCGAGGCCATTGACCGCAAGCAGACGGAACAGCGGGTCACGCGGAAGCTTCGGGCGAACCAGGGCCTTTATTGACGTCTTCATGCCGAACACTCCCTGTGGTTCCAATTCAGTTGCGTTGTCGTGCCAGCCTAGCGTCGATCGTCACCTGGCAACAAGCTGTCAAATAGACCGAATTGGATAAATTTGAAGGTCAGCTCATGGTTTGTTCATCTTCAAGCCGGGAATTGTGCGGCGCACTCTTGATTACCAATAGGGAAGCATATATTTGTTCGATATATCGGACCAACATATGACTTCTCACGAAACTGCTTGTCTCATCCAGATCGCAACCAGGCTCGTAGGAAGGCTGTCATGCCGGGAGGACGCCCTCCAGGCGCGGAGTGGTGAATGAGTGTACGCAGCCTCTGTCTTGCGATCCTGTCTTTTGGAGATGCCACCGGATACGAGATCCGGAAGGAATCAACCGAAGGCCGGTTCAGCTATTTCGACGATGCGAGCTTCGGTTCCATCTATCCGGCATTGGCGCGCCTGGAGTCTGAAGGGTTCGTGACCGTGCGTGAGGAACCGCAGGCAGGCAAGCCCGCCCGGAAGGTCTATTCCATAACCGATGCCGGCCGTGAGGACTTCATCCACTCCCTGTGCGATCCCCAGGCACCGGACACCTTCAAGTCTCCCTTTCTGCTCATAGCTCTCAATGCCGCGCAGCTACCTCCCGAGGTGATCCGCCGGGCGGTCGAGCGGCGAAAGGCGCAGGTAGAAGCCGAGTTGCGCCTGCTGACAGACAATGAAAAAGACCAGGTAATCGCCCACCCCGGATCCAAATGGACGCGTGACTACGGGATTGCCTGCATGAAATTCAATCTCGCCTATCTGGAAGACCATGGCGAGACCTTGATCAAGATTGCCGAAGAAGCGGTACAGCCGGTTGCGGCGGCCGCTGAGTAAGCGAGACCTTTCGGAGCTTTAGATAAATGCGAGTAAAGTTTTCCTACCTCCTGGCGACCGGCATTGCTGCGGGTATCGGTTTCTGGATGTATAGCGGCACGGTTGTTGTCGGCGGTGTCGGCGACAGCGAGCACTCAACCCCGCCGCCTGCCCTCCGGGTCAGCCAGGCCACCGATGAAACGTTTCGGGTTCAGGTTCAGCGTCTGGTAGCGCAGGACCGGCGGGCCGTTCTGGAGGTGCGCGGTCGCACCGAGGCGGAAGCCAAGGTCGCCGTCAGGTCCAAGACAACGGACGATGTCGTGGAACGCCCGGCACAGGAAGGCGCTCACGTTGCTGCCGGGGATGTGCTGTGCGTCCTCGACAAGGGCTCGCGGGAGTCGCGCATTCTGGAGGCCAAGGCCGCGCTGGCTCAGGCGGAACTGGATCATGAGGCGGCAACGCAGCTGAACAGCAAGGGCTTTACCGCCCAAACCCGTGTAGCGGCCCTGCAGGCTCAGCTCGATGCCGCCAAGGCACGCCTCATAGAAGCCGAACAGGAGCTGGAGCACACGGTCATTCGCTCGCCGATTGGCGGTGTCATCCAGAGCCCGATGGCTGAAATCGGTGGCCAGCTAGAACAAGGCGGCATCTGCGCGACCGTTGTCGATTCTGATCCGATGATTGCCATCGGCGAAGTCTCGGAACTCAATATCTCCGAAATTACGCTGAACATGCCGGCAACGGTTACCCTCGTGACGGGAGAAACGCTCAGCGGCAAGGTTCGTTACATCTCGCCGACCGCAAATCCGGATACGAAAACCTTCCGCATCGAGGTCGAGCTGCCCAATCCGGACGGCAAGGCCCGGGATGGCGTTACGGCGGTCACAAAACTGGAGTTGGCGGCAGAAAAGGCGCACAAGATTTCGCCCGCCATCCTGACCCTCAATGATGCGGGCCAGGTGGGCATTCGCGCAGTCGACGAAAACAACAAGACCGTCTTCTACCCGGTCAAGGTGCTGGGCGGAGATCAGGACGGAATGTGGGTTGGCGGACTTCCCCATGAGGTCGTCGCCATCACTGTTGGGCAGGAATACGTCTCGGATGGAGAGCTCGTTCAACCGGTCTTTGAGACGGCAGAGGTGAGCCAATGATAGACATGCTCGAAGGCGTCCTCCGGCGCCCCAAGACGGTATTCGTGTTGATGCTGGCGCTGATTGTCGCCGGTGTGGCCACCTATATCTCGATCCCGAAGGAAGCCAGTCCGGACATCGATCTGCCGATCTTCTATATTTCGATCACCCAGCAGGGCATTTCTCCGGAAGATTCCGAACGCCTGCTCGTGCGGCCGATGGAAACGGAATTGCGCGGCCTTGACGGGTTGAAGGAAATCACAGCGATTGCCGCCGAAAGTCATGCCGGCATCGTGCTGGAGTTCGACATCTCGTTCAACAAGGACGAGGCGCTGGCGGACGTGCGAGACAAGGTAGACCAGGCCAAGAGCAAGCTGCCGGAAGAGGCCGAAGAGCCGACGATCACGGAAATGAACTTCGCGCTTGCGCCGACCATGATCATCGCGCTGTCCGGCAACGTGCCGGAGCGCACGCTCTACAAGCATGCCCGGCGGCTCAAGGACGAGATCGAGGCAATCGACACCGTTCGGTCTGCGGATCTGACCGGACACCGCGAAGAGTTGCTGGAAGTCCTGATCGACACCCAGAAACTGGAATCGTACTCGATCACCCAGCAGGAGCTGCTGAACTCCCTGCAGCTGAACAACCAGCTCGTTCCCGCCGGATTTATCGACGGTGGCAAGGGCCGGTTCAACGTGAAGGTTCCCGGCCTCGTCGAGACGGCGGAAGATGTCTACACGCTGCCGCTGAAACAAAGCGGTGAAGGTGTTGTGACGCTTGCGGATGTCGCCGAGATCCGGCGTACCTTCAAGGACCCCAACGCCTATACGCGCGTCAACGGCAACCCGGCCATCGCGCTGCAGGTGGTCAAGCGCATCGGAACCAACATTATCGAGAACAACGCGGCAGTCCGTGAAGTTGTCGAACATGCTTCCAAGGACTGGCCGGAAACCATTCGCGTCGACATGATGCTGGACCAGTCCAACAACATCTACGAAGTGCTCGGCTCGCTGCAGTCGTCGATCCTGACCGCGATCTTCCTGGTGATGATCCTGGTTCTGGCGGCGCTCGGAATGCGGTCGGCCCTGCTTGTCGGGCTGGCGATCCCAACCTCCTTCATGGTCGGCTTCCTGATCCTCGGCGGGGTCGGCTATACGGTCAACAACATGGTCATGTTCGGTCTCGTGCTGACCGTGGGGCTTCTGGTCGACGGCGCGATCGTGATGACCGAATATGCGGACCGCAAGATCCAGGAAGGCATGGAAGACCGCGAGGCTTACATCCGCGCCGCAAAGCTGATGTTCTGGCCTATCGTCTCCTCGACAGCGACCACGCTGGTGGCATTCCTGCCCATGCTGCTCTGGCCGGGTGTACCTGGCGAGTTCATGAGTTACCTGCCGATCATGGTGATCATCGTCCTGACGGCCTCGCTGTTCACCGCAATGGTGTTCCTGCCGGTAACAGGTGGCATCCTGGCGCAGCTATCGCACTTCCTCAACCGGTATGCCGCAGTGCTTTTGGCGCTGACGTTTGGCGTCCTGACGGGCATCATCGTCGCATTTGGTCCGTTCGTTCCGATGGCGCTGGAAGGCGCCGTGCCCGCTGGCGTTGCTTTCGGCATTGCCATAGTGTGCGGGCTGGTGTTCCTCGTTCTCGTCGCCTTCGTCTCCTACAAGTTGCTGCGCCCCTATGTGCGCTGGTCGCAGGCGCGTGCTGCCAAACGGACTGCACTCGACCGGGCTGAGGCAGCCACGCTATCCGGCTCCGAAGCGTTCGACGTCAGGAAGGTGCGCGGATTTACGGGTGTCTATGTGCGCATCCTGAAGATGTTTGCAGACAACCCGCTCGGAAATATCGCCGCTATTGTCCTACTGATCGGCAGCTGTGTGGCGGTTGTCGGTGTGTTTATGATGTACCCGACCGGCTACCAGTTCTTCATTGATGAAGAACCGGAGCAGGCGGTGGTTCTGGTTTCCGGTCGCGGCAACATGTCGGCTTCGGAAGCCCGTGATCTCGTCGTGCAGGTAGAAGACAGGGTCCTGTCCATTCCGGGTGTCGACAACGTCATCACCAACGCGTTTACACCCGGAGGCTCTTCCGGTGGCCCGTCCGTCGGCGATGTTCAGGACAAGCCCGCGGACGTGATGGGCGAGATCAACATCGAACTTGCAGACTTCTGCTGCCGCCGGGAGGCAAAGGATATCTTCGCAGACATCCGTGCCGAAACCAAGGATATCCCCGGCATCAAGGTTGAGACCCGCAAGATCGAAGGCGGTCCCCCAACGGGCAAGGACATCCAGCTGGAGATCAAGTCGACGGACTACAACGACATGGTTGCCTCAGTCGCCCGCATTCGCGAGCATGTCGACGGCATGGACACACTGATGAACCAGGAGGACGACCGTCCCCTGCCCGGCATCGAATGGCAGATCTCCATCGACCGGGAGCAGGCCGGCCGCTACCAGGCGAGCATTGCTTCCGTCGGCAACATGGTTCAGCTTGTCACCAACGGCGTCCTGATCGGTACCTATCGTCCTGGTGACAGCGAGGACGAGGTGGACATTCGTGTGCGCCTGCCGGAAAACGAACGGAGCATTGACCGGTTCGACCAGCTTCGCCTGCAGACGCCGCTCGGGCTTGTGCCGCTGGCGAACTTCATCAGCCGCCAACCGGCCCAGAAGGTGTCGGAGATAGTGCGCCGCGACGGGCTCTATTCCATGTTCGTGAAGGCGGCAGTCAACCCGGAAAGCGGTTCCAACCCGACAGAACAGGTTGCCGCGCTCCAGAAATGGCTGGATACGCAGGAATGGCCTGCAAACGTCTTCCTGAAGTTCCGCGGTGCGGATGAGGACCAGCAGGAATCTGGTGTGTTCCTCATCAAGGCAATGGTTGCTTCGCTATTCCTGATGTTCCTGATCCTGCTCACGCAGTTCAACTCGTTCTACCAGACCATCCTGACGCTCTCGACGGTGGTTCTTTCGGGGATAGGCGTGTTGCTCGGTATGCTCATAACCAATCAGCCATTCTCGATCATCATGACCGGGACCGGGGTTGTTGCGCTTGCCGGCATCGTGGTCAACAACGCCATCGTCCTGATCGACACCTACAACAGGTTTCTTGAAGATGGCCTTGAACCCGTGGACGCGATCCTGAAAACATCCGCCCAGCGTATCCGTCCGATCCTGTTGACAACGATCACCACCATTGCCGGCCTGGTGCCCATGGCCACCATGATCAACTTCGATTTCTTCAATCAGGTGACCTCATTCGGCGGCATCACGGCGGTCTGGTGGGTGCAGCTCGCAACAGCGGTGATCTCCGGTCTCGCCTTCTCTACGCTGCTGACGCTGCTGATGATCCCGGTCATGATCGCAGTGCCGAGTGTGTGGGCTGGCGTCTTCCGCAAAACCGTCGCCTACTTCCGGTCCAAGTCTGGAAAAGGCACAGCGGAAGAAACTCCGGAACCGGTGGCTCTCGGCGATCAGGCCGAACAGCGCCCGGCAGCAAAGGTGGTGTCCATGCCATCGCCTTCGCAGCCGAAAGCTCCTCCGCAGGAGGATCTTCCGCACGCAGCGGAATAATCCAAGAACCTTCGTCAAAAGGCCGCCGGTTTCCGGCGGCCTTTTTCGTTGATGAAAAATCCGGGTTTCAAAGTTCGAACACACCGTGTCCCCTTGAACTTCTGCTTCCTCAGTCATATAGTTGCAATATACAACTATATAGGTTTACGCATGTCCCAGCATTCCCCCACCCTTGTCAGCGATATCCGTGCAGCGTCCCGCCAGTTGGTCCGCGAATTCGGTTTTCTGGACAAGACCATTGCCGGTACCGACCTGTCAGGCTCAGGCGTCCATGCGATGATGGAGATCGGGCTGAACCCCGGCATTACCGCTAAGGAAATCTCGACAAGACTCAAACTCGAGAAATCGACAATCAGCCGCTTGCTGAAGTCACTGGAAGCACGCGGCGAAATCACGCAAACGCGGTCTGACAGTGATGGCCGGTCGTTTGGCCTGAACCTGACGGAAGCCGGAAAGGCGACTTTTTCAAAAATTGACCGCTATGGCGACGCTCAAGCCCGAAGGGCTCTCGGCCGGATCAATGGCGACAAGGCGCAGGAAATTTGCGACGCCATGTCTGCCTATGCTGAGGCTCTTGCCATCCCGCAGGAAGCGCAAGCCGAACATCAGCCGCAATTCACCATCGCCGAGGGCTATCAAACCGGGATGATCGGGGACATCGCCAGCATGCATGCCCGCACCCACGGCCACATCATCGGCATGGGCCCGACCTTTGAAAGCGTGGTTTCAAAAGCCATGGCCGAATTCATGCCGCGGGTCGGCAACCCCATGAACAACAGCTGGAGCGTACTGGAAAACGGGGCTGTCATCGGATCGATCACCATTGACGGCGAAGATCTCGGCAACAACATCGCCCATCTGCGCTGGTTCATCCTGTCAGAACGCCTGCGTGGCAAAGGACTGGGAAGAGCCCTTCTCCAGAAAGCCCTCGATCATTCGGACGGCCTCGGGTTCGACGAAATCCACCTGTGGACGCTGAAGGGTCTCGACGCGGCGCGTGTGCTTTACGAGAAAAACGGTTTCACCCTTGCGGAGGAATACGTCGGCGACCAGTGGGGCAAGGCCGTCACGGAACAGAAATTCATAAGGGTGCGACCGAAGTGAATGTGCCGCTCGTGCATGTTCCCTGCGACTGAGCGCATTTTAGCCTGTCAGCGACAACGAACGGTCCGGGTCATCGCCCGAACCGTTTCATTCGTCCATTCAGCCTTTGAAGATAGAATTTCCGCCATCACACAA
This sequence comes from Labrenzia sp. ATLA3, assembly GCF_057180185.1. Lineage (NCBI taxonomy): Bacteria > Pseudomonadati > Pseudomonadota > Alphaproteobacteria > Hyphomicrobiales > Stappiaceae > Labrenzia > Labrenzia sp. ATLA3. The sequence goes on from NZ_JBXUKV010000001.1 coordinate 526,085, forward strand.
CATGGCTGAGCCGGTAACGAAGGAACTTTCGTCCGACAACAGGAACTCAGCCGCCTTGGCGATCTCTTCAGGCTCTGCCATCCGCTTCAGGGCGTGGAGGCCGGCTATGTACTCGTGGAAAGCCGGGTCGTTGCCAGCCATGTCCGTCATTGTGCCGCCAGGAAGCAACGCATTGACGCGGATGTTTTCCGGTCCGTGTTCTGCGGCCAGAACCTGCGTCAGGCCGACAAGTCCCGCCTTCGCTGCTGCATAGGCGGCCATGCCCGGGAAACCGATGCCATGGCCGACGAAAGACGAGGTGAACACAATCGAACCGCCTCCCCGCTCTCGCATGGCCGGGATCTGATATTTGGCAGCCAGAAAGGCGCTGTTGAGATTGGTTGCAACGACATGGTTCCAGGTCTCAAGGCTCATGTCCGGCACTGGCCCCATTTCTCCAAGTGTGCCTGCATTGTTGAATGCAGCATCGAGACCGCCAAAAGCATCGAGCGTCGCTTTCACGGAAGCTTCGGAAAATGTGGTATCGCAGACATCGCCAACGAACAGTGCGATCCGGTTTGAGGCATGAGGCAATGACGACCGCACCTCTTCAAGACGGTCTCCCCGCCGTGCGGCCAGCATCAGGTTCGCACCTGCGTCGGCAAGAAGACGCGCGGCAGCCGCTCCGATGCCACTGCTGGCGCCGGTTATCAGAATTGTTTTTCCATCAAGCATGAGAAGGCTCCTCATTTGGTGAGGAGGCCTAATTGAACCAGAAAACCGTTCGCTGAAACCCGATTTGCGATCAGGAGCGCGTCAGCCGCCGTGGTCCTTGTCCCTGTCGGCGATGTTGTCGAGATCGGTATCGCATTCGTCGCCATCGTCATCGAGACCCAGAGAGGCATCGGCGAGAATGAGTTTTCTGTGCGCCCGCCAAGAGAACGGGATGGTCAGCAGATAAAGCACAGCGCCTCCGGCAAGCATGCGGAAGGGATAGGAGACAGTCATGGCAACGATCAGCACGGCGACCAGGAACAATGGCAGCACAAAGTCGCGGCGTACCCTCGTTCCGAGCGTCTTGCCGGAATAGGTCGGCAAACGGCTGATCAGCAGGAAAGCAACGCAGATGGTGTAGGCCGCAACGAAAGCATCATCTGCAAACCAGTGGGGAAACAGGCCAAGGAAGTCGAGATAAAGCGGCAGGAGCACTGTCAGCGCCCCGGCAGGTGCCGGAACCCCCGTGAAAAAGCGCGACGCCCAGGCCGGCTTGTTCGGGTCATCCAGCGCGACATTGAAACGTGCCAGGCGAAGGGCCGCTGAAATAGCGAAGATCAGTGCCGCGATCCACCCCATGTTGCCGGCATCCTTTAGGATCCAAAGGTAGAGCATCAAGGCCGGCGTTACGCCGAAATTGACGAAATCGGACAGGGAATCGAGTTCCGCTCCAAAACGCGACGTGCCCTTCATCATTCGGGCTACACGGCCGTCCAGCCCGTCCAGCACGGCAGCCACCAGAATGGCACCCACCGCAAATTCCCAGCGCTCCTCGAAGGCCATGCGGACCGCTGTGAGACCGGAGCACAGCGCCAACAGGGTCACCATGTTCGGAATGATCAGACGCAGCGGCACACGCCGGAAACGCGGTGTCCTGCGGGCGTCGGATTGGCCATGCTCGGGCGTTTCGTTCACGATAGCCTCAGCTTACTCGGGTCAGGGACTGCGCCGGGCCTTGCGGCGCGGACAAATCGGCCAGCACGGTCTCCCCGGCAATCATCGTCTGGCCCAGGGCGACCTTCGGCTGGGTGTCAGCCGGAAAATAGACATCGAGACGTGATCCGAAGCGGATCAGACCAAACCGCTCGCCCGCAGAGAGATCTTCACCTTCGCGCACGAAACAGACGATGCGGCGGGCCACCAGACCGGCAATCTGAACAACGCCGATGCGGCCATGTCCCGTGTCGATAACCAGGCCATTTCGCTCGTTGTCTTCGCTGGCCTTGTCCAGTTCGGCGTTCAGGAACTTGCCGGCGCGATAAGCCACCCGTTCGATCCGTCCACCCACGGGCGCGCGGTTCACATGGCAGTTGAACACATTCATGAAAACAGAGACCCGCATCAGCGGTTCGGAGCCCAGTTCCAGCTCCGCAGGCGGACGTGCGAGGCCGACAAGGCTTACGACACCGTCGGCCGGGGAAATCACCAGTCCTTCGCCCACCGGTGTCACCCGCTTGGGATCGCGGAAGAAATAGCAGACCCACCCAGTGAGCAAGAGCCCGATCCAGAACAGGGGATCGATGAACCAGCCGATAACGAGTGTCGCCACCAGAGCAATCGCAATGAAGGGCCAGCCTTCACGATGGATCGGCACCATGGCCTTGGAGACGGAATCGACTATCGACATACTGTTATCTTCACTTTCGGTTGCTGCCTGCCGGCAGGCGCGGTCGCGGCGAAGGGCAGAACGCACCCTTTGCGCGTTAGCTTCTGCCCCGCTTCTAGTGGCTTTTCAAGGCAAAGAGAACCGGCTTTTCTTGAAAACCACACGGTTTACGACCCGTTTTTGGTGGCTGAAGCCGTTCGGTAGTCACTCTCCCAATAGGGTGGCCGTCCGTATTTGGAAATCAGAAAATCGACAAAGGCCGTCACCTTGGGCGGGACAAACTGACTTGGCGGATAGACAGCCCAGATCGCCCCTGTGCGGGCAATCGTATAATCCTGCAGGACGGCGACCAGCCGCCCGTCGCGCAGATCCTCCCAGACATGCGCCAGCGATTTCAGACTGAGGCCGAGGCCGTGAAGCGCGGCATCATAGGTCAGGTCCCCGCTGTCCCCCTTCATGATCGGCCTGTGGACCTCAAAGGCAATCTCTCCGTCCGGTCCGTTGAAATACCAGTACGGCATGGATGCCATGGCGATACAATCGTGATTGGCAAGATCTTCCGGTGTGCGCGGCACGCCTTTGCGGGCCAGATAGTCCGGAGAGGCGCACAAGGCCCGGGGATTACCGCCAAGCTTGCGGGCGAGCAGCGAGGAATCGGTAAGCGGCGCGCCCCGCACGGCCATGTCGTAGCCTTCCTCGATGACATCCACGATCCGGTCGGAAAAATCCATTTCCAGACGAATGTCCGGATAAAGGTCATGGAATTCGACCAGATAAGGCAGAATGTGTTTGCGACCGAAAAATGTGTTGCAGGAGAAGCGGAGCGTACCGCGCGGAGCTTCCGTTGACGCTTCCAGTATGGAGCGGGCCTGCTCGATTTCGCCAACCGCAGTACGCGCGTGCTGCAACAACACACGCCCGGCCTCGGTCAGTGTCGTGCGCCGGGTGGTGCGGGCAAAAAGCTGGGATCCGAAAGCCTTTTCGAGACCGGTCAAGCGTGTGCTGGCCGCCGATGCAGACAGGCCGATTTCCCGCCCGGCCGCAGCCATGCTGCCAAGTTCCGCGATACGGACAAAAAACTGCAGGTCTTCCAGCCTCATTATTCCAACCTTTCGAAGAATTACTTCTATGTAAGCCTCATTCTTCGAAAGTTGGCAATATGAGACAAAGGCTCACACCCTTAGCGATGGAGAGCGCCATGACACATACAGGAGATATTTTTGAAGCCCGCGCCCGCGCGGCTCGCCACGCCGAGCTGCGTCACCTGGCAGGTGCAGTCTCAAGCCTGTTGTTTAGAAGGGCAGCAACTGCCCCTGCTTTTCAAATGCCTTCAACAGACCAGGTAGCTTGTGACAATGACCTGAGACAGGCAACGGTTCGAGTTGCCTGAGCAGAGACCGCCATTTCCCGGCCTGTCATTCAGCACAAACCGAAGCACAGACCAGAGGGCTCGCTGAGCCCTGACATCTCGTAAACAGATCGGCATCATTGCGGGCGCGTATGTTTTCTCAAACTCGGCCTGCGCTTTGCCTGGCCGCGATGACGACGCATCGGTATTACCACCTTATTTTGCCGGAACGTAGTCTGCCCTCTGGCCACGCGTGACGATGCCAAGTTCGTCGTTTTCACGCGCTGCCCGGAGTCGTTCTTCGGCTTCGTCGGCCTCGCGCTGGCGGGCCCACATGGACGCATAAAGACCGTTTTTGGCCAGCAGTTCCTGATGGGTGCCGCGCTCGGCAATCTCGCCGGCTTCCAGAACGATGATCTGATCTGCGTTCACCACGGTCGACAGGCGGTGAGCAATAACCAGCGTCGTCCGATCCTGCGAAACCTCGTCCAGGGCCGACTGAATTTCACGTTCCGTGTGGGTGTCGAGCGCCGAGGTTGCCTCGTCAAGAATAAGGATCGGTGGCGATTTCAGGATCGTCCGGGCGATGGCGACACGCTGCTTTTCGCCACCCGACAACTTCAGTCCGCGTTCGCCGACCTCTGCGTCATAGCCCTGCGGCAGCCGCTTGATGAAGTCGTGGATCTGCGCCATGCGCGCGGCCTCCCGAACTTCCTCTTCGCTGGCATCCGGGCGGCCATAGCGAATGTTGTAGGCAATCGTGTCGTTAAAGAGCACGGTGTCCTGGGGAACCATCCCGATGGCGTGTCGCACGCTTTCCTGGGTCACGTCGCGCACATCCTGACCATCTATCTCCACGGCGCCATCGGTGACGTCGTAAAACCGGAACAGAAGACGGGAAATCGTCGATTTGCCTGCCCCGGAAGGCCCAACAATGGCGACCGTTTTGCCGGCTGGAACCTCAAGATCGATCCCCTTGAGAATTGGTCGGTCGGCATCGTAATGAAAGTGTACGTTCTTGAAGGCAATTTTGCCTTCAACAGCCTGCAGCGGGCTGGCATCCGGCTTGTCCTCGATTTCGGCCGGCACCATCAACAGGTCGAACATCGATTCAATGTCCGCAAGGCCCTGACGGATTTCCCGGTAGAGAAAGCCGATGAAATTGAGCGGAATGGAAATCTGCATCAGCAGGGCATTTATCAGGACAAAGTCGCCAATTTTCTGCTCGCCCGCCAACACGGCCTGTGCAGACAGCCCCATGCAGGCCGCCATACCAATCCCGAGAATGACCGCCTGGCCGAAATTGAGCCAGGAAAGGGACGTCCAGGTTTTCGTTGCGGCACTTTCGTATCTTGCCATGGACACGTCGAAGCGCTCGGCTTCCATGTTCTCATTGCCAAAATACTTGACCGTTTCGAAGTTGAGCAGACTGTCGATGGCCTTGGAATTGGCATCCGTATCGCTGTCATTCATTTCCCGGCGAATGCTGATGCGCCAGTTCGAGGTTTTGATGGTGAACCAGACATAGGCAACAATCATCACCGCAACGATGACAACATAGAAAAAGCCGAACTGGTACCAGATCACCGCCGCCATGATGGCAAATTCCAGAACCGTCGGGATGCCGTTCAAGATGGTGAAGCGGACAATCGACTCAATGCCCTTGACGCCGCGTTCGATAACCCGGCTGAGCCCGCCTGTCCGCCGGGCAAGGTGAAAGCGCAGGGAAAGCTGGTGCAAGTGGCGAAACGTCAGAATCGCCAGCTGGCGCACGGCATGCTGTCCGACCCGGGCAAACAGGGCATCGCGCAACTGGTTGAAAGCCACCGCCATGACGCGGGCCGCGTTATAGGCAAGCACCAGCATGACCGGAGCCACAAGAAAAGCAGGCAGGTTTGAGTCTTCCCCCGTCAACGCATCCGTTGCCCAGGCGAAGAAATATGGCGACAGGACCGTCACGATCTTGGCAATGATCAATGCGAAGATGGCGAACAGGACACGCTGCTTGAGATCCGGCCGGTTTGACGGCCAGATGTAGGGCCAAAGATTGGCCAGCGTCGCGAAGATACTGCCATCGTCTGCATTGACGGGCTTGCGGATGTGCGGTTGAGCGGATTGGCTGCCGGAAGCCGCAGCCGTAGGCTTTTGCGGCGTGGTCGCTGACTGATCGTTCACACAAAATCTCCAGGCCACAGAAGGCGGCCGTTCGGGTTAGTCTGTCGTGGAAACCGAATGTGAGCCGGCTGGCTGCTCTGTCTCTTCAGGCTGCACCGCATTCAGGCGCTCCCAGAAATGACTCGTCCGGCATTCGGCCTGCCTGAGCATTTGCCAATTGAGCGCGTAGTGGCAGTTTCTGCCCCGCGTGTCACACAACAGGAGCCCTGCATCCTTCAGGACCTGCAGGTGCTGGGACACGGTCGACTGGGCCAATGGCAGATGACTGACGATCTCACCGCAGCAAGCGCCCTTCCGGCTTGCAAGCTGCTGGATGATTGCCAGCCGGGCCGGATGTCCAAGCGCGCGGAAAATAGCCGCAAGTTTCTCGCAGCTTGCAAGATCTTCCGTTTCGTCCCTGCTGTTTCCACCCGCCGGCAGATCCGTCCCGCTCATGGGGCGGTTTCCTCATTACAATTATTTGTTTCATCGTTGATATGCGATGAAAGGCAAGAAAGACAAGGGGCCGCGGCAAAAAGGCCAAGGCTCGTTCAAACCCCGCCCCTTGTTGCTCACGTTTCGCGAAGGCGTCCTGTCGAGCCCTGTCTGAAGAGCACCGATGCCGGTCCTTCCCAGGTTTTCCATTGGAAGATTAGAAATAATCCAAGGACTTAGGCAATTTGCCCGGCCTTCGGTCAGGCCAGGCAAATGTCGTCCCGTTGTGTGACGCGATGTCTTCAGCGGGAACCGCCGGCTTTCAACCGTTGTTTCCTTTCGGCTTCGGCCAGTTCAGATCGCCCTCAGGTGTCAGGAACACCTGTCCCGGATAGATCAGGTCCGGATTGCGGATCTGCTCCTGGTTGGCCTTGTAGATCGTGGTGTAGCGGAAGCCCTCGCCATAAAGACGACGGGAGATGCGCCAAAGATTGTCGCCCTTGCGGATGATCACCACCGGCAGGGACTTCTTGACTTCCGCTCCCTGGCCTTCAGCCCCCGCTCCCTCGCCGCTTGCGATGACCTTTGTCAGTACAATCTGCTTGTCTTCTTCCTTCTCGAAGGTAACAGCTGCACGAGCGTCGACCGAATTGCCATCCTCGCCAATCAGATCGGCGCGGATCTCGACATTGCCTTCGTCAACATTCTTGCCACCCTGAACGAGCCACTTGCCGCTCGAGCCGACCTTGGCCTCACCCTGAAAATCGTCGTCGACATATACGCGGACGGATGAGCCCGGTTCTCCGGTTCCAGCGATGAAGACCTTGTCCTTTTCGGATTCCACAGCTTCGACGGTCACGGTCGGGGCGTCAGCAGCCGCCTCGGGAACGGCAGCCGCTTCATCCTTGCTGGCAGAGGCAACGACGGTGCTGCTCCCCTGCTGCCCGCCAGCATCAGCCGTGTCAGACGCTGCCTGCTGGCGGGCGTCGGTAGATGGAGCTGCACCCGCCGCTGGCGCTGACGCAACTTCCGTCGCTCCAGCTGGCGTATCTGTGGCTGGTTGGCCTTGGGCTTCAGCCGAGGAAGCGGAAGCAGTGATGCCGTTTGTTTTCGTTTCGGCGGACGCAACTGCGGTCTGGTCCTGGACGTCCGCAGCTTTTTCGTTCAGTGCCGTGGACAGCGCCTTGGAAGCTGATTGCTGGTTTTTAGCCACACTCGCGGCTGTTTCTGCCGGTGTTTTGCCGGCAGCAGATTCAGTCTCCAAGGCTTGTCCTTCTGCCTGCGCGGCAGTGCCTTCTTCAGCAGATGTTGCGGTCGTTGCCGAGGCAACCTGTTGTTCGGTCGCAGGTTTCTGCAGGATGTCGGACGGGCCATTAGGCGTGTTCAGCACCACGAGGGGCTGTTCCTTGCCGCCTTTGGGCAGCGAAACGGCAAGCCGTTCTTCGGAGGTGGCAATCGCCTTTCCGGTGTCATCATGTACTTCCAGGCCAACGTCATAGTCGCCCGGCTTCAACGGCTCATCCAGAATGATGGTCCATTCGCCCACTTCGTTGGCGATGCTCTTGCCGACTACCTTGCCGTTTGCGGTCAGGGCAACTATTGCACCTGCAACAGAGCGGCCGGCCACGACCGTTTCCCCGGTCGGCTCCACCCCGACAACGTCAAAATGCGGACCGGCTTTTGCAGCGTCCACAGCCGGCTCGTCTTTCGCGGTGTGCGCCTGAGCGGTTTTCTCTACCGTGTCATCTGCGTTTGTTTGCGACCCAGCGGATTGCTGCGCAGTCGATTTGTCGCCGGAAACGGTCGGTGTTGCGGCGATGTCGGCGTCGTTTTGAAATGGCAGATGCCCTGTGTCGCGGTAAATATACCCTGTTACCAGGGCAGCCAGGCCTACGGGCACGGCTACGATCAAAGTCCAGATGAGTGTCTTGTTGTTCATTTTGCGTCCCGCCGGGAAAGCTGCCAGCTGATGCGGCGCTCTCCAAATCCGTTCCCCTGTTTACACCCTTCCGGGTGCTGCCTGTCTCAGCAGATCCCCTGGCTTTGCCAGCCCTGTTTTGCTTTGTTACCGGCCATCTTCAGATCCCGTTTCATGCATAACCGTCTTTTCCGGGCGCGGCAAGAAAACCTGGTTCAGAACCAGGGCCGCTCAAACAGAATGCTTGACCTTTTGCCGGTCTGAATGCCACATCTTTGCGTCATGAATACGGTTTCTCAAAATCAGCTTACAAGCGTCTGTGTTTATTGCGGGTCCAGCTTTGGGTCCGACCCGGCACACGAAGCCTCCGCCACGCGTCTGGGACAGCTCATCGCCGAGGCTGGTCTTCGACTTGTCTACGGCGGCGGATCTGTCGGCCTCATGGGAACGGTGGCGAACGCCGCGCTCGAAGCCGGCGGAAAGGTGACGGGAATCATTCCGCGTTTCCTTGAAAAACGCGAGGTGATGCTCGACACGCTGGAAGACCTGATCGTCACGCGCGACATGCATGAACGCAAGCATCTGATGTTCGAAAAAGCCGACGCCTTCATCGCCTTGCCCGGCGGCGTCGGGACGCTGGAAGAAGCTGTCGAAATGATGACCTGGGCTCAGTTGGGCCAGCACCGCAAGCCGGTCGCACTGGCCAACATCAACGGTTTCTGGTCGCCCCTGCTGGAACTTCTGGATCACATGCGGGCGCAGGGATACATCCGTCCGGACACGGAAGTTCCCTATCTTGTTGCCCGGTCCGTAGACGATATCCTGCCCATGTTGCGCCGGGCCATCAACGGCGAACCCCTGCCTGCAGAAGACGCCTGCGCGACGGTAACCGATCTGTAAAACCCTACAATGTATAATGTATTGTAATACTTTCGCGCGACTGTGATTGTCGGAACCACTTCGAGTTACAGCTCTCGAAGTAGAATGGAACCTTGTGTAAGACGCTGGCAGAACAGGCTACTCGATGCAAACTACCCTTGTTGTTGAGGACGCAGCATTTTTCGAGAAGGCAATCGTCAAGAAACTGCATGAAGTTGGCCGCAATCAAATCATGGTAGCGAGAAGCTACGAAGAAGCCGAAAACTGCCTCAATCTGCCGATTGGCGAACCCGATCTCGCTCTTGTCGACCTGACCCTGCCGGACGCGCCGGATGGCGAAATCGTCGACCTGTGCGAAAAGTGGAACATTCCCACCATCGTTTTCACCAGCCGGTTCGACCCGAAAACCCGAAGCAAGTTTCTGGAAAAGGGCGTCATCGACTATGTTCTGAAAGATTCCCCCGGCAGCCTGAACTATGTCGCCGACCTGATCAGAAAGCTGGCTCAGAACCCGAAGATCGGCATTCTGATTCTGGACGATTCAGCAGTCGAGCGGGAGCTGATTTCGAACATCGTCGGCAAACATCTTTACAAGATCTATCAGGCGGCCTCCGCCGACGAAGCTCTTCAGACCCTGAAGGAGCACAAGGACATCAAGCTGGTTCTGGCGGACTATTTCATGCCGGACAAAGACGGGTTTACCTTTCTGAAGGCGGCTCGCCGGGTACATGCCCCGGAACAAGTCGGCGTCATCGGCATGTCGTCCTATGCCAATCCGGACAACCGGGTGAGGTTCCTGAAATACGGCGCGGCGGATTTCGTCGACAAGAACTGCCCGCCGGAAGAACTGCTGCTGCGGGTGTCGCAGAACCTCGATTACATCTACCGGATCGAAGAACTCAACAACATGGCGATGCGGGATGCTCTCACAGGGCTCCACAACCGCCGCTATCTGCTGGAGAAAACAACCAGGGCGATTGAGTCCTGGCCGGCTTCCGAAGGGCGCGCGCACTGGCTGGCCCTGCTGGACCTCGACTCCTTCAAGGCCATCAACGATTCACTCGGGCATGATTTCGGCGATGCGGTTCTGGTCAGCTTTGCCCGACATCTGATGAAGCTCGCCGGCGACGGCGACATTGTCTCGCGGCTCGGCGGCGACGAATTCTGCATCGTTTTCCGGGACAAGAAAGAGGCTGAGGTCGTCGAAGGGCTGCAAAACCTTCTGGACGCTATTCAGACGTCACCCGTCCGGCAGGACGGCGACGAACACTTGATGAAGACCAGCATCGGAGCAGCGCAGCTGGAAGGCGGAAAGTTCGGCGATGCGCTGAAAACCGCCGACCACAGACTGTATGCCGCCAAACGCAGTGGCCGCGGACGCTTGGTCTACACTGACTAGAGACAAGTCTTGCTTCAACTGAGGGATAGGCCACACACCCTGCCCCCGCAAACGCTGGTTCAGTGCCGGTAGCGGCGCCAGCTGTCGTAGGAAAACACGGCAAGAGCAGCCCAGATCATTCCGAAGGTCATCAGCTTCGTCGAGTCCAGCGGCTCACCCCAGAGATAGACGGCCATCAGAAAGTGCATGGACGGAGCCATATATTGCATCAACCCGAGCATGAAGAGCGGCAGGCGTCTGGCGGCGGCTGAAAAACAGATCAGGGGCAAGGCCGTGACGATCCCCGTGCCCACGAGGGCAAGCAGAACCGGAGGATCATTCAACACCAGTGCATCCTCGCCCCAGCTCAGGCTCAACAGCATGTAACCGGCCGCGAGCGGAAACAAAACGATGGTTTCCACAAACAACCCTGTCGTTGCCTTAACGGGGGTGACCTTGCGCACGTAGCCATAGCCGGCAAAGGAAAACGCCAGCACAAGCGACACCCAGGGCAAGCCACCGGCCAGGATCGCCTGCAACACCACGGCAACGGCAGCAACCCCAACGGCAATGCCCTGCCAGGTTGTCAGTTTTTCCCTCAGCACGAACAGGCCAACCAGAATACTGACCAGCGGATTGATGAAGTATCCGAGCGAAATATCCAGCACATGATTTTGAGCGATGGCCCAGACGAAGGTCAGCCAGTTGACGGCAATCAAGGTGGCCGACACCGTCAGCCCCATCAGCACCCTCGGCTGGCGGAAAACATCGTACACTTCCTGCCAGCGGCCGCGCGCATAGAGAAACAGGCCGACAAACAGCACCGACCAGAGAATGCGATGCGACACCACCAGGTCTGCCGGCACGGTCTCCGTCAGTTTGTAGTAGGCCGGAAGAAAGCCCCACATGCCATAAGCCGCCAGGCCGAACAGGAGCCCGTGACGGAGTTCGGTGCTCGCTTCGGTGCTTGTCACCGTCTGCGACATGGCATTGCCTTTCTGGTGCCTGAACAACCCGTGGCCGGGGGTCAGGTCACGTTGGATTTCATCAGCGCGAATGTGATGGAGTCGACCAGGGCCTGGAACGAGGCGTCGACGATGTTGGAGGATACCCCGATCGTGAACCAGCGCCGGTGCGTGACGGTATCCTGGCTTTCGATCAGAACGCGTGTAACCGCGCCCGTGCCACCATTGAGGATGCGCACCTTATAGTCAATCAGTTCCAGACCATCGATAGCCGACTGATATTTCCCCAGATCCTTCCGCAGCGCCATGTCGAGGGCGTTGACGGGGCCGTTGCCCTCGGAGACCGACATCCGGGTCTCGCCATCCACATCCACCTTGACCACGGCTTCTGAAACGGTGACCAGATCACCGATTGCATTGAACCGGCGCTCCACCATCACACGGAAGGATTCGACCACGAAGTAACGCGGCACCTCGCCCAGCTCCCGGCGGGCGAGCAGCTCAAAAGAGGCGTCGGCAGCTTCATAGGCATAGCCTTCGGCTTCGCGCTCCTTGACCTTTGCCAGCAGCAGGTCGAGACGCGGGTCGGCCTTGTCGACGTCGATGCCGACCCGGGCCAGTTCGCCCAGAAGATTGCTCTTGCCAGCCTGGTCCGACACCAGCACCCGGCGGTGGTTGCCAACGCTTTCCGGCGTGACATGTTCATAGGTCTGCGGATCTTTCAGGATCGCCGAGGCATGAATGCCCGCCTTTGTGGCAAAGGCGGTCTCGCCCACATAGGGCGCCTGCCGGTCCGGAGACCGGTTGAGGATTTCGTCGAACGCGTGGGAGATCGCAGTGATCTCCTTCAGCTGCTCATCGCTGACGCCGATCTCGAATCTGTCGGAAAATGCCGGTTTCAGTTTGAGCGTCGGGATCAGGGTAATCAGGTTGGCGTTGCCGCAGCGCTCACCAAGGCCATTCAAAGTCCCCTGGATCTGGCGCACGCCTGCATCCACCGCCGCCAGCGAATTGGCGACCGCATGGCCGGTGTCGTCATGGGTGTGGATGCCAAGGTGCGTTCCGGGAACGACCTCCTGGACCTTGGTGACGATGTCGAAAATCTCGTCAGGCAACGTGCCGCCGTTGGTGTCGCACAGAACGATCCAGCGAGCTCCGGCCTGGTAGGCGGTGCGGGCGCAGTCGAGCGCATAGTCCGGATTGGCCTTGAAACCATCGAAGAAGTGTTCGCAATCGATCATCGCTTCCTTGCCGGCAGCGACCGCCGCGGTGACGGTCTCATGGATCGAATCCAGATTTTCCTCGTTGCTGCAGCCAAGCGCGACCCGCACATGATAGTCCCACGCCTTGGCCACAAAGCAGCAGGCATCTGAACTGGCGGACAGTATTTCCTGAAGACCCGGATCATTGGCGGCCGACCGGCCTGCGCGTTTGGTCATGCCAAAGGCGGTGAAGATGGCCCTGCGCGTTCTCTTTTCACTGAAGAACTCGCTGTCGGTCGGGTTGGCGCCCGGATAACCGCCTTCAACGTAGTCGACGCCAAGACGCTCCAGCAGTTCAGCGACCACAACCTTCTCGTTGACGGAGAAATCGACCCCGCTGGTCTGGGCGCCGTCCCGCAGTGTCGTATCGAAAAGAAAAAGCCGTTCCTTGGTCATATCCGTTTCCTGAGCAGCGTTGAGCTGTCTTTTATTCGTTGTCGTTAGCCCCGGTGCGAACCGGAGGCCAGGTGTCCGTATCGTGGTCGGGGTGCTGGAAAGAGACCAGCGACGCCAGAAAAGGTGCTGCCTCCAAATCGTCTTCCGTCACCCGTTCGGGAATTTGCCCCATGCGGTCGGTGTAAGGCAGTTTCGCTTCTACCCCGAACTGAATGCTCGGCGGGATCTGCGAGGGATCATCAAAACTTCCGATAGCCAGTGCGATGCCGTCCGGCGCCTCGTAGGTCAGCGGAGTGCCACACTCGGCGCAAAAGCCCCGGGACGCGTGATTGGAGCTTTGGAAATGCTTCAGTGCCCCGCGTGTCCAAACAAGCCTGGAGGCCTCCGGCACGCTGACCAGCGGCGCGTAAAAGCTGCCGAAGGCTTTCTGGCACATGCGGCAATGACAAATGGAAGCCTCGCCCAGAGGCCCTTCGACCTTGAACCGCAGGGCCCCGCACTGACAGCCGCCGCTCAGTTTGTGAACACCACCAGCCATCAGAAGTGCTCCTTGCCACAAGCGTTCAGGATCTTAGCGCAGACACCGTCAAGGTCCTGCATGACCTCCGCATTCCAGAAGCGCAGGGCCGTCCAGCCAAGAGCCTGAAGTTTGCGAACACGGGCGGCATCGCATGCCTGGCCCGGCGTTTCCCCGTGCTGGGAACCATCGAGTTCAACGATCAATCGATGGGCAGGCGCCGCAAACTCGACAACAATTCCTTCGATCGACATCTGCCTGCGAAAGGAAATTTGCTCCAGCCGGTGCGCCCGGATCACCTGCCAGAGCCTCTCTTCGGCGTCCGTCATTTGCGAGCGCAGGCATTTGGCGTTTGATCTTAGCTGCTTGGAAGCAGACTGGTGCGGCATGTAGCGCGCCCCTTGCCGAGACCGATACCCGGCATATGTCGCGAAGGTTGCATCCCCCCCTCTGTCCTTTGCTGGGACATCTCCCCCACAAGGGGGGAGACAGGTATTTGAGGCACCTCGGCGCCAAACAGTGAGATCCTGAGTCGGCCCGACTTTCAGAGGTTTCCCCGTCTGCCCCTTGGAGCGTCGAGTGCCAGAGTGAAGCTGGGCGGCATACGCCCCTCTTCCCCCTTGCGGGGGAGATGTCCGCGCCAGCGGACAGAGGGGGGTATCCCGTCTTTCCGCCCGGCACAATCTCACCGCTTTACCTCCCAGGTGGTCACGCGAGCACCGGTTTCTGAGTCTTTTGAATCCTTTAGAAGAATTCCCTGAGACGTCAGATCATCCCGGATCGCATCGGCTTCCGCCCAGTTCTTGGCAGTGAGGGCCTCCAGGCGTTTTTCGATGGCCGCCTGAATACCGGCTTCATCAACCCCCGAGAGATCCGCCTTGACCGGATGAACGCCGAGGAGCGCAGCGGATGCCGAGAAAACCTCCAGCTTGGCGGGATCCTTGGAAGCCTCGCCGGCGAGCGCATGTAGTGCCTGGATCGCGCCTGCCGTGTTCAGGTCATCCAGAAGGGCGTCCAGCACTTCGGCGGCGGGAGCTGCGTCCGTTTCGACCGGATCGGGCCAGCGCGCCAGCAGATTTTCCGCTTCTTCCAGCTTGCGCTTGGAGAAGTCGATCGGCTCACGGTAGTTGGTCATCAGCATCGCAAGGCGCAGCACCTCGCCCGGCCACTTGCGACCGCCGAAGCTGTCGGTCTCCAGAAGCTCCTGAATGGTGAAGAAGTTGCCCTCGGACTTGGACATCTTCCGGCCTTCCACCTGCAGGAAGCCGTTGTGCATCCAGTAGTTGGCCATCACCTTGGTGCCATGCGCGCAGCGGGACTGGGCGATTTCGTTTTCGTGGTGCGGGAAGATCAGATCGAGCCCGCCGCCGTGAATATCGAAGACCTCTCCCAGATGGTGCGCACTCATGACCGAGCACTCGATGTGCCAGCCAGGACGGCCCCTGCCCCACGGACTGTCCCAGCCGGGCTCTTCTTCGGAAGAAAGTTTCCAGAGCACGAAGTCGCCAGGGTTCTTCTTGTGCGCTTCCACCGCGATGCGGGCGCCGGCAAGCTGCTCGTCCAGTTTGCGCTTTGACAACCCGCCGTAGTCGGGCATGGACTGGGTGTCGAACAGCACCTCACCGCCTGCCCGATAGGCGTGGCCTTTCTCGATCAGTGCCTCGATCATCTCAACCATGCCGCCAATATGCTGGGTCGCGCGCGGTTCGATGCTCGGCTCCAGTACGCCAAGAGACTTGATGTCCTTGTGGAACTGGTCGGCCGTCGTTTGCGTCACCCGGGCAATGGCTTCGTTGAGCGGCAAATCGGGAAAATCGCGCAGGGCCCGTGCGTTGATCTTGTCATCAACGTCGGTGATGTTGCGCACGTAGGTAACGTGCTCCGCACCATAAAGATGGCGTAGAAGCCGGAAGAGCACGTCGAAGACAATGACCGGTCGCGCGTTGCCGATATGTGCAAAGTCATAGACGGTCGGTCCGCAGACATAGAGCCGCACATTCCCGTCATCGATCGCCCGGAAGTCTTCCTTCTGGCGCGTCAATGTGTTGGTGAGCTTCAAGCCCTTGAAAGTGCCGGATATCTCTGTCTCAGCGGCGCTCATGTCAAACGGTCTCCTGGCCGGCTGGCCGGGCGGTCCGTCTCAAAGGAAATTTTGCCAAGAGGGAACGGCCACAGCCAGCGGTGTCGCTAGCTGCAAATAATGGTGATCGAAATGATGTTCCGTGTGGCCGTCATCATGGTGCGCTTTATGGACCGGAAAACAGAACCCGGTCAAGGCTGCTGTTGCCGCCAGAACACCAATTTCCCTGTGTTGTGGCGCAGGTACGTCACCGCGGCAGACAATTTTCGAAACCGGCACACCATCTCCTGCAACGGAAACAATTGTGAACCGTTATAGAAGGACAAAGTAGCTGAACTGAGTTCAATTGCTCGCAAGATGCACTAGACTTTACCGGCTGGGAATCAAAGGGGGCATTTCCGATGGGAATGATTTACACGTGCCGTAACAGATATGTCGGTCTTCTTTTCACACTGACAGCGTTTTTGTCAGGACCACTTTCGGCATCCGCCGCCGAGGCCCCAGCCCAGACCGAGGCTCCTGTGGCGAGCGAGACCCAAGTCGTCCCGTCCCCTGCTGTCAACGAGCCGCAAACCCCGATTGCCAAGGCAATTCAGGCGCAGATGTCGCCGGACGTGCCCGAGGGCCTGGCGCTTTACTATGGCGAACGCGCATTTGCCCCCATCTGGTTCACTGAAAACGGACTGACGGAGGATGCTCACCTGGCGATCGCCGCAATGGCAGCGGCGAACGACCACGCACTCAACCCCAACAATTACGATCCCCTCGGTTTCATCAAGCGCTCGGAAACCTCTCAAAGTGAGGAAGAATGGGCCCAGTTCGATCTGGACCTGTCCGTTCAGTTCCTCCGCTATGCGACCCATCTTTCCTCAGGCCGCGTCCAGCCCAACAAGGTCAACAAGGCCCTGAACCTGTTTCCCGACCGGCCAGATCCCAAAGTCCTGTTTGAAAATGCAGAACAGGCCGTGGATTTCGGAGCGTTTCTGGAGAGCCTTGCCCCACAGACCGACAATTACGCCCGCCTGAAGCGGCGGCTTGCGCAATACCGGGAAAAGGCGGCAGCCGGCGGGTTTACGCAGGTGCCTGATGGTGAAGTTCTGAAACCAGGCATGAGCGATCCGCGCCTTGCCGTTCTGCGAACCCGGCTGATGGAAGAGGACATTCCAGGCGCGGCCGACCATACCGGCGACATCTACGACGGTGCGCTGGTGGAAGCCGTGAAACTGTTTCAGGAATATCACGGCCTTGCGACCGACGGCGTCATCGGCAAGGACACGATTGCCCAGCTCAACATCCCCATTCAGGACAGGCTCATCCAGATGGAACTCAACATGGAGCGGCGGCGCTGGATGCCGGACGATCCGGGGGAGTTCTATGTCTTCGTCAATCTGGCAGACCAGAACCTGAAAGTGGTACGCGACGGCAAGACCATTCACACAGCGCGGGTCGTCGTGGGCAAGCCCTACCATGCGACGCCGGTGTTCTCCGATCGGCTGGAATATGTGGAGATCAACCCTTACTGGAATGTGCCCTACTCCATTGCCACCAAGGAATACCTTCCGAAACTGAAACAGAACCCGACAGCGCTTAACAGCAAGAGCATTCGGATCTTTCAGGAAGGCAATGAAATCGCGCCGACACAGGTTGCCTGGAACAGCTATTCAGGTGGCAACTTTCCGTTCCGCCTGCGCCAGGATCCGGGGGCGGACAATGCGCTCGGCCGCGTCAAGTTCATGTTCCCCAACCGGTTCAACATCTACATTCACGACACCCCTTCCAAATCCCTGTTCTCCAGGGCCGAGCGCGCCTTCAGCCACGGCTGTATTCGCGTCTCGGATCCTTTTGCCCTGGCCGATATTCTCCTGGTCGATTCAGATGCAAAACCCGGGCACTGGGAAGCCATCCGCGACAGCGGAGAGCGCACAGTCGTCAAGCCGAAGGTCGAGATAGACATTCATCTGACCTATCTGACCGCATGGATGAACAAGGACGGATCGACCCATTTCAGAAAAGACATCTACAACCGCGACAAAGTGCTTCTAAAGGCACTGCGTGAAGCGATGACACAGAACCTCTGACAGGACAAACCCTTGTTATATAACAATTTTATCCCTGTTTACGTATCTGAACGTTAGCTGAATACGGCACTCAGCATGGGTTCAAGGCGGCCCCACTAATCTCCAGTCAATCGATACGGATTGCCATCTGGAGTTACCCCATGCTGAACCGCCTTTTCGTCCTCATGTTCCTCGCCATCATCCTGGGCGGCCCGTTTGCGGCCATCATCGCGATCACCGACGGCACCAAGGCGTTTGGCCAGGAAGCTCAGCAGAAAGGCATGTGCCTGACCACCGGCACCGGCTGCGGCAACGGAAATATCATTGTCACAGTGGCCGGTCGGATATAAAAGCACGTTCGCGAGCGTTGATGAGACCGGTACAAGTTGCCCTGGCAAAGGGTGTATCTTTAAAGTTGAGACACCTTGAAATCAGTGGGAATCTTACTCGCAACCAATCACGCAGAGGAAGTTCCAGCCTCTTTGCTTGCAGTTTACTCCGATGTTTGGCAAGGTCTTCCCATGGACTACAAAGCACTAGAAGATAAAGCACAAGCTGCAGCTGATTTCTTAAAGATGATGGCATCCGCGCCGAGATTGCTGTTGATGTGTCTTGTCCTCGACAACGAACGTAGTGTTGGCGAACTGGCGGAAAAGACCGGCATGCGCATGCCAACCGTTTCGCAACAGCTTGCGCTTCTCAGGGCACAGGGCCTCGTCACCACCCGCCGCGAAGGCACAACTATTTATTACCAGCTCGCCAGCGAACCGGTTCGGGACATCATGTCCGTGCTTTACAAGAATTTTTGCGCGGATACAGAACTGCCCGGCCCCCAGCAAATGGAAACGCTGGACGCGGATTGATCCGCGCCCCTCAAAGACATCAGTCTGCAGCCTCAGTCCTTCAAAAAGTCACCGCATTTTGGCGGTGGCTGATCGCCCCAGGGCATCAACGGAACGGTCGAAGTCGAGTTCTTCGGGCTACCCTCGATCAGCTTGTCGGAATAAACCAGATAGACAAGAACGTTCCGCTTGGCGTCGCAGCCACGCACGATGCGCATTTTCTTGAAGATGAACGAACGGCGCTGGCGGAACATTTCCTCGCCCTGTTCGAAGTTCTCCTTGATCGTGATCGGCCCCACCTGACGGCAGGCCAGAGACACGTCTGAAACTTCTTCCGCGACACCCAGCCAACCGGAAACGCCCCCCTTCTCCGGAACGGTGAAGTGGCAGGCGACACCGTCAACGATAGGGTCGTCTATCGCGTAGGTCGCCAGCTTGTGGTCGGGCGTGAGAAACTTCCAAACGGTCGACTTCTTGAAGATCAGGTCAGGCTCGTCCGCCGCAAGGGCAGCGCCCATGCCTTGCAGCAGCAAAGAGGCGCCAAGGGCGGCAGCAACCAGAAAACGCATTAGAAATCCTCCAGATTTTCGACCGCCAGAACATGTGGGGTTCACGAACGCGCGATCAAGCGTTGAGCACAAAACAAAACGCGCGCCCAGATGGCGCGCGTCTTACGAGTTTTCTTTACCGGATTTTCAAAGCGCTGTTAGCGGGCGTCTTCAAGAACCTTGTCGGCAGAGGTTTTGTCAGATGACGCGGTTTCAGCTTTGTCTGACGGCTTATCATCTTCAACGATGTCGCCTGCCGAAAGTTCCATGTCTTCGTCATCTGCCGCAACGTCTTCTTCAGAACCAAGCGCAAGCGAGGCGGCAAACTCGCTGTCCGACACGAGATCGGACGCCTTTGCCTCGCTGCCGGCAAGGGGTGCCTCGGCATCTGCTTCCTGCGACGGAGCATCGCTCGAAGCAGTGTCTTCTACAGTCTGATTAGACGCGGCATCCGCAGTGGCAACCGCTCCGTCCAGCGCGTCGTACAGATCGACGATCCGTTCCCGCGTCCAAACCTGCGGCTGGTCAAGGCCAAGCGCCTCGTCATAAGCCCGTGCGACGCTGATCGGCAGATGGAACTCAAAGTCGGTCCTCGACCCGAAGCGACCGGCCAATGCGTCGTGAACCGCCTGAAAGGTCTCTTTCAGCCCAAGGCCCCGCTCAACACAGGCAGCGGCGGCATCCCGGAGTGTAATAACAAAATCGCGGGTTGTTTCCACTGCGGTCGCAACGGCCTGCACGCCGATAGCAGATTTCCCCCGGCCCGGCATCAGCGCGGTTGGCCGGAAGGCCGTGATACGGTCGAGCGCACGGGGCCAGTCGGCCAGATGGGCGTCTCCGCAATAGGGAACGGCGGCTTTCTGCACCAGATCACCAGCAAAGATCACGCCGCTCTGCGGCACCCAGACCACCAGATCACCCATCGTATGGGCCCGGCCCAGATGCATCAGCCGAACCTCCACCCCGCCAAGATCGATAGTCATCG
Source organism: Labrenzia sp. ATLA3 (assembly GCF_057180185.1). Taxonomy (NCBI): domain Bacteria; kingdom Pseudomonadati; phylum Pseudomonadota; class Alphaproteobacteria; order Hyphomicrobiales; family Stappiaceae; genus Labrenzia; species Labrenzia sp. ATLA3. The sequence continues at coordinate 546,208 of NZ_JBXUKV010000001.1, forward strand.
ACGAGGCTATGGTCATGGACGGCTTGCTCACGCCTGCCCGTACAGGGAGACCGTTGAACAACGCGGTGTCCCGCTCCCGCGCCACGCGAATCTCTTCAACGCCGCGCGTTTCCATCATCCGCTTGGTAAGATCGGACGCAATGATTTCTTCGGGCTCAAACGCCAGAGCCCCAAGCGTATTGTCGGCATGGAAGTGAGTCAGAACGACTTGCTTGACCGGCTTGTCCGTAAGCTCGCGAACCTTCTTCAGAACCTTCTCGGCAAGTGCCGGAGTTGCCTGCGCATCGACAATCAGCACACCCTTGCTGCCGATGACAACTCCGGTGTTTGAACAGCCATCCGCACTATAGGCATAACAGCCGCGTCCAAGTTCCTCGAACCGTTCGTTTTCGCCCGGAACAACTTCGGATCTGTTTGTCATCTCTACCATTGCGGTCTCGCTTTCCTGCCAGATGCCTGACTGCATATATCGGCCTGCGCCAATGTTGCCGCGCATTTTCCTGTTGACTGCAGCGTCTCAGTTTCGATGTCTGATTCGCAATTTTTCAATTACCAATTCCTTAAATATTCCTTCTTTATCAACAGATAGATCAGCTCATTCGCCCTATTTTGACTGCGCCTGACAAAGCTCTCCGTCACGCTTGCTTTCTATCCTGTTACTTTTTCGGAACTGGCCCGGGTGTCTTTCCAGCATTATTCATTAGGATATACTTGCTAGTCAAAGAAAATGGCCGGATAACGGCATTGTTCATCTGCCTGCTCAATCGGGCATAACAAAGCTCCAAGGCGTCGACTTATTCATGTGCGATCAGCAACGGCCCAAATCCGCTGCCCCCTCCGGCAAGGAACCTGCCAAACCAGTCCTGAAGCTGGGCGCTTTTCTGCCTTACAGGCTAAACCATCTGGCGGAGACCGTCAGCAGGTCCCTTTCCAGAATCTATGCAGACACATACGGCATCGGCATTCCCGAATGGCGGGTGCTTGCAACACTTGGCGAACACAAGGCCATGACAGCCCGGGACATCAGCCAGGCAACGTCCATGCACAAGACCAAGGTCAGCCGGGCCGTCGCAGCGCTGGAAAAACGCGATCTTCTCGTGCGTGACAAGAACAGGAACGATCAGAGGGAGCAGAGCTTGAGCCTGTCGGAAAAAGGCAACGCCATGTACGAAGACATTGTTCCGCAAGCGCTCGCCTACTCCAAAAACCTGGAAGACGCATTGACCGAGGAACAGAAATCCGTGCTGAACGAGATTTTCGAGCGTCTTCACGAAGCTGCCCGATCCGGCCAAAGCGACTGAAACTTTTCATGGTTCTGCCGTTTCGCCATTAACCTAACGTGAGAGCTTTCGTTGCTATTGATATGATCGGCAGCGATAGTACAGGTGATCGGCCAGGAGCCGATACGGCGTGAAAAACACGCTGCAGGGGTTGGGTGATGAGACGTTGTTGGTCTGGCAGGTCAAAGGTTTTGGCACGCGCTGTTGCGCTCACTGCCGGACTGATGCTGGGCGCACAAGCGGCAAGCGCCGCCAGCTGCTCGAGCCTGAAAGCGGAGCTTCAGCGGCTCGAACAGCGTTCCAGCGCACAGTCCCCCGCGGCCCGCAAATGGAGCACCGCGAAGTCCCAGCAGCAAAAAGCGATCAATGCGGCGGAACGGGACGCGACCTATTTCGGCTGTGCCTCTACCGCTTCGTCCAAATGCAAAGGTCTCAACGGCAAGATCAAACGCATGAAGGCCAACCTCGCTGCAATTGAACGGCAGCTTGCCAAATCAGGCGGAGGATCGTCGAAAAACACCAGACGCGTTCGGCAGATCAAGGCATCGCTCGCCAAAAAGAATTGCAACGCCCCGGCCCGCGAAGCCCAGCAACGCAATACGGGCGCCGAAGCCAGGCCGCAGTCGTTTCTAGCCCGCATTTTCAACCCGCAGCAACACGCCGAACAGCCTCGTGTCGAACGTACCTCCGCGAAGACGGGCGACCGAGAAATCGCGGCCGTGCGACGCCAGACCCGCAGCGAAACCAAACGCTATTCCCTTCCGTCGGGCGGAGCCTTCCGGACCGTTTGCGTCAGAACCTGTGACGGCTATTTCTTCCCGGTCAGCTTTTCGACAGGCAAAAACCATTTTGCCTACGATGAGGCGCGGTGTTCGGAAATCTGTCCGGCAGCGGAAACCGAGCTATATGTCTATCGCAACCCCGGCGGGGATCAGTCCCAGATGATGTCCCTTGCCGGCAATCTCTACTCCGAACAGCCTTTCGCCTACCGTTACAAGAGTGAATTCGTGGAAGGCTGCAGCTGCCGCAAGACCCGGCAGTCAAAGGCGCAATCTGCCTGGACGGATCTCAGCACCAGCTCCGGAAACAGGGTGTTTTTCACCGATATCAGCGCCGGCCTGCCGCGCAGAACGCTTCAGCCAAGCCGTGGCGGCACCTTCGAGCACGAAGAGGACCTCCCCTCTCCGCTTGCAAGAACTCCGCTCGACAGAACGCAATTACCGCGTTTTGAGGATCCCGATACCCTCATGAATATGGAAAAGGGTTTCGACGTCTCTGCACGGCTGGACCTCGCCGCAACACGAGTTGAGAGCGGCGAGAACAAAATTGCCTCAAGCTCCGGTTTCAAGGACGGTTTCCCGGTCCTCTCGATCCGTTCCCGCGAGGAACCGGACGGGGAGGAACTGACGGCCTTTTCCCCTGTGTTCAAGGACGATGACGACGGCTACCACGAGGCGCCGGACCGAAAGGCCTCTGTCAGGGTAGTCGGTCCAGAATATTTTGTCGCCCAATAAGCGGCAGCAAGGCCTTCATGTCCGGACCGTGATCCATGCCGGTGAGCACCCGGCGCAGCGGCATGAACAGGCCACGCCCCTTGCGGCCGGTTTCCGCCTTCAAAGCTGAAGTCCACTCGCCCCAGGTTTCCCCGGTTACTTCGCCCTCCGGCAACAAGGCCTTCGCTCCTGAGACAAAATCCCGGTCCTCGTCCTCGATGCGGCTTTCGACCGGGCCGGTGACAACTTGCCAATAGGAACGGGCGTCGCCAACGGTCTCGCAATTGCCGCGCACGGTGTCCCAGAACTCGGCACCAGCATCAATGCCCATGTCAGCAAGGCGTTTCCGGACCGCTTCGAAAGGCAAGTCGTGCACCAGGCGGGCATTGAGAGATTTCAATTCGTCCGGATCGAATTTGGCGGAGGACCGCGAGACGCTGGTCAGATCGAATTTCTCGATCAGCGCATCCATGGTCGCTACCGGCTCGACCGCCTGGCTTGTCCCGGTCAGAACGGCCAGGGAAGCGACAGCCATCGGCTCCAGCCCGTCCTCGCGCAGAGAGCCAATGGACAACGCGCCCTTGCGTTTCGAAAGGCCTTCGCCATCGATCGTCGTCAGCAGGTTGTGGTGACCGAACACCGGTGGTTTGGCGCCCATCGCTTCGAAGATGGCAATCTGCACACCAGTGTTGGAGACATGATCCTCGCCGCGGATGATGTGGGTCACGTCCATGTCGATATCATCGACAATGGAGGTGAAAGTGTAGAGATACGACCCATCCGCCCGAACCAGAACCGGATCGGACATGGACGCCAGATCGACGGTCTGGTCGCCCCGGCACAGATCCGCCCAGGCAACATCAGTCCGTCTGGTTTCAAACGGGTTGCCGTCGTGGTTCGGCAGAACAAACCGCCAATGCGGCTTGCGGCCTTCCGCCTCAAGGGCGGCGCGTTCTTCCGCCGTCTGTTTCAGGCCTGCACGGTCATAGACCGGGGGTCTGCCAAGCGCTCGCTGACGTGACCGGCGGCGCTCCAGTTCATCCGGCGTTTCGTAGCACGGATAAAGCAGCCCGGCGTCTTTCAGCTTCTGGGCTGCCACATCGTAATTTGCGATCCGGTCCGACTGCCGTTCTTTCAAGTCCGGCTCGATGCCGAGCCATTGCAGGTCGGTCTCGATGGAATCGGCGTATTCCTGCTTCGAGCGGACAAGGTCCGTATCATCGAAACGCAGGATGAACCTGCCGCCCATCTTCCTGGCAAAAAGCCAGTTGTAGAGTGCGGGACGGATGTTGCCGATGTGGATGTGGCCGGTCGGCGACGGCGCGAAGCGTACGGTGACAGTCATGGCGATGAGTTAGCCGGGGATGAACCGGACGGCAACCCCAAACTATCTGACCTTAGGAAGAATGTTCTCCAGACCGGTAGGTTCGCGACACAAAGCCGAGGACACCGCAGAAAACGAGGCAGTAGAGTCCCATCATCGTGACCTGAAGATCGAACGAGGCGCCCCTGTCTATCAGCCAGCCGACCAGACCGGGGCCTGCAGCAGAAGCAAACACCATGACGGAGAAGGCCACGGATCGAATGGCCCCCATGTGCCTGGTTCCGTAGACCTCCGGCCACAACGCCCCGACCAGCGTGCTGTTGAACCCGTTCGAGATGCCGACAAGCAGCATGAAGACAAAGGCGGCCGCCGTTGCGTGGAAATTGGCGAGCACGAAACAGGCCAGCGTCAGGGGCACCAATGCGAAGGGCAGCAACTGACGGGCGGAAAACCGGTCGATCAAGGGGCCGATCACCAGAGAGGCACAAACCACCCCGGAAGCCATCAGCAGAAAGGCGCTTGCAAACAGTTCCAGCGTCCAGCCTCTGAGTTCCACCAGGTAAACCTGGTGGAAGAAGATCGCCGTGCCGATGAAGGCAGGTGCGTTGACGCCGCTATTGACCAGCCAGAAGCGAACGTCGTGAAGTGCTTCCCCCCTCGTCCACTGACGGCCTTCCGCTTTGGCCGACGCGGTTTCCAATGCGGAGGGTATGCGATCCTTTGCCAGTAGCGTCAGCAACACCGGCATGGCGACGACTGCAAGCACCACGGCCGATACCGTCCAGGCGCCCCGCCAGCCAAAGGCATTGGCCAGAACAACGAAGCAGAGCGGAAACAGGGCTTCGGCGGTGGGAAAGCCCAGAACCGCGATCGAAACCGCCCGGCCGCGTTGCGCGGTGAACCAGCGGCCGGCCGCGGTTATCGACGTGTTGGTCATCATGCCCTGCCCGCACAGGCGAAGACCGTAGAAGGTTAGCCCGACCATCCAGACGGAAGACGTATTGGCCATCGCCAGGCAGAACAAGGCCAAGCCAATCATGACCACGGCTGCGATCTTCTGCACCGGGAAGTGGTCAAGGCTGCGGCCGACATAGGCCAGGGTCAGCGCACTGCCGAGCGTCGCAACCATATAGAGCAAGCCGATATCGCCGTGACTGAGGTCGAACTCCGCCCTTATGTCGCCCGCCGACAGCGAGATGAAAAACGTCTGCCCAAAGCCGGAAAACACCGCCAGCAGGTAGCAGGCAGCAAGCCAGCGGAGGTTTTCACGCACGAACGAAAAATAGGGCATTGAGGCAAAAGCCTTTCAAGGGCAGGCAGATAAAAAAGCGATGTGCGGTATCGGATTGCATCCTCAACCAGAGGAAAACCATCACGCCCGTCTCGAAGAACATGCGGCTGTTGCCTGGGCAAGCAGCCTATTCTTCGAGACAGCGTTGGCGCGCCTGATCAAGGATAAGGGCGACTTTCCTTGCTACGCCCATTCAAATTCAATCGGTCAATTGCCGCGAAACGCCCGTCAGGGAAGCGCCTTTTCAAGGCCCCTTAGGAGCGATCCCGGAACCTGTTGGTGATGGGATATCGCCGGTCCTTGCCGAAATTGCGCTCGGTGATCTTCACCCCCGGAGGCGCCTGCCGGCGTTTGTATTCGGCGATATAAAGAAGATGTTCTATGCGATGGATCAGCGCCCGGTCATGGCCGCGCTTTTCAATGTCGCCCACCGACATCTCGTCTTCCACCAGACATTCCAGAATGTCATCCAGAACATCGTAAGGCGGCAGGGAGTCCTGATCGGTTTGGTTTTCGCGCAGTTCGGCGGTTGGCACCTTGGTGATGATATTGGTCGGGATCACCTCGCCGCCCGGCCCCAGCAGGCCTTCCGGCTGGTTGTCATTCCGCCATGCTGCCAGATGGTAAACCTGGGTCTTGTAGAGGTCCTTGATCGGATTGTAGCCGCCGTTCATGTCTCCATAAAGCGTGGCGTATCCGACCGACATTTCCGACTTGTTGCCGGTTGTCATGACCATATGGCCAAACTTGTTGGACACCGCCATGAGGATCACGCCGCGTGCGCGCGACTGAAGGTTTTCTTCCGTCGTGTCTTCCTTGGTGCCGGCAAAAAGCTCGCCGAGCGCCGCCCGGAACCCTTCGACCGGTTCGGAAATCGGCACGGTGTCATAACGGATGCCAAGGGCTTTGGCGCAAGCAGCTGCATCTGCGATGCTTTCTTCCGACGTATAGCGGTACGGAAGCATGATCGCATGAACCTTTTCGTCCCCCAGCGCATCAACGGCCATGGCCGCGCAAATGGCGGAGTCGATGCCGCCGGACAGCCCAAGCACAACCCCCGGAAAGCCGTTCTTGGTGACATAGTCGCCAAGCCCCATGACACAGGCGCGCCAGTTGGCCTCATCCAGGTCCGGCAGCTTTGCCACAGAACCGTTTTCGCAGACCCAGGTCTCGCCGTCCCGTTTCCAGTCGCTGATGCCGAGAGCAGTTTCAAACTGAGGCATCTGGAACGCCAGTGACCTGTCCGCGTGAAGCGCGAAGGAGCCGCCGTCGAAAACCAGTTCGTCCTGCCCGCCAAGCTGGTTGCAGTAGATCAGCGGCAAACCGGTCTGGACCACCCGCGAGACGACCACTTGCAGGCGATGCTCTGCCCTGTGCTCCCAATAAGGAGAGCCGTTGGGAACCAGAAGCAGCTCAGCCCCTGTTTCTTCCAGGCACTCACAGACCTCGTCGTTCCAGATGTCCTCGCAGATGGGAAGGCCGATGCGCACGCCGCGAAAGTCGACAGGCCCTGGCAAGGGACCAGCGGCAAACACACGCTTTTCGTCAAAGACGCTATAGTTGGGCAGGTCGTATTTGTAGCGAACGGCCTTGATCTCGCCCTGGTCCAGAAGCAAAGCGGCGTTATAGACCTTGCCCTCTTCGCTTCGCCACGGAGACCCCAGGATCAGGCCCGGGCCGCCGTCGGCGGTTTCTCTGGCCAGCGTTTCGGCCGCTTCCATGCAGCGCGCAACGAAGGCCGGTTTCAGGACAAGGTCTTCGGGCAGATACCCGGCAAGCACCAACTCGGAGGTCAGCACAAGGTCCGCCCCTTGCGCGGCAGCTTCCTGCCGGGCCTTGCGAACCAGGTCTGCGTTCCCGGCCACATCGCCAACGGTCGGGTTTAGCTGCGCGACAGCCAGTCTGAAACGGTCTGAAATCATCGGAAAATTACCAGGAAGTGACATTGCTTTCTGGTGTAGCCGCTAGATCGGTGAACGTCCAATCGGAATTTGCACCCGTCCAGAAGTTGCTTGCCAACGCTCTGCCAGATGTTTGGCCACAACCGGTTTATCGCTGGGCTGCTTCACAGCAAGGCCAGGCCGTCCACTTCGGCCGCGGGGGCCGGCGGCGCGACAGGATGGGAGCCGGTCGCGTCCAGCTTGCGCAGCGGCGGCTGCTGACCGGGGCCGAGAATCCCCTTAGACCGTCCATACATGTCCTGCCGTTCCAGGATTTCGCCGATGTGGCGATACAGAATAGCGGGTGCAATTGGTTTGGCGACAAACCCGTGGATGCCGATCTCGATGCCTTCCAGGATCGTGGCCCGCTTGGCGTGAGCCGTCACGATCAGCACCGGTGTGGTACTGATCACGAGATCCCTGTCGGCACGCAGGATGCGAAGAAATTCATTGCCGCCAAAAGGATTCATCATCCAGTCGCACAAGACGATGTCCGGCTTGCGGTCGACAACCATTTCCAGCGCTTCCGCACCATCTGTGGCTTCATAGGCTGAGCGGATGCCGAAACCGGCCAGAACCGAGCGGAGAATGGAGCGCATGTGGGGATTGTCTTCCGCAATCAGACAGGAAATCCTGGTTAGATCCCACCTATCACGCAAAACTCATTCTCCCCGCTTCACCTGCTTTCCTCATCAGAATGTATGCGCTGTGAGCGTTAAGCTAGGCTTACCTGCGGGCAAATTTGCTCGGAAAATACGTAAAAATACGAAAGGGCGGCAACTGCCGCCCTTTCAATCAATGCTCTCAAGAGGCAGCGCCTTTTAGGCGCTTGCCGCAAGCGGCTCGACCTGGCGGTCATCGCGTTCCTTCTTCAGGTTCTCCGCGATGAGGAAGGCCAGTTCCAGTGCCTGATCCGCATTCAGACGCGGGTCGCAATGGGTGTGGTAGCGGTCGCCGAGCTGGTCTTCGGTCAGGGCGCGTGCCCCGCCCGTGCACTCAGTCACATTCCGGCCGGTCATTTCGATGTGAACACCACCGGCATGAGTGCCTTCCGCCCGATGAACCTCAAAGAAGGATTCCACTTCTTTCAGGATACGGTCGAACGGACGGGTCTTGTAGCCACCGGCGGAAATCGTGTTGCCATGCATCGGGTCGCAGGACCAGACAACCGACTTGCCTTCGCGCTCGACAGCACGAACGAGTTGCGGCAGATGGTCGAATACCTTGTCGGCGCCAAAACGGGCGATCAGCGTCAACCGGCCCGGTTCGTTTTCCGGGTTCAGGATGTCGATCAGTTCCAGCAGGCCGTCCGGAGAAAGCGACGGACCACACTTGAGGCCGATCGGGTTCTTGATGCCGCGGAAGAACTCCACATGCGCGTGGTCCGGCTGACGCGTCCGGTCGCCAATCCAGATCATGTGCCCGGAGGTCGCGTACCAGTCGCCCGACGTGGAATCGATACGCGTCAGGGCTTCCTCGTAACCGAGCAGCAAAGCTTCGTGGCTGGTGAAGAAATCGGTCGACCGAAGCTGCGGCACGCTATCAGCGTTGATGCCGCAGGCTTTCATGAAGTTCAGCGATTCTGAAATCCGGTTGGCCAGTTCCTTGTAACGATGGCCTTGCGGGCTATCGGAAATGAAGCCGAGCATCCAGCGATGGACCTGGTCAAGGTTCGCAAATCCGCCTTGCGCGAAAGCGCGCAGAAGGTTCAGCGTTGCAGCGGACTGACGGTACGCCATGGCCATGCGGCCCGGATCCGGGATGCGGCTTTCCGGGGTGAAATTGATGTCGTTGATGATGTCGCCACGGTAGCTCGGCAGCTCGACATCGCCCTTCTTCTCGAAATTGGAAGACCGTGGCTTGGCGAACTGTCCCGCAATCCGGCCGACTTTCACGACCGGCTGGCTGGCAGCATAGGTCAGCACGACCGCCATCTGCAGGAAGACCCGGAAGAAGTCACGGATGTGGTCGGGATGATGCTCGGCAAAGCTTTCGGCACAGTCGCCACCCTGCAGCAGAAAACCATTGCCCTGCGCAACATTTGCAAGCTGGCTCTTCAGCGCACGCGCTTCACCTGCAAAAACCAGCGGCGGATAAGTCGACAGGCGTTGTTCAACATCCGCCAAAGCCTCTTGATCCGGGTATTCCGGCACCTGCAAGATCGGCTTTGATCTCCAGCTTTCCGGGCTCCACTTCTCCGCCATACTTCCTACTCCTCACTGGACCCGCAGGTGTATATCACCCATGATCGCGCGGTCCGCGACATTTTCGTTCGTTTGAGCCTGCCATTTCAAGGCAAACGTGCGGCCTTATACACTTCATGCGCCGTCAAGGCCACAGGGCATTCCTCCAAATTTAGTCTAGTTTTCAGGATCATTTTCGCTCTGTTTCGCTGGACACGAGAACCGCGCCTTTGAGACGGATCATTGCTCGCATGGATCAGGGGCTGCATCGTGGAGGAAACAACAGAGGAAGACCTCATGCCGACACCTCGTCTGGAGCACAGCCACAGGCCCGACGACATCGCGAACCGGCTCGCGTCAGGACCGGACGCAAGTTACCTCAGAGACTGGGTCTATGGCGGTATTGACGGCACCGTCACAACCTTTGCCATCGTGGCAGGTTCAATCGGTGCGGATCTTTCCGCGACGGTTATCCTGATCCTGGGCGCTGCCAACCTGTTTGCCGACGGCTTTTCCATGGCGGCAGCCAACTACACCGGCTCCAAATCCGAAATCGAGGATTATGCGCGTCTGAAGGCCGTGGAGGAAAAACACATCGCCGTGGCGCCCGAAGGCGAACGCGAGGAAATCCGGCAGATATTCCGTGCCAAGGGTTATGACGGCTCTGATCTGGACACGCTGGTCGATCTGGTTTCGTCCAAAAAATCCATCTGGATCGAAACCATGATGCAGGCAGAGTACGGCCTCACGGATTCCGCGCGCTTACCACTCAAGGCAGCTCTCTACACTTTTGCGGCCTTTGTTCTCTTCGGCTCGATCCCGCTGCTGCCGTTCGTCTTTCCTGTGCCTGCCAGTGCTGTAACCGCCACCGCTCTCACGATCCTTGCCTTCTTCGCCATTGGATCCCTGCGGGCGCGCTGGTCGCAACGCCACTGGATCTCCTGCGGGCTGGAAACGACCGCAATCGGCACTGTTGCCGCGGGCATCGCTTTCGGTGTCGGGTACGGACTGCAGGCGCTGCTTGGCTGACACCTTCCAGACAGCTAGCAGAGAGGCGTAAGAAAGCGTACGCCGAGCGCTTTGACCTTGCTGTCGATCAGATCCGCAAGCTCCGGCTCCAGCACGATCTTGCGCGGGTATTGCGGCTGCGCCCGGTCCGGCAACACAGGCACGTGCCAGCCATCGGTTGTTTCCAGAAAATGATCGATCCCGGCCTCGCCCCAGAACCGGAAGAACCCGGCCAGAACGCAATCCAGATAACTCTGCAGGATTGGATGGGTGTCGGTGCCCCAACGGCAGTTTTCGGGAGCCGCCCGGAAAAGAAACAGCTCGTCCGGTCCGGGCTGCATTGCCGCATCGCATCGAAACGCGCTGCCGACCGCCTCGACTTTCAGATACCGTTTTTCGCGAAGCTCCAACTCCGCCAGGCGCGTCTTCGGTTCACGCGCCATCACACCCATGATGCGCGAGCCTTCCTGCTCGCGAACCGTCAGCGCGCAACGTCCCTGGCCGTTCTCCGCCTCTCCACACACCTTCCACTCACGCACCCAGCCATGAAGGGTGCCGGGCGTCACCTCGACGCCGGCAGGGATGGTGTCAACATTGACTAGAGAGCCATATCCAAAATATGTGATCGTCATCAGGTGCTTGTTCTAGTGCCTGGCTGTCTTTCTTAAACTGTTCCCGAGGGTGTCATGATTTTTCCGCCTCTTTCCCAGCAGGATGTCGACCTCTTGAGGGACGACACTCCGGGTGTACGTCAGCTCATTCACTTTAACAATGCCGGAACCGGCCTGGCCCCTGCCCCGGTTCTGGCCGCCGTCAAGCAGCACCTGGACCTTGAAGCCAGCCTCGGCGGATACGAGGCCGCAGCGGCCGCCAACACCGCCATGGATACGTTTTACACCTCCCTTGCGGCCCTGATCGGCAGCAAACCACACGAAATTGCCTATGTCGAAAACGCCACCCGCGCCTGGGACATGGCCTTTTACGGCATCGACTTCCGTGAGGGAGACCGTGTTGTGACGGGCCGTGCGGAATATGTCTCCAACTATGTTGCCCTCCTGCAGATGAAACGGCGCAAGGGGATCGAGATTGATGTGGTGGAGGACGATGCGTTCGGGCAAATCGACCTCAAGGCCCTGAAGGCAGCCATTGGCCCCAGAACAAGGCTCATCGCGCTCACCCACGTTCCAACGTTTTCCGGGCTGATCAATCCTGCTGAAGATGTTGGAGAGATCGCGCGGAAGACCGGTGTGCTCTACCTGCTGGACGCCTGCCAATCCGCCGGACAGATCCAGCTGAACGTGAAAGAGATCGGTTGCCACATGTTGTCCGGAACGGGGCGCAAATATCTGCGCGGCCCGCGCGGAACCGGATTTCTCTACGTCAGCGATGCCGTGCTGGACCAGGTGGAACCACCGTTTGTAGATCTCCAGGCAGCTGAATGGATTGATGAGGATCGCTATGAACTCGTTCCCCACGCCCGCCGCTTCGAAACCTGGGAGCGCTATGTCGCCGGCCAGATCGGCCTCGGTGTTGCGGTGAGCTATGCCATCGGCTTCGGAATGGAGCGACTGGGGGAACGCATCTGCGGGCTCGGCGCGCTGTTGAGGTCGGAGCTATCCGCGCGCCCCGAGGCAACCCTGCACGACAAGGGACAGCGCAAGGGAGGCATCGTGACGTTTACGTGGGAAGGTGAGAGCCCGATACAGACCAAGCAAAGGCTCAGTCAGTCCGGCATCAACGTTTCGGTCAGCCAGGCCAGTTCAGCCCGCATCGACCTGCCGCTTCGCGGCCTTGAGGCAGTGGTACGTGCCTCGGTTCACGCTTTCAACTGCGAAGAGGAAATTGAACGCTTTGTTAAGTGTCTCGGCAGTTTTCGCTAGGTGAAGGCCGGAAGGAACGCTTCCCCCACCCGGTGTTAAATTTCTTGCACTAGACAGTCGTCCCATCCGGGAAAGAGGGGATGACTGTTTTTGTTCCATCGGAAGAAAAAGACACCGGCTGCGGTGCCTCCAGAGCTGGACTCGCCAAAGGCTGGCCGACGGATTACCGTTTGGATCTACAGCTTTGCGGCTCTCCTGATTTTCCTGTCGACAGCTTCGCTCACCTTCATCGCCCAAATGGCCTGGGGCGAAGCCGACAGGCGCGCCCTTGAAGCCGAACAACTGCAGCTCACGCGCACCCTGAACGACATCCACCGGCAGATTGCACGGGATCAGATAACGGTGGCTCAGTGGGATGAGACTTTCAAGGCCCTTCAGGCCCCTCTCGACCGCGCGTTCATCGCAAAACACCTGGTCGGTGACCTCTGGGACGATTTCAATCTTGACAGAACTTTTGTGGTGACACCGGACGGGACATTGATCGCACAGGCGATCAAGGATGATGTTCTGTTTGAAAAGAGGCACTTGAAGTCCGGCAATCCGATCCGGAAACTTGCTGAACGAACCACGGCCGCGTTCCGCAGACACCAGAACGGTTCGAACTCGGTTTTGGCGGATTGGTATGTGCCTCAGTCCGCTCTGCTGGAAACGTCTCAATCCGCCTTTGCCGTCATTGATGGAACCCGGGCGTTCGTCAGTACCATGCCGATCCTTCCCGACGAAGGCGTCGTCCAGCTGGAGGGGCCGTACCCGGCAATCTTGATCAATGCCACTTACATCGATGAAGACTGGCTCAGCGGTCTGAGAGAACAGCTCGGCTACAAGGATCTCCGGTTTTATCCGGGTGAGCCTGAACGCAGGCAACCGACGAACTATCTGTTACAGGCGGCGGACGGCTCCACATTCGGCTATTTCAGATGGGACCATTCCAAACCCGGGCGCGAAATCTGGATGATGGCCTTGCCGTTGATCGTCCTGCTGGCATCCTTTATCGCCATCGTTGCCTTTGCTCTTGCCACGAAGATCAGCCGCCTGTCCGCCTCACTGGAGGAAAGCGAGCGAAAGAACCGCTACTTCGCACGGCACGATGCCCTGACGGGGCTGCCGAACCGGCATCATTTTTCCGATACTCTGGCCTTCGCCCTGGACGGTCTGCCGGATCGCGGGTTTGCGATTTTTGCCTGCGATCTCGACCGCTTCAAACCCGTGAACGACACCTACGGGCATGAAGCCGGAGACAAGGTCATCTGCACGGTTGCCGACCGGTTGAAGCTTCTGGTCAGCAAGATTGGCGTTGTCAGCCGGATCGGAGGCGACGAGTTCATCGTCCTCCTGACCCAGCAAACGGACAGAGACAGGCTCGCCGCGCTGGCCGCCGACATCTGCCGATCGATTGCCGAGCCCATCGACATTGGCTCTGGTCAGAAAGTCGGTGTCGGCGTCAGCATTGGTATCGCCAGCGCGCCGGAATCAGGCATGAACGAGCAGGACCTTATACGTGGGGCCGATATGGCGCTCTACCGGGCCAAGGAAAAAGGTCGAAATACGTTTGAGTTCTCCGGCCCCTACGGTTTTGAAGCAGCCAAGCTTCGCGAACGGGTGGAGCCGAAAGTCGCTGACGTCTCACGCTGACACCGCGCTCCCATCAGCCTTAAATGACATTGTAAATTATACGATTTCTGCAAAAACGACAGAAATCTAACCTTACAAAAAACTTCAAGTTTAATATTCTTTCGTCTCTCCTATGTATTCGTCATTACGATCACTTTACTCTTGGGTGTTAAAAATACAAAATAACCTATAGAGACCCAATCGGGATCGCAACTTGACCGAGTTCCGGCGTAGATATAGCGACCAAAACGCGAAAATTCCCCGACAGCGTATTTCCCGGCTGGCATTTCTGCTTGCCAGCTTGCTGATTGCCGTGACTTCCGTTTCGCTGCTTTTCGTCGGATATGTTGCTTCCCAGGCGTCCAGACAACAAGCGATTGCCAACGAGCAACGCCTGTTCCGCAGCGCCCTCGCCGATCATCTGCGCACCATTGTTCGCGAACAGATCGCCATCGCCTCATCGGACGAGTCGGTGCACAAGCTCGTGCGCAATTTCGATCCCGACTACGTCCGCAGCAGCTTCGACACCCTGTGGTCGACCTATCTCCACAGCAAAGTGGTGCTCATATCTGGAGACGGTCATGTCCTTGCAGAGTCCTTTGCCAGCTACACCCATGTCATCCGGCGTCCGATCTCCGAAACGCCGGAGCTTGAGGTCATCCATGAAAAACAGAAGGCGCTCTACCTGCAAAACCGGGTGCGCGTGCCGGGCGGCTTCGGCCACAAGTCCCTTCAAGGTGTAGATCCTGGCGAGTACGCGGTGATGGGGTTTGTCCACATTGACGGCAAGCCGGCCATTTTCGGAGCGATGCCGATCATTCCGGACAATTATCAGGAGACATTGCCGGATGGCCCGCCGACAATGCTCTTGTCGGCGCATTACATCGACGATTTTTTGCTCAGTCAGCTTAATGCCCAACTCAATTTCGCAAATTTCGGGTTCGACACCGAGACAGACACCGTTGAAAGTGCGCCGCATCATCTCGTCACAGACCCAAACGGAAACCCGTTGGGGGTATTTCACTGGGACAGTCAGACCGTGGGGGAATCCGTCTGGCCGACCGTCGTCCCTGTCATAGTGATCTTGAGCGCCGCTCTCGGCATCCTTGCCTTCGGCATTGCCTGGCGAATCGGCCATTTGACGACCTCGCTGCAAGCAAGTGAACGCCACAATAGATACCTGGCCCTGCACGACACATTGACGGGCCTCGCCAACCGCCTGCAATTCAACCGCGTCCTGGAAACATCGGTCAAAAACCTTCCCGGCAAACCCTTCGCGGTCATTCACTGTGACCTGGACAAATTCAAGGCGGTAAACGACACCCATGGCCATGCTGCTGGCGACATCGTCATCAAAACGATGGCCGAACGCATGACACAGGCGGTCGGTAAACCCGGCCTGGTCTGCCGTATCGGCGGCGACGAGTTCATGGTGATCTATCGGGGCAGCGTTGTCCGGGAAAGTCTGAGCGATCTATGCCGGGCACTGGTTGCCGCGGGTGAGCTGCCCGTGCCGATCTCAAGCGAAGAAACTGTGCAAATCGGATTGAGCATCGGCATCGCGATTGCGCCCACGGACGGGAGCACAGCCGAGCTGCTCGTCACCCGCTCGGACGCAGCCCTCTACCAGTCCAAGAAACTGGGTCGGGGCCGGTATTCGTTCTATTCGGATTCTCTGGAAATGGAGGTCGGGACGGACGGCATGTTGGCTTCTTCCGGCAACGTTCGGGAACCACGCGCCGCATCCGGGCCTGCAGAATGAAACCGCCACGGAACACTGTGCCCCGCGGCGACTTCGGATTATAGGACGGATTAACCGCGCAGGCGCTCGGTTGGTTCGCGCATGGTGACGAGTTCTTCCGCGGCAGTCGGATGAACGGCAATCGTCCTGTCGAAATCGGCCTTGGTCGCGCCCATCTGCAACGTAACGCCGAGGATCTGCGCCAGTTCGCCGGCGTCCGGCCCCATGATGTGAACGCCGAGAACCTTCTGGGTATCAGCGTCGACAATCATTTTCATGAGCATCTTCTCGTCACGTCCGGACAAGGTGTGTTTCATCGGGCGAAAGCTGGACTTGTAGATGTCGAGATTGGGCGTGCGCTGCAGCGCCTCGTCCTGTGTCAGACCGACAGTGCCCATTTCCGGCTGCGAGAACACCGCTGTTGCGATCAGGCTGTGATCGACGGTCCAGGGATTGTTCCCGAAGACGGTGTCGGCAAAGGCATGGCCTTCACGGATGGCAACCGGCGTCAGATTGGCGCGATTGGTCACATCGCCGACGGCATAGATGGACTCAACGCTCGTGCGGGAGTCTGCCTCAACCTTGATGGCGCCCGCGCTGTCCATTTCGACACCGGCCTTTTCCAGGCCGAGGTCTGTTGTATGCGGATTGCGGCCGATGGCAAACATGATCTGCCCCGCTTCCAGCTGAAGCCCGCCACTGGTGTGACCTATCAAGTTGCCGTCATCCGTTTTTTCAATTTTGGAGAACGTGTCGTTGAGCACCACCTTGATGCCCTTCTTTTCCATTTCCTGCCGGACCGCTGTGCGAAGTTCGCGGTCGAAACCACGCAGGATCTCCTCGCCGCGATAAATCAGCGTCGTGTCGACCCCGAGGCCGTTGAAGATGCCCGCAAACTCGACCGCGATATATCCGCCGCCGGCAACCACGATCTTGCTTGGCAGCTCGGCAAGGTGAAAGGCCTCGTTGGAGCTGATGACATGCTCTGCCCCCGGCAGGCTTTTGTCGACGTTCGGAGATGCGCCGACCGCCACCAGAATGTATTTCGCGGTCAAGGTCTGTCCGGTAGACAGCAGGCGCACGGTGTGGGCGTCTTCAATCACCGCTCGGCTGTCGTGAACCTTAACATCGGTCCGCTCTAGATTGCGCCGGTAGATGCCTTCGAGGCGAGTGATTTCCTGATCCTTTGCCGCGAGGAGCTTTTCCCACGAGAAGGCGCGTTCGCCGACCGTCCAGCCAAAACCTTCCGCATCTTCGAATTCTTCGGAAAACTTGGAGGCATAGACGAACAGCTTTTTGGGAACGCACCCGCGGATGACACAGGTACCGCCATAGCGGTATTCCTCGGCAATACCGACCCGGGCACCGTGCGTCGCGGCAATTCTGGCAGCACGGACACCGCCGGAGCCGCCGCCAATAACAAAAAGATCGTAATCGTAGTCGGTCATCAATGCCTCATCGTGATCAAAAGTCCGCCTGCCGCCGTCCGGCACAGTTTCGCCAGCCCCGCAGATAGGCAACGTCGGCCGCGGTACAAGTGTGCAAGCCTGCCTGGAGTGAACGCCAGAGCCCGGGAAGTCCGGGTTCATTCCAAAAGAATTGGGCCGCTTGCGCGGCCCAATAGCCGGTCATGACACCGGTCTCACTTGTTCGTGTGAAAAGCGTGTTCCCAGCCATTGGCATGGCCAATGCGGAAACCCCGCCTTTACTGAGCAGCGTTAATCTTGGCCAGCTCTTCCTGAACCAGGGTCACCATTTCGGTGGAGATCTTGTCCTGCCACTCACGGGCAGCACTCACGGAATACTGCGTGATGGTCGGGATCTTTTCGGTCAGCTTCTGGCCAAGGTCGGTGCTGTAGAACTCGGCAAGCTGGTTCAACTCTTCCTCGGTGAAGTTGTCGGCCCAGGCCTTATAAACCAGGTTGTTGAGCTCAGTCCGCTTCGGAGCCAGCGTCAGCGCAACATTCTGCACGACTTCCACGATCTCTTCGGCGCGTGTCGGTTCGGATTGGATGAAAGCGGTCCGGGTCTGCTCAGCAAGGATCGGCAGGATGTCGTCAAACGGTTCCAGAACCTTGGTCACGACGGCAACCTTTTTGGCTGCGGCAAGGTGGCTTTCCGAAACGGCATCCTGTGCAGCCGCGCCGGAGGCGACAAAACCCGCGGCCATCATTGCTGCGCCCAATACAGCTCCCCGCGTGATAGATTTGATAAGCTTCATTTTTCTACTCCTAGGCGGCTTTCATCTTAGTCTGGAAAGCCAACTCCACACCACTTAGATGGGCAAGACGGTCTTTACCCCATCTGTGCCAGCCACGTAAGCTTTTGTTGCAATTTCAACGAAGAGGCCGTGTTCGACAACCCCCGGAATGGCAACCAACCGGTCGCCCAGAGTCTGGACCTCAGGTATGCCTTCAAGCTGCGCGTCCAGGATAAAGTGCCCGCCGTCCGTGACGAAAGGCTGCTCCGATCCGCCGCGCAATGCCAGGTTCTGCGGCAGGCCAAGGCCTTCAAACACTTTCAGGATGGCACGCCGCGTTGCTTCCAGGCCGAAAGGAACAACCTCGATCGGCAGGGGAAAGCGGCCAAGCGTCGCGACTTCCTTGCTGCCGTCCGCGATGACGATCATGCTGGCTGAAGCCGACGCGACGATCTTCTCGCGAAGCAGTGCCCCCCCGCCGCCCTTGATAAGCGACAGATGAGGGTCCAGTTCGTCCGCTCCGTCGACGGTCAGATCCAGTTCCGGCATCTCGTCGAGCGTGGTCAGGCGAATCCCGAGGCTCGACGCCAGCTCCCGTGTGCGCTCGGATGTCGGCACGCCAATAACGTCCAGACCATCTTGCACCCGGCGCGCAAGAGCGTGGACGAAAAACTCGGCAGTCGAACCGGTCCCAATTCCAAGACGCATTCCGGATGTAACATCGTCGGCAGCGCGTTCCGCCGCCAGTTTCTTGTACTGGTCGCTCATATACCGTTCCTAGGGCCAACCTGATGGGGGAGAAGACTGTCCAATCATCTCCATCCGGCCGCCGGGTGCTTAACATGGCCGGTATCCGCCGGTCCAGTGACATTCCCCCTCTTCAACGGGTAAACACTCTGCCTCCACCCCTATTCGGATTTTGTTAACCATCATTTCAGACGAGCTATAGATAATACAATCAAATGTCTAGGGTGTGGAAAGCACGGAATCTCATGAACATTTTTCGACTGAAAACACGGCAGAATTACGAATACAATAATTCAAACAAAGAGATACCTACCCTTGAGGAAACTGCTAATGTTTCCGAAATCCGAACGGATGTAGCGCCGGAGGCCAACCAGACGAGCTTCGTTCTCGATAGTCTGGAAGACGATCTGCAAGTCGCGGCCAAGACAATCAACTCTGCGGCGGAAAAGGTTCAGGACCGGCTGATCGGTCAGATGGACAAACTGGAAACCATCCGCAGCGACAGCCAGTCACTCGTGGACCAGTCGGCCGTCGCCAATGAAAACGCTTCCGGCCTGGCGGCTTCCATTCAGGACCTGACCAACACCAGCAGCGAAATTGGAGTGCAGGTCAGCGTTTCCAACCAGTTGGCCCAGGAAGCGCGCGACGTTGCTGACGAGGTCAATCAGGGTGTCCTGGAGCTCAAAAACGCTATCGACGCCATAGCCAATGTCGTCAGTTTGATCTCCGATATCGCCAAACAAACCAATCTGCTGGCCCTCAACGCCACCATCGAAGCAGCCCGTGCGGGAGAGGCCGGACGCGGATTTTCCGTTGTTGCCAGCGAGGTGAAGGCGCTTTCGGTGGAGACCCAATCGGCGACAGAGCAGATCGTCGCAAATATCGATCGCCTCAACCAGTCTGCGGAACACAGCCTCGGATCGGTCAACCAGATCATCGAGGTTATCGGAAAGATCCGTCCAAGCTTCGCCGCTGTCGAGAACGCCGTTCAAACCCAGGTGGAAACCACAGGTAGAATTGGGGATCAGGCACAGCAGACGGCAGACTTCGTTCAGGAGGTGCTACGCACCGCGCGCACGATTACTGATTCTGCAGCCGAGGCAGAAGAAGGCGGCATGCTTGCGCGCGAAACCGGAGCGGAAATGAGCACGGCCTCCAAGGCGCTGCAATCCCGCTTCACGATGATGATCCGGCAGACCGAAATCGGCGACCGCCGTCAGCATGACCGACTTCCGATCAAACTGTCCGGAACGGTGACGGCGGGTGGCAGGTCTGCGCAAATCGAAACGCACGACATTTCGGAAGGCGGAACGCTGTTCAGGCCGGAAGGCGACGCCGACCTGAAGCCCGGTATGAATGCCCGTCTCGATCTTGCCGACATCGGTCAGGTAGACGTGCGCATCGTTGCGGTTTCCGAACACGGCTGCCACGGTTGCTTTGTCAACAAGGACGCAGAGTTTCAGGCCGCGCTGGAGCGCAAGATTGCCGACATTCATGCAAGCCACGCCGCTGAAGTGGAACGCGTCCAGACGGGGGCCTCACGAATTGCCGCTGCGATGGAAGAGCTTATCAGCCAACGTCAGCTCAGCATGGACGACCTCTTCGACACTGATTACCAGCACATTGCCGGAACCAATCCGCAGCAGGTCTCCACGCGCGCGCTCCCGCATCTTGAAAAAATCCTTCCCGCGATCCAGGAAGAGATTCATGGTCAAGGTCAAGGCATGGCTTTTTGCGCTTCGGTCGATCGCAACGGCTATCTGCCCGTGCACAATCTGCTCTACTCCAAACCGCAGAAGCCGGACGATGTGGCCTGGAACACCGCCAACTGCCGCAACAAACGGATCTTCGACGATCGCGCCGGCCTTAGCGCCGCACGCAACACACGCCCCTTCCTGATCCAGTCCTACGCCCGGGACATGGGCGGCGGCAACATCGTCTGGATGAAGGAGATCGACGCACCGATTATCGTTCAAGGCCGTCACTGGGGTGGTTTCCGCACCGCCTACAAACTTTAGAACAAGAAGGCATTGCCGATGCCTTGCGGCGCTACGGCGATGCAGCTAGGCATTGAGGGTGGCCTGCGTTGGTTCGGATGCAGGCCGATCTCATATTCCGGAACCGGCTTTCCCGCCCGCCGTCATGCTGGCTAGCATGAATGCATCTGCGCCGTTCCGCTCCTGTTTTTGGAAGGGTCACATGTCCGTTCTGGTTTTCGATCTGGATGGCACGCTGGTGTCGTCCATGGAAGATCTCGTCGCCACCTTGAACGTTGTCATGACGTCCGCCGGGCATTCCGCCATTCCACAGGAAAACGTGGCCAACATGGTTGGCCTGGGCGCGAAAGTGCTGATCCAGCGCGGCCTCGAGTTCAACGGTATCTCCTGGACGGATGAAACCGTCGCTCCGCTCTATGTCCATTTTCTGAAGCATTATGCCGACAACATCGCGGTTCATACGCGACCGTTCGATGGTGTCGTGGCCGCGCTCGAAGCTTTTCGAAAAGACGGATGGAAGCTGGCGGTCTGTACCAACAAGGCAGAACGCCTGACGCATCCGCTCCTGGCAACACTGGACCTTGCAAGGCATTTCGACGCTGTTGTCGGTGGTGACACGTTCCAGGTCGCCAAGCCGCATGCAGAGCCGGTGCATGGTGCCATTCACCGGGCAGGCGGAGAGATAGGCGGCTCCATCATGATTGGAGACAGCGGTACCGATATCGATGCCGCACGCAATGCCGGCATTCCGGTGATCGCGGTCGATTTCGGCTATACGACTGTGCCGGTCCGGGATCTTTCTCCGGACCGGGTGATTTCGCATTTCGACGAGTTGGCGGATGCGGTCGCGTCGCTAAAGTCCTGATACGCCCCTCCCCTGAGGCAGATGTCTCGAAGGTTCAAAACGTCCTGATGGCGTTGCCCAGGGTTTCGCGGATTTCTTCCCGGCGCACGGAGAGGTCCGCAATTTGCGTATCGACCTCCTCGATCCGGGTTTCGCTTTCCTCCAGTTTGCGCGCGGCGCGCTTGTAGAGATCCGCACCTGGCTGAAGCGCCGCCAGATTGGCTCTGTGCCGTTCCTGGTCTCGGGTCTCCTCGTCCTTTTCCAGACGCAACCGCTGGATCTGACGTTCGATCTGGGCAATCTCGTTCTGAAGGTCCGACAGTTCCTTCAATTTTTCAGCGGTCTCGGTGTCCGGCGACCGCTTGGAAAGGTAAAGCAACTGGCGCGCATCCGTGGACATCAGCGAATAGGTCTCCGACAAGGTCCGCTCCTGCAGCGCCGAAACCGTCTCGGTCTTTCCGGCGGGCACTTCGACCTTCAATCGATGATGCGTGGCCGTGCTGTCCAGTTCCTGATCGGAAGAAAACGTCCAGCCGGGACGTTTGGTCTGTTCGATGACAATCGTCCGGTCACCGTCCGGTGCGCCCTTGATGGCATATTGCGTTGACGATTGCTCACGCACCGTGGCGTTCAATACGCCATCGGTGACCTTGATCGAAACGATCTGGCTGTCGCCGGACGTCGACTGTGCGATCCTGACCTTCTTGTCGGTCGCAAAGCTTGCCATGCGGCTTTCGCCCGATGGCATGCCGCTGATCTGCGCATCGCCGACATAGCCCTCCTTTTCGTCATAGACCGTCAGAATGCCCTGAGGCAGGCTGGTTTTCGTCTCGTTCCTGATCAGGATGGCCGCAATCGGATGCTGCAGACCGCTTTCCGACTGAAACACAGACACCGTTTCAGCGGACACAACCTGATCGACAATCGGCGCCGACAGGGTTTCACCGCTTTCAAGGTCGACGGGCCAGGGAAGCGTGAAGGATGCCGTCACCGCCCCCTCACTCACTTCGCCGACGTTGGCGGCCGCCATGTCGACGGCCATTGCCGGAGCCGCAGCCGAGGCGAAGACACTGGACCTTGGAGCGCCAGGCCTACGGGCCTCGCTCTCGGCCATATCGAATTGCGGCTGTGCACCCATGTCGACAGGCGGAACATAACCGCTGGAAACATCCACCGGCACTTCCTGTCGCTGTCTCCAATAAAGGTCATGGAGCCGCTGTTTCAGCGTCACCGGAGCGCCGGAAGACAAGGTGATCCTGACATCGTCCCAGTCTTCGCCGCTGGCGTTTTCAAGCACCGCCCAGGCCTGTAGTCGGGCCTTGCCACCTGCCATGGTCACCACCCGGTAAGCCGTCTTCCAGATGGGGGCTGGTACCACATACGAAACGGCGACTTCGCGCTCCCCCTCGCCCGCCACTTTCAGCGCAACTGTGCGCGCACCGTCGGACTTTCCGTTGCCCACCGCCGACAAGGCCTTTGCGACCTTCTGCTGAATGTCTACATCAAGAAACGTGACTTCGGTGTCCGCGGACAAGCCGACACCGGTGATGCGGCCATCGCTGAGAACCGAAACGACGTGAGACTGCCCCTTGTCGCCATCGTCCTGTACCGACACGCCGAGAACTAGCCCTTCGACCGTGGAGCCTGCCTTTTCCAGACGCACCCGCGCACCTTGCAATTTTGCCAGAAGGCGCGCAGGCGATTGCAGGTCTTCCACGGTGAACGGCAGGTTCTTGAAAGTTTCCGCCAGCGGATTAGGGCCTGGCAGCGTGATGCCCTCGACAACGCCCACCTTGTCGAACACGACAATGCTCTTCAGCACATCATTCACCTGATCAAGCGGGACGGTCATGTTGATGAGGCCACTGCTGTCAATATCCGCCTTGCGCACCACTTCGGCGAGACCACCAGAGGAAAGCGTAATGCTGGTAATGGGGCCGTTGTCTGCAGCAAAGGCCTGTGCGGGTAGAAACAGGCACACAACTGCGAGGGAAGAAACGCGCGTAATCATTTAAAAACACTCCAAAAAACAGTCAGTAAAATGATCGTCCGCTTTAAATACGGCCTTTTCGGGAAGTTTGAGCTCCGCCCCTCACATTATATGTCAGGCCAGTCATCAGCCCCTTTCAACCGGCGCCTTGCTACGTCTCCCACAGGTTTCTGGAGCGTCAATATCCGGCACGAGGCTCCTCCTCTTGATGCCGCGCCAGATATCCAAATCGGCATGCACTCAGGCCCGGCGGCGCAGCCTCAAACCACCGAGAACAGCATCCAGCCGCGCAAGCGGAGCCAGCAATCATCTGACAACCGCCCTCAAAGACAGGAAAGCGCCGCGATCAGAATTCGGTTCCGCAAAAAGGGTGTTGCGCAAGCTGTCGATTTGCCCTAGACACGCGCCACCAGCCACCAAGGCATGGGCGATTAGCTCAGCGGGAGAGCACTCCCTTCACACGGGAGGGGTCACTGGTTCAATCCCAGTATCGCCCACCATTTCTCATTTAATCAAAGTTCCAGTCCACCACGCCCGGCGGCGGGATGGATGCACGAGCATTTTGTGCTTGCCCGATGAAGCGCTGCCACAAAGTTCTTGATCCGGTCGGTTGTGTTCCCGCCGCAATCAGCAACATCGATCGACTTGGCATTCTGTTTTGATCAAGCTGAAGCGGGACACCCGCTGCTAACTTCGAGAAGCGGTCTATGCCTGCCCGAGTCGATCAATCGCGGAGGCCAGCTTCACCAGGTCTGCAGCGTAAAATCCCGCCGCATTGATGCAGTTGGTTTCTAGAAGTTTCAGCCCATCCTCGGTGCGGCACACGTCGATTACGTAAGCTTGAGCATAGCATGGGTTCACGTCGACCATGCGTTGGCCGAATTCCAGTGCATCTTCATCGATCTCATGCCGGTAGACGACACGCCCGCCCTCCTTGTAAAGCGACCACGTGACAACACGACCGTCCACGACCCACAGACGCCATTCCTTCATTATGTGAGCGGGTTCTGTGAGCATCAGTAGTGTGTCGTGCCGTAAAGATCCGTTCGGAATTTCAGCTTTGTCCAGCGAGAGCACTTGTTCGGCCAGCCGAATAATCTCGCCACTTGTCTTGACGTTTCCTGGCTCTTCCTTGCTGTCCTCCACAGGGCGTACGAACCACAGCCGTCCTTCATCTGAAAGCCTTTCAGGCACCTCCTGAAGCGTCAGGAACAACGCGTCAGCTCCGTTGAGAAGAAAGGGATGCCACGCCTGCTCGTGAACGAAAGGTCGTAGCTTGAACACGCCAGGCCGATACCCCCTGGAACCGGCGTACCTCCACAGAGAATAAGACCCGAAAAATACCACTTGTTCGGGATTGGCAACGACAGGTTGAGGTACAAGATCGCCAACAAATGGAACCACCTTATGCCACGTGTATGAGATGCCGAGTTGATCCAGCGCCTCTGCCAGCTTGCCGGTATCCTCGAACTTCTGGAGTATCCATTGCATGGCGCTGAAGAACCGCCTTGACCCAAAATAGTAATCAGTTGGCTGGACAGTCCTGTTCCAGCCTCACCCATGAAAGTCCTCTACCAACTTTCAAGTCCAGCAGTAACATTTTTAAAACTTTGGAGTGACCTCGTTCACAACGATTGCAAGTCTTGCCAGAAAGCTGGGCAAATTTGGTTGAAGATCAGCCCCGTAAAAGGTGAGTGTGTATACTGCCAGTGTCCGTTCCGCTAAGCGGATTCTGAAGATCGGATGCACCGGATATGGTCCGGTGTTGCGCTGACCGACAACAAAGCCCCCGCTTCGGCAAAGGGCATGGATGACATGTTACGCTCCGCCACCAACATAGCATTGGCATTCTTGGTACTTTCTGCGGCCTTTGCGTGCGCACCGGCTGCATACGCACAGACGACGCAAGACCCGCAGCTTCCAGCAGCGCCCCTGTTGAAAGAGGAGGAGCAGCAACTCAACCAATCTCTGCTACGGCAGCAGATGTTGATCCTGGAACTCGAGCGGCAGCGACTGGCACAGGAAAGGCGGAAGCTGGAGGAAGCGCAGCGTGTTCAGCAACTGCGTGAGGAAAGAGTTCGCCTGCTGCAAATCGAAAGACAACGTCGCCTCGGCCTGCCGCAAAACCGGTCTTACTATCGGCGCCAGCAATTTCAGCGCGAAGACTACCGGCCTCAGCGGGGACAGCCTCAACAATATCGGCGCCAGCAATATCAATCGCAGCAGTTCCGCCGGCAGTAGACGTACTCAGGCAGGTTTTGGCTCAGGCAAGTTTTGGGTCAGGCAAGTTTTGGGTCAGGCAAGTTTTGGCCTCAATCCCCAAGGTAATACTGGCTGCCAGGCTAGCGTGCCTGCCTTTCCGCCCCCTTCCTGCTATTCTGGCTCAAGTGATTCCCAAAGAGCAGATAGAATATGGCCACGCAAACCGCTCAAAATCCTTTACGTGAAAAGCTCGTCAAAGGACTGGCCTATCATCAGTCCGGAGAGATCGAAAAGGCGCAGCGGTGCTACAAGCTGGTTCTGAAAAAGGCACCGACCAATCCTGATGCACTCAATCTGCTTGGCGTGACCTACCGGCAACTGGGATCGCCCAAAAAGGCTGTCGAATGTATCCAGAAGGCAATTGCCCAGAACCCGAAGCAGGCTTCGTTCTATGCCAACCTCGCCCGGGCGATGATGGACGTCGGAACGGATCCGGAAAGCATGCTCGCCGTTTCGGAAAAGGCCCTGTCGCTCAATCCGGCAGAGCGCGAGGCGCTCAACATCAAGGCAATCGCGCTGACCGGTCTGAAGCAGTTTGAAGAGGCCGAAGCGATCTTCAAAAGCCTGATTGTGGCCAACCCGAACTACGGTGAACTCTTCACAAACTATGGCCTGCTACTGCGCAAGAGCAACCGGTACGAAGATGCACTCAAATTCTTCCAGCGAGCAGAATTACTGGCGCCTGACAATGTCGAGAACTGCATCGAACAGGCGCGGTGCCGGCTGGAATTGAAACAGTTTGACGTTTCGCTCGAGGCGCTCGACAAGGCTCTGGAACGCTTCAAGGATAATCCACTTCTGATCCATGAGAAGGCCCGCGTTCTGTTCTCGCTTTCAAGAACGCACGAAGGATTGAAGTATGCCGAAGAAGCGGTGAAAGGCACACCGGGCAACTACCATTGCAAGGTCACGCTCGGGGTTCACTATCTCATGCTCGGCCGCAGCCAGGACAGCATCGACATCCTGAAAAAGGCCAAGGAGGAAGCGCCCGACGGTGCGATTTCCGGTCTCGACTGGAACCTATCGCTTGCCTATCTGGCCAAGGGGGATCTGGAAACAGGCTGGGACATTCACGCCGCGCGCTTTGAAGACAAGAAAGCCAAGTCCCAACGACGGAAGTTCCCCAAGCCCGAATGGCAGGGCGAGGACATCTCTGACAACACCGTCCTTTTGTGGGGCGACCAGGGGCTGGGCGACGCACTCAAATGCGGCACGATGTTTCACGACATCCAGGCGCGGGCGAAAAAACTTATTCTTGAGGTCTCCGCAAAGTCCGTTCCCTTTTTCCAGAATTCGTTTCCAGACATCCATGTCAGGCCGGGTACGCCGAAGGAAGACCAGAGTCCAGAAGATGCTGACTACGATCTCACAGCCAACATGGTCGACCTTGCGCGTTATTTCCGTCGGGACTTCGAAAGCTTCGAAAAAGCCCCGTACCCGGTTTACAAATTCAACCAGGAAAGAGCCCGGCAATATCTCAGCCTGTTGCCGGGTGCCGACGAGAAACCGGTTATCGGCGTCTCCTGGCGCTCGCGCAATCTGGAGAAATACCGGGCACGCTATTACCTGTCCGCACCGGATTTCGCGCCGATCCTTGATGCTGAAGACGCGATTTACATCAATCTTCAGTATTTGGCGCTGCAAAAGGAGGTTGATTTTCTGGTCACCCGTTCCGAGGGTCGGTTCACCTTTTTCCGGGACATCGATTTGTTCAACGACCTGCTTGCGGCAGCCGATTTGACTGCCATTTGTGATGTCGTTGTCTCTTCCAATACCAGCGTCGCGGACATGGCAGGTGTTCTGGGCGTTCCGTGTGTGCGGTTCGGTCCTGTCGAACCTGCCCTGCTGCTCGGCCAGGCCAATCCGCCCTGGTATCCGAGCATGAAGTACCTTCACATCGACGAAACGAAGCCAACCGCTGACATGGTGCCGCAAATCATCGAAGCCATGCGCGAGGAACTGGCGGCCGGCTATCCAGACAGGCGCAAGGAACGCCTGGGGCTGTAACAGGTCCAGCACCCAAACGCCTGCCAGTTCTCCAAAAGCCGATCTACTCCGTGTCCAGGTGGTACCTTCGGACGTTTTTGACGTGGCCTGTTACCGGGCTTTCCTGGCGATTGCGACGAGCGTATCTGTCGCGTCGATCTTGCGAAGCGCAGCCTCGTAAGCCGACCGGAGTTCCGGCGTATCCAGAGCGGACAGGCTGGACTTGTGGCCACCGGGCTTGCCGTTGGCAAGCCAGCCGAGGTGGTTGGATAGCGGATACCGTTGTACCCCTTCAATCAAGATATCCTCAAAGCCGACCGCCGCAAGCAGGCGTTTCAGGCTTTCGCGCGTGTGAAGAACAAG
Source organism: Labrenzia sp. ATLA3 (assembly GCF_057180185.1). Classification (NCBI taxonomy): domain Bacteria; kingdom Pseudomonadati; phylum Pseudomonadota; class Alphaproteobacteria; order Hyphomicrobiales; family Stappiaceae; genus Labrenzia; species Labrenzia sp. ATLA3. Next base: position 574,348 of record NZ_JBXUKV010000001.1, read on the forward strand.
ATGCTGGCTCCAGAGGGTGAAATTCCGGAAGGCTTCGTTCTGAAGATTGGAGAGCAGAAAATCGGAAGCATGGGGAACCTCGACAACCAGTGTTCCAGTGTCGGTCAGAAGCGCCCGTAGGTCCCGCACGGTGGAAAGCGGATCGGGAAGATGTTCCAGAACATGGAAGGCAAAGACCGCATCCTGTGTGTCCGGCGCGATCTGGTTCGCATTGTCGACACAACGATAGCCATCTGCGACCAGGGCCTCGATATAGCCCCTGTGCAGCTCAATCCCGGTAACATCAGCGCCCCGGTTCGCCGCCTCACGCAGGAAAAGCCCCTTCCAGCAGCCGAACTCGGTGATGGTCTTGCCCGTATAGAACTGTGCGTAGGCGTCCAGACGCCGGAACTGGTCCTGCCGGTATTCATAGTCCCAGTCGATGCGCTTGTAGAAATCGTCCTTGCGGTGTTCAGCGCCTTCGTAGGTCTCGTCCCCGACATAGTAGTCATTGATGTAAACGACACCGGAAACCGTGTCGCGATAGACGGTCAGCCCTTCCTTGTCGCGGGTCCGCGGCGCGAGAACACTTTGCGTTTCCAGGGAAGCAAGGCCGAGCCGGTGCAACGTGTCGAACACCGAGACGCTTGCCTGTCGGATTGCAAGATCCATCCACAACCACCAAAATAACGTTAAGTCATGATTGATCTTACTATGGTTTCGACAGCCGATACACCACACCAATAAATAGAAAACCAAATTGAAAATTGACCACTTAAAATTCTCGGAATTTTTTTCTACTTTAAATTGAACCCGAACTCATTTGGTCACCTCAATCCTTCAAAAAATACCATTTTTTCTTTTTAGTAGAGAGAATTACCTATTCCGGGGTCACCGAGAGAGAGAATAGCGATCGATTATAATTTTTCATGACATTATTATCGATAGTTAACCTCTCACCGGAAGTGGCTTTCAATTGTGAATAATCCGTCTTTTGCCAGGGCAACCGATAGAGAAATCACCTTTTCACCAACAGGCCGCACGCAGAGCGCGCACTCTTTCCGCCTGCGGTTCTGCAAGGACTCAAAATGCCATTGTTCGAAAGATCTGCGACCGATAATAGATGACCAAGTTTTCAGAACGCCGAAAGATACACCGACTGTAACCTCATCTCGTCCTGTCGCCTCCATTGCGATCAGTCAAAACGAAAAACTGATCAGATCAAGTGGCGATCATCCCACGCGCGATCAGCAATTCGGCGACTTCGTTCAGGACACCTGCGCCGCCGGCACTTTCCAGAACGACGGTTGCCGTTGCTTTCACCTCTGCCGGTGCATTGCGCGGCGCGATGCTGAGGCCGCAGGCTTTCATGCAATCCAGATCGGCAATGTCCGCGCCGATATAAGCAATCTCGGACCAGTCCAGCCCTTTTTTGGTGCGCCAGTCCGACAGTGTTTGCATCTTGTCGAACAGGTGGTGCTTGTAATCCATGGCAAGTTTGCGCGCGCGCTGGACGGCAAGGCTGTCCTCTTCCCGGTCCAGCATCAGCAGCATCATGCCCCGTCCAAGCAAACGGTCGAGACCGATCTCGTCATAGCGGTTGCAGACGATGGACTCAGTGCCGTCGCGATTGACGAAAATCGTATTGTCGGTGTGCACCCCGGCAAAAGCCGTCACCAGCGCCCGCAACGGAGACGTTTCGGTGTCGGTCAGGAAACCGGTGAAGGGTTCGGAGCGGATGAAGGCTTCCGCCATGTCCCAGTCCTGTGAGGTGTCGATTTCGATCCAGGTCGAATCCACCGGCACCAGGATCGTTTTCCCGCAGTATCGGTTGCCTGCCTCAAGAAACTCCGGCACACGCATGGCATAGACAGCGCCATTTTCCCGGTATCTTGCAGAAATGTCCTGGCGGCGGACGCGCTGTTTTCTGGGGTCGTGGTTCAGGCCCACGCCTTCGCCGTTGGGGCCCACTTCCCAGTAGAAGCCGTGATCGTCAACAACCGAGATGGCGCTTGTCGCTTCCTTGGCCAGCAGGGCCTCCACCACATGATCCACGTGTTGGGCCTGAGTGAAAGGCGCCGTGCACTGAAGGAAGACCAGAACATCCGGCGGTTCGCTGATCAGGGACGGCTCGTTCTGCAGAAGATGGATCAACGCGGATTCAGAGCTCGCAGTCGGCCCGGAAAGTTCCGCCGGACGCAGAACGGATTTTGCACCATATTTCTCACCGACGGTCAAAATCTCCGCAGCGTCGCTCGAAACAAACACCTCGGACACAAAGCGCGATCCGCGCGCGGCACGCACCGTTCGCCCGACAAGCGGAATGCCGTTCAAGGGCCGGATGTTCTTTCCCGGAAGACCGACGGAACCGCCTCTGGCTGGAATGGCCGCTACAATTTTCATTTTATGTTCAACCACCTCGGGAAAGCTGTGTTCACTCGGGTTTGCGCGCGAAGACCGTTACGAAGGACCCCCAGAACGCCGGCGACACATCCGCATCGCCCCGCACCATGCTGTCAAACGTTTCGCTGGTGGCAAAACGTGTTCCGAAATAGGGATACTCGACCATTTCGATGCGGAACCCCGTGTCACGCAGCAGCCTGACAAGAGAATCGTCCGTAAAGAGGCTCACATGAGTTGGGTCATGCAGCAACCGGAAACGGTCCCCATAGACACGTGCGGCCGCACACGCGAAGTTCGGCGTGCCGCAAATGAAATCCCCACCGGGCTTCAGGATCTCGAAGATGGTTTCAACAAAAGGGATGGGCTCGTCGACATGTTCGATGACATGGTTTGCGGTCACCACATCGAACATGCCTTCCGAAAAGGTGCCCTTCTCCAGAACGCCGTGCCGAAGGTCGGCGGAAGACCACTGCCGGGCGACCTCGACAGCCTTTTGAGATGGGTCCAGACCAAAACATTCGTTCTTGCCGGTCACCTGTTCCAGCAATTCGCCAAGGCCAAATCCGATGTCCAGCACCCGACCTGGAGCCCGCGCGTTGACGTAGTCGGCGATGTAGCGAACGTCTTCCTTGCGCTGGGCGCGCTCAGCTTCAATATCCCTGACGTTGCCGTCCGGATCCTTCTTTGCTTCCCAATAGTCCTGTGGAAGCGGCCGGGCCGGGTAAGCCACGTAGTAGCTCTCCCCCCGATAGAGATCCAGGCAGCTGTCAATAATGGACATATAAATCTCTTGAACAAAAAAGGGCCGACCGGTCGCGGTCAGCCCACCAATACATCAGCTGTCTCACGCCGCCTGCAGCGTGACTTTCCGGCGCAGTTTTTCTGCAATCGGCTTCTCGTCTTCATAGAAACGCAGAACGCCGTCACCGCGCACAACCTCAACCCGCCGGATCTGTGCGACCATCTCGGCAACTTCCGACATTTCGAGCGATGCCTTCTGGTCGGAGCCCCAGTCGGAACGGTCCAGCGTAACGTGCCGCTCGATCGAACATGCTCCGAGAGCTGCCGCACAGACGCTTGGCAAGATGCCTTCCTCATGACCGGAGAAGCCGATCTTGAGTTTGGGAAAGGCTTCTTTCAGGGTCGAGATACCGCGCAGATTGATCTCGTCATCGCGGGTCGGGTAGGTGGAGGTGCAGTGGTAAAGGCACGCGATCTCCCCACCAGAGCGCTCAATCACATCGACAAAGCTCTTGACCATCGCCATGTCGCTCATGCCGGTGGAAACCAGCAGTGGCCGCCCGCTGCGTGCGCAATATTCGAGAAAGTCGCGATCCGTGACCATGGCAGACGCGACCTTGATATAGGGCGTGTCGTAGTCCAGAAGGAAGTCCACGGACCCTTCGTCCCAGGGAGAGGCGAACCAGTCGATGCCCAGTTCCTTCGACAACTTGTCGATACGATCGTAGTCGGCCTTGCCGAATTCCAGACCGCGCTTCAGATCACCGTTGGTCGTGCCAAAGACGTTTTCCCGCGGACGCGCCAACTCTTCGGCCGAATAGACGATATCAACTGTGCGCTTCTGGAATTTGACTGCGTCGCACCCGGCCTCCTTCGATTTGCGGATCATTTCGAGGGCTTGATCGATATCGCCATTATGGTTGATACCGATTTCGGCAATCACGTAGGTTCGACTGTCGGAGATCATGGCTCAGTACCTTGATGTTTGGCCTGCAGCGTTCTAGTGGCCCTGCTGACTTGCCATTTTTAAGTCAGATTCTTGCCACCGCCGGTCAGGTCTGTCCACCCGCGAGCCCCATATTAGGGGTTATCGACCCCGCTTTCTTTGGAAAACCCGAAACAGACCCTTAATAAAGCTGCGGGGGCTCGTGTTAAACACGTGCCCCCGGTCAAAGATCTAAGCAAAATTAACAGACTAAGCTTTCGCCGACTCAGCCGACAAAAGCACGTTCGACAACAAACTCTGCAGGTTTGTTGTTGGCTCCTTCCGTGAGACCAGCTTCTTCCAGAAGGATCTTGGTGTCCTTCAGCATGTCCATGGATCCGCAGATCATACCGCGATCGACGGCCGGGTCGAGCGGCGGCACGCCGAGGTCTTCGAACAGTTTGCCAGACTTGATCAAGTCGGTGATCCGGCCCTGACGAGGAAAGTCTTCGCGGGTCACCGAGGTGTAATGCACCAGCTTGTCCTTCGCGAATTCCCCGATCAGCGGATCGTTGATGGTTTCCTGGACAAGGTCCTCACCGTATTTCAGCTCGGACACTTCGCGGCAGGTATGCGTCAGGATCACCTGGTCAAACTTTTCATAGGTATCCGGATCGCGGATCAGGCTGGCAAACGGCGCGATTCCGGTACCGGTAGAGAACATATAGACACGCTTGCCGGGGATGAGGGCATCGTTCACCAGCGTGCCAGTCGGCTTCTTCTTCATCAGCACCGCATCACCGGGCTGGATCTTCTGGAGATGCGACGTCAGCGGACCATCCGGGACCTTGATCGAAAAGAACTCCAGCTCTTCGTCCCATGCCGGGCTGGCGATGGAATAGGCACGGTACAGCGGCTTACCGTCGATCATCAGGCCGATCATCACGAATTCGCCGGACCGGAAACGGAAGCTCGCCGGACGGGTCATACGAAAGCGGAACAGGCGGTCCGTGTAATGCTGGACGGATTTCACTTCCTCGACGAAAGCGCCAGCCGGGGCGGCAGCTTCGAGGTCGGCGGGTTTGGCAAGTACGTTCATGTCGATCAGGGTCCGTAAGTCAGCGCTCTTTATAGATTGTGCCTCATGTAGCACTAGTCCGGCCTTGACTTGAAGCAACTCAGATCCCCTAAACGCGCTTAGTGCAAAAAAATCATTCTAAAAAAGGTCAGGAACCCGGGGCAAGCGCTGTTCTCGTGGGCTCCCGGGCCGCTATCCTTGCATTGCCGGAAGGCAGCCCAAGAGCAAGAATGGTCAGGATCCATCTGAAATCGTCGTCACGGTTTCGCGGAAGAAATCAAGCTTTCCCTCGCTTTCGTGGCTGAGGATATAAGTGACACTTTCACATTCGCACCCTTTGACGGGATAGAAAAACCGCTGCTCGAAGCGGGTAAAATACCACCCCTGCCCCAATGCCTGTGAAGCCATCCCGAGTACGTGCGTGCCCTGTGGGAACACGTCCCGTGCGAGGCGCTGCAACACAAGCGCCATTTCCGCCAGCCCCGAGGCGACTTGCCAGGAAACATCGGTTTCATCGCGATAGTGATCGATACGGAAATCGAACTGATCCGACAGCTCCCCGAATAATTCGGGAGCCCCCTTTTCAAAGAGGTCGAGCACGCGGTGAATGGTGATCGGTTCCGTGCGAGCCAGCGGAAAGGTTACTGACTGAGAAAGAGCGGATGCGGAATTCATACGGGGCTTCCTTCAATACCTGACATAGTCATTGACAGTCAGAGGTGTGCGCCCGCCCCCTTCCATAATATAGTCTTATGTTTCTTATCCTTGATATAGGTAACACCTATGCTTGAACTAACCCCGCTCCGCTACTTTGTCAGCGCCTTTGAAATGGGAACGATCAGTTCAGCGGCTGCCGGGCACGGCATTTCCCAACCCTCCTTGTCGCAAGCCTTGCAGAACTAGAAGACACGTTGGGAACGCCCCTTTTTGTCCGTTCACGTATGGGGTTACGTCCGACACCGGCCGGCAGGGATCTTTATCACCACGCCCAGTCGATCCTTCGTACTGTCGAGGATGCGGAACGCCGATTCCGCAAAGAACCTCCTCTCCATCTGAGCCTTTACATGGCTCCAGATATCCTCTTGTCCGCATATCAAGGCGCGTTTCATGCGCTGCGCACGTCCTGCCCCACGCTTGAAATGCGTTTCGAGCAGGCGGCGGAGGATGCGGAACTCGCGATTGTCGACAAGATCTGCGCCCCGAAGGGGCACAGGTACACGGAACTTTATACAGAGCCCTATGTTGTCGCCGTTGCACGGTCTCATCCGCTAGCGGGACAGACCAAGGTTTCGATCGAGGATCTTCGCTCCATAACGCTGGTCTCCCGCAGGTATTGCCCCAGGCACGATGCATTTCTGGCTGAACTCGCCCTCGCAGATGCCCCTTTGAACATTTCCGCAGAAGCCGTCAACGATCAGCAGGTCCTGGAACTGACCGCACTAGGCTTTGGCGCTGCCATCCTGCCGGCCGGTCATTTGAAGATGAAAAGCGCTCTGACGGGGATTCCGCTGAAGCATGGGGGGCTGGAAAAACGCAGCGTTGGCGTCGCGGTAAAAAAGACGACTTTTGCCGATGAAATGTTACGCACCTGGATGACAGGCTGGGCAACATCACCAATTCGTTTGTAACAATTATTGGAATGTCGGCTTTGTAAGAGTTTTTTATTTGACAGACAAATACAAACTGCAAAAATCGGAGAAAACCAAAGACAAGAAACAATATTACCTTCCACAGAGGCAAAGTAAATGTCTGGACGCACGCACGAAGAAACAGGCCAGAGAATAGCATTCGTGCTCATGGATCGGTTTTCCATGAACGCTTTCGCCGGCGTTATCGAACCTGTCCGAATAGCAAACCGCTTACTGGGGAGAGAATACTACCAGTGGACAACTTATTCGCTTGACGGGAATCCAGTCACGGCGAGTAATGGTTGCGAAGTCGCAGTGAAAAAATCTGTTCGCGATCTGCAAGACGCCGACATTACACTTTTGTGTACAGGCATTGATGTTGAACGCCTGCCGCTGGACGCGGAACTTGGCAACAAGCTGCGCCGGCTGAATGCCATGGGGCGCACATTCGGCGCCATCTGCACCGGCGCCTATCTTCTTGCGCGGTATCATCTTCTGGACGGTCGCCGTTGCACCATCCATTGGGAGAACCTGAGATCCCTGCGTGAAGAATTTCCGGATGTCGAAGTGACCTCCGACATCTTCGCAATAGACCGCAACTGCATGACCTGTGCCGGTGGCATGGCTTCGCTCGACATGATGCTCCGCCTGATCGCGATCCAGCATGGTGCCTATCTGGCTCACGAGGTTGCCGAAGGGTCGCTCTACCAGAACATGCGCTCCGGCGAATCCGCTCAGCGCCACGACATCGAAGCCCGGACCGGCATTTCGAATGCCAAGATCCTCGATGCGATCCGGATCATGGACCTGCATATCGAGGATCCGTTGAGCTGCCAGCAGCTTGCCATGACGGTCAACCTGTCACCGCGCCAACTGGAACGTCTTTTCCGCCGTCATTTCAATTGCACGCCCGGCCAGTATTACCTGCGACTGCGCCTGGAAACCGCGCGGGATCTGTTGCGCCGGACCAGTCGACCTGTTCTGGATGTCGCGCTTGCCTGCGGTTTCGCGTCAACGTCTCATTTTACCAAGTGCTATCGCGAGCGCTTCTTGTGTACACCTACGGAAGAGCGCCAGTCCTATCAGTGGGCCAACACCAAGTCGACATCCGGTGTCGGCACCGCCACCCCCATGCGTCTGGTCGCGAAGTAAGACAAATGCGGCAACGTGCCGAAAGCGAACGCCGCGGTTTCCGCGGCGTTTTTGCTGCATCCTTCCGCTGATACTCCCGGACGTGGCCTGGCCAAGGTCCGACGAACAATCCTACGCAGATGGCAACCGCGGAACCTCCCCGGTTACAGCTTGTGCTTCGCTGGACCCACATGAGGACGGGGAGCAAATACTTCGATTTGGCTTTAGCGCACCACGATTTCGCTTCCCGTTTGAAAAGCTAGAGCAGCCGCCAGAGACCAAGGGGGATGAGATAGAGTCCAAGTGCGAGGATGGCGGCCAGCACGAGACGGCGGAAGCCTATCTCCGACACTTTGCGCCGTGTGACCTGCCCTGCCCAGACACCCGATAGGGCCGGTACGACCAGTGCCGCAGACGCCAGCGCTTCCTGACCACCCATCAGCCCGAAGCCACCAAGAGAAACCCCGAGCGCAATCGTCGATAAAAGAAACAAGAGCCCCATCGCCTGGATCAGTTCGTCCCGCTTGAGCCCAAGTGCCTGCAGATACATGACCCCCGGCACCGAATAGGATCCTGTCAGGCCAGACAGGACACCGTTGATCAGCCCGACGACCACCCCAATCGGAATGACCCGGTTTTCAGGAATGCGCAGAACAACACCCGCCAACATCGGTACGGCATAGAAAACCATGAGAAGTCCGAGCAGCAGATCGGCAGCCCCGTCCGGCACCTTGGTGAGGATGAATGTCCCGGCAGCAAGCATTGCAACAGCGGAAACAAGAAATGGCCAGAGACGAGGTACAAGAACGCGCAGGTGACCTCCGTACACGCTCTGCCAAAGGTTGGTCAGAAATGCCGGCCACAGAATGAGGACCATCGCCTTTTCGACACCGACAAATACCGTCATCAGACCAAGACCGATGGTCGGCAAACCGAACCCGACCAGCCCCTTGATGAAGCCCGCGCAGAGGAATACCACCACGGCAACGATAACCAGCCACGGGCCGGATGCACCCAGATCCGTCACGCGTATACCTGATGCTGCATGTGGGTCTCTTGTTTCTGCTACCCGTCGCCCGTTGGCAGATTGTAGCCTTCGATCAATTCTTCCAACTGGCCGGTCTCCCGGCGGCGAAGCAGTTCTTCGTCAAACGCTTCCAGCATTTTTATACACGGCGTTGCCCGGGAGAACAGGAAATGAAGCGTATTGACCGAAGCATGCCATGGCAAGACCTCGACCTTTCCTTCAACCCCCGCCTCCCTGATCATCACCTCGCCTTCCTGACGAGCGATTATCAGATAATCCGCCTTCTCCTCTGCCACAAGAAGAACATTGGTTTTGAAGTCCTCGAACGGCTGTCTTTCGATTGCTAGATTGGCTGCGGCAAAGTTCTCGAATTCCTCGCCGAACGTCGCTCCAAACGGCGCAACGCCTCTCAGTCCCGCAAGGTCTTTCAATGATTGTGGACGGACAGCGAGATTGGAACGGACAATGACGCTGACTTCTTCCTCCATCACCGGCAGGCTGACACCATATTTTGCAAGCCTCTCATCGGTCAGATATGCCCCGGCGAGAACGTCGATCTGCCCATGCTCCAGCAATGTCAAAAGCCGCTTCCAGGGAAGTTCCGATCCGACCATCAACGGCACACCCAGGGCGTTAAAGACATCCAGGGCAAGGTCTGGAAACACGCCATCAAGACTGCCGTCCGCTTGCCGGCGCATGGAGACCGGGTACCAGACACTTGATCCGTTCAGCTTGATTCTTGAGCAATCATCCGTGTCCGCATAGCTCGCAGGCGTCAGCGAAAAAAGCGCATACGCCAGAGCCGCGATGCACAATCGCCTTCTCAATCGATTGAAAAAATTCATTTTTTGACCGCTCGAACAACGCCTCGATTAAAGCCGGGCAATCAAGTGAACCGCCTTTTGACTGATCGGTCAATCAAAAAACACGTTTTACGTGTATGTACGTTGTAATTGCTGGTTCGCCACTTCTGATGGCAATTACATCATAGTCGATATTGACGATATTCGACTGACAACCGTTTTTATGATGCGAGGAAGATGCTAGCCTCATTAGCATGAATGCAACCTCGCTGCCTCGGCTGCCGAATCGTCTCGCGCGGCGCCTCTTCCTGGACAGACACGGCCTTGCCTCCGCCCCCAAGGGAAGCGGGAAAGGGGATGATCTTGCCGCAGTCATAGACCAGCTCGGTTTCGTCCAGATCGACAGCATCAACACGGTCGCCCGCGCGCACCACATGATCCTCGCCGCCAGAAGACCTGCCTACAAGGAGAAGAACCTCAAGCTTCTTACCGAGCGGGACCGGCATCTGTTCGAACATTGGACCCATGATGCGTCCGTCGTACCAACGGAATTCTTCCGGCACTGGCGCCTGCGGTTCAGCCGGGACAAGGAAAATCTCATCAACAGATGGCGCAACTGGCACCAAAACGAGTTCGAGAGAAAATTCGACGAGATCCTCAAACGGATCAGCGACCACGGTCCCGTCACGTCGGCAACAGTCGGTGAAGATGAAAAACGCAGCAGCGGCGGCTGGTGGGAGTGGCACCCCTCCAAGGCCGCACTCGAGTTTCTGTGGCGCACCGGTGAGTTGTCGGTTTGCGGCCGGAACGGATTTCAAAAGGTCTACGATCTGACGGAGCGGGTCATCCCAGCGCAGCATCTTCACGCCGCACATGATTTCGATGAGACGACCGATTGGGCGGCCCGCTCAGCCCTCGACCGTCTGGGTTTCGCAACCTCCGGCGAGATTGCGGCCTTCTGGGACCTGATCACGCCTCAGGAAGCCAGGGACTGGTGTTCCGAGGCATTGGCAGAGGGCACAATTATCGAGATTGAAGTTGAATGTGTCGACGGATCCTGGCGGAAGGTCTTCGTCTATCCGGAAACGCTCAACACCCTATCGGAGCTTCCAGAGCCCCCTTCGCGCGTGCGCATCCTGTCGCCGTTCGACCCGGCGCTGCGTGACCGTAAACGCGCCGAACGGCTGTTCGGCTTCTGCTACCGGATCGAGATATTCGTGCCCGAGCCAAAACGCCAGTACGGTTATTACGTCTTCCCTGTTCTGGAAGGTGACCGTTTGATTGGCCGGATCGACATGAAGGCTCTCCGAAGCGAGAACAGACTCCACGTGCGGGCCTATTGGCCGGAGCAAGGCATCAGAGCCTCGAAGGGGCGTGAGGCGAAGCTTCAGGCGGAACTCGAACGCACCGCCCGCTTTGCCGGTGTTTCCAACATCACCTACGAGCCGGACTGGCAAAGGACGCCCCTTTAGGGTCTGGTTCCCACGCAGGTGCTTCAGGCGCAGGCGGAGTTGCCAACTCCTCCTGCGCCCTTGATCAATCAGAAGGTCACTCTGCGACCCTGTCCAGCAGATGCTGATGGGACCGCTCACGGACCTCTTCAAAGGTCCAGTCCTTCACCAGCGCGCCATTGCGATAGACCGTCTGCAACTGATCTGGTCTGCTGCCCGCCTCTTCAAAACGAACTGCGGTCAGCATTCCGTTTTCGAGGACGGTCGCCTGTCGTCCGGCCTTGGAAGCCTTGCCCGGATCGGTGACCGGGGTCTTGGAGACATCACGCCAGGTGCCGTCCGCATCCTTCATGGCATTTGCCTTCATGGCAAAGCGCATGGTGTCCCTGTTGAGCCGCTGCAACAGACCGCCGCCCATGCCGACCGCAATGTTGTCGACCGACCAGTTGCGCCGCACCAGCTCCTCCACCAGTTGCCTGATGGTGTCGAGCTTCATGCCGTCGCCCTGAATGACGCGAACCGAGGGATGCAGCACGCGCGCCCCCTTGCTGTTCTCCGAGCCGCCGTAGTGCTGCCACAAGGTTTCCATGACCTTCAGCGGCGTTTCGACGGGATCACCGGAATCCGGGCGAACGACAACCGTTGCTCCCGAGGCGAGCACCTCGTCCTTCAGGCGTCCGCACCACATGTTCTCGACCGCGTTGCCCAGATCGTAGCTGTCGGAAACAACCGCCACCAGCGCATTGGGCCGGGCAAACTGCGCCAGCATGTTCCGGTACGCATCGATTTCCCGCTCCCGTCCCCAACTAGTCATTGTCGAGTGTTCTGCTGCGGGGATCGAAAAGCCAGCGACATCTGCGCCGTACCAGGTCATGGCCGCTTCAAGCGCTTCCATGGTGTCGGTGCCGGCGAAATTGACCAGATGGGCCACGCCACCAAGAGCGGCACTTTGGGCAGAGGAAACACCGCGCGCGCCAAAATCGTGCAGCTTGAACGGGATCTGGCTGTCCGGATCCTCAGAGGTTTCCAGAAGACCGCGATACAGGATCTCCTTGCACATGAAGGAAAGTGTCGCGACCGTCGATGGATACCAGACCGCCCGCAACATGGCGGTCTCCACCCAGGTGGTCAGCCATGGCATGCGTTCGTCGGTGTTTTCCAGCTGAACAAGCGGCACACCGCTCGGCGCAAGCGTTCCTTCCGGCAGCGCCTTGATCTCTAGCGGAAACAGACCGCCATGATCCGTCAGGATCTGTTCCCAGCCTTCCCGGTTGAAGGGGACGCCGTGGGCCGCGCAGATGCGCGCAGCCGCTTCAATGTCCGATGCGGTGATCGGCTTGAGAAGCACGTCCTTCAGGTAGGCTTGCAATCCGAAGAACAGGACGCTGTCCGAAAACGGATTGGGTCTTGCTTCCAGATACGCCGAAATCCTGCGGGCTTCGGGTGGATATTGCTTGAAATGCGACTGCTTGTAGCTGTCGGTCGCCAAAAGTGGGTTTGTCATTGTGAACTCCTCACGTGACAGATGCGATTGTCTGCGGGCCTCCCCCGCAGACGCTGTTACAGGTCCGCCATAAGCTGGATGATGGACCAGTGATCTTCAAAGAACTGCTCAGGGTTCAGATCTCCCAGGCGATGCCAATTGGCTGACATGGCATCGTCCCCCCCCATGACCGAAAACAGTTCGCGCCGTTCCGGCAGGCGAAACAGAAACGCATGGGTGACGATGCGGCCACGCAGCGACCGGTCGGGATGGTCGAAGACCCTTGTCTTGGTGCCGTCGATGAAGGATGCCAGCATCGCCGGGGGGATTTCGCCCTTGTGGTCGCTGATGGCGGTTTCTTCCTTCAATTCGCGGATCGCGGCGTCCTTGATGCTTTCGCTGGGATCAAGGAACCCGCCGGGCAGTGCAAGCAATCCCTTGCCGGGCGCCTGTCCGCGCTCGACCAGAAGAATGTTGCCGGACTGGATGACAACGGCATCCACTGTCACGAACGGGCCCCTGCCCCATTGGCCGGGATAAGCCTCCAGATACTCGGCCTCTTCCAGCAGAGCGCGAAAGGTCTCCGTCAGGGCAAAAGCCTCCAGCCACTCCGCCACGCCGGCAGACAGAACCGAGCGGGAGATAACCGGGATGCGCTGGAACAACTGCCTGCGCACATCAGTCGACGAGAAGGTACCGTGCTGGCTGGCCAACTGGACATTGCCCCACTCGGGAAACAGCTTCAGATAATAGCTCGTGCGGTCCTTGCCGTAGCCGGACAATGCAATCCTGACGTCCTGCAAACCGTGCAGAACGACACCGCCCTTGTTGTAATGGGCCAGCACTGTTTCGTTGACGGCCCGCTGAACCTCTGCGCACCAGGCAGCGTCCGAATAGGGATGATCCAAAACAGGTTTCAGGATCAAACGACCGGTCGTCAGCTCGTGCTTGAACACCTTGGCGAACATTTCTTCGCGCTCGGTGTAGGTGAATGGGTTTCGCGGGGTCCGTGCCTGACAGGAAGATCCGATCAGCACGATCAGCGTATCGACTTCATTCAGCGCCGATCTGATGACGGCCTCATGGCCCGTATGCAGCGGCTGAAAACGGCCGACAAAAACACCGTAATGATATTTAGACATTCGAGACTCCCTCGAACTATTGAGATGCAGCCGAACTCCTCGGCTGCCCCATACCTAATACTCATTTAGAGCATTATCAAGCGAATAATGCTCTAAATGAGTATTATTCGCTTCACGACGTGGAAGAAGTGGCAAGCCCGCCGACGAATTGCCCACTCGATTAGCCGTTATGCCGGAAACAAACACCGGTTCAAATAGCTGCGGCCCAGAAGGTTTCTTGCCTCCATTTCGTAAAGGCCTATCACAAGCGACTGGCTGACGGTCGTGATCCTGGAAAGCAAAATTCTCTTTGAAAACCTTGGCTTTTGTAAAGAAGTGCGACGCCGCAAGAAAATCGTCGCGCACAAAAATATCGCCCTCGATATTATCGATAGCGCTCCCGCGACTTCTGTTTACAGATGCGCTGAGCGAAATCTCTCCCGCCGGACAGCTGGCTCACGTCCAGCTGAGCACCACCTTGCCCGCTTCACCTGACTTCATGGCAGCAAAGCCCTTCTCGAAATCGTCTGCACCAAAGCGGTGTGTGATGACATTGCGCACGTCCAGGCCGTTCTGCAGCATGGCAATCATCTTGTACCAGGTCTCGAAAATTTCGCGGCCGTACACGCCCTTGATGGTGATTGCCTTGAAGACGATGCGCGACCAATCCACCGGCGATTTTCCGGGAGGAATGCCAAGTAGCGCAATCCGACCTCCCATCACGAGGTTCTCAACCATCTGGTCGAGCGCCGCCTGGTTGCCCGACATTTCCAGGCCGACATCAAAGCCTTCCTTCATGCCGAGCTTCTTTTCGATGCTTTTCAGATCTTCCCTGGCCACGTTGACCGGCACCACATCGGCAACCTTCGTCGCCAGGTCGAGGCGGGCCTGGCTGACATCAGTGATAACCACATTCCGCGCCCCGACATGACGAGCCACTGCAGCAGCCATGATGCCTATCGGACCGGCACCGGTAATCAGGACATCCTCGCCGACCAGATCGAAACTGAGCGCGGTATGAACCGCGTTGCCGAGCGGATCGAGAATGGCACCGATCTCGTCATCGATCTCGTCCGGCAGCAAAACGACGTTGAAGGCCGGCAGGCGCAGATATTCTGCAAAAGCGCCCTGCTCGTTGACGCCGATGCCGCGGGTTTCCGGATCCAGGTGAAACTTGCCCGCGCGCGATTGACGGGAGTGCCGTCCAATCAGGTGGCCTTCGCCGGAGCAGCGTTGGCCAATTTCCAGATCGGTGACGTTCTTGCCGATCTCGACGATTTCACCCGCGAATTCGTGACCGGTGATCATCGGTACGGGCACCGTCTTCGCCGCCCAGTCGTCCCAGTTCCAGATGTGAATATCCGTGCCGCAAATACCGGTCTTGTGGATCTTGATCAAAACGTCGTCCGGGCCGATTTCCGGAACCGGCGCACGTGTCATCCAAAGGCCCTCCTTCAGCTCGGACTTGCACAGCGTCTTCATTTCGTTGCTGCTCATGACAGCACTCCCGTCGACTTGCCGGCCTTTTCAAAGGCTTCCAGCGCGCGATCCAGATCGGACCGGGTCAATGCCGCATTCATCTGCGTGCGGATGCGGGCCTGACCGCGCGGCACCACAGGAAAGAAGAAACCGGAGACGTAGACACCTTCCTCGAACAGCTTTGCCGCCATATCCTGCGCCAGTTGGGCTTCCCCCAGCATCACCGGAATGATGGGGTGTTCCCCCGGCAGAAGCGTGAAGCCAAGCGCTTCCAGACCGGCGCGCCAATAGCTGGCGTTTTCGAAGAGGTTCTTGCGCAGATCGTCGCCCTCCTCCACCAGACGGATGGCTTCCAGTCCGCTCATGACCACAGCCGGCGGCAGAGAGTTGGAAAAGAGGTAGGGTCGCGCCCGCTGGCGCAGCAGATCTATGACAGGCTGAGGTCCTGCAATATAGCCGCCTATGCCGCCGCCCAGCGCTTTGCCGAGCGTTCCTGTCAGGATATCGACATCGACGCCAAAATGCGCCGGCATGCCTCTCCCCTTTGGCCCCATGAAGCCGGTCGCATGGCAATCGTCGACCATCACAACGGCATCATATTGCCTGGCCAGCTTGGTCACACCCGGCAGGTTGGCGAGGTAACCATCCATCGAGAAGACGCCGTCTGTGGCAATCATGATGTGACGAGCCCCGGCAGCCCGGGCTTCCTTCAGTTTCGCCTCCAGATCCGCCATATCGGAATTGGCGTAGCGATAGCGCTGGGCCTTGCACAGGCGAATGCCGTCAATGATCGACGCATGATTGAGCGCGTCCGATATTATCGCGTCTTCAGCCCCAAGCAACGGTTCGAACAGGCCTCCATTTGCGTCGAAACAGGCCGCGAACAGAATGGCATCGTCCTTGCCGAGAAACTCGGCCAGACGCTGTTCAAGCTGGCGGTGAATGTCCTGCGTTCCGCAAATGAAACGCACGGACGCCATGCCGTAGCCCTTTGGTTCAAGAGCCTTGCGAGCAGCTTCCTCAAGAGCCGGATGATCGGCCAAACCCAGGTAGTTGTTTGCGCAAAGGTTGATGACTTCGCGCCCGCCGACCGTAATCAAGCCGCCCTGAGGCGAGGTGATCAGCCGCTCGCGCTTGTAGAGCCCTTCGGCCTCGATTTCTTCAAGCGTCTCGGAAATATGCGACAGAAAGGCATCGGACACGGGGCTTCCTCCGGCAAGATGGATATTTCCTCCATCATGTCGGATTTTTGTTCGCAATAAAAGATTCAATTTCCAGTATCACGGATTTTTGCAGCCACCCATCCGCAAGAAACAGGCGGTTGAATCAACCTTTTCGGTCAGGAAGATTGCACAGGTGCAAACGCATGGCTATGACACCCGCCATACGGAAACCAGCATTACGCAAGGCAGAACCGGCGCATGCGGTACGCCACCCTCAGAATTTCACCACCATCAGGATCGCCCGCGCTGGACCGCCCACGGAAGCGATGCAATGGGGCACGTCCGCCGCGTAACGGGCCGTATCGCCCTTGCCGATGATGCCTTTGGCCACGCCGGAGGTAACTTCCAGCTGGCCGTCTTCGGCTATCAGTTGCTCCCGCGTTCCGCGCTCATGGGGTTTGCTGTCAAGCTTGCCGCCTTCGGTGAAGATCAGTTCATAGATTTCGAACCGGCCCGCGTCCTGCGGCGGCGACAGTATGCGGATCCTGCAACCGTCCCCGGCCCTGTCGAGCGCAGGGGTCTGGTGTTCGTGCACGATCTCGACCCGATCCTCTGCAGTTTCCTCCCCCAGCAGACCGGCGAAATCGACATTCAGGGCTCTGGTAAGATTGAGCAGGGTCGCGACAGTCGGGTTGGATTCTCCGCGCTCGATCTGGCTAACCATGGAGCGGGAAACACCCGAAAGTTTTTCAACCGCCTCCAGCGACAGGCCCTGGGCACGCCGCGCCTTCTTGAGGCGGGCTGGCAAGCGGGAAAGAATGTCCGAATCTGTCATGACGGAACTAAAATCCGTTTCGCCAGATATTGCAATTTTCTTTTCCTGTCATCCGACTTGACGAGCCGCGTAAGCGTCGCTTCGGCCAGTTCAAATCAGCCACTCTGCTTACCCTGATCAGGCTTGCGATGATGGGGCTCGTCTTCTGTGCCTGTTACGCCTTTGTCGTCAGACAGCCCTCGCACACCTGTTATCATTCGCTACGGCTTATCGGCCTCCTACCGGCGGTTCTGACCATGCTTCTTTTCCGGGAACCGTGCTGCTCCCCAACGCCGAACAGGCTGCCGTCGCTTCCGGAGCGCATCCTGTCGCTTTCGGAACATTTGCTGCACTGCGCCCTCCCATAGCGTTTCCGCATAAGCTGGGGGCGGTCCATAACCGCATCCGGAAAACAAGAATTCGGAAACGCTTCGGAGAGAAACCCCATGGCCAGCGATATTGAAATTGCCCGTGCAGCCAAAATGAAACCTATTCAGGAAATCGGCAAACGGCTGAATATTCCCGAAGACTCTCTCCTGCCCTATGGGCGCACCAAGGCCAAGATTTCCGCCGAGTACATTGCCAACCTGAACGGCCGCAAGAACGGCAAGCTCATTCTGGTGACGGCGATCAACCCGACCCCGGCCGGCGAAGGCAAGACAACCACGACGGTCGGTCTTGGCGACGGTCTCAACAAGATCGGCAAGAACGCGATGATCTGCCTGCGCGAACCGTCGCTTGGCCCCTGCTTCGGCATGAAGGGCGGTGCAGCCGGCGGCGGCTATGCGCAGGTCGTTCCCATGGAAGACATCAACCTGCATTTTACAGGCGATTTCCACGCCATCACCTCTGCGCACAATCTGCTCGCCGCCTTGATCGAAAACCACATCTATTGGGGCAATGAACTGGGTATCGATATCCGCCGGGTGGTCTGGCGCCGGGTGATGGACATGAACGACCGGGCACTGCGCACTGTCGTCTGCTCCCTTGGCGGCATCGCCAACGGCTTCCCGCGTGAAGCAGGGTTCGACATTACGGTTGCCTCCGAAATCATGGCGATCCTGTGCCTGGCGACCGATCTGGACGACCTGCAGAAACGGCTCGGGGACATCATCGTTGCCTATAGACGCGACCGGACGGCGATCACCGCGCGTGAACTGGAAGCGGACGGCGCCATGACAGTGCTTTTGAAAGAAGCGATGCAGCCGAACCTGGTGCAAACACTGGAAAACAATCCTGCCTTTATCCACGGCGGCCCCTTCGCCAACATCGCACACGGCTGCAACTCCGTGGTTGCCACCCAGACGGCCTTGAAGCTGGCCGACTATGTCGTGACGGAAGCAGGCTTTGGTGCCGATCTCGGTGCCGAGAAATTCTTCGACATCAAATGCCGCAAGGCGGGACTAACCCCGGATGCCGTGGTGATCGTCGCCACCATCAAGGCTTTGAAAATGAACGGTGGCGTCGCCAAGGAAGACCTCGGCACCGAAAACGTCCAGGCCGTCAAAAAGGGCTGCGCCAACCTTGGCCGCCACATCGAGAACATCAAGCAATTCGGCGTTCCTGCGGTTATTGCCATCAACCACTTCACGGCAGATACGGATGCGGAAGTTCAGGCGGTGAAGGACTACTGCGCCGAGTATCGCGTCGATGCGATCCTGGCGACCCATTGGGCCAACGGTTCAGCCGGTACGGAAGAACTTGCTACCCGAGTGGCGGAACTGGCGGAAAGCGGCGGCGCCCAGTTTGCACCGCTTTACGACGACAGCTTGTCCCTGTTCGAGAAGATCGAATCCGTCGCGAAGCGCATTTACCGGGCAGACGAAGTGCTGGCGGACAAGTCGGTGCGCGACCAGCTCAAACGCTGGGAAGCGGACGGCTTCGGCCATCTGCCCGTCTGCATGGCCAAGACTCAATATTCCTTCACCACCGACCCGCAGCTTCGCGGAGCCCCGACCGGCCACAGCCTGCCTGTCCGCGAAGTCCGATTGTCGGCAGGGGCCGGTTTCATCGTGGTGATCTGCGGAGAAATCATGACCATGCCGGGCTTGCCACGCGTGCCGTCGGCCAACCACATCAAGCTGGACGACAACGGCCAGATCGAAGGCCTGTTCTGATCCATCGCGAGCGATGTTTACCCTCAGGACAAGGCGGGTCGAACGACCCGCCTTTTTCTTGTGAATTTGCCTGTCGCGGCACCCCAGTCAAAGAAAACCAACAGCCCCTCGCTCCCCGTCATTGCTGAGCCCAATCCTGCAACCCATACCGTTCCATTGCCTCAGACGGGAGCGTCACGTGCGGAAGCGAAGCGGTGCGAAAGCGAAGCGGTGTGGATGCCATGGTCGAGCCATGGCAGGACGAAGCGGATGGAGGTGTGGCTGGGAGTTTGCAGCACTAGGCGCGGTGCTAGTTTCGTCCCAGCAAGACAAGTCCGGTTGCTGCCATTAGGAGTGCGAGACCAGAGAAGACCGTCCGGGTCTGGTTCCAAAGCTGCCACGGTTCGGAATAGGACCGCCAAAGCGTTGCCGCTTCCTTCAAGTCCTCCGGAACTGGTATCCCGGCAAGCTCCTTGTTCATCGGCACATTGACCAGAATTGTCAGCACCATACCGCCAAGGGCGTAGGTAAGGGCAGCCACGAAAAAGGACACTCCCGCTGCGCGCTGCGCCGACATCAGGCTGAACACCCCGGCAAGCGCGAGAACTAGGGGCGTACCGAAGAAGGCTGGCGCGAAGGTCGCGTTTCGAACCGAGGCGTTCATCGCCTGCATCGCCGCAATCGCGATCCTGGGATCAGCAGCATCAAGGCCCCACATCGTCGAGCAGATCCAGGCGTAAAAGAAACCGAAAATGGCCCCGGCAAACAGCACAGCCAGAAGACCGGTTCCAAGTGCAAGTCGATACATCCTATCCTCCAAAACCGTAATTGTGTGTACGGATTGTAATTTCCGTAACATCAATTACGGTTACAGGCAAGCAATGGAGAGACCGGCATGCGGGCGGAAGCCAGAGAACGAAGAAAAACGGCCATTGAAACGGCAGCAATCGATCTGCTGTTGGCCGAAGGTTATGACAATATGTCGATGCTTGCGGTCGCCAGAAAAGCAAAGGCCTCCAATGAAACGCTTTACCGCTGGTATGGCGACAAGACCGGACTTTTCACAGCTCTGGTGGACCGCAACTCAGAAGACATCCGTGAGGCGCTGGAAAACTGTATCGGCAAAGCCTCCTCTCCGGACGAGGCGATGAAACGCTTTGGGCGAAGCCTGCTGCGCGTCCTCACGAATCCGGCCGCGATCGCTCTCAACCGCGCGGCGGCTGCAGACGCTACGGGTACGCTAGGAGCAGCCCTGGCAAAGAGCGGCCGCAACGCCGTTCTGCCGCTCGTTTGCGATCTTGTCGCGCAAGTGCAGAACAAGGGATTTCTGGCAGACCTTGAAACCGCTGCTGCTGCCGAACTCTACCTGTCCCTTTTGATCGGGGATCTTCAAATTCGGCTGGTGACACGGGCCCTGCCACATGTGGCGGATACCGACATCGAGGCCCGCGCGGACAGCGCCTGGAATGCGGTTCGACTTCTTTCCGGTGGCAGTATCACCACCGTCTCGTAAGTTTAGACAGCTACAAACATTTCCCGTTGGCGTACAAAATTGAAGTTGAATGGCCCGGCTCGATTTACCTGTCGCGTAAACGACTAGCCGTGTCGCTTTGGAGATATCGGCGAATCCGGCTTGGGGCATAAGCTTTTGCACTGAGTTGATGGCCTGTTGCGCCTTGCTGGAGCTGCCAATGTCTGACGAAGACGATATCGATCTCGCCTCCCTTTCTGACGACGAACTTGTCGAGCAGATGCATGACGACCTTTACGACGGTCTTCAGGAAGAAATCCTGGATGCCGTGAACATTCTTCTGGAACGCGGCTGGGCTCCCTACGACATCCTGACCAAGGCTCTGGTGGAAGGCATGCGGATCGTCGGCGTCGACTTCCGCGATGGCATCCTGTTCGTTCCCGAAGTGCTTCTTTCGGCCAACGCCATGAAGGCCGGCATGAGCATCCTGCGCCCGCTGCTGGCGGAGACCGGTGCACCGAAGGTCGGCAAAATGGTCATCGGCACCGTGAAAGGCGACATCCACGACATCGGCAAGAACCTTGTCTCGATGATGATGGAAGGTGCCGGCTTCGAAGTGATCGACATTGGCATCAACAACCCTGTCGAAAACTATCTTGCGGCCATCGAAGAGCATCAGCCGGACATTCTCGGCATGTCGGCCCTTCTGACCACCACGATGCCTTACATGAAGGTCGTGATCGACGAAATGAAGGCCAAGGGCATTCGCGACGATTATATCGTGCTCGTCGGCGGCGCACCGCTGAACGAGGAATTCGGTGAAGCTGTCGGAGCCGATGGTTATTGCCGCGACGCGGCCGTTGCTGTGGAAATGGCGAAAGACCTGATCGCACGCCGCCACAACATGCTGGCCAACAAGGGCTGACGGCAATGTTCAAGGAGGCTGCCGAAATGCTGGTGGGCGAGCCTCTGTTTCCGATTGAGACGGATGGGAGCGCGGACGACAAGGTCGGCCGCGTTCTTGTTATTGCCTGCGGTGCCCTGGCGCGCGAGGTCATCGCCATTCGCGAGAAGAACAACCTCGACCACGTCGACATCACCTGCCTTCCGGCGAAGCTGCACAACACGCCGGACAAGATACCGGATGAAGTCCGCCGAACCATCCTGAAGAACGCGGACACCTACTCCGACATTCTGGTGGCCTATGGCGATTGCGGCACCGGCGGCCTGCTCGACAGGGTGCTGGAGGAAACCGGCGCGCGGCGCATCGAAGGCGCGCACTGCTACGCCTTTTTCACCGGCATTGAAGAATTCGACCAGATGGAAGACGACCAGCTCGGCACATTCTATCTGACCGATTTCCTGGCGCGGCATTTCCAGACCATGGTCATCGAACCGCTGGGTCTCGACTGGCACCCGCACTTGAGGGACATGTATTTCGCCCATTACACCCGCGTTCTCTACCTGGCCCAAACTGATGACCCGGCCCTTGAGGATGCGGCACGGCGCGCTGCGGACAGGCTGGGCCTGCCGTTTGAAATGCGACGGACGGGGTATGGATTGCTGCAGCCGTTTCTGGGCAAGGGCCCGGCGGATTGAGCGTCGCAAAATAGCCTTCGGACAAGTCGGTTTTTCACGTGCTGATGCCGCTATCAGGCGTCCTGGGCCAGCAAGCTTCCGGCAATGATGTTTCTCAGGAGGAAGTTCCGAGAATGGCGCAGAAAATCATCGTTTATTGGCGGGACATCCCGGCACAGATCCTGGTGAAGCAGGGGCGTAAATCCGCCCGGCGGGAACTGCCTGCCATGTTCATGGAAGCCATCGACGCCTGCGCCATGCGGATCGGAGCGAAGGACAGCGATGCCTACATGGCGGAGTGGCGTCGGACCGACCCGGTTTCGGTGACGGACGATCTTGAAACGGAAGCGGACGCGGCCTTGACCGACCTGGTCACTGCCTATCCGAAAGAGAGACTTAAAACCCTGCTTGAAAATGGAGGCTCGGAACATGACTGATCAGCGCCTGTTGGCCAATGGGCGGCTTCCCGCCTCCACCGAAATGTCCCCCAGGCAGGTGGTCGAAAAGACCGAGCTTCTGCAGTTCATCCCCGCGGGCACGCAGATTTATGTCACGGATCTGGGCAACTGCTCGGAAGACATGATCGTCGACGCAGCCCGCATCCTGCGCGACAACAAGCTGACCGCCGTTCCGCATATGGCGGCCCGCCGGTATGCAAGCCGCGAGGACTTCGAGCGCCGCATCACCCGGCTGACGCAGGAAGCAGGCGCCACCGAAGTTCTGGCCATTGCGGGCGAAGCCGAGAAAGCCGGTCCCCTCACCTCTTCTGTCGCTCTTCTGGAAACCGGTCTGTTCGACAAGCTCGGCATCAAGAAGATCGCCGTTGCCGGACACCCCGAAGGCGCACCGGACATCAAGCCGGACGTGATCAAAAGCTTCCTGCAACGCAAGCATGAACTTGCCCGCGAAAGCGATGCCGAGTTCCGCATCGTGACCCAGTTCGGGTTCGATCCGCATCGGGTCAGCCTGTGGCTGGACGAGTTGCGCGAATGGGGCAACGAGTTCCCGGTGCATGTCGGTGTTGCTGGTCCGGCCAAGATGACGACCCTGTTGAAATATGCCGCTTTTGCCGGTGTTGAAAACTCCTTCAACTTCCTGAAAAAGCGTGGCGGCGCCGTCGTCTCCATGCTGTCCGGCTACGACCCGAACACGATGGTCGATCCGTTGGAGACCCGCGTCACCAGCCAGCCCGACACCCAATTGGCTCAGATTCACGCCTACCCCTTTGGCGGTATCCAGAAAACTGCTGAGTGGCTGATTAGCCGCGGGAGTTGGTCTTTTCAGACTTCGTCTTCAATCCTGACTGCCAATGAGAGCTCATAAATGACCCGCACTGTTGTCGCCTCCGCGACCAAGGAAATCATCATCGGTTTCGACCAGCCCTTCTGTGTGATCGGCGAGCGGATCAACCCGACCGGCCGCAAGAAGCTGGCGGCGGAAATGGCCGAAGGCAACTTCGAAACCGTCAAGGCCGACGCCCTGGCCCAGGTGGCCGCGGGCGCAACCATGCTCGACGTCAACGCCGGGGTGACCGCGGTCAACCCGAACGAGACCGAACCCCCGCTGCTCGTGAAGACTATCGAGATTGTTCAAGAGCTTGTCGACGTTCCCTTGTCTATCGATTCATCCGTGACCGCCGCCATCGAGGCGGGGCTTGCGGTTGCCAAGGGCCGTCCGCTGGTCAACTCCGTGACCGGTGAAGAGGAAAAGCTGGAAGCGATCCTGCCGCTCATCAAGAAGTACAACGTGCCGGTTGTGGCGATCTCCAACGACGAGACCGGCATCTCGGAAGATCCGGACGTACGCTTTGAAGTGGCCAGGAAGATTGTCCAGCGCGCGGCCGACTACGGCATTCCCGCGCACGATATTGTCGTGGACCCGCTTGTGATGCCGATCGGTGCCATGGGCACAGCCGGTCAGCAGGTGTTCCGCCTGTTGCGCCGCTTGCGTGAGGAGCTGAAGGTCAACACCACCTGCGGCCTGTCCAATATTTCCTTTGGTCTGCCGCATCGCCACGGAATCAATGCCGGCTTCATTCCGATGGTCATCGGTGCCGGCATGACGTCTGCGATCATGAACCCATGCCGTCCGCAGGAAATGGAAGCCGTGCGCGCTGCCAACGTGCTCAACGGTGCCGATCCCAACTGCCAGGAATGGATCATGACCTACCGTGACCACCAGCCGGCAGCCCCTGGCGCAGTTGCGGCACCGTCCGAAGGCGGAGGCTCCTCAGGTGGCCGCCGCCGTGGCGGACGCGCAGCACGCCGGTCCGCAGGTTGAGTTCCCAGACATAAAAGTTTGCGGTTCTTTCCCGTCTGCAAACGGGGTGGCTTTTCACCAATTTCAGGATGGGATCCCCACCCCAATCCCCTCCCCGCAAGGGGGAGGGGTTTTGCGTGTCGTGGGACACGTTTCAAACCGCCGGACCCGAAGTCGTTGTTAGGATGACTTCGTTGCGGCGGGTACAGCCCAAGTCCTCTTCCCTTTACCGGGGTGGAGCGGGTCGGGGGACATCCCCGCAGAGTTTTGAAAACCGGTAGTGACAGAACGCGAGCCATGACCGAGACCGCTAAACACGCCAAAGTCGTTTTCCAACCGAGCGGACGCAGGGGAACTTTTCCCGTCGGAACGCCCCTGCTCGACGCTGCCCGCTCGCTCGGGGTCTATGTGGAATCGGTATGCGGCGGACGTGGCATTTGCGGGCGCTGCCAGATTTCGGTTTCCGAAGGCACGTTCGCCAAGGAAAATCTGACCAGTAGAGCCGAAAACCTGGAAGGAGCCACCGAAGCGGAAACCCGCTATGCAACCTTGCGCAAATTGCCTGCCGATAGGCGGCTTTCCTGCCAGGCAAAGATCCTGGGGGACCTTGTTGTCGATGTTCCGACCGACGCCCAGACCAACCGCCAGGTCGTGCGCAAACGCGCAGAGGCTCGTACTATCGAAGCCGATAGCCCGATCTCTCTTGTTTCCGTTGCGATTACCGAACCGGACATGGAAACGCCGCGAGGAGACATCGACCGGCTGCGTGAAGCCCTGATTGCCGAGACGGGAATTGCCGATCTTGCAATCGACCCGGTCCTGCTGCCGAGCGTTCAGACGACGTTGCGCAAGGGCAATTGGCAGGTGACCGCCGCCATCCACGAGGATAGAGGCGTCCTGCCGACGCTGGTCGCCCTCTGGCCCGGGGATAAGCCTGCGGTCTACGGGCTTGCCGTCGACATCGGCTCCACAACCATTGCAGCTCATCTGTGTAACTTGCAGAACGGCCGCACGGTTTCATCCGCCGGTACGTCCAACCCGCAGATCCGCTTTGGCGAAGATCTGATGTCACGGGTGTCCTATGTGCAGATGAACCCGTCAAAGCTGCCGGATCTGACAAAGGCCGTGCGCGATGCCATCAACGCGCTGATCGGCAAACTCGTCGGCGATGTCGGCGCGGACCGCACGGATGTGCTCGACGCGACCTTTGTCGGCAATCCGGTGATGCACCACTTGTTTCTCGGTATCGATCCGGTGGAACTTGGCGGGGCTCCTTTCGCGCTGGCGGCTTCCGACGCCATGGTACTGAACGCGCGCGATCTGGATCTGGAACTGAACCCGGGAGCCCGTGTCTACATGCTGCCCTGTATCGCCGGCCATGTCGGTGCCGATGCCGCGGCTGCAACGCTAGCTGAAAGCCCATACAAGCTTGACGCGATCACCCTGCTCGTTGACGTCGGCACGAATGCAGAAATCGTTCTGGGCAACAGAAACCGGCTGCTGGCGGCCTCCTCTCCCACTGGCCCCGCGTTCGAGGGCGCCGAGATTTCTTCCGGACAGCGCGCCGCGCCCGGTGCCATCGAGCGCATCCGCATCGACAAGGAAACCCTTGAGCCGCGCTTCAAGGTGATCGGCGTCGATGAATGGTCGGACGAAGAAGGGTTTGCCGAGAAGGTCGACACCGTCGGTGTCACCGGCATCTGCGGTTCGGGCATCATCGAGGCGGTTGCCGAGATGTATCTGGCCGGGCTCATCACCGAAGATGGCGTGATCAATGGCGCGATGGCCGAGCGGACCCCGCGCGTCAAATCCACCGGCCGGACTTTTTCATATGTGATTGCCAGCGATGGGGTCGAAATCTCGATCCTTCAGACGGACATCCGCGCGATCCAGCTTGCCAAGGGCGCGCTCTATGCCGGTGTCAAACTGCTGCAGGACAAGCTGGGTACCTATGCACTGGATCGCATTCGTCTGGCTGGTGCTTTCGGCAGCTACATCGACCCAAAATACGCAATGATCCTGGGGCTCCTTCCCGATTGCCCGCTGGAGGGTGTCTCCGGCGTCGGCAATGCCGCAGGCACAGGCGCGCGCATGGCGCTGCTCAACCGGGGCTACAGGCGCGAGATCGAACAGACCGTTCGGGATATCGAGAAAATCGAGACAGCCCTGGAGCCAAAGTTCCAGGAGCATTTCGTCAATGCCATGGCGCTGCCCAACAAGGTCGATCGCTTCCCCAATCTCCGGGCCGCTGTCGAATTGCCCGAGCGCAAGGAAGCAGACGCCGGTTCGGATGCAAGCGGGGGCGAGCGCAGACGGAGGCGGCGCCGGGGCTGACAGCCTGAGCGAAAAAGCGGGCAAGCATGAAAGAGCGGCAGAACGGATCCGCCGCTACTGATCCCAGAAATACTGATCCCGCATACGCCGCCAGATCTTTTCGCCCACGAGGCAATCGTATGGTTCCTCGAAGGTGAATTGGGCTGGAATGACTTTCGGCTCTGGAGGAGTGACGCCGCCGATCTCTAGAATGAGCTTGCGGCGGACAGCTTCGGGAAACTGTTCCCAGTCATCCACTGGAATGACGAAGCTGGCGGGCCCGCCGATGACACAGCGCTGATAATAGACGTCGAGATCCGGGATATTGAACTGGAAGCCCATGCCGCCGGTGGTCATCAGTGGCAATCCGTTGATCACCAGCCCGGCCTCCACCGCGGCATCGCGGGCTTGCTCCACAGCAGCGCCCTGGTTGTTGGGACCATCCCCGGAAATATCGATCACCCGCCGGTCCGCCTTGAAGGGGGCGTCGAAAAGCAAGGCCGAGGCATGTCTGATTGCTCCGGAAATCGAGGTGCGCCGCTGCCCGTAGGTGCTATCGGCCATAACCTTGCCGGCGAAGGCCTGAGCGTCCGCAGTGTTCTCGATCACCGACCATCCGACAATCTCGCGCGCGTGGCTTTCGTTGGCCCACTCGAACATCATCAGGGCGATCCGACCATGGGCGCCATAGCCGATGGCGCGCACCACTTCCGGGCTGGCAATGGCGGCCGCATAGCCGCGACGCTGAATCTGAAGCTCTTCTGGCGACATGGAGCGCGAGACATCAACCGCAAGAACCAGAGCGACATCAACCTGTTCCTGCGCGAGCGCCGGACCGAGAGGAGCCAGAAGCAGAGCGACTGCACCTGCAAGTGAGCGGACTTGGGAAAGCCTCCACATGACCAAAGGATAACCGAAACAGGGGGAACCGCCAGCAACTTGGCGCATCGTCAGATAAACCATCTGTGATCGGAAGCGGTCACCAGCCGAAGGAACACTTTCGCCGCCCTGCCCGCCTCGGCTATAACCACAGCAAAGCAAACCCTGGAGGAGCGTTCCATGTCCGAAACCGCAGCAAATGACGAGATCCAGAAACCGATGCTCTCAACGCTTCTTCATGAGGGCGTTTACCGGATCGTGATGCAGCGGCCGGAGCGGATGAATTCTCTGTCGAGCGAGATGATGACCGCCCTTGCCGGGGAGTTGCGCAAAGCCGCTGAAGACCCTGCCGTGCGTATTGTCCTGCTCGGTGCGGAAGGCAAGGTATTCTGCGCGGGGCACGACCTGAAGGAACTGACCGCAGCGCGCGGAGACGCTGACGGCGGCAAGGCGACCTATGAGCGGATCATGCGCCAGTGTTCGGACCTGATGCAGCAGATCGTCCGTCTGCCCAAGCCGGTGATCGCCGTGGTGACGGGCGTTGCCACCGCAGCCGGGTGCCAGCTGGTTGCCTCCTGCGACCTTGCCCTTGCCACCGACACGGCCACTTTCTGTACACCGGGCGTCAACATCGGCCTGTTCTGCTCCACGCCCATGGTTGCGCTGTCCCGCAATGTTGCGCCGAAACAGGCCATGGAAATGCTGTTGACGGGCGAAAGCATCGATGCGTCCACGGCCAAGGATTTCGGCCTGATCAACCGCATCGTCCCGCGTGACTACCTGGAGCAGGTTGTTCAGAAATACGCGGAAACGATCGCTTCCAAGTCCTCCAAGACGCTGAAAATCGGCAAGGAGGCCTTCTATCGTCAGTTGGAAATGCCACTGTCGGATGCCTATGATTTTGCAGCACAGACCATGGTGGACAACATGATGGCGCGGGATGCGGAAGAAGGCATCAATGCCTTTCTGCAAAAACGCAAACCCGAATGGACGGACAGCTGATCCGGCCAGCTATTCAAAGGCCTCAAGGATAAGCCATGCCAGAAGCCGGTTACTCCGGACGTCCGCTGTCTGCAAAGCTCGGGCTGAAACCCGGAATGGTTTGCTGGCGTCACCGGATGCCGGAAGGCATTGCCAAGCTTCTGCAGACCCAAGACCCCGGCGTGGTGACAATCCCCACGCCGGAGCCCGCTCTTGATTGCGCGCATGTGTTTGTTACGGAACGGGCGGATCTTGCCGGCCATCTGGCAGCCATTCGGGACGTGCTGGCCCCGAATGGTATGATCTGGGTGTCCTGGCCGAAAAAGGCCAGCAAGGTGCCAACGGATATCACCGAAGATACCATTCGCGAACTCTGCCTGCCGACGGGCCTCGTGGACGTCAAGGTTTGTGCCGTCGACGAAATCTGGTCCGGTTTGAAGCTGATGATCCGCAAGGAACTCCGGAAGGATCAGGCGGCAAAACTGGCCTGAACCCTACCGGCAGCTCACGTTGCTGCCAGTGAGGTTCAGCGAGGTTCCCCATTATTTCAGCGGCAGGAAAATGTCGGTCTGCGCCTCGTGCTCGGGAACGTCCGGGAAGAAACTGAGGCGTTGAACGAACAACGGATAGTCGCGCAGCTCCTCCCCGCTTTGCGGCAGCCAGTCGCGATACAGGGCGCGGATCGTTTCTTCGGCAAAGTCGAGCGGACCGGAATGCCTGATAACAGCGCAGCGCCCTGCCGGTATCGTTCCAGGTTCCACACCCTCATCATTTTCTGTGACTGGCCCGGTGACAGCACAGCAAACACCGATCCGATAATCCTCAGGCAGCGCCGTCTTGGGGTCGTCATAGAGAATATTGAACGTCGCGCTTCTGGACGGAGGGCTTGCATGTGCTTTTCGCCAAGCGATGAAACGCCGGACGGTCGCTGGTACCTCCTGTGGCGGTCCGCGATGCTCGAGTATGGCGACGGCTGTTTCAGGAAAAGCGACGATCCGGACGGCCGAGACATCAAGGGACTGATCCGACATGAACTGTCCTTTCAACTGCAGTAAGGGGTCGTAGGTTCTGTGCCAGACAGACCAGTCGGGTGTTGACCGGAACGCCGACGGGCTGTGCCCGAAAACGCGTTTGAACGCACGCGAGAAGCTTTCAAGATTTTCATAGCCCGCGTCGAAGGCAATCGCCGTGACCGGCAGTTCCACCCTGAAAGCCAGCTGCTGCCCGGCGCGCTTCAGCTTCAAAAGCCGCCGGTAGTCGGCAACGCCCAGGCCGAAGAACGCCGAGAACTGGCGCTGAAAGTGAAACGTCGAATAGGCGGCAACACCGGCAAGCGCAGAAACGTCAAGCGGACCGTCCAGCGTCTGGTCGATTGCCTCCAATACCTTCTGGAACCGCTTTTTCAATTCACCCATGCGACGCCGCCTTCCGTTTGCCTGTCTGGCCTCTCCTGTTTACCGGTGAACGGTTCGGGGCGCCTGACCGTCCCTGCGCAGTTTCATAAATCTTCAAGGAAGACCGGAATGCGGCACAAGGCCCCTTGCGGCCCGGCGGCATTTCGAATTGGATGACCCGGTAAATCTGAGGATCTCCATTCCATGAATCACGACACTTATGCGGACGCCTATATCAAGGGTATTCTCGACGAGGTGAAAACCATCGCCATGATCGGCGCGAGTGCCAACAATGTCCGGCCGTCCTATTTTGTGCTGAAGTACCTTTTGTCCAAAGGATACAAAGTGTGGCCCATCAATCCGGGTCAGGCGGGCAAGGAGATCCTGGGACAGAAGGTCTATGCGTCTCTGGACGAATTGCCGGCGGTGCCGGACATGATCGATATCTTTCGCAATTCCGAAGCTGCCGGTGCAATCGTCGATGAAGTGATTGCCAGCGGAAAGCTGCCCAAGGTCATCTGGATGCAACTGACAGTTCGCCATGCCGAGGCCGCGGCCCGTGCGGAAGAAGCGGGCATCAAGATGGTGATGGATCGCTGCCCGAAGATTGAATACGGCCGATTATCCGGTGAAATCGGCTGGGCCGGCGTAAATTCCAGAACCCTTTCCTCCAAGCGCCCTGCCCTCAAGGCCGGGTTCCAGCATCGTGGGCTTTCCGGGGAAAAAGACAACTGATTTTCCCCAACGCATCAGCTTCGCACAATGCTCGCGGGTAGCTCGTTTATCGAGACCCGAGCAACCGGATGGCATCAGCAGCGGGAGGCAGCATGACCCAAGACCCGAACCTGTTTACCGCATTTGAGTGGGTCCTCATGGCCATGGCGGGTCTGGTTGCCCTGCTGCTGTTTGCGTTCGTTCACAAGGCTCGACACGGTTCGCCCTTCGCCGATCGCGACGAAACCTGGACCCGCGACAAAGCCGGCTCCGGCGAACGGGAGCAAAGTGGCGAATAAATTGGGGTCAACATATGCGCTCCTGCTGCAAAGCTCTGCTTGTTTCTGCTAGGATAGGTTGATCGAGGGTTGTGGTATTGGCCTGCCTTCTGGCGAGGTTCCGCCTATGAGGGCAGTTTCGAGAGGGCATGGGTCATGATATTCGCTCTGGCGACTGTCGCATTCGTCGTCTGTATCGCAGTGCTGATTCATCTGCAGAAGGCGGCTGCGGAGAAAGCTCGCGATACCAAACGCAACAGAGCCGTTCCATCCGACGAAATCTGAGAATTTTAATTTCTATTTATAAGAGCTTTCACTCAATTTGCCCCGAATGCCCGCGAATTTCTTTCCCTTTCATCCATAAGACATCGTTAACCTTCTCCCTCGCATCGACATTTTTGAGGCTCAAAGGAGGCCGCGTTGTTTGCTGTCCTCGCAGATATGACCTTTCTGGCCTGGAGCCTGCCGCTGCTGGCAGCCACACTGTTGTTCGGTGTCTATTTCGGCGTAAAGCTGGAGAACCGCAACACCCGGTCCGACCATTAGAGGTTTTCGCCAGACCTCGATATACTGCGCACCGGCCAATTCAGCCTAAAGCTTTGACAAACTTAATTTCCTTTAGCTCACAAAACCGCAAAATCGTTCTTTGACCTGCCATGCGGCTTCGGTCAAACTGGCCGCCAATCCAACAGGGAGGTCTTTTATGAGCGACAATATTCCGGGTTTTTCCACTCTTGCGATTCACGCTGGCGCTGCGCCGGATCCATCAACAGGCGCGCGGGCGACACCAATTTATCAGACGACGTCGTTCGTCTTTGACGATGTCGATCACGCAGCTTCCCTGTTCGGTCTGCAGGCATTCGGCAACATCTACACCCGGATTACCAACCCGACGACGGCTGTTCTTGAAGAGCGCGTTGCAGCGCTTGAAGGCGGCACCGCCGCGCTTGCGACAGCTTCCGGCCATTCGGCACAGCTCCTGTGTTTCCACAGTCTGATGCAGCCGGGCGACAACATCGTAGCTGCCAACAAGCTCTATGGCGGATCGATCAACCAGCTGAACCATTCTTTCAAAAGCTTCGGCTGGGGCGTGAAGTGGGCCGACCCGGCGGACATGGCATCCTTCGAAGCGGCCATTGACGACCGCACACGCGCGATCTTCATCGAAAGCCTCGCCAATCCGGGCGGCATCGTTGTCGACATCGAGGCAATTGCGAAAATCGCAAAGACCAAGGGTGTGCCGCTGGTGGTCGACAACACCATGGCAACGCCTTACCTGTGCCGCCCGATCGAACACGGTGCGGATATCGTCCTGCACTCGCTGACCAAGTTCATGGGCGGTCACGGCAATTCCATGGGCGGCATCATCGTCGACGGCGGCAGCTTCGACTGGTCCGCCAGCGGCAACTATCCGTTGCTGTCCCAGCCACGTCCGGAATACCAGGGCATCGTCCTGCACGAAACCTTCGGCAATTTTGCCTTCGCCATTGCGTGCCGCGTGCTTGGTCTGCGCGATCTCGGACCGGCGATTTCGCCCTTCAACGCCTTCATGATCCTGACGGGCATCGAAACCCTGCCCCTGCGCATGCAACGTCATTCGGACAATGCCAAGAAAGTCGCGCTTCATCTTGCTGCCCATGACAAGGTGAAATGGGTGTCCTACGCAGCCCTGCCGGAGGACAAGCACCACGACCTGCAGCAGAAATACATGCCCAAGGGCGCCGGTGCAGTCTTCACCTTTGGCGTGGAAGGCGGATATGACACGGGTGTCGCGCTGGTCAGCAAGGTGGAGCTGTTCTCGCACCTGGCCAATATCGGCGACACGCGTAGCCTGATCATCCATCCCGCCTCCACCACGCACCGCCAGCTCTCGGACGAACAAAAGACGGCTGCCGGTGCGGGCCCGGATGTGGTGCGTATCTCGGTTGGGCTGGAGGATGTCGACGACATCATCGCCGATCTCGATCAGGCGCTCGCCGGATAACAAACATCAGCGAAACAGACGAAAAGCCCGCCAACCGGCGGGCTTTTCTTTGCGATCTCAACTTCGGGGCAACTCGCCTGGCACCGCCTCGCGGCTGCGTGTTTACGCGTGGAAAGGCCTTTTCCGCACACTAGTTGCGGATGGCAAACGGCCCCTTCAGAACAGCTACATAGTCGACGGCAGCCGCCAGGACGACGACCGCGAAGCCCTGATGCACCAACGCGATGGATAGCGGCACCTGCCAGAGCAGCGTCAGAATGCCGAAGAGTGCCTGCAGCAGCACAAATCCACCCACATGCGCGCCTGCCCTGCGAAGCTCCTTGCGCCGGCTCACACGGAACGTGCTCCAGGCCAGCGCTACACCGGTGAACACCAGCACGTAGGCCGTCATGCGATGCTGGAACTGGACCGTCATCACGTTTTCGAAAAAGTTCAGCCAGATAGGCTGAATGGCCAGCATGCCACGCGGGATAAATTGGCCATCCATCAGGGGCCAGGTATTGAAGGTCAAACCGGCATTCAATCCGGCGACGAGACCGCCCAGGAAAATTTGCACGAAGACCAGACAAAGGACCAGTTTTCCCAGCCCCGCGAGACGCTCCTGTTCCGTGCGCTCGGGAGCTGGCAGCGGTGTCAGCCGCCTCGCAATCCAGAAAAGATAGGCGAAAATGAACAATGCGAGCGTGAGATGGGTCGCCAACCTGTACTGACTGACATCCACACGTTCAACCAGCCCGGACGCCACCATCCACCAGCCGACAAAACCCTGAAGGCCGCCAAGCGCAAGGCCGACAAGCAGTCTGGGCTTCAACCAGGGCTCGATCCGCCCCATTGCCCAGAAGGCCACCATCGGCACAAAGAAGGCGACACCGATAAACCGGCCGAGCAGCCGATGTGCCCATTCCCACCAGAAGATGAACTTGAATTCCTCCAGGCTCATGCCCTTGTTGATGAGCTGGTATTCAGGAATTTGCCGGTATTTTTCCAGCTCCTCTTCCCACTCGGCTTCACTGAGCGGGGGAATGACACCGTGAATGGGCTTCCATTCGGTGATCGACAGGCCGGATTCGGTCAACCGCGTGGCTCCGCCGACAACGACCATGGCAAGGATCAGCGCACACACGCAATAGAGCCACCATCGGATAAGAGCCCTGTTCTGCCGCACCTTTTGCAATTTGGCCGGAAGCATCTGCTCGCTCTTCACACCTTCTGCAACTGCAATCATGACCCGCTTCCGGAAATGTTTATCGTGAGTTTGACCTTTGGCTTGCGGAGATATAGGTGCAGAAGCAAGACGGCAAGCGGTCCGGGGCAATTTGCGGCAAAAGGTCCCTCATCGCGGCTTCACACTCGCATTACGGAAACGCCTGACAATGGTTCCCTCGTTTCGCAAGTTTATCGGCATGGTGCTGCTGGTGGTTTTCGTGGTGGTTTATGCCCTCACCGCGATGGTGATCGGCGATCTGACCCTGCAGCAATCGTCGAACACGATCCGCTTCATCTACTTCGGCATCGCAGGACTGGCCTGGGTGATCCCGGCGGGTGCGATTATCTGGTGGATGGAAAGAGGCGGGAAAAACCGGACCTGACACCAAAACCATTGGCGGCCCACCGGGCAACCCGGTACAGCGCGAAAGGTGCGCCTGTCAGATACTGGTCTACGACCGAAGGGTCCTGAAAGCGGCCATTCAGCGAGACACGCGGTAACATCATCGGGTCCCGTGCGTTGACGGATTGAAGCACACCGGGAAGCGTCGTTACAGCCGAAGCAAAGCCGATCTCCCGCAAAATATCCGCGTCGCGCTGGGAGACTGCGTGTGATTTTCCATACGGATATGCATAGTGTTTTGGTCGGCGGCCAAGCTCTTTCTCAAGCCGTTCCAGCCCCTCACTCACGTCTTTAAGGGCAGCGTCTTCGTCCAGCCGTGCCATGGCGAAATGATTGCGGCTGTGAGCACCGATGGTCACCAGCGGGTCGCCAGCCAATTGGCGCGTCTCGTCCCAGGACATCATCTGCCTGTCGGCCAGCGCTCTCAGATCGACACCATATCTTTCGGCAAGCGACCGAATGATCTTGCGCTGATCCAGTTCGGCGACTTCCAGCGTCAGATGATCGACGATTTTATCGAAACACGCATTCTTTTCCGCGACGGTTCTGCACGGGATACCGGTGCTGCCCTGCGCGTCGCTAAAGACCACTTCCTCATTTTCCGCAACGATCTGCTCCAGAGCGAGCCACCACAGCTCACTGGTCCGATCGATCAGACCGCTGGTGACGAACACCGTGAAAGGTGCTTCCAGTTCCTTGAGGACCGGATAGGCAACAGTGAGATTGTCCCGGTAGCCGTCATCGAATGTCAAAACCGCGTAGCGGCGGTGCCCGTAGCCGGACTTGAGCAGATCGACGGCTTCGTCCAGAGAGATGATTTCATAGCCGTTGGCGCGGATACGATCGACCGCAAGTTTCAGAAACTCGGGCGTGATCTCAAGATGACGGTTGGGTTGAAAGGCATCAGAGCGTGCCGGCCGCACGTGGTGCATCATGAACACGGCACCGCAGCCCTGGGTGAACGGTGCCAGCATACGGCCGAGCCCCGTTCCCTTCAGTACACTGAATGCGCGTGTTACCGTTTTTTGCCGCATGCCCATGTGGCCGCAATGCCCGCCTTGCTAGAATGTGCCAGTTAGGCACGGTTTCTTTAACAATTATTGCTAAATCTATCGAGACTTAGCTCGATCTGCCATCGCGGCGTCCAGTCTTTCCTCAATGTTCGTTCAAAATGGTTTATCCAATTTTCAAATGCCGTATCAGCCTGTTCACCAAGCGCACGGTTGTAAGGTGAACACCATGGCCGCAGCCAATCTTGAACTGTCCATTTTCTCGAGGCTTAGCGAAGCGCAGCCCGACTGGCAACAACTAAAGAGTGTGCCGCACAGTAATCCCTACCAGTCTCCCTCCTGGCTCATCAGCTGGTTCGAGACGATAGGCAAAAGCTTGAACTGCGTTCCTGTAATCGTCGTAGGCCGGCGACAGGATGAGCCTCTCTTCGTGCTGCCTCTGCAACTGGAAAGATCCGCGGGCATGTCCACCCTGACCTTTCTCGGCCACCAGAACGGCAACCAGAACACCGGTCTCTGGAATGCAGATTTTTACCGCACTGTCACTCCGGCAGAAATGCAGGACTTGCTGTCTGACGTCTGCCGGCAGATCGGTGCAGACCTCCTGAAACTGGAAAACGTTCCAGACAATTGGCAGGGCCGCGGCCATCCACTGGTCATGGAGTGCGCCACTGCAAGCCCGAGCCCTGTTTTTGCCTCTGCCCTGCCCGATGATTTCGAGCTGTTTTTCAATGCCACACACAGCAAGTCGTCACGCAAGAACCTTCTGCGCAAGGAACGGCACCTGCGTGCCGCCGGTGACTACAGGGTTGTCAAAGCCTCTGACCACGCCGACAGGCAACGCGGCCTGGACGCGTTTTTCGAGCAACGTGCCTTTAGAGCGAAAGCAGCAGGCATCCCCAATGTCTTCTCGCAACTTCCCGCCAGAACGTTTCTCACCACCGCGCTGGGGCTCAACGCAACGGCTGACACACAGGTTCAGGAGCCAAATCCGCTGGACCTCTGGTTTCTGGAAACGGAAGGTCGGATCCGGGCCACTTATCTGTGCGCCGAACATGGAACGACCCTTTACGCCTACAGCAACAGCGTCGCCCACGACGACATGCTGCCCAACAGCCCCGGTCTGGTGCTGATCAAGGAAATTATCGCGCAGGCATGTGTGGACCCAAGGCTCGACACACTTGACCTTGGCCTTGGCGAAGAACGCTACAAGACCGGCTGGGCGGAGCCTGTGTTGCTGAAAGACAGTCTGCTGGCGATGAGCTGGAAGGGAGCGTTGCGCTTGCGCCTGGAGGCAGCACGCTTGAATACGAAGGCCCGTCTGCGCAATTCCGCGACCCTATGGCCGCTGATCCGGCGTCTGAGGAAGTGGAAAGCAGGCATCGGCCAGGGCGGCTGAGGAAAGCGCCTGTCTACTGGTGCAGGCCAGCCCTTCAGGCGGCGTGTCCGTCGCCGTTTCGACGCGGCCCCGGACCAGCGCCATCTGGTATCACGACTTCCACCTTTGCTCCGGTGTTGTGCGCCAGAAGGTTCGCCGCGCTCTGCAGTTCGTGACTGTGGTCTGGGGCAGACGCAGCAATCAAAACCCTGTCCGCAAAACTCAACATGCGGGCACTTGCCAGCGATCCATCAATGGCCCCGAGATCAACGACAACGGTTTCGTATGTCGACTTGATCGCTTCCAGAGCCAGTTTGAAACGCTCCGAATTCACCATCTCGTCCGTGATTGCGACGCGGCCTGCCTCGATGATATGCGCCTTTGACCCTGCATCCCTGTAAACCACCTTGGCGAAGGGAGCTGTGCCGGCAACGATATCGGAAAAGCCTTCCGCACCCTTCGAGTTGGACTGGTCGGGGAAGACCTCCATGATGAGCGAAGACTTGCCACGTCCGGCGGCTTTCCGGATCAGATCGAACGCGAGTTCATGAGACAGGGCTTCGTCGTCCACACTGAGAACAACGACGCGGCCTGCTGCTTCAACATCGTCCGCATGCATCGTCTTCAGCTGTTCTTCAGGCTTGTCACGTCGTTTGGACCTGGTTGCCGCAACAACCGCTGCAGGCATGACGTCCGCTTCCGGGGCGTCCTCGTCGATGTCTTTGGAACCCCGTATGTCGTCGATCGGGTCTTGGCTGTCTGCCACCGGGACCGGGCTGTCTGCAACAGAGGCCTGGCTGACTTCGGCATCCTGGCCGGTCTTTTTTCCACGGCCAAGAAGCTTGCCGGCCAGAATCCCAACGCGGCCCTTCGGTCGAACGGGCTTCTCCGGGGTCTCGGCTTGTGGCTCAGGTGTTTTCTCGGAAACCTTTTCTTCGGTTGGTTCCGGAACGCTCTCTCCGTTTTCAACACTCTCAATTGTTTCAGGCACGTCCGGTTCTGCCGCACGAGGCGTATCGGATGTGTTCCACTCGCCGGGCTCTATCCTGTAGCTGGCGACGGTCTGACCATAGCCGCCGCCCCAGCCAGGGTTTCCAACTCGCGAGGATTCGTCAGGCCCGGTCTGTGGCCGCTCTTCCATGGGCGGGGCAACGCGTTGCCCGGCAGAGGGGCCATCCTGCATCCTGTAAAGCGCGGCTCCGTTCAGGAATTCACGCATGAGCACAAATGCACAGCCGAGAATAAAGGTCACAAGCGCGGCGATGATGGTGCTGGCAATGATCTTTGGCGAATCCGGTTCCACCGGAACGCTGGCCCGCGAGATGATCCTCGCATCGGCGGGCAGAACCTGTGCCCGCAAGCGGGAGTCGGCTTCCTGATAGCTTAAAAGCAACTGATCAAGCTGGGCCGCCTTGGCATTGGCTTCCCGCTCCAGTTCCGTTAGCCGTGCCTGATCGGCGTTGGATTTAGCGGCGGCC
The DNA here is from genome assembly GCF_057180185.1 of Labrenzia sp. ATLA3. Lineage (NCBI taxonomy): Bacteria > Pseudomonadati > Pseudomonadota > Alphaproteobacteria > Hyphomicrobiales > Stappiaceae > Labrenzia > Labrenzia sp. ATLA3. Next base: position 612,996 of record NZ_JBXUKV010000001.1, read on the forward strand.
TTTTTCAACTCGTCAAGGCGAGCTCCGAGCGCCTTTGCGCGCTGGTCTGCCACCTTGGCATCATTTTCCAGGCCCTGCAGAACCTTGCGCGCTTCCGACCGGATTTGCCGGTCATAATCCCCAAGCTGAGACTGTAGAGCCTTGAGTTGGGGATGGTTGGGCAGCAGCGTGATGGAAAGTTCGGCAATGTTCGACTGAATTTCGACCTGGCGTTCGCGTAGCCGCTGGATGAGCGCGGAGCTCAGAACTTCACTGGCGGTTTCAAGCGATCCACCGGAGTTCAACAGTTCGCGAATGAGATCGGCCTTTGCCTGCGATTCAGCCTTGGCGGACTGAGCTTCGGAATAAGCCGTGCTTGTTTCGGCAAGTTGCTGCTGATTGAGCGGGATGTTGTCGGCGCCTATCAGCAGATCGGCGCGCGCACGGAAATCAGACACCGCCTGCCGCGCCGCCTGAACTTCCTTGCGCAATTCAACGATCTGAGGTTCCAGAGCTGCGGAGGCCCGCTCAGTCGTTTGACGTTTGGCGCTGGACTGAACCGACAGATATTCGTCAAGAATCGTATTGGCGACCTTGGCAGCCAGAACCGGGCTTTCGGCGGTGTAATCGACCGCGATGACGCGGGAACCCTCCAGCCGGTAGATTTCCAGATTCTTGTAATAGTGTTTGAGGACCCGTTCTTCCTGGCTGTTGCCTTCCGTCTTGGTGCCGAGCCCGACCAGAGACAACAGAATGTTCACGAGGCTGCCATCGTCATTGGCATCGAATTCGGGAATCGCAGCAAGGTTGAGCTTGTTCGCAACGCGGCGTGCCAGGTCAGCGGACTTCAGAAGCTGCACCTGGCTGACAACACCTTCACTGTCCAGCAAGGCCCGCTCTTCCTCCTGCCCTCGCGCAGCACCGGGCAAGTTGTCCGTGCTTTCAATGATGATACGCGCTTCGGCCTTGTATTTGGGCGCAACAAACTGAAGCCCCAGAAAAACGGCAACCGTAACGAAAAGCGTAAGCGGCAAAAGCCAGCCCAGGGATCGCGCGATCGTCCGCAACAGACCACCCAGATCCAGCGCCATGTCGTCTTCGGAATGTGTCTGCCGTTCAGCATTCATCACTTGAAACTCCAAAATATCGGCAAACTATGTCGAATTATGGTAAGCGTTCGGTTAAAGCGCATATAGTTTCCCTGGCGGCCCTGTTAAGAAATGCATGCGCATATTTGACAGGGTATCCAGCATGTCTTTTCTGCTCTTCACCCTCAATTAACCATAAAGCGCGATCCTGTCTCCGAATTGTAGGAGAGTCGTTGATGCGAATGAGAGCGCTTGTTGTCCTGGGCCTGTGCCTAGGCCTTGCTGCATGCAGCGGGTACAGACAGCCGCCGACAGCGTTTCATGAAACACTGACCCAGCCTTACCGCTTGGACTCGAGCGATAAGCTGCGCATTATCGTGTTTGGCCAGGACGACCTGTCGAACACTTATGTTGTTGATCAGGCTGGATATATTTCTTTCCCGCTGGTCGGCAACGTCGCAGCGCGCGGCAAGACGCAGCAAGGACTGGCAGCCGAAATTGCAACCAAGCTGCGCAAGGGTTATATCCGCGATCCGGACGTGTCGGTGGAAGTCGACACCTATCGCCCGATCTTCGTCATGGGTGAAGTGCAAAATGCAGGCCAGTATAATTACGTCGCCGGCATGACCGTTCAAAACGCCATCGCAACGGCGGGCGGTTTCAGTGCGCGGGCGCTTCAATCGAATGTGGATATCACCCGGCAGCTCAACGGTGAAATTCTAAACGGTCGTGTTCCTATTTCGGACCCAGTGCGCCCCGGTGACACAATTTACGTCCGCGAACGTTATTTTTAGGCCTCCGCTAAGTTAACGGTGGACTCACTACCCTTTGTTAGGATGCAGTCTCAGGGCCCCACAGGTTCAAAAAGAAACCTGGGGGTGGATACAGGGATATTGCATCATGACAACGACCCCAATGCGGATCGTGCATTGCGTGCGTTCGCCCATTGGCGGCATTTTCCGCCACATTCGGGATCTTGCTATCTGCCAGTCGGAAGCGGGACACGATGTCGGGATCGTATGCGACAGCAGCACGGGCAGTGCGTTCGACAATCAGCTTCTTGAGGAAGTGAAGCCGAAACTTTCGCTTGGCCTTGCGCGATTTCCCATGAAACGTCAGCTCACCATCCAGGACCTGACGGCGACTGTTTCCCTCTACAGGCACATCCGGGATCTCAAACCAGACATTCTACATGGACATGGAGCCAAAGGGGGCGCGTATGCGCGCCTGATCGGCACTGTGCTGCGGTTGCGCGGCCAGAAAACCGCCCGGGTCTATTGCCCGCACGGTGGCAGTCTGCATTACGATCCCAACCGGTTCGAAGGCCGTGTCTATCACTTGCTGGAGCGTCTTCTCGGCCGCATGACGGACGGGCTGATCTTCGTCTCGGACTACGAGGCGGCAGCTTATGAAAGCAAGGTCGGTCTTCCGAGAGCGCGCTCGCGAATCGTTTACAACGGGCTGACAGCAGACGAATTCCAACCCGTTTCCCCCAATCATGATGCCGCCGATTTCCTCTACATCGGCATGCTGCGGGATCTGAAGGGACCGGACCTTTTCATCGAGGCGATTTACAACATTCGCCTGAAAACCGGCACCGCGCCGAAGGCTCACATCGTTGGCGAAGGCCCCGACGAAGAGCGCTATCGGAACATGGTCAAAAAGCTGGGGCTGGAGGGCGCAATTACGTTCCACGGTGCCCTGCCCGCCCGAGAGGCGTTCAAACTTGCGAGAACTGTGGTTGTTCCCTCGCGTGCGGAAGCCATGCCTTACATCATTCTGGAGACCGTGGCCGCGGAACGACCACTGATCGCAACGCGGGTCGGCGGTATTCCGGAAATTTTCGGCCGCTACTCCAACCGCCTGGTGGCGCCGGGTCATATCGGCAAACTCACCACGGCCATGGAAGAAGCCCTTGCAGATCCGGCACAAATGGCTCAGCAGGCAAAAAGTCTGCGCAGCTGTCTTGCCGAAACATTCTCGGTCGACCTGATGAACGACAGAATTACGACCCTCTATCAGGAAATCCAGGGCATCGCTCCGACCGATAGCTCGTCGTCCGCCAGGGTTGAAAGTGTCTCCGCGGCAAGCCACGTGCAGACTGTACTTGCCAGATCGAGCAACCAATAATGAGAAGCCGTGTTTTAAAACCTACAGATCCGTTCGAACCCAATCCCGATTCAGGCGATGCGTCCGCGTTGGGCAACCGGCTGGAAAAACACCTCAGGCAAAGCGTGCAAGGGGCAACCGGACAAACCAACATCAAGGTTCTGTCTGCCGCCAACAGCAGCCTTTCAGCCCAAGCTTATGAAATTGCAAAAGGACTTGGCGGCAAGGGTATTTCCGCCACTGTTCTGACCGGCATGGTGCGCCTGACGGATGTCCTGCTGATTGTTGGCACGGCCCTTGTCGCAAGCATCAGCAGCCCGGAAGCCGCGGGCTTCGGACTTGGCAATCTGTTTGTCACCAGCGCCGCCATCCTTTTTGCGCTCGCCTTTTTCCAGGCGGCTGATGTCTATCAGGTGCCGGTCATGCGCCAGGGCCTGTCGCAGATCGGGCGCGTTGCTGCCGGCTGGACCCTTGTGTTTGCCATGTTTGCACTTCTGCGAACCATGACAGGCGTGGGCACGGAGGTTTCTGAAACCTGGATCGGCGCGTGGTTCGCCGCAAGTCTGACGGGCCTTTGCCTGTCCCGGTTCATTGTTTACCGGCTGGTACGGCACTGGATGAAATCGGGCCGCCTGGAAAGGCGCGCCATCATTGTCGGTGGCGGCACGGCCGCACAGGAGCTGATCCATGATCTGGAAGCACAGCCAGACAATGACATCCGTATTTGCGGTATTTTCGATGACCGGAACAACGACCGGTCACCACCGGTCGTGGCCGGCTACCCGAAACTCGGCAACATCAGCGCCCTTGTGGAGTTCGCAAGGCTTGCACGCATTGACATGCTCATTGTCTGCATTCCCTTGCGCGCAGAGAAAAGGGTTCTCGAGCTTCTAAAAAAACTATGGGTCCTGCCGGTCGACATCCGGTTGTCGGCCCACACGGACAAGGTTCGCTTCCGTAACCGTGGATCCAGTTTCATCGGCACGGTTCCCTTCGTCGATGTGGTCGAAAAGCCGATTGCCGACTGGGATATGGTGGCCAAACGCGTCTTCGACCTGGTCTTTGCCTCTCTGGCCATCCTCACGCTGTTTCCGGTCATGATCGCCGCTGCCATCGCCGTGAAGCTGGAAAGCAAGGGACCGATCCTGTTCAGGCAGAAGCGCTATGGTTTCAACAACGAGATCATCGAAGTTCTGAAATTCCGGTCCATGTATACGGACATGGCCGATCCGGATGCGAAAAAGGTGGTCACGAGGGGCGATCCGCGCGTCACACGGGTCGGGCGATTTATTCGCAAAACCTCTATTGACGAACTGCCCCAGCTTTTCAACGTTCTGGGCGGCAGCCTGTCGCTCGTCGGTCCCCGCCCCCATGCGGTGAACGCCCACACCGACAACAAGACCTGGGACGACGTCGTCGACGGTTATTTCGCCCGCCACAAGGTGAAGCCCGGCGTTACCGGCTATGCCCAGATCAACGGCTGGCGCGGCGAAGTCGACAGACCGGAAAAGATCCAGAAACGTGTAGAGTGCGACGTCTACTACATCGAAAACTGGTCGATCCTGTTCGATCTGAAGATCCTTCTTCAAACGCCATTTAGGCTGCTCAATACGGAGAACGCCTATTGAGCCTTGCGATCGAACCTTTCGGCGGTACGCCCCATGCACGCGCGCCCATCGGTCTTCAGACGAAGAGTCTGGGCAACGGTGCGCTTTGGCTTGCTGCCTTCCTTTCGGGATTCGTGATCAAGGAACCTGCGCCTTATGAACTGTACATGGCGCTTCTACTGGTCGTCTGGCTGGCCTGCGGCCTTAAACTTCGGCGTGAATTCGGTCCGCTGATCATCTGCCTGATGCTTTATATCGCCGGCGGCATAGCCTCCATTCCCATGGCCGAGGAAATGGGCGATGCGATCATGTATACTGCCGTTTCCGGCTTTCTGGCAATCACGGCCATCTTTTATGCCGCCATCATTGCGGAAGACCCCGGCCGGTTCCGGGTCATCCAGAGCGGCTACATCACCAGCGCCGTGCTGGTGGCGGCCATCGGGATCGCCGGTTATTTCCACCTCTTCCCCGGTGCATCCTATTTCACGCTGTATGACCGAGCCCGCGGCACTTTCCAGGACCCCAACGTGTTCGGTCCGTTTCTTGTGCTGCCGGCGTTGCTCCTGATCCAAAAGCTGCTTCGCCAGTCTGTCCTGCGCAACCTGCATCTGCTGGTGCCGCTCGCCATTTTGATGCTTGGCGTGTTCTTGAGCTTTTCGCGCGGTGCCTGGGGTGTCCTCACGGCATCGGTCCTGATGGTGTATTTTCTGGCGCTTGTCACCGAAAAGGCCGGCCCGCGCCGAGTGCGCCTCGTTATGCTCGGGGCACTCGGCATTCTCTCAGTGGTCGCCCTGTTGGGCGCGGCGCTGTCCATTGACACGGTCGCCGATATGTTCGCCGAACGCGCAAAGCTCGTGCAATCCTATGATGGTGCCCGCCTTGGCCGCTTCGCCAGATACTCGCTCGGGTTTCAAATGGTGATGGACCGCCCCCTCGGACTTGGGGCGCTGGAGTTCCACAAGTATTTCCCGGAGGACGAGCACAACGTCTATCTGAAAGGCTTCACCACCTACGGCTGGCTTGGCGGCTCGGTCTATATTCTGATGGCGCTTTGGACATTCTGTGCCCTTGTGCCGCTCCTGTTCAAATCACGTCCGTGGACGGCCTTCACGCAATGTGTCTTTTCAGTTTTTGTGGCACATCTGATCCTCTCCGCAATTATCGACACGGACCACTGGCGGCATATGTATATGCTGTACGGACTTGCGTGGGGCCTGATCGCCGCCGAAAAGCTGGGCCACGGGCGCCCTTCACTATCCGGCGGCGCGGTCTTTGGCCGGACTTTACAGAAGTCTGGAAAAGCTCCTCTCCAGACGCAATAACCTGCTTGCGCTTGTCATGCGAACAAGCTAGGTAGGGTCCGTTCGGGCAGTAGCGCAGCCTGGTAGCGCACTTCACTGGGGGTGAAGGGGTCGTCGGTTCAAATCCGGCCTGCCCGACCAACACCAACTTCCCCAAATCATTTTTTGATTGTTGAGTAGGTTACGGCTGTTTCTTCGCCGTACCTTCGGCCATTTGGCTGCCCTGCAATGTGCACCGAGTTTTCCAGTCAACCACATTCAACGGCCAAAACTGCTTTGCCATCGGATTTGATCTTTGCAGATCTTTCAATTTCAATTGAAAATCCAGGCGCTAAGAAAACTGTGACAGATGCTCTTCAGGTCTTTTCCTCGCCCTTCGTTCTTAGACGAATTGATCAATACTCACTAAAAATCTTTTCTTATTTTCCTTTTGATCAAAGACAAATCAACGTGATACTATTTCTAACATTCAATATTATAAAATTTCTCATTTTTTTCTTCTCTCCATTAAAAGTATTCCACCTAATCTTCATCTGATAAAATCCATCAAAATCTTCTGGAAACGATTTTCCGCAAATAGTCCCCATATCCGCTGTTGGAAAAATCTTCACTCAGGCGTTCCAGATCGGTCGCACTGATCCAGCCGTTCTTGAACGCAATTTCTTCCGGTACGGCGATGCGGTGTCCCTGTCTTTTTTCAATGGCCTGTACGAAGGTGGCGGACTCGATGAGACTGTCGTGCGTACCCATGTCAAACCAGGCAAATCCGCGACCGAGTTGTTCGACATGGAGGTCTCCGCGTTCCAGATAGCGGGCGTTCACATCCGTGATTTCCAGCTCACCCCGTGCGCTCGGACGAATGTCGGAGGCAATGTCAGTGACGTCCTTGTCATAGAAGTATAGCCCCGTCACGGCCCAGGAGGAGCGCGGGGTTTTTGGCTTTTCCTCTATCGAAGTCGGTTTTCCGGAGGCGTCTAATGCCACGACGCCATAGCGCTCCGGCTCGGCAACCTCATAACCGAACAGGGTCGCGCCGGACTTTCGTTGCGAGGCCCGCGCGAGCATTTCCGTCAGGCCATGGCCATAGTAGAGATTGTCCCCCAGGATGAGGGCGCATTCCTGACCGGCAAGAAAGTCATCGGCTATCAGGAATGCCTGCGCGATGCCGGCCGGTTCCGGCTGCACCGCATAGCGTATGTTCACGCCCCATTGCGTACCGTCTTCCAAAAGGCTCTGAAAGGCCGCCGCATCACGTGGTGTCGTGATGATCAGGAGATCTCTTATCCCGGCGAGCATCAGGACACTCAATGGATAATAGATCATCGGTTTGTCGTAGACGGGCAACAGCTGCTTGGAGATGCAACTGGTAACCGGGAAGAGACGTGTTCCGCTTCCGCCCGCAAGCACGATGCCTTTCATTTTCCAACTCCACTTCCGTCCACATGACTAATTAAAATCAGGCATTTCGTTCCAGTTGATCCAGCATGTCGCGCAGTGCGGCCTGCCACTGTCTCATGGCAAGGCCATGGACCCGCGCCAGTTTTGAGCAATCAAGCGCCGAGTTTACCGGCCGCCTTGCGGGTGTCGGAAATTCAGACGCCGGAATGGCGATCAGCTCGGGCTTGTTGCCGAAGCGCTCGCCGGCAAGCTCGAATATCTTGTCCGCAAACCCATGCCAGGTCACCTCGCCCTGACCGGCACAGTGAAACGTTCCGTAACCGTCCTGCCCAATCTGATTGTTCAAAATCCGTTCGGCCAGTCGCAGCACGACTTCCGCGAGATCCGCTGCATACGTCGGGCATCCGCGCTGGTCGTTGACAACGCGAATTTGCCCCCTCTCCTGCGCGAGCTTCAGCATTGTCCGGACAAAGTTGGCGCCTTGAGCGCCGTAGACCCAAGAGGTGCGCAGGATCAGGTGACGGTCGGTCGCGGCGCGGATGGCCGTTTCACCCGCCTCCTTGCTTTCGCCGTACACACCAATGGGGCCAACGTCGTCCTGTTCGACATAAGCATGATGTTGTGTACCGTCGAAGACATAGTCCGTGGAAAAATGCATCAGGACCGATCCGTGCTTTTGCGCGGCTTCCGCAAGATTGCGGGCTCCATCGCAATTGACCGCAAAGGCGGCCTGCCGGTCGGTTTCCGCGCGATCAACAGCAGTGTAGGCAGCCGTGTTGACGATCAGATCGGGCACAAGCTGCCCGACAACCTCCGCAACAGAAGTGCGGTCTGTAATATCCAATTGCGATCTGTCCAGCGCTGCGAGATCGAGCCCCTTTTCCAGGCCTTGCCTGGCAACCTCATGGCCAAGTTGGCCGTTCGCCCCGGTGAGTAGAATGCGTGTCATGATGCACCGGCCGGTAGATTTGATACCCCATTAGTCCCAAGCCCCAGCCTGTTGCCGGCATAGCGGCCGGTGCGAACCTCTTCCCACCAGTTGCGATTGCCCAGATACCAGTCGACCGTCTGACGCAATCCGCTTTCAAAAGAATGCCGGGGCCGCCAGCCCAGTTCGGCAGAAATCCGGGAAATATCCATAGCGTAACGCGCATCGTGGCCGGGTCGGTCAGACACGAAGGTAATCAACTCTTGCCGGGGTTTACCGACAGGCACCAGCTCATCGAGAAGATCGCAGATCAGGCGAACGACGTCGATATTCTGACGTTCGGCATCGCCGCCGATATTGTAGACCTGCCCTGGCGTTCCGCGCGTCAGTACCTGCCACAACGCATCCGCATGATCGTCCACATGAAGCCAGTCCCGAATATTGGCTCCCGCTCCGTAAACCGGCAGCGGCTTCTCCTCAAGGCCGTTCAGGATCATCAAGGGGATCAGCTTTTCCGGAAACTGGTAAGGCCCATAATTGTTGGAACAGTTGGTGGTGACCACCGGCAGTCCATAGGTATGGTGCCAAGCCCTGACCAGATGATCTGATGCAGCCTTTGAGGCGGAATAAGGCGAATTCGGCGCGTAGGCGGTCGTTTCCTTGAAGGCTCCCGTCGGCCCGAGACTGCCATAGACCTCATCTGTGGAAACGTGATGAAACCGGAAGGCCTCCTTGCGCGGCAATGGCAAGCCGGACCAGTAGGTTCGCACCGCTTCCAGCAAGGTGTAGGTGCCCACGATGTTTGTATCGATAAAGGCAGCCGGGCCATCTATTGACCGGTCGACATGGCTTTCGGCGGCCAGATGCATCACCGCGTCGGGTGTTTCCGTTTCCAGGAGACCGGCCATTGCCTCAGCGTCGCGGATGTCAGCGTGCACAAAGCGGTGCTGAGGCGCCTCCATGACTGGCGCGAGAGAGGCCATGTTCCCGGCATAGGTCAGGGCATCGACCGTGACGACGTCCGCAAGCTCCTGCGACACCAGCTTTCGGACGACCGCGGATCCAATAAAGCCGGCACCACCCGTAACGAGAACCTTCATCCTTCCGCTGCCTCCGGACAAGAGAAACAGGCGCCGATTTCGCCTAACCGTGGCAGGCCCCGATCCTTGGCGGAGAGGATGGCATCGGCTTCTGCCAGGCCCCAATCGATAGCGAGGTCGGGATCGTTCCACAGGATGCCCCGGTCGTGCTCTGGTGCGTAGTATTGCGATACCTTGTAGAGAACCTCGGTGTGCGGTTCCAGCGTCGCCAATCCATGGGCAAACCCGGAGGGAACAAGGATCTGCTTCCCATTTTCAGCGGAAATGACCGACGACACATGCCGGCCGTAGGTTGGCGAGCCCAGTCTCAGATCGAGAGCAACATCCAGTATCGCGCCGCGCACCACACGCACCAGCTTGTCCTGCGCGAAGGGCGGCATCTGGAAATGCAATCCGCGAACCGTTCCCTTTTCCGCGGAATAGGCGTGATTGTCCTGCACGAAATCGATGTCAATTCCGGCATCACTCAGCAGAGCTTTGTTGTATGTTTCGGAAAAGAAACCACGGCTGTCGCCGTGCCGCTTGGGGCAGATAATCTTGACTTCGGGAATGTCCAGTTCAATTACTTCAAGCATGAATCCATTTCGGTCTTCACGGTCAGGTTTCGCGAAAGACCAAGCTTCAAAGCTGGCCTTCCGCGAAGCTCTATAAGAGTTTCGTGCTTCTTCAATGACGAAGAAGCGGCAATCCGACCCCGTTCCCGAAACACCTTCGTGCCCATCTATCGCCGAGCGTTCACCTTACCACCGCCACGCGCGGCAAGTCGGAGAGGATTTCCGGTCCATCGGCGCGCAGGATGACAATCTCCTCAAGACGCAGGCCAAATTGACCGGGAAGATAGATCCCAGGTTCGATTGAAAACACCATACCTTCATCCAGTACGGTTTCGGAAGTCGCCGTCAGATATGGAGGCTCATGTATGTCTATTCCAAGGCCGTGACCTGTCCGGTGTGTGAAAAAATCACCATAGCCTGCCGCTGAAATGACATCCCGGGCTGCCTTGTCGATTGTTTTCGCGGCGACACCTGGCCTTGCAGCCGCAAGAGCGGCTTCCACGGCCTGGTCCACAATCGCATGGACCTTTTCAAATTCCGCTGTCGGTGTTCCGAAGAAACCGACCCGGGTCATATCAGATGGGTACCCCTCCAGACGGCCGCCCGTATCGATCAGCACCGCGTCACCGTCCTTCAGCTGCGTCTCGCCGGTGTGATGATGCGGAAAGGCGCCGTTGCCGCCGAAGCAGACCGAGGTGAAAACCGGTGTCGCGCCGGCCTGCTTGTAGACATCGCGGATGGCGGCGGCGATCTCGAGTTCCGTAATGCCGGGTTTCAGCGCGTCGAAGCCGGCCATGGCAGCCGTATCATTGAGCACGGCACTGGCCTTCAAGCGTCGGTATTCATCGTCATCCTTGCGAGATCTCAGGTGCCCGACCGTGTCACCGGTGAACCGGCGTGAAGCGCCGGGAAGCGCGTCGAGCAGCAGCAGGGCAAAATCGGCGCGCATGGTTTCGTCAATAACGACGCTCGGCGCTTCCGGCAGGTCGGAAACGGCCAGCAAGGTGGCGAGCGCGGCGTCCGGGCCATCGTCATCGCGCCAGGGGAAAAACGGCAGGTGGGTCTTCCGGCGAGAGCTGTCGACATTGAGCGCCGGCATCAGGAATCCTGCGTGGCTTTTCGAAACCAGCAGCATCACGGGCCGCTCGTCGCCATGGGGATCGAGACCGGCCAGATACATCATGTGACTGGACGGACCGATGGCGACAAGATCGGTTCCGGTCGCGGACATACGCTCGCGCAGCGCGGCAAGACGCTGATCGGAAAGGGAAGACATTTCAGGAAACTCCGGAAGGATTGGTCAATCAGCGAACGGCTGTCAGCAATAAAAAGCCGCCCCGGGAGAACCGGGACGGCTCGGTGTTCAGCGTCAGTTCTTCGTCACCAGACGATAGTAGACGAAGTCAGAGGTGGCACCGTTGACGTAGCCCTCGACCTTCGGGTCCATGGCAACCTGATAGGCTGCCTGGAACATGATAACGATCGGCGACTTGGCCTGAACTTCCTTCTGCAATTCGACATACATCTCGTTGCGTTTTTCAGGATCGCTCTCGGCAAGCGCTGCCTTGGTCATCTCGTTCATCTCCGCCGGAACAGCCCAGGCATTCCGCCAAGTGGTGGTTGCCTGATAATTGTCGTCGGAGTTGTCGCTGTTATACGCAAAGGCCTTGGCGTTGGAATGCGGGTCCATGAAGTCCGGCCCCCAGTACAGCAGCATCGCCTCGTGGCTGCGCTCACGGTACTTGGTGATGACCTGCGAGCCTGTGCCCGGGATGATGTCGAAGTTGATCCCGGCTTCGGCAAAGCTTGCCTGCAGCGACTGGGCCATGTCCGTGAACGGCGTGGAGTTGATCACGTCGAGCGTTACCGTGATCGGCGTCTCGATGCCGGCGTCGGCCAGGATCTGCTTGGCCTTTTCAGGATCGTAGGTGTAAGGCGTCTCGTCGTAGGAGCCCGGGAAGCCCTTTGGCCAGAACGCCTGATGAATTTCCATCTGGCCTTTCAGGAAGCTGTCGGTCATGCCCTTGTAGTTGACGAGGTAACGGGCAGCGTCCCACACCGCTTCAGGCTGCAACACATCCTTTTTCTGGTTGAAGGAAAGGAAGTGCACTGCTGCCTGCGGATAGGTTTCGACCTTGATGGCGTCGCCATCCATGCCGGCGATCTGGTCCGGCGTCAGGTTGCGGGCCATGTCGACATCGCCGGACTGAAGCAGCAACTGCTGGGTAGCAGCCTCGGCAACGTGACGGATGATGACGCCTTCAACCTTCGGAGCACCCTTGAAGTAGTCGGCATTGGATTTGTAACGCACCAATTCGCTCGGGCGGTAGGTCTGCAGCTCGAACGGGCCGGAACCGGCAGAGTTGGCGTTGAGCCACTTGTTGCCCATGTCGCCGTCTTCTTCATGCTCCATCACCGTCTTTTCATCGACGATGGAGGCTGGACGGGAAGCCAGGACGTTGAGGGCGAAAGCCGGCGAAAAATCACCTTCGTATTTGACGATGACCTTGTTGCCGTCCGCCGTGACCATGTCCTCGACATTTTCAGCCGTCCAGCCGAGCTGGGCCAGGATGAAAGCCGGGGTGAGGTTCAGCTTGATGACGCGTGCGAAGGAAAACACGACGTCTTCCGCACGAACCGGATTACCGGAATGGAACGTCGCATCATCGCGCAACGTGAACGTGATGGTCTTTGCATCGGCATCGGTCTGCCACTCGGCTGCAAGGCCCGGGGCCAGAACTGTCGGGTCTTCGGCATCATATTGCACAAGCCGGTCATAGACATTGGTCACGAGTTCGCCGGAGGAAAACTCGTAGGCCTGTGCCGGATCAATGGCGACAATGTCATCGATATTCTGCGCCACGACCAAAAGGTTGTCCGGCGTCGCGGCACTGGCAGGTTGCGCAATCGGCATTGCCAGGGCGGCAGCCAGAAGTGCGGTCCTTAAAAGCTTCATTCCTTCGTCTCCGTCTGTCAGGGGTTAGGATTTGTTCTTGTTTTTGGTGCGGCCAGGCGACGCCTTCACCGCACTCTTGTCCGGCGACACCAGCTCGATACGGCTGGTTTTCTCGTCACCTGCGTTGAAAATCGTCAGAGTGCCGGTCCACAGGAGCTTTGCCGGCTCGTCGTTCGGGTTGGACCAGGCATGGGGTGTGTTTCCCCGGTAATGCAGGCTGTCGCCAGCGGTCATCACCATCGCCTCCCCGTCGAGATACTGGGTGATGGACCCTTCCAGGATAAAGATCAGCTCTTCACCCTCATGGCTCACCGTTTCCGAGGCATATCCTGGCGGCACGGTGAGAATGAAAGAGGAGAGCTGGTTTCCCGGAAACTCGGTGCCCAGCCGTTCATAGCTGACTGCGGAACCGGAAATGGAGAAATTCGGCCGTGTCGCAGCGCGGGTCAGCGCATCCTGGGCACGCGGCTGCGCGACGAAATAGTCCAGCCCGACACCGAGCGCCCGGGCAATGCCCGCCAGAGACCCGAGTGTCGGTGTTGCGTGATCCCGCTCGACCTGACTGAGATAGCTGACTGACAGGTTTGAAGCGTCGCTCAGCTGTTGCAGGGTGAACCCCAATTGCCGCCGCCGCGCCCGTATCAGCGCGCCAACCTTCGTATCGGCATCGGAGGCGGCACGCGCCGTCGAACTGCTCAAAGATTTTTACTCCCATCAAAATTTTTTTGATGTAACCAGATTTTTTTGTATGCTCCAAGAACTTTTTTAGGCAGCTTTGGAAAAGCCTCACCGGAGGCAGTTTCTGAAAGATGTTTAAAAACAACATCCTGAAAGCTCTGCTTCAGAAATTGAGTCACACGAGCGTGGAGAGCCGACTTGAAGAAACCGGTTGAACAGGGAACGGCGACATGCCGATACCGGCATGTCTTTTGAGCCGTCCGAGAGTGCGACCGATGCGCGGGAAGGCCTGTTGACGAGCCAGCTTCTGGGCAGCGCCACAGCCGTGCTGCGCTTTTGCCTCGTGACGGTTGCAACGTTCCTCGGCCTGCTTGCGATCACGTTTTTCATCGGCCGCGTGGTGCCGATCGATCCGGTGTTGGCGGTTGTCGGCGACAGGGCTTCAAACGAGGTTTATAACGCCGCACGGCAGGCGATGGGTCTCGACCGTCCGCTTGTCATTCAGTTTTTCTCCTATGTGGGCGACGTCTTCACCGGAAATCTCGGCATGTCGATTTCCACCGGCCGGCCGGTTGCTGAAGATCTGGCGCGGTTCTTTCCAGCGACCCTGGAAATGGCAACCATCGGCATCCTGATCGGCGTTCTGCTTGGCGTGCCGATGGGGGTATTGGCGGCAACACGTCAGGGCACCTGGATCGACCAGTTGATCCGCGTGCTCGGGCTGCTGGGCTATTCGGTTCCCGCCTTCTGGCTTGGCCTTGTTGGCCTCGCGGTGTTCTACGCAGGTCTTGGCTGGGTTGCCGGCCCGGGCCGCATCGACATCTTCTATGACGGCATCGTTGAACCCGTCACCGGGCTTTACCTGATCGATAGTCTCGTCGCCGGCGAGTGGGATATTTTCTGGAATGCGCTCGATCACCTCATGCTGCCGGCCTCGATCCTCGGGTTCTTCAGCCTGGCCTATATCGGGCGCATGACCCGTTCCTTCATGCTCGACCAGCTTGGCCATGAATATGTGACCACCGCGCGGGTAAAGGGCGTGCCGGAACGCCGTGTCATCTGGCGCCACGCGTTCTATCCGATCCGCATCCAGTTGATCACCGTGATCGGCCTTTCCTATGCCGCGCTTCTGGAAGGATCGGTGATGATCGAGACCGTGTTCTCCTGGCCCGGTATCGGCAACTATCTGACCAATGCCCTGCTCAATGCCGACATGAACGCCGTGCTTGGCGCGACCCTTGTCATTGGCGCTGTCTTCATCCTCATCAACAAGATATCCGACGTGCTCTACCGCATTCTCGATCCGAGGGCCCGCAAATGATCGATTGGCTTCTCGATGACAGCCCCTCCTCGCGCCTGCAGGCAAACCTTGGCCGCGCTTGGCATGTCTTTGCCGCGCTCCTGCGCAATCCGCTCGCCGTGGTGGGTGGCTTCATCATCCTGGTGCTGATCGTGATGGCGATCTTCGCGCCCCTGCTCGCGCCCTACTCGCCCATCGGCCAGGATCTCGCCAACCGCTTGATGCCACCGTCCGCGGCCCACTGGATGGGCACGGACGAGTTGGGCCGGGACATCTATTCCCGTGTCGTCTATGGGGCACGGATCACGCTGATGATCGTTACCATGGTGGCCGTCATTGCCGCACCCATCGGTCTCGTCGTTGGTGCAGTGTCCGGCTATTTCGGAGGCTGGACTGACCGGGTGCTCATGGGCGTGACCGATATCTTCCTGTCGATGCCGAAACTGATCCTTGCGCTTGCCTTCGTGGCGGCCCTTGGACCCGGCATCGAAAACGCGATCATCGCCATCGCGATCACCGCGTGGCCCGCCTACGCACGGATCGCCCGGGCGGAGACGATCACCTTCCGCGATGCGGAGTTCATTGCCGCGGTGCGCCTGCAAGGCGCCTCCTCCGCTCGCGTCATCCTGCGCCACGTGCTGCCGCTCTGTGCGTCTTCCACCATCATTCGCGTGACGCTGGACATGGCCGGCATCATCCTCACGGCTGCAGGTCTCGGCTTTCTCGGCCTGGGCGCGCAACCGCCCCTGCCGGAATGGGGCGCAATGATCTCGCGTGGACGCAATTTCATTCTCGACCAATGGTGGGTCGCCACCATGCCGGGCTTTGCCATCATTCTGGTGAGCCTCGGCTTCTGCTTCCTCGGTGACGGCCTGCGTGACGTGCTCGATCCCAAGCAGGGAGACAAGCAATGAACGCCCCTCTTCTTGAAATCGATGGCCTGACCGTCACCTTCCCGACGGCGCGTGGCCCGGTCGATGTAGTCAAGGGCATTTCCTTCACACTTGGCCGGGAACGGTTGGGGATCGTGGGTGAATCCGGTTCCGGTAAATCCATGACCGGCCGGTCAATCCTGCGCCTGATCCGCAAACCCGGCAAAGTCACCGCCCGGCGCATGACTTTCGACGGCGTCGACCTGCTCAGCCTCAACGAACGACAGATGCGCGATCTGCGTGGGGCGCGCATTTCCATGGTCATGCAGGACCCGAAATTCTCCCTCAACCCCGTCATGACCGTTGGCGAGCAGATCGCCGAAGCGCTCGTCACGCACAAGAAGCTGCCGCGCCAGGAGCTGAAGGAACGGGTGCTGGCCATGCTGGAAGCTGTGCGCATCAACGATCCCTCGCGTGTTGCAGGGCTTTATCCGCATGAGGTTTCCGGCGGCATGGGCCAGCGCATCATGATCGCCATGATGCTGATCCCGGAACCGGACCTGCTGATCGCCGACGAACCGACCTCCGCGCTTGATGTTTCCGTGCAGGCACAGGTGCTGGACATCATCGATGATCTGGTCACCGGCAAGGGCATGGGGCTGATCCTGATCAGTCACGACCTCAACCTGGTGTCCCGCTATTGCGATCGCATCCTGGTGATGAACAGCGGCGAGATCGTCGAGCAATGCAAGGCGAGCGACCTGCACAACGCACAGCATCCCTATACCCGTGGCCTGATTGCCGCGATGCCACGCATGAATGAAGACCGCGATGAGCTGCCCGTTCTCGACCGCAGTACCTGGACCACGGGAGCCGGCACATGACCTACGCCGCCATCCATCTTGAACATCTCACCGTCAGCTACGGCGATACCACCGTGGTTCATGATGTGTCGTTTGACGTTGCCGAAGGCGAGAGCTTTGCCCTTGTCGGGGAATCCGGTTCCGGCAAATCGACAATCCTGAAAGCCATTTCCGGACTCGCTCCAGAGTGGACGGGAACCATTTCCGTTGAAGGTAAAGCCCGCGGCCATTCCCCGGACCGGGCCTTTGCCGAAACCTGCCAGATGGTGTTTCAGGATCCCTATGGCTCACTGCATCCGCGCAAGACCGTAGACACCTGCCTTGCCGAACCGCTGGCCATTCACGGCATCGGCGGACGGGACAGCCGGGTCAAGGATATGCTGGCCGCGGTCGGCCTGGATCAGCGGTTCCGTTTCCGTTTTCCGCATCAGCTTTCCGGCGGCCAGCGCCAACGCGTTGCCATCGCGCGCGCCTTGATGCTGGAACCGCGGGTGCTGCTGCTGGACGAACCAACGTCCGCGCTGGACGTTTCCGTACAGGCGGAAATCCTGAACCTCTTGAAGAAGCTGCGGCGCGAACAGGGACTGACCTATCTGATGGTCACCCATAACCTGCCCGTGGTCTCGTTCCTTTGCGACCGGCTGGCTGTCATGCGCCATGGCCGCGTGGTGGAAATCGCGGGTGTCGGCGCCCTCAAGTCGGGCCAGCTTTCCCAGCCGTATTCCCGCGAACTTTATGCTGCCAGCGGCGGCACTCTGCAATCCGCCTGAACCACTTCAACCCGATTTGTCCGAGACTTCGATTAATGACCGATTTCGCAGGCCCTTTGGCCACGTTTGACCATGCCCTGTCCATCGCAACCACACCGGATGCGCCTTTTGATGCCCTGCTGAAGCTGACACAGGAAACCGTCGGCGTGAAGCTGTTCACCTTCATGACAGCCGACATGAAAACCGAATTGGCTCAGCGTTCCTATACGTCGCACCCGGACGACTATCCTGTGTCCGGCACCAAGCCGATCACCTATGACAGCTGGTTCGAAACCGTGCACAAGGACCGGAAAAGCTTTGTTGCCAACACGCTAGCCGAGATTGCAACCGTATTTCCCGATTACGAGCTGATCGGCCGGCTTGGCTGCGGCTCGGTCATCAACCTGCCTGTCGTTCTTGGCGATACGCTGGTCGGTACGGTCAACATGCTTGATGAGGAGCATCACTACACGCCGGAACGCGTTGCCCAGGCGCAAGGCTTGCTTTCGCTGCCGGCCAAGGCCGCCTATCTCACCAGCCGGGCACTGCAGGCGTCCGCCTGAGGCCGAAATGGATACGCAGTTGTTTAAAGCCCCGCCTTTCCAGCGGGGCTTTATTTTGCCGTGATCGTCAATCCTCCTGCACGGCATCGACTGAAGGAGCAATATCAATCGCTTGCGTAGCGAGATCCACCTGCCAGGCGATACGTGTCTGATACCTGACGACCACCTTGTAGTCTTCTCCCAGAACTTCGCGGGCGGCTTCCCTGAAAGGATGCTCCTTCATCGCTACCGGCAGAAAGTCGTCAAGCGAGCCGATCTTGTATTGCGCGTCAGATGGCAGATCGAGGAGAACCCAGATCTCCGCTATCTTGGTGCGCGCATGCACATCGACCCGGATGATTTCGACGGGGGTATCCCCTGCCCATTCCTTGGTGCGTTGTGCCAGGATGGCCTCTGTTCCGGTTTCGATGTAGCGCAGGTACGTTGCTGCCAGAAGCTGCACCAGAACGACGGTCAGGAACGCCAGCGTGACTGCCATGCCGAGTGTAAACTTGAGGCCCCGATGTGCTTTGCGGAAGAGCCGCTCCCGAGGACCAAGGATGATATAGACCAAGCTGGCGGAGAAGATGATTGCACCGAAATTGGTGGCAAACAGCAGCGTCGCCTCGTAGGCCGCTTCCTGTTCGCCGAAGTAAAACAGGATTCCGGCAGCAGCAAGCGGGGGAACAAGCGAAACGCCGATGGCTGCACCGGGCAGAAGACTGATTTCCGACTTTCGGATCTGCACGTAAGCGCCCGCGATGCCAGCCGCCAGCGCGACGACCATGTCTTCCGCACCGGGGTTGCTCCGGCTCAGCACCTCGTCGGGCAACAGCAAGGTCGAAGGAGCGTCCGCGATCCAGACAATAAGCCACGAGATGACAATGCTGCAGCCGGCCGCGAGCCAGACTGTCAGCATCAGGAAAAGCGCCCTGCCGACCCAGCCCATCACGATGGATGAAGCGATGCCAAGGATCGGGGTCATCAAGGGAGCGACAAGCATGGCTGCGATCACAACCGCGCCTGAATTCCGCAGAAGTCCCATCGTTGCGATGATCACCGCAAGCGACAGGAGCAAAGCGAATTTGCGCCAATAAGCTGCCTTGTTGGCGCCCTCGAACTTCAGAATTTCCTTGGTGGTGGAGAACTGACTGATAGACATGACACAGCTGCTCCGCACGGTGCTCCGTCCTAGTATGCTCCAAGCTGTGTCGCTCGTCATCTAAATTGCAATAGCTCCCCTTACAATCTGAAGTGGGAGCTTTGGTCTTATTGAAGTAACTGCCAATGCGAAGACAATGACCTCGTCCGGTCAGCGCCTTGCCGTTACGCCGCAGCTTTTTTCGCGCGCTCGATCTTGCCGATAAACTCGGAAAGCCAGGCTATTTCCTTCAGGTAGACTTCCATCGACAGCGAGGCGAGTTCCATGAGGAGTGCTTGCGGATCAGGGTTGTCCAGGCCCGTTTCCCGCAAGAAGGTTTGATACTCGTCATTGAAAGCCTTTGGCACACGCATTACGGCCTCACGCACACTCTGTTCTGCTGGTTGGTGCAAGCAGGCCTCCCGGCCCGCGTTTAGAAATTGTTAAGATTTCAAATCCTCTGCCGATATCGTCAGAAATGTCATTTCCTCACAATCCCCAAGAGCTAAAGGTGTTGCTTGGGATAACTTTCCCAAAGACAACAAATTGGCCCATAGCTCCCGCTTTTCGCTTGCACTTGGCCAGCCAAATCTTCGACCCTGCCAAGAATCACAATTCTACCCCATCCAAACCGACCTCAAGAGCCCTTCATGAGCCCGTCCACAGACCTTTCCTTCGCGCCGTTATCAGATGCCTTCGCGCAAGATCCCTACCCGTTCTACGCCGCACTGCGCGGACGCAAGGGTTTGACTTACTTCGAGGATTTCGACATCTGGCTGGCCGCAAGGTTCGATGACGTTTCGGAAATCGTGCAAAACGGCAAGATGGTCAGGTCCATGGACCACATCGCCGACGCGAACGAAATCGCGGCGATGAAACGGGCCCAGAACTGGCACGACATGCCGCACCATTCGCGCTTCGTGCAGTTCTCGCTCCTGGACAGCGACGGAGAAATCCATGACCGACTGCGCAAGCAGGTGTTCAAGCTGTTTACTCCGGTGATGGTCGGCAAGCTGCGTGACGACATCCAGGCGTATGTCGACCGCCTGTTCGACAGTTTGGCGGACCGCACCGAAATCGACTTTATCGAAGATCTCGCGGCCCATGTTCCAGGCCATATCATCGGTCGCGTTCTCGGCGTTCCCGACGAGGACTGCCCGCAACTGCGTGTCTGGTCGGAAAACATCGTCCAGTATTTCGACATCGACCGGACGGATGAGCGCAAGGAACTGGCCGAACGCAACACGACCGAGTTTTACCGCTATCTGCAAGGACTGAAGGCAGAGCGCGAACGCGCGCCGAAGGACGATCTTCTGTCACTGATGATCGAGGCTGAACGGGCCGGTCAGATGAACGAGGACGAATTTATCTCGACCGCCATGCTCATCCTGATGGCCGGTCACGGTTCGACCATCGACGTGCTCGGCAGCGGCATGCATGCTTTATTGAAATTTCCGGATGAGCTGCAGCGTCTTCGGCAGGACCCGTCGTTGATGAAAACAGCGGTGCAGGAAATGTTCCGCTATGAATCGCCCCTTCCCTTCTTCCACCGCTATTCCACCGAAGACATGACGGTTTGCGGTGCCGACTATCCGCGCGGCACGAAATTTGGTGTCCTTTACGGGGCCGCCAACCGCGATCCGGCCCAGTTTCCCGATGCCGACCGCTTCGATGCCGGCAGGGTGCCCAACTGGCACATAGCCTTTGGCCGTGGCGCACATTTCTGCCTCGGCAACCACCTTGCGCGCCTGGACATGGACATCATCTTCTCCACACTGCTCAGTAGGTTCAAGTCGATTGAACTTGCGCAAGACAGTGTCTCCTACAAGCGTGGCCTGTCGGTGAGAGGGCCGGAATCGCTCAGACTTGCCTGGCGACCCGCCTAGTTGCAGGAATTACTCTTGCTCCAACCCTTTGCGCCGCTAGTTATTTCCCTTCATTCCATCAAGCCATTGGATACCTCATGCGCCTCAAACCAGTTCTTTTCTGCCTGACCGGGCTTTGTGCCGCCTTGCCTGCCCAAGCGGAGACGGTCGAGCTCGGGCCCCGTCCCGCCTATCTGGTTTCCCAGATGGCGGATGGTCCGCTGAAGGACACGTTGATGGCCTGCATCGGCGAACCGGCAAAGCGCACCCAGTTCTCGATCAGCCATCGTGGTGCGCCCTTGCAGTTTCCAGAGCACACGGAAGAAGGCTACCGTGCCGCTGCGCTGATGGGAGCCGGTATCCTGGAATGCGACGTCACCTTTACCAAGGACAAGGAACTGGTCTGCCGGCACTCCCAGAACGATCTGCACACGACCACCAACATTCTGACGACCGATCTGGCCGGCAAATGCACGCAGACCTTCACTCCCGCATCTGGTGACACGCCTGCGTCGGCAGAGTGCCGGACAAGCGATCTCACCCTTGCCGAATTCCAGTCGTTGCAAGGCAAGATGGATGGTGCTGACAAGACTGCCGCCACTCCTGAAGCCTACCAGAAAGGGACTGCGCCCTGGCGCACCGAACTTTATGCGGGCACGGGTACACTGATGACCCACGAAGCCTCGATCCGTCTCTTCAAGGACCTTGGCGTGAAATTCACTCCGGAACTGAAAGCTCCTGCAGTCGACATGCCGTTTGAGGGCTTCACCCAGGCCGCCTACGCGCAAAAGCTGATCGACGCATACAAGGCCGCAGGTATTCCGCCGGAAGACGTCTACCCTCAGTCGTTCAACCTTGAAGACGTTCTCTACTGGATCGAGAACGAACCGGACTTCGGCAAGCAGGCCATTTTTCTGGAAGGCCGCCGCGATATCGATCCTGCGGACCCGGAAACCTTCTCCCCCTCCATGGAGGAGTTGAAAGCCATGGGCGTCAACTATCTCGCGCCGCCGCTCTTCGTCCTGCTCGCGGAGGAAGACGGCAAGATCGTTCCCTCGGCCTATGCAAAGACGGCAAAGGAAGCGGGTCTCGAGTTGATTGCCTGGAGCCTTGAAAGATCCGGCCCCTTATCTTCCGGCGGTGGCTGGTACTATCAGACAGTCAACGATGCCATAGACGGCGACGGCAAGCTTTATGAGATTGTTGACGTGCTGGCGCGTCAGGTCGGCGTCAAGGGCATCTTCTCCGATTGGCCGGCAACCACCAGCTTCTACGCATCCTGCCTCGGACTGGAATGAACAAGTGCCCGGGGTATGGCAACTGAACTGGAAATCCGGCGATAATGCCTTTTTCACCAAAGTTGCCTAACCTGTGGTCCATCTTTCCAACCACATGTGGTCAAACAATTGAAAACGCACCCGCTTCCAAGCGTCGATTCCCAAATTCTCTACAAGCGCTACCAGCCGCTTGACGGTGAAGAGATCAAGGCTGTCATTCTGGCAGTCGCGGAGAAAGCGGGTGTGCCGCAGAGCGCCTGTCAGTTGCTGAACACGTCCGACGAGATCGACAAGCGCTACTTGTGCGGCAAGTTCCACATCCTCGTTACGCAATCAGAGCCTTTCGAGCAGACGCCGCTGATCGATGCTGCACTCGAGACATACTATGCGCGAACCGCCTTTCCGGAGGCGGTTGATCTTATGTACGACATTGCGGCCTGTACGCAGGTTTCGGTGAGAAAAAGCGTCATTCCAACGGATTCGCTGCCCGACAATCTGAAGACTTTTTCCGGTGTGGAAAATATAGCCTTCTGTGAGCTTGAAGAAACCTTGCAGGCGATGGAGATCGCCAGGTTGATTACGACGATCATCGTGGAAAGATCACAGCCGGACGCCGTGCTTTGGGCGCCAAGCCGTTTCTTGCTGAAACCGGACGCCTTCTCTGCCCTCTCCCGTGCTTCGAATTTCGACGACCTGTACCTGTTGCCCAACCCTTTCGCGCAGCAGGATCCGGAAACCGACGAGCGGCTGATCGGCATGGAGGGAATCGGGGCTCAGTGGCTGACCGGGCAGCGGGTGAAAGTCCTACCCTGCGGACTGCCACCCGAATATCTTGCCGAGATCATCGTCGCCTTTGCGAAGGTTACACGGAAAAACGACCAGATGATCAATGACGGCGACGTATTCGGCCGGAATGAAAACGAAAAGATTCAGGTGATCTACCATGACGAGGACGATGATGACCTGAGCACGATCGAGCTCAAGGTCGTCCACAATCCCGATTATGGCATCATCCGCGAAAACGCATCGGCGATATACGAGTACCATGAAGGGGCCAGCAAGGAGACAGGTCCCCAGACCATTGACAGCGAGGGCGCCGGGCTGGATCCGAACGACCCGGTGGATGCTGCTATCCTGGAACGCTTGCAGGACATGAAGGACGAGACGCCTGCTCCGCAGACCGCTGAAGGTCCGGACGAGGAAACCCTTGAGCTGGAAATGTCGGGACTGGATCTGCCTGAGCAGTCCTCGGCACCGGCTCACGCCGACGCGTCTGAGACTGTCCCGCCCTCAACCGCGCAGGATCTCCGTGAGACCATCGCCGAGGCATCTGTCCGGTTTGAAGACACTGGTGCTGCCAGAAAGCCTTCTCCCCCGACCAATCGGATGTCGCTTGCTGAATTGCGCGAATTCGCAAAGCAGGCACAGGTTTCAACCACCCCTCCGGGGAACGCCGGTAAATCACCGGGCTTCCTGTCAAAGCTGTTCAAACGGAAGGCAGACAGATAAGGCGTAAACGTTCAGCGCTCAGCCGTCAGCGCGCCTGATCCAGCGTGCGCTTGCATTCCAGCAACTCAAAAAGGGTCGCTTGAAGGCGGCGAATGTCTTCTTTGGTTACGGAGGATTGTGATCCCGCGCCCTGCGCCGGTTTTTCTCCGCGCAGACGGCCAAGGATGCTGAAGTGACCATGGGCTGAAGCTGGATCCGGTGCATCGTCAGCCAGGACACCATTCGGCAGCGGGCCATAATGGCTTTCATGCTGGCCGTTCTGGGCAACTGCGACCGGTGCGGGTGCCGGCTCTGCGGGAACCGGTTCGGACGCTGCAACCGCCTCCAGGGTCGACATGTCTTCATGCCGGATCTGCATAACGAAGCGCGGCCCCTGCTCCTTCAGGATGCGCTGCACGCCCTTGATCGTGTAGCCTTCACCGTAAAGCAGATGACGGATGCCCTTCAAAAGCTCGACATCGTCCGGACGGTAGTACCGCCGGCCGCCCCCCCGCTTCAGCGGCTTGATCTGCGAGAAGCGTGTCTCCCAGAACCGCAACACGTGTTGCGGCAGATCCAGGTCTTCTGCGACTTCGCTGATGGTACGAAAGGCGTCGGGGCTTTTTTCCTGCGAGCTCATTCGGTCTTAATGTTTTCTTACTATTTGCTGGCCTGCCCTGTCAGCGCATCATTGATCCGCTGTTTCAAGACGTTGGACGGTTTGAACACCATCACGCGGCGCGGTGAAATAGGTACTTCCTCGCCGGTCTTTGGATTGCGGCCGATACGCTCCCCCTTGGAGCGGACCACAAAAGACCCAAAGCTAGATAATTTTACTGATTCTCCTGTCACAAGACAGTCGGAAATTTCAGAAAGTACGCGTTCGACCAACTCAGAAGATTCGGTCCGGGACAGACCAACTTTCTGATAAACAGCCTCACACAGATCAGCACGGGTAATAGTCCGATTGCCCATAACCCCTCCTCAACGACGCCATCATCTGGCTGATTTTGCACAAGAACTCCAATGCAACGCCATACGGTACGGCCTTGCGGCGAGCCGGTCAACCGGAACTCTTGGTGGAAATCAGATTTGTCGTAGAGCGTAAGGCGAGGCTTACCAGCGCAAAAGGACAGAGCCCCAGGTGAATCCGCCGCCCATTGCTTCCAGCATCACGAGATCGTTCTTTTTCACACGCCCGTCCTTTACGGCCGTATCCAGCGCAAGCGGAATGGACGCAGCGGAAGTGTTGCCATGATGCTGAACGGTCGTCACGACCTTCTCCGGTGCGATCCGGAGTTTCTTGGCGCTGGCGTCGATGATGCGCTTGTTGGCCTGGTGCGGAATGAACCAGTCGAGGTCTTCCGATGTCGTACCCGTAGCCTTGTAGGCATCCTCGATCACGTCGGTGATCATGCCGACGGCGTGTTTGTAGACCTCGCGGCCTTCCATCCGAAGGTGACCGACTGTCTGGGTTGCGGACGGACCGCCGTCGACAAACAGCTTTTCCTTGTGGCGGCCATCCGAGCGCAGGTGAGATGTCAGAACACCCCGGTCCGCCGTCGTGCCCTCACCTTCACCAGCTTCAACGACGACAGCACCCGCGCCATCGCCAAAGAGAACGCAGGTCGTGCGATCGGTCCAGTCGAGAATTCGCGAGAAGGTTTCTGCGCCGATGACCAGGCAGCGCTTTGACAGGCCGGCCCGGATGTAGGCGTCAGCGGTCGTCAGAGCGTAGACAAAACCGGAGCAGACGGCATGCACGTCGAATGCGGCGCCGTGATAGATGCCCAGATTGGCCTGCACGGTGACAGCCGTTGCCGGAAAGGTGTTGTCCGGTGTGGCGGTTGCCAGAATGATGGTGTCAATCTCCTGAGCGTCCCTGCCGGCGCTTTCCAGCGCCCGCCTGGCAGCTTCCAGAGCGAGGTCCGAGGTCACCTGTCCTTTGGCGGCAACGTGGCGCTGCTGGATGCCAGTGCGCTGAACGATCCATTCGTCAGACGTGTCGACCATCTTGGAAAGATCGTCATTTGTCAGGATTTTTTCCGGCAGGAAGCTTCCGCAGCCGGTTACGGTGGAACGGATTACGCTCACAAATCACCTTCCGATGTCGGCGCGGCTTCAGCGAAGCGGCCGCGATGATAATTCACAAGGTCCTGGGCGATCTTGTGTGTCAGTTCGTTTTTGACCATGTCGTAGGCAAGGTCGATGGCCGAGGCATAGCCCTCGGCGTCCGTCCCGCCGTGACTTTTGATCACGATGCCGTTCAGTCCCAGGAACACGCCGCCGTTGACCTTGCGCGGGTCCATTTTCTCGCGCAGCAGATCAAAGGCGCCTTTGGCGAAGATATAGCCGATTTTGGACATAAAGGTCCGATTCATGGCCGAACGCAAGTAACTGCCGATCTGCTTGGCGGTACCTTCCGCGGTTTTGAGCGCGATGTTACCGGCAAAACCTTCGGTCACGACCACATCGACCGTGCCTTTGCCCAGATCGTCGCCCTCCACGAACCCGGCATAATGCAGCGAGCGCAGTGGCGTTTCGCGCAGGAGCCGGCCAGCGGTACGAACTTCTTCCAGACCCTTGACCTCTTCCACGCCAATGTTCAGCAGGCCGACGCTTGGCTTTTGAACGCCAAACAAGGCCCGCGCCATGGCGCCGCCGAGAATGGCGAAGTCGATGAGCTGCTGTGCATCGGCGCCAATCGTCGCGCCGACATCAAGCACGACGGACTCCCCGCGCATGGTTGGCCAGATGGCCGCAATGGCTGGCCGTTCGATATTGGCCATCGTTCGCAGGCAAAACTTCGACATGGCCATGAGCGCGCCGGTGTTTCCGGCAGAAACGGCCACAGAGGCATCGCCGGTCTTCACGGCTTCGATGGACCGCCACATGGACGAACGCCAACGACCCTGGCGCAGCGCCTGGCTGGGCTTGGTGTCCATGGCAATGGAGACATCGCAATGATGGAAGGTCGAAGCGTCGCGAACTCTTGGATACTTCTCCAGAAGAGGCAGAACGACCTTTTCGTTACCGAACAACAGAAAGCGGATGTCGGGATGACGGACAAGCGCGATTTCCGCCCCGGGAATGACGACGTCAGCCCCATGATCGCCACCCATGGCATCCAGAGAAATCGGAATAGTTTTCGCCATCTAGAAGGTCTTTTGACGTTTCGCTACCAAGAACAGCACCGAGCGGTGCTTCCAGACAAAGTCCTGCAGGTCCGGCAAGGGCCTAGAACGGGCGCGAACATAACGGTTTTGGCAAGACTGACAACCGTTTTCCTGATCGCGAAGAGTTCTGACGTTGAAAACCTGCATGAAGACCCTGTCCATATCGTTCGGGCAACTGTGAATACGATGACCAATCAGCTGTCGGACTGATCCTTGAGCGCCTGCAACGCAGCGAAAGGCGACGGTTTGGCCTCTGGCTCCTCGTCAGCACTTACGTCCTCGCCATCGCCTCCCTCGAACTCTACACCCGGCTTGCGCGGGAACGGGTCGAGCGTCAGCGCCAGTTCCTCGCAGATGACAGCTCCCAGGTCGAGAACACCATCCAGAATCACATCGGGCGGATCGAGCGTTTCAAGATCGATCTCGATCTCGCCGTCATCATTGAGATCGCTGACCTTCCGCGGGCGGCTGGACTGGGGTTCGAAAGTGCGGTCGACATCGATCTTCAGCTGGCTTTCGAAGGGTTCCAGCGACACGACACATGTCTGTTCCAGCGTAGCGGTCAGCGGACCGACCACACGCAATCCCGCCTTGCGATACGGCTTCAGCAGGAAATCTGCCTTGAGGTCACGAATGCCATCCAGCTCATAGGTTTTCGCGATGGCTTTCAGAGCTGCCTCATCCGGCGTGACCGCGACGCGTTCGTCCTTGTCGACAACGCGGGCGGCGTTGATCTTGTAGGAATAGGGGAAAGTTTGTTTTTTCATTTCTTGTTTTTACCTTGGCACCTTTGTCGCGGCCTCTTTCACCACCGGCTTGGCTCTCAGACCGGCAATGCCTTGAATTTTTCAGGGTCGGGCCAGACGATGCTCCCGTTCATCAGTGCTTCCACCGTCTGCCCCTCAAGGCTTTCGGCTGCTTCCAGCATATAATACGCCAAACGCTTCTGCGCGACTGGTTCCGGTGCATCGGGATAGATGTTGCGACCGAGTGCCTCGGCCAACTCATCAACTCTTTTTGTTTCGATCGCCGGAATATAGGCATCCGCGCGGCCATAAAAAGCTTCACCCATGACTTTCACCTTCTTTGGCACACGCGTGTCGCTGACGCCCATTTCGCGCAACGAGGCATCCATGTCCTGAAAGAACAGGTCGAAAACGTTCTGTGTGAACTCCGAAACCTTTTTGCCTTCCCCGCGCATCCGGCGGAAATACAGCACTGCATGGGCCACGATCATGTCAAATCGGCCGTCAACACTATCAGGCACGTGAAAGTCAGTATAAAAGACTGGCTGCCGTGCTTGAGCCACGATTTCACAATAAACCTTGTGCTCGGCATCGCGGGTCCGTCGGCGGAACAGGCCAAACAGCATGGCATCTCCTTTTAAGTCAGGTGTTGCCTTGTGCCCTATCCCACGATAGTGACTTTGCCAAGCAACGAAATTCAAGAGCAGCCAGACCGGTCTGGCGAAACGGGAATTCTTAGATGAACTTCAAGGCAAGCGCCCTGATCCTTCCGCTTCTGGTCACCTTACCGCTCGGCGGCTGTTTTACATCCACGTATACGCACGGGCATGTCATCACCAGCGACATGCTGAACCAGGTTCAGGTCGGCTCCAGCCGCGAACAGGTTGAGCTCGTTCTGGGAACCCCGTCAACGACGTCCAGCCTCAACGGCGATGCCTACTATTACATCTCGCAAAAAACCGCGACGACCGCTTTCATGGCGCCGGATATCGTGGAGCAGCGCGTGGTTGCGGTTTACTTCGACAAGGACGGCTACGTCCAGGATCTCGGCAACTACTCGCTGGAAGACGGCAAGATCGTCGACATCGTCACGCGCAAGACCCGGACGGGCGGCGCCGACTACGGCTTCCTGACGCAGATCCTGCGCGGTGCGACCAACCCGAGCCTCGGCCTCTAAGGCCAAAGCTGCAAGCAAATGATAAAGCCCCGGCCAGCGGCCGGGGCTTTCTTTTTCTGCCCCTTCAGTGCGCCAGGATCGCTAGCAGCAGCAAGGCCACGATGTTGGTGATCTTGATCATCGGGTTCACGGCCGGACCGGCAGTATCCTTGTAGGGATCTCCCACCGTATCGCCTGTCACCGAGGCCTTGTGGGCCTCGCTGCCCTTCTGGTGGGTTACGCCGTCCTTGTCGGTGAAACCGTCTTCGAAGGACTTCTTGGCGTTGTCCCAGGCACCGCCACCGGCCGTCATGGAAATCGCCACGAAGAGACCCGTCACGATCACACCGAGCAGCATCGCCCCGAGCGCCGCGAAGGCGTCCGCAGGTGTCGCCACGGCCTTGACCAGAAAGAACACCACGATGGGCGACAGCACCGGCAGCAGCGAGGGGATGATCATCTCCCGGATCGCCGCCTTTGTGAGCATGTCCACTGCACGGCCGTAATCCGGCCGTTCCGTCCCCTGCATGATGCCTGGCTTTTCCTTGAACTGGCGGCGAACTTCTTCCACCACCGCACCGGCCGCCCTGCCGACGGCGGTCATGGAAATGCCGCCGAAGAGATAGGGTAACAGGCCACCGAACAGGAGCCCCGCAACCACATAGGGGTTGGACAGCGTGAACAGGGTACTGACGTCGATACCGTAGAAAATCGATCCTTCCGCAGCATTGCTGGAGAAGAATTTCAGATCTTCCGTATAGGCGGCGAAGAGCACCAGCGCTCCGAGGCCTGCAGACCCGATGGCATAGCCCTTGGTGACCGCCTTGGTGGTGTTGCCAACCGCATCGAGTGCATCCGTGGTGGAGCGCACTTCAGCCGGAAGGTCCGCCATTTCGGCAATGCCGCCAGCGTTGTCCGTCACCGGGCCGAAAGCATCCAGCGCGACCACCATGCCCGCCAGCGCCAGCATCGTTGTCACCGCAATCGCGATCCCGAAAAGGCCCGCGAAGGCGTGCGTCACCAGAATACCGGCAATGATGATCAAGGCCGGCAAGGCTGTCGCCTCCAGTGACACGGCAAGACCCTGGATCACGTTGGTGCCATGACCGGTGACCGAAGCCTGTGCAATGGACCTGACCGGACGGTACTCGGTACCGGTGTAATACTCGGTCACCCAGATGATCAGCCCGGTTACCACCAGCCCCACGAGACCGCAGACGAACAGGTCGAAGCCGGTGAAGGTCGTTCCACCCGACGTGGTGAATTCCGTACCCGCGCCGATCCAGCCGAAGATGATGATCCCAAGGGCAACCGCGGACAGCACCGACGTGGCGATGAAACCCTTGTAGAGCGCTCCCATGATCGAGTTGTTGCTGCCAAGCTTGACGAAGAACGTTCCGATGATGGACGTCACCACGCAGCTTGCACCGATCAGCAACGGCAGATGCATCAGATCAATGGCCTGGCTGCTGGTGAAGAATATCGACGCCAGAACCATCGTGGCGACAACCGTCACCGCGTAGGTTTCGAACAGGTCGGCCGCCATGCCCGCACAGTCGCCGACATTGTCGCCGACGTTGTCGGCAATGGTGGCCGGATTGCGTGGATCATCCTCCGGAATTCCGGCTTCCACCTTGCCAACCAGGTCGCCGCCAACGTCAGCCCCCTTGGTGAAGATACCGCCGCCGAGACGGGCGAAGATGGAAATGAGGGATGCACCGAATCCAAGCGCGACCAGCGCGTCGATCACGGTCCGGTCGGTCGGGTCATAGCCCATCATGCCGGTGAGGATGGCGAAATAGACGGCAACGCCAAGCAAGGCCAGGCCAGCAACCAAAAGGCCGGTAACTGCACCGGCCCTGAACGCAATCTCCAGCCCTGCCCCAAGGCTTTGGCTGGCCGCCTGGGCGGTGCGGACATTGGCCCGGACAGAAACCATCATGCCGATGTAACCGGCAGCTCCCGAGAGGATGGCCCCGATGGCAAAACCGATTGCCGCAGTGCCGGACAGCAGTAGCCAGGCGAGCACGAAAACAACGGCCCCCACAATGGCAATGGTCGTATATTGACGGTTGAGATAAGCGCTAGCCCCTTCCTGGATCGCCTCGGCGATCTCCTGCATACGCGCGTTCCCTGCATCCGCTGCCATAACGGACTGGATAGCCCATGCCCCATAGGCAAGGGACAAGAGGCCACAAAAGATGACGACAAGCTCGATCATACTTCCTCCCAAAGCTGCGGCGGATTGATTTTCTTGTCGTTTTTTCCGCCTGACGGCCCTACACACCAATTCCTCGACGTTAGGGAAAGTCACGATAGCAGCAAAGCGGAGCGTCTCGTCAAGCTCTTACATTGTTTAATTTAAAACTTCCGTTGCGTTATTTTTTGGTGCGATGCAGTATTTATGCTGCGCTGACGAAATGGATTTTAGACGGTACTTTAAGCAGTTGTATCCACTCTTCTTTCTGCAACCGAGAGCCAGACAAGCAAACCGATGCACAGCACCACGAAGGGAAAGACCAGCGTGGTGACAGTGTCCCAGCCGTACACGTTCAACAGGGCACCGGATGAGAAAGAGGCAGCGGCCACAAAGCCGAAAACCAGGAAATCATTGACCGCCTGCACCAGGTTCCGCTCCTCGGGCCGATAGGTGTCAGTCAGCATGGCGGTGGCGCCAATAAAGCCGAAATTCCAGCCAAGGCCGAGCAGGATCAGAGCGATCCAGAAATTGGCGAGATCCACACCCATCAGTGCGACGGTTGAACACCCGGCCAGCAGCAACAGGCCGATGGAAACGATCCTCTCCTTGCCAAAGCGGGCAATGAGGTTGCCGGTGAAGAAGCTTGGGCCGAACATGGCCAGCACATGCCATTGAATGCCAAGCGTGGCGTCGTTCTGAGACAGACCGCAACCGATCATGGCCAGCGGCGTTGCCGTCATCACCATGCTCATGAGCGCGTAGGAGCAGATGCCGCAGGCAGCCGCGACAATGAAACGGCGCTGCGTCATGATCTGAAGCAACGGACGTCCCCCCGCTTGGGCATGGCTCTGCCGTTTCGGCTTGGGAACACGAAGGAAAGACACCAGGAAGAAGGCGATCAGCGACAAGGCCGCCTGAGCCAGATAAGTGCCGGCGAACAGGATCGGTGAAAACAGATCCTTGGTTGCGATAACCGTTTGCGGACCGACAATGCCGGCCAGCACGCCCCCCGCGAGCACCCATGAGATAGCCTTGGGTTTGAAGGCATCACTTGCGGTATCGGCTGCAGCAAAGCGATATTGCTGCACAAATGCGCCGGCAAACCCGCTGATGCAGCACCCAAGGGCGAACAGCAAGAACGCATCCTGAAAAACTGCGAACGATGCCAAAAGCCCCGCTATGGCACCAAGAAGCGCCGCCCCCATGAACCCGGCGCGGCGGCCATAGCGCCGCATGATCATGCCTGCAGGTATGGTTCCAAAAGCGGTTCCCAGGACCATGGCCGAGACCGGCAAGGTCGCCAGCGACTTGTCCGTTTCCAGCATCGCATAACCGACAATAGGCGCCGTCGCGATCACGATAGACGCAGAAGCCCCGCCAATCGCCTGGGCCAGAGCCAGAAGCAGCGCGTTTCGTTTTGCCAGACTGTCGTCGACAAAGCTATCGGGGGTGGTCACGGTCATTCGAATACTTTCAGGAGTGCGTAAGTTTACATGGCACATACCACGCCAAGGGCTGAGCGGGAAAGACCAGAAGTTTCATTTGTAACTTGAACCAATACCGGAAGCCGCGACGTCTTCAGGCGATGTCCAAGGCCTGGCCCCTGCCAAAACGTGATGTGCCTCATCAGCAAGACTTTTCAGTTTCGGTGATCGCTCCCTTTCAGGAAATCACTCGCCAAAAGCGCCGACCGGCGAAAGCGCAACGTCATTGTGCAGCCATTGATGTCGCGAGCACCACCTGCACGAGCAAGAGGCTAAAAACCCCCCCCCCCCCCCCCCGCAAGAGAGGCTCAGCAGACCCTGCGTGGGAAATAGATTTTTTTACAGGCACTTATTCCCGGCCTCTTTCCAGGAAAAACCCATCATCACCGGGCGTATTATTGCGCGGCACGGCCGCAAAGACAGCCACGTCGAAAGACTGCAATCGTCTCGGCCAGTGCTTTAGGCTCGGACATTGAGCGGTCAGAAGTGACTGAAGCCCGCAAAGCGGCCGTAGTCGACAGGCTGGCCGGCATCCACAAGCCGGAGCCCTGCCTCCCCTGTCCGGACATGGCCGATTTGCGTGACAGGACAACCGGCCAGTTGAGCTGCTCGGCGCAGCGTTTCGGCGCATTCTTGCGGCACTGCCATCAGGATTTCGTAGTCGTCGCCGCCGTTCAGGCACCGGGCAAGGGTCTCGGGCGACTTGGCCTTGAGGTGAGCAAGCGCTGGTGACAGCGGAACGCGGTCCAGATCGATCGTCAGCTCCAAAGCGGACGCTCTGGCCATGTGGGCACAGTCGGCAATCAGGCCATCCGAAACATCCATGGCTGCCGAAGCATAGTCGGCCACAGCGCCAGCAATTCGCGTACACGGTCTCGGCAACAGGTAGCGGTCCAGGATGTGCGCTTCTTCGCTCTCGGTCAGATCGTGATTGCGGCAGAAGTCGGGGTTAAGGCGTGCCTGCAGACCGGCGGCAGCGTCGCCGATGGTTCCGGTGACGAACAGAAGATCCCCCGGCAGCGCGCCCGAACGCCGGACCGCCCGGCCGGTTTCAACCTCGCCAATGGCCGTGATCGACACCTGCAGTCCATTGCCGGAGCGAACGGTGTCTCCACCATAGAGGTGGAAATCATAGGCTGCCTGGTCGGCGGCGAGGCCGTTGCAGAACCGCTCCAGCCAGTCGACCGTCCAGTCCGACGGCAAGGACAGGCCCATCAGGTAGCCGCGCGGACAGGCCCCCTTCGCAGCAAGGTCCGAAAGATTGACTCTCAAGGCCTTGGCAGCGATCGCCTCTGGCGCATCTTCAGCAAAAAAGTGAATATCAGCCGCAAGCACGTCCTTTGTCAGAACGAGGTCATAGCCCTGATTGGGCGTCAGCACCGCGGCATCGTCGGTCAGACCGAGGCTGCCCGGGTCTTTTGCCAGAGGGGCAAAGAAACGCCGGATCAGCTCGAATTCGCCTGGCCGGTCAGCGTCCATGATCAGGAAGCGCCGTCCGTTTTCTTTTCTTCGAATTCACCGCCGCGCAGTTCATGCGCAAGGCGGTCGAGGACACCGTTCACGAGCCCCGGCTCGTCGTCTTCAAAGAAGGCCTTCGTGACGTCGATATACTCGGAAATGATCACCTTGGCCGGAACGTCCTTACGGCGCAGAAGCTCGTAGGAGCCGGAGCGGAGGATCGCTCGCAGCAGGCTGTCGATCCGCTTCAGAGGCCAGTCCTCGACCAGCGCAGTGTGGATATAGGGATCCAGAAACTTCTGGTCCTCCACAACGCCGGCAAGGATCTGCTTGAACCATTGCTCGTCAGCTTCGCGATATTGCTCGCCGTCGATTTCCTTGCCGAGACGAAAGGCGGTGAATTCGCTAACCACACTGGTCAGCGGTGCACCACCCACGTCCATCTGGTAAAGAGCCTGCACGGCAGCAAGGCGCGCCACGCCGCGTTTGTTGGCAGGTCGCACAGTTTTTCCAGCCGGTTTTTCCGGGTCGGCCTTTCCGGTCATTCTTCTTATACTCCAAGCCGCTCGCGCAGGGCGATCATGTCGAGGGCAGCACGGGCAGCCGCACCGCCTTTATCCTTGTCGTCCACCTTCGCGCGCGCCCACGCCTGCTCATCGTTTTCAACGGTCAGGATACCATTTCCGACGGCCAGATCCGCATCGACGATCAAATCCATGATCACCCGGTTCGATTCATTGGCGACAATGTCGTAATGGGTGGTTTCGCCGCGGATGACGACACCCAGCAGAACGAAGCCATCATAGAGCACGCCTTCATTTTCCATTGCCGTCAGAGCCATGGAGAGGGCAGCCGGAATTTCCAGAACGCCCGGTACGGCGATCCGGTCATAGCTTGCGCCGGCAGCCTCAATGGTCTTGATCGCGCCTTCTGCAAGCGCATTGGCCAGGTCTTCGTAGAAACGGGCTTCGATGATCAGAAGTTTCGGTGCAGCGCTCATGGGTTTTCGTTCCTATGTAAGGCCGCGACAGGAACCACGTCTGCCCCGGTTTGTCCAGTCTCATTCGTGAAGGACCGCGACATCCCGGTGACGAGTTCGTCCCGTGGTTAAGGCGGCAAGCGATATTGGCTCTTTTAGAAGGTGTTGGGACTGTCCCCTATCCGGTCTTGGAGAATTCCGCAAGGCGGGCGGCGTAGCGGGCCATCATATCCACCTCCAGGTTGATCTTGTCACCGACGTTCCGGTCCGACCAGGTGGTGACTTCCAGAGTGTGCGGGATCAGGAAGACGGAAAAGAGCAGACCGTCGACCTCGTTCACAGTCAGAGACGTGCCATCGAGCGCGACCGAACCCTTCTTGGCAATGAAGGGAGCTGCCTCCTCGGGTGCCTCGAACTGAAAATAGACCGAATCCGGATGATCTTCCCGCTTGGTCACCGTCGCCAGTCCGTCGACATGGCCAAGGACCAGATGTCCACCCAGTTCGGCCCCCATCGTCAGCGAGCGTTCCAGATTGAGTTTCTGGCCGACCTTCCAGGAGGCAACATTGGTCAACGCGAGGGTTTCGGCTGCCGATTCCACCTCGAACCAGTTGCCGTTGGAGCCATTGTCCTTGGCCGTCACCGTGTGGCAGACGCCTGCGCAGGAAATCGACGCTCCGATGTCGAAGCTGTCCGTGTCATACACGGTGCGTATCCGCGTCCGCATCCCGGCAGGGATCTTGTCGACGGCGAGGATCTCGCCAAGGTCGGTCACAATTCCGGTGAACATGTCAGGCTCCGCGCCGTCTGAGATAAACAAAACTGTCAGGACCGAACCGGCCGGCGTCGACCCGCTCGAATTTGGGGTCTTTGAGAACATCTGCAAGGTCAAGACCGTGCAGAGCTGATATGCCGCCCTCGCCAATGACGATATCCCCGGTGACGACGCACAGGTCGTCCACCAGGTCGGCCTTCAGGAAGGACGATGCCAGACGGGAGCCGCCCTCCACCATGACCCGCGTAACGCCGCGCGTCGCCAGCGCACTGAGCATGACCGAGGGCTTGATGCCGTCCTCTTCCGAAGGAACGCGGATGACGTTGACACCGGCCGCTGCCAGATCCGCGATCTTGTCGGCATCCGCAGTGTTGCTGCAGACAAGCCAGACTGGTACATCCGCGCAGGTTCGCACCAGTTTGGACGTCAGCGGCAACCTGGCGCACCGGTCGATGATAACACGCACGGGCGAACGATCTGCCAGGCCAGGCAGCCTGCAGTTCAGCTGCGGGTCATCGGCAAGTGCAGTGCCGGAGCCGACCAGAATTGCATCGCATTCGGCGCGATAACCGTGCACCTTACGCATCGACAGGGGTCCGGAAATCTTAATCTGGCCTTCGCCCGCCCGGCCGATGAACCCGTCCCGGGAGACCGCAAGTTTCAGGAACACCACAGGGCGCTGTTTCAACTGCCTGTATGTGAAGCCTCGATAGAGCGCTTGCATGGCCTTCTCGCGCTCGCCCACTTTCACCTCGATGCCCGCGTCGCGCAGCATGGCAACGCCCCGACCCGCTACGCGCGGATTGGGGTCCAGCATGCCAATGACGACACGTTTCACTCCGGCTTCGATGAGAGCCTTGGCGCAGGGCGGTGTCCGGCCATAGTGAGAGCATGGCTCCAGGGTGACATAGCAGGTCGCCCCTTGCGCCCTTTCCCCCGCCTGATTCAATGCGTTGACTTCCGCATGCGCCATGCCGGGACGCGAGGTGACACCCCTGCCAACAACAACGGCACTCCCCTCTTCGCAACGGACAATGAGGGCGGCTACGGACGGATTGGGCCACACCCGGCCCAGACCACGACGGGCAAGGCGCTCTGCGGCCGCCATGAAACGGGCATCAAGATTGGAAAGCTCGGACATGAAAAACCGGATACTGCGGGTCAGGGATTTTTGAGCGGATGTCCGTCAGGATCGCTCAGCTCATCGAGAAGGGCTTCGAAATCCTTCGCCTCGCGGAAATTCTTGTAGACGGAGGCAAAACGAACATAAGCAACGTCATCAATGGCCTTGAGGCCTTCCATGACGTGGTTGCCGATGGTTTCCGCAGTGATTTCCGTTTCGCCAGAACTTTCAAGCTGGCGAACGATGCCGGAGACCATGCGTTCGATCTTGTCCGGATCTACCGGCCGCTTGCGCACCGCTATCTGCACGGACCGCATCAGCTTTTCCCTGTCGAAGGGAACGCGGCGTCCGGAGCGTTTGAGCACCAGGAGCTCGCGCAGCTGCACGCGCTCGAAAGTGGTGAACCGGCCGCCGCAGGTGTTGCAGATCCTGCGGCGGCGGATGGCTGTATTGTCCTCGGTCGGGCGGGAATCCTTGACCTGGGTTTCCTCGCCCCCGCAAAACGGACATCTCATGTCTTAAAGCTCCTGACCGAGCCCGCGATTAGCCCCCGTAGATCGGGAACCGGGCCGTCAGTGCTTCTACCTTGGCTTTGACCGCCGCTTCAACTGCTGCGTTGCCCTCTTCACTGTTTGCGGCCTTCAAACCGTCCAACACTTCCGTGATCAGCAGGCCAACTTCGCGGAATTCCGCAACGCCGAAGCCGCGTGTGGTCGCAGCCGGAGTGCCGAGACGCACGCCGGAGGTGACAAACGGCTTTTCCGGATCGAACGGAATACCGTTCTTGTTACAGGTGATGTTGGCACGGCCGAGAGACTTTTCAGCCACCTTGCCGGTGGCGTTCTTCGGACGCAGGTCCACCAGCATGAGGTGGTTGTCGGTGCCGCCGGAAACGATGTCCAGGCCCTGCTCTTTCAGGACTTCGGCCAGTACCTTGGCGTTTTCCTGAACAGCGCGGGCGTAAGCCTTGAATTCCGGCTGCAGAGCTTCCTTGAAGGCAACAGCCTTGGCAGCGATCACATGCATCAGCGGGCCGCCCTGAAGACCGGGGAACACGGCCGAGTTCATCTTCTTGGCAATCGCTTCGTCGTTGCTGAGGATCATGCCGCCGCGCGGACCGCGCAGAGACTTGTGGGTGGTGGTGGTGACGACGTGCGCGTGCGGCACCGGCGACGGATGAACGCCACCTGCAACCAGACCAGCGATGTGCGCCATGTCGACCATCAGATAAGCACCGATGCTGTCAGCGATTTCGCGGAAGCGCTTCCAGTCCCAGATACGGGAATAGGCTGTGCCGCCAGCCAGGATCAGCTTGGGCTTGTGTTCGTTGGCAAGGCGCTCGACCTCGTCCATGTCGAGCATGTGATCGTCTTCACGCACGCCATAGGAGACGACGTTGAACCACTTGCCGGACATGTTGACCGGAGATCCGTGGGTCAGGTGACCGCCGGAGTTCAGGTCCAGGCCCATGAACGTGTCGCCCGGCTGCAGCAGCGCCAGGAACACGGCCTGGTTCATCTGGCTGCCGGAATTCGGCTGAACGTTGGCAAACTGGCAGCCGAACAGTTCCTTCGCACGCTCAATTGCCAGCGTTTCGGCGATATCCGCAAACTCGCAGCCACCATAGTAGCGCTTGCCCGGATAACCTTCGGCATATTTGTTGGTGAAGATCGAGCCCTGTGCTTCCAGCACTGCGCGGGATACGATGTTTTCCGAAGCAATCAGCTCGATTTCATGCTGCTGACGGCCGAGTTCCTTGCCGATCGTGTCGAAGATATCCGGATCGGCCTCAGCAAGGCTGCGGGTGAAGAAACCGGACTGCAGGGACTGATCGGAGCTTTCCATCAAAGACATAGCGCCATCCTTGTGTTCTTTTGATAGATCAGGAGCATCGGCGGCCAATGTCCTGAAGGACGCGATCGACCGTCATGCCTGTGTGAGGCGAGGAATTAACACACACCCCGGCCATAACCAAGAGGCATACCGACGCGTCCAGCTTGGAAAACGACACCGCCGGCAAATCTTGAAGAACCAAAGTCTTCACCGCCAGGGGCAGGACATAGTCGGACAGGTAAACAGGTTACACTTGTAACTTTGCAGCCCTTTACACCCTCAACTTAGCGTGAGGCGGAAATATTCGCTGAAACGATCTGAACTCTTTTACCGAAAAGCGCGTTTCCGCTCCGCTGATTTCTGAAGCGATGTGACTGGATATCTTGTTCACCGCGAACGAATTCGTTTGCGGCCGTTTCGGACTTCCCCTCAATAAAGGGTCGGGTCAGGCCTGTCCTGGGCGGTCAGGGCTTCCTGTTCGATGCGGCGGCGGAGCTTGCGGACGGCAAGGCGCTTGAGATCTTCCTGCGCGGCTGAGGATGGGCCAAAAACCGACACTTCAAGTCCCGTGTCCGCGTCAATCGCAGTAACTTTGACCTGCTGCCCGATTGGCCGGAACTCAAGATAGATTTCACCACGCCGCTCGTCGCGACTCATTGCCGTTCTCCTGATCCAACATCCCGTCTTCGAACAGGTGTGCGAATGGAGCTAGAATCCATGAAACGCCGGCCTGATCAAGACCGGCGTTTCACAACAAGAAAAACTGCGTGATGCTGAGCGCCGCTTACAGGCGCGCCTGCTCACCCGTTCCATAGAGATCGTCGCGATCGTAGATATCATCGCGGAAATGCACCACGCCGTCGGCATTCGCCCAGGCGGTGATGTAGGTGAGATAAAGCGGTATCTGCGACTTCAGCTTCACATCTTCCCGCTCACCGGTGCGGATGACGCTGTCAACACGGCCGCGATCCCAGTCCGGAGTGGTCGACTGCAACAGCCAGGTGACCAGTTCGCGCACGTTCTGGACACGTACGCAGCCCGAGGAGTGGAACCGGTTCGCTTCACCGAACAGGGTCTTGGACGGCGTGTCGTGCAGATAGACCTGATGCTTGTTATGGAAGTTGATGCGCACCGAACCGAGAGAGTTTTCAGCGCCAGGATCCTGGGTGAACCGGTACTGGGTCGCCTCGTCGGTGTTCCAGTCGATCTGCTGCCAGGTGAGCTCGTTGTTGCTCCAGTCGAAGATGCGAATGTTGTTCTTCGCGAGATACTGCGGATCCTCTTTCATCTTCGGGATCAGGTCCTTGCGGATGATCGACTTTGGAACTGTCCAGTATGGATTGAAGTTCAGCTCGTAAATCTTGCTGTTGAGGATCGGAGTCTGACGGTCGATCTTGCCAACAACGGCCGTGTGGCGCGAGCGGACCATGCCGTTTTCAACAGCTTCGATCTCCGCAGCCGGAATGTTGACCATCACATAGCGGTCCCCCAGGAAACCGGACATGGAACGCATGCGGATCATGTTGGTTTCGAGCTGACGGAGACGTACGTCGGCCGGAATGTTCAAGGCGGTCACGGTGCTGTCGCCCATTACCCCGTCCGGAATCAATCCGTGACGAAGCTGGAAGCGGCGCAAACCTGCGTCCACATAGGAATCAAACGTATCCGACAGGCCTGCCTGCTGTTCCAGATCGCCGGACACTATCAAACGGCGGCGCAGTTCGACAACGCGCGGATCCTTGGCACCGATGCGCAGCGCCTTGCCACCCGTGGAGACGGTTCCCCATCCACCAGCCTGGACGATGCGCTGATAGCGATCGATGGCCGCAGCGATGTAGTCGGCCGTCTGAGGCGACAACGTCGGAGCGGAAGACTTCACTTCGGTGATGTGGTCTGTCGCGATATCGAAGTTATCCGTCCATTCAACCTGCTGGTTCTGGGCGAATGTCATCGGGGCCGTCTGTGCCTGGGCAGCACTTGCAACCATGGCCGGCGTTGCCACGCCAAGCACGATCATGCTCTTGAGCGTTTTTCCAGCAGTCCACTTCAAGTGACGCTTTATCCCGAACGATCCGGATAAAAGGTTCATCGCCGACCCCATGTTGCAGCGCATTTCCGCGCAAATTTTCTTCATGTACTCGGGATCAGCCCAACACAATAGGACCACCCCGGCGGTTCCTGCCCCCAGTCCTATCGGAAGGGAGTTAACAAATCGCTTGATTTTTTAACCATCTCGGTGTCAGGAGCACCGCACAAAGCCATTTCAATGTGACCACAAGATGTCAACGCAGCGTTAGAAGACGAAACCGCTGACATCATAACTTTGATTTTCCGCCGCAAGCAAATTGCGATGCGACAATTTGTGTG
Organism: Labrenzia sp. ATLA3; assembly: GCF_057180185.1. NCBI lineage: Bacteria > Pseudomonadati > Pseudomonadota > Alphaproteobacteria > Hyphomicrobiales > Stappiaceae > Labrenzia > Labrenzia sp. ATLA3. The sequence goes on from NZ_JBXUKV010000001.1 coordinate 654,088, forward strand.
TAGCCAGCAAATTCAGGCTCAAAAAGAAAAAGCACCGCCCGCTGGACGGTGCCATTTCATTTGAAAGTGCCGTGACTGTCTTACAGTCGGTACAGGATCTGATCGGTCCAGAACCGCTCCAGGCGGCGCAGGGACTTGTTCAGTGCCACAAAGTCCTGCGGGCCGATTTCGCCGACCTGTTCGACGGACAACATGTGACGCTCATAAAGATCGTTCACGATCTTGGCGACTTCCGTTCCCTTTTCCGTCAGGCTGACGCGGACGGACCGACGGTCCATGCGCGAACGCTGATGGTGGATGTATCCTGTCTCAACCAGCTTCTTCAGATTGTAGGAGACATTCGACCCCAGGTAGTAGCCGCGTGTCCGCAGCTCACCGGCCGTCAGTTCGCTGTCGCCGATGTTGAACAGCAGCAGAGCCTGCACGCTGTTCACATCGGACCGGCCCATACGGTCGAATTCGTCCTTGATGACGTCGAGCAGACGGCGATGCAGTCTCTCAACGAGTGTCAGAGCCTCGAGGTAAAGCGGCTTGATCTCAAGCTCTTCCCCTTCGTTCTGCCCAACAGTATCAACTGCCCTACTTGCGGTGATCATGTGATTGCGCCTCTTATAGTACCTGTCTTTGGACGGATATTTTCCCGCCTTGTTTCGCAATCTAACCGAGCGATTCTAAAATCCGCTTAAGAGACACGCTGAATCATCCGTTAACTTCTCAGGGCCGTTTTAGACTTCCCTTTAACTTGTTGTTCATGATGTTCCCCGCAGGAACTTCACAATCCCAGAGAAATCCTGGGTTTCGCCACCCGAGTTACAGAAGAGAGAGTAGAGCGCCGCGGCTTCCGCGCCCAAAGGCGTTGCCGCGCCTGCCGAATTTGCTGCTTCCTGAGCAAGTTTTAAATCCTTGAGCATCATCGCGGCTGCAAACCCAGGTTGATAATCCCGGTTCGCCGGCGAGGATGGCAGCGGCCCCGGCACCGGGCAGTAGGATGTCAGGGACCAGCACTGGCCGGAGGCCGTCGACGAGATATCGAACAACTTCTGCTTGTCGAGACCCAGCTTCTCGGCAAGCACGAATGCCTCCGACACGGCGATCATGGAAATGCCGAGGATCATGTTGTTGCAGATCTTCGCCGCCTGACCGGTTCCCGCATCGCCGGCATGAACGATGGTCTTGCCCATGATGTCGAGATAGGCCTTGGCCTCTTCGAACGCTTCCACCGCCCCCCCGACCATGAAGGTCAAGGTGCCACCGGCGGCGCCGGCAACACCGCCGGAGACCGGTGCGTCGACCATCTTCATGCCTTTCGCCTCTGCCGCCGCGCTGACCGCCCGGGCGCTGTCGACGTCAATCGTCGAGGAATCGATCATGAGAGTACCGGGTTTGGCATTCTCGAGGATGCCCCCCTCGCCTTCATAGATCTGGCGAACATGTTTGCCGGCCGGCAGCATGGTGACGATCACATCGGCTGCGGCAGCCAGTTCGGCAACGCCGGCGGCCTTTTCACCGCCTTCCGCCTCGTGCGCCGCGATGGCCTTATCGGACAGATCGAAGCCGAGGACCCTGTGCCCAGCCTTGACGAGATTGATCGCCATCGGTCCACCCATGTTGCCGAGGCCGATAAATCCGATAGTGCTCATGATGGTTTCCTCCCAGAAAGATTTCATGTTGGTTTTGAATCTGTTGGCTGGCCGTCTTGAACCGCCGTTCCAGCCTCTTCAAAAACTGATTCAACTGCGGTCAGATGGCATTGGCCTTGTTCTCCCTGTCCATCAGGAACGCCAGCGCCGCATAAATCGCGATTGTCAGCAGATAGAAGGCGATCTCATAAGGACGTCGTCCATAGAGATCTGAGAAGGCGGTGTGCATGACGATCTGGCAAGCACAGCGGAAGATCCACATGACCGTGCCCCACGAAACGGTCAGCCAAAGACCGGTCGCTGCCACAAGATCCAGCACAGCGAAAAAGACGATGGCACCCTGCATGGCCACGGGCATGTCCCAGAACCACAGGCCGCGCCATTCGACAATGCCAATGATGCGCGCCCAATAGATAACGCCACCGCCAATGAGAATGATCGCGATGCCGCGCAGATACCAGATCAGAAGCGTGCTCCAGGGCGGGCGGGAATCGATCAGGTCCTGAAAGCTGGTAATCATGGAATGTCCGGGTCAGATTGGGCTTAGCCGAGCGGCAGGTCTCCGTCAGCAGGTTCCTCGAAATACGACGCCAGATCGGCGCTGTCCACTTGGCTAATCTGGGAAGGCGACCATTTTGGCGTCTGATCCTTGTCGACAAGCACCGCACGTATGCCCTCGTAGAACTCCGTTCCCTGCAGGATGCGGGACACGATGCGATACTCAAGCTTCATGCATTCGTTGAAGGAAAGCTGGCTGCCTCGTTTCATCTGTTCGAAAGCGAGAAGAACACTTGTCGGAGATTTTTGCCGGATAGCACCCAGTGTCTTCGCGGCAAAGTCTGTGTCCGATTTTTCCAGGCGCGACAGAATGTCTTCCACCGCCGCAGCCGAAAAAACCTCGTCGATGACGTCGAGATTGTCCGACAGAGGCCCCTTGTCCGGCGTAACGAGATAAGGGGCGAGCACGGCGCCGACATCGTCTGCCGTTTCCAGGTCCCGTTCCAGATCAACAAGGCTTTCTTCGGATATGGCATGGGTCAACACACCTGTTGCCAGCGCATCGCCCTGTTTCAACCTGCCTGCGCTGAGCGCACAGTAAATTCCACTGTTCCGAGGCATGCGCGGCAGGAAGTATGTTCCGCCGACGTCGGGAAAAAAACCGATCCCGGTTTCAGGCATGGCAAACAGCGTCTTTTCAGTGCCGATCCGGTGGCTGCCATGAACCGACACCCCAACGCCGCCGCCCATGACGATCCCGTTGATGAGCGCGACGTAAGGCTTCGGATAGGCCTTGATCTGTGCATTGAGAATATACTCGTCACGGAAAAAGGCACTCAGTCCATCCGTCTGCCCGCCCATGCGCGCATCATAAATGCTGCGAATGTCGCCCCCTGCGCAAAAGGCCTTGTCGCCAGCGCCTGTGACGACGATGTGAGCGATTTCCGGATCTTCCGCCCAGCGCGTCAATTGTTTGGCCATGGCTTTGACCATGGCATGATTGATCGCATTCAGTGCCTTGGGCCTGTTCAGAATGACAAACCCGGCCTTGCCACGCTTTTGGAAAAGAATGTCGTCGCTCACTGGCGCCTCGCAAAAAGAAGAGTCGTTTCAACGGAGTGGATCGGAAAACTCCATCAGTCCTTCAGCAACTGCCGCGCAATGATCAGCCGCATGATCTCATTGGTGCCTTCCAGAATCTGGTGCACCCGGACATCGCGGAAATAGCGCTCGATCGGATAGTCGCGCAGATAACCGTAGCCACCATGAAGCTGTAGCGCTTCGTTGACCACCTTGAAGCCGGTGTCGGTAGCAAGCCGCTTGGCCATGGCCGCGAGTTTGGTGGCGTCATGAGATTTCGCATCCACCGCCGAAGCTGCCTTGTGCAACAAAAGCCGGGCTGCTTCCAGCTCGGTCGCCATATCAGCAAGGCGGAACTGAAGTGCCTGAAAGTCTGCAATCGGACGGCCGAACTGCTTGCGTTCCTGCACATAAGCCAGGGCGTGGTCCAGGCAGGCCTGTGCGGCCCCCATCGAGCAGGCGCCGATATTGAGGCGGCCGCCATCAAGCGCGGCCATGGCGATCTTGAAGCCTTGGCCTTCCGATCCGATCAGGTTCGACTTCGGCACCCGGCAATCCTGAAAATTGACCTGGGCCGTCGGCTGGCTTTTCCAGCCGAGCTTCACCTCGTTGGCACCGAAGCTGAGACCGGGGGTCCCCTTTTCAACCAGAACACAGGAAACGCCGGAAGGCCCCTCGCCGCCCGTGCGGACCATGACCGCATAAAGATCGCTGACGCCGCCGCCGGAGATAAATGCCTTGGAGCCGTTCAGGATATAATGGTCACCATCATCCTTGGCGCTGGTGCGCAGACTTGCCGCATCCGATCCGGACCCAGGCTCGGTCAGGCAGTAGCTTGTGAGCAGCTCCATGGTGCAAAGCCGGTGGAGATACTTCTGGCGCAGCTCTTCCGAGCCGTAGGTGTCGATAATCCAGGCCACCATGTTATGAATGGAGATATAGGCCGCCGTCGACGTGCAGCCCCTGGACAATTCCTCGAAGATCAGTGTCGCATCCAGCCGGGTAAGAGCCGAACCACCGACATCTTCCTTCACATAGATGCCGCCAAAACCAAGTTCTGCCGCCTTGCGCAACGTGGGTATCGGGAAATGGCTTTCTTCGTCCCACTCCTTGGCGAAAGGCGCGAGTTCGTCGCGCGAAAAGCTTGCCGCCATGTCCTGAAAGGCGCGCTGATCTTCGTTCAGTGAAAAGTCCACGGATTATCCTCCCTCAAGCGGTGGCGACGCGATTCCTCCCCCGGAAAGGTCTGCGTCCTGACTTCGCGGCAGCACTAAAGCATATTTGACGCAAACGTCAAACAATCTCTTTTTCCATATTAAATTCAGTTGTTTTTCAGAATATTTGATTGCGTCAATCTGCGTGATAGATTGGCGGCTCACTTCCATCAGAATACGCCTTCCAACGTCGATTAGCGAACAGACAGGGCCCATGTCGTCAAAATCCCCCCTTCCGCAGATCACCTCCGACCACATGGACACCCTCCTGGCCGGTACCCGCATGCGTCGCAACCGCCAGAGCGACTGGTCGCGCCGTCTGGTGCGGGAAAACAATCTCACGGTCGATGATCTGATCTGGCCGATCTTCCTCGTGGACGGCGAGAATATCCGCCAGGCAGTGCCGTCCATGCCGGATGTCCTGCGCCTGTCGGTGGACGAAGCCGTGCGCGACGCAGAGAAGGCGGCAAAGCTGAACATTCCCGCACTGGCGCTGTTTCCCTATACCGATCCCGGTCTGCGCGACGAAACAGGGTCCGAGGCGCTCAATCCGGAAAATCTGACCTGCCGTGCCTTGCGCGCCATCAAGGCGGAAGGACTGAACCTCGGCCTGATGACGGACGTCGCGCTCGACCCATACACCAGCCACGGTCATGACGGGCTGATGGACGGCGACACGATCCTGAATGACGAAACTGTCGATCAGCTCTGCCGGCAAGCATTGGTGCAGGCGGAAGCGGGTTCGGATGTCATCGCCCCGTCCGACATGATGGACGGCCGCATCGGAGCCATTCGCCAGGCTCTCGATTCACAAGGGCACCGTGGAACGCAGATCATGGCCTATTCGGCCAAATACGCCTCTGCCTTCTATGGTCCGTTCCGCGACGCCGTCGGTTCGTCCGGCACCTTGATCGGCGACAAGCGCACCTACCAGATGGACCCGGCCAACACCGACGAGGCCCTGCGAGAAGCCGAACTGGATATTACAGAAGGCGCCGACATGGTGATGGTCAAGCCGGGCATGCCCTATCTCGACATTGTCCGCAGGATCAAGGACGAGTTCCAGGTTCCAACCTACGCCTATCAGGTGTCCGGCGAATACGCGATGATCAAGGCGGCCGCTGGAAACGGCTGGCTGGACGGAGACAAGGCCATGCTGGAAAGCCTGCTGGCCTTCAAGCGCGCAGGCGCCGACGGTATCCTGACCTATTTCGCCCCCAAGGTGGCCGAGATGCTGGCAGGCGGGAAATGACCTCTGCCGAGGTCAGCCGTGCTGACGAAGTCACGTTTACCAGGGTTCAGGAGGCGGCCGCCCTTTTGCGCGGCGCCGTAATCGAAACCCCGTGCCTGCCTGCCCCGCGTCTCTCGCAACTGACCGGAGCCGATGTCTTCGTGAAATACGAAAACATGCAGGTTACCGGCGCTTTCAAGGAACGCGGGGCACTGGTGAAACTCTCCAGTCTGACGGCGGATGAAAAGAAACGCGGCGTGATCGCGGTCTCCGCAGGCAACCATGCCCAGGGTGTTGCCTATCACGCCGGACGACTCGGCATACCGGCAACCATCGTCATGCCGGTCCTGACGCCATTCGTGAAAATCTCGGCAACCCGTAACCACGGGGCAGAAGTCGTTCTGGCCGGCAACACGCTGGCCGAGGCAAAGGAAGAAGCCGACAGGCTGGCTGAGCTGAACAATCTCGTCTGGGTGCACCCTTACGACGATGCCCATGTCATTCATGGCCAGGGAACTATCGGCATTGAAATGCTGGCGCAGCAGCCGGATCTCGATGTCCTGGTCGTGCCTGTGGGCGGCGGCGGGCTGATCGCAGGAATTGCCACTGCAGCCAAGGCCATCAAGCCCTCAATCGAAGTGATCGGCGTCGAGACGACGCTTTATCCCGGCATGTGGGGGGCTTTCTACGGCAAGGACGTGCGCTGCGAGGGCGCAACCATCGCCGAAGGCATTGCGGTGCGCGACATCGGCGTTCTGACAACCGAAGTCGTCAAAAGAGCTGTCGATGATATTCTGTTGGTTTCGGAAAGCAGCATCGAACGTGCGATCAACGCCTATCTGACCTTGCAGCGAACCATTGCCGAAGGCGCTGGCGCTGCCGGTCTTGCAGCGTTGCTGACAGATCCCGAACGGTTCGCAGGCAAAAGGGTTGGTCTTGTCCTGTGCGGCGGCAACATCGATCCTCGGCTGCTATCGAAGATAGTGGTCCGTGAACTTGCCCGTGATGGCAAACTGGTGTCGATCCGGATCGACACCCCGGACCGGCCGGGTGTTCTCGGCGAAATCGCGACCGTCATCGGCGACATGCAGGGCAATGTGGTCGATGTGGAACACCATCGTCTGTTCCTCAACGTTCCTGCCAAGGGGGCAACGCTGGACGTCACTTTCGAAGCCTTCGACCGTCCGCATGGCGAGCGAATCATCGCGGCCTTGCGCGAGCGCGCTTTTGTGGTGCGTTACCTGGAAATCGGCGAGCGGATGGATTGAGCCGGGGCACCGTCGTGTCTTCCTGTTGAACTGTATGCACGCCTCCCGCTCATCCCGAATTGGACCGTCAGGTTCGTCATGAAGGAATGGGCCAGGTGTGGGTGAATTGCAGACAACGATAGCGGCGCGCGGCACATAATTGCGAAACGTGCCGCCAATCCCCACATTACAGACAACGAACCCAAGGGAGCCGCGCCATGTCTGCAGAAACCACCTCCGATTATGCCCGTCAGGACGTTTTCGATCCTGTGAGCAATCCGGAGCTGTTTTCCGGTGTGCGCAGTCGGCGCATCTTTGCGTTTTTCATCGATCTGATCGTGATAACGCTGTTCACCTTCGGCGCAGGGATCGTCGTGTTCTTCCTGGGCGTCTTCACTCTGGGCCTTGGCTTTCTGCTTTATGGCATCCTGCCGACGGCTGTTGCGCTGCTCTATGTTGCCTTCACCCTTGGTGGCCCGCAGGCATCAACCCTCGGCATGCGCGCCATGGGGCTGGAAATGCGCCTCTGGTATGGAGCCAAGCCCTACCCGCTTCTGGCAGCCGTCCATGTCATCCTGTTCTGGTTTTCGATCTCTCTGCTGACACCGTTCGTTCTGCTGGTGTCTCTGTTTTCCAACCGAAAACGCTTGTTGCACGACCTTGTTCTGGGAACGGTGGTGATCAACTCCGCCTACCATCAGGACCACGCGCGCTGACAGATGTAACGTCAGTTCAAGAGCGCGAGCGACAGGTTCAACAGGCCAGCGAATGTTGTCCAGAGCGCATAGGGAATGAACAGCAGCGCGGACAAACGGTCCGCGCGCCAATTGCCTCCGATGAAATTCAGGATCAGATAAAGCATCACCGCGATGACGGCTGAGGCCGTCCACATGAAGTGCAGGGTGAAGAACAGCGGCGACCAGATCCAGTTGAGGATCAGCTGCCCGTACCAGATTTGCATGATACGGCTGTTGCCCGCACGCAGGTATGTTCGCCAGCCCGCAATCGCGATCATCACATAAAGAATGGTCCAGACAGGCGCGAATACCCAGTTTGGGGGATTGAACGGTGGCTTTGTGAGAGCTTCGTACCAGGCGCCCGGCGTGTTCAGGATGCCGATCGTTATGCCCACCCCCAAAACGATAGCCAGAAACAAGACCAGCAAGGGAAGATGTCTCGTTAGCGACGGCGAACTTGCATTTTCTGAACTCATGACTTCTTCAACGCGGCTTGACTTCAAGGGTTCCCAATCTTGGGACCAAATCACAATATCTGGCAGTTCAACATTAAAAGTGTCATCTCGTGACACGAATATATCAACGGCAATATTGTCTTAAGGCTCTTCCATTGCCGGGACCGCCTGCTTTAGAGTGTGGTTTCTTGAAATTGGCCGAGCTGGCTTTGGGCAGGTGAATGCACTCAGTTGATATTGCAATGGCGCTGACCTTCGTGGTGATCGCGTCCACTGTCGTCCTTTACGCCCTTGAGCGTTATGCGATTGAAACAATCGCCCTTGGCTCGGTTTCCGCCTTCATTGTAATTTTTGCGCTGTTTCCGGTTCAAAAGCCGGATGGGTCTTTCATAGCCACCGGCGACTTCCTGTCCGGCTTTTCCAACCCGGCGCTGATTACGGTCATTTGTCTGCTGATCATCGGCCAGGGCCTGTTCCAGACCGATGCCCTGGAAGGACCGGCGAAGGCCATCGTGAAAATGACACGGGGACGGTCGCTGCGAGCTGCGATCCCCGTTCTGTTGACCGTGGCCGCCCTCAGCGCGTTTTTGAACAACACCCCTGTCGTGGTCATGTTCCTGCCAATCCTGACCGCCGTTGCCGCCACGGTTGGTCAGTCCCCTGCCCGGGTTCTGATGCCGCTGTCCTATCTGGCAATTCTTGGCGGCATGACGACGTTGATCGGGTCGTCCACAAACCTGCTAGTGGCGAATTTCGCCGCGCAAAGCTCCGATCTGCGGCTGACCTTCTTCAGCTTCACTCCAATCGGGCTGATCATGGCCGGCGTCGGCTCGATCTATGTGCTGTTCATCATGCCGAAGCTGCTTCCGGTGCGCAAAACCATGGCGGAAGAGTTTCAGAGTTCTTCCGGAAAGCAGTTCATCGCGCAGATCGAGATCACCTACGGCCACCCTCTGGTGGGTGTAGAATCCGTGTCCGGCATGTTCCCGCAATTGAAGGACATGACCGTAAGACTGGTTCAGCGTGGTCAGAAACCTGTTCTGCCGCCGTTTGAAAACGTTGTGCTGTCACCCGGTGACACGGTGATTGTGGCTGCAACGCGCACCGCCCTTGCCAATGCCTTGGCCCGCAGGCAGCCGCTGATGGAAGCCGATTCCGATGCGAACGGCTCAGGCCGCGAGACACAGGCCCCGGCAGGCACAATCAGCCTGGCGGAAACGGTGGTGGCCCCCGCCTCCCGCCTTATGGGGCGCACCCTTCCCCAGTCGGCCTTCTACACTGACACAGGCTGCCTGGTGATGGGCATCCAGCGCCGCAGCCGCATGCCGCGCATGGCAATGAACGACATTCGCCTGGAAGCCGGCGACGTGCTTCTTGTGGCCGGTAGCGAAGAGGCGATTGCGCGCCTCCGCGGCAATCGCGACGTCCTGTTGCTGGACTGGTCGATGGCCGAGGTGCCGCGCAAGCGTTACGCACCGCGGGCGCTCGTCATTTTTGCCTTTGTCGTCGCACTGGCCGCCAGCGGCCTCGTCCCGATTGTCACCACTGCCGTGGCCGGTACGTTTGCGATGATCGTTTCAGGCTGCCTCAACGTTCGGCAGGCCATGCGCGCCATCGACAGCCGCATCTTCATGCTGGTGGGGGCATCACTGGCTGCCGCCGTTGCGCTTGAGGGAACAGGCGGAGCAAATGCCATTGCCACCGGACTTGTTCATCTGCTGGCCGGGTCATCGCCGACCGTGATGCTGTCGGCCCTGTTCTTTATCGTGATGATCCTCACGAACTTCCTGTCGAACAACGCGGCCGCCGTTCTGTTCACTCCGATTGCGATCAATCTGGCGAATCAGATCGACGCAAATCCGGAAGCGTTCGTCGTCTGTCTGATCATTGCGGCCAACTCGTCGTTCGCGACTCCCATCGGTTATCAGACCAACCTGATCGTCATGGGGCCAGGTCACTACAAGTTCAACGACTTTGTGCGGGCTGGTACCCCGCTCGCGCTCATTTTATGGTTGACCTTCTCACTGGTCGCGCCATGGTATTACGGACTATAGGACCCGGAATAGAGAACAAATCAAAAGGTTTCGCGGGACAAGACGGTGACACGGCACCCCACAGATCATCCGCAGTTCTATCTGACTGCGCCCGCACCTTGCCCCTATCTTGAGGGGAAACAAGAGCGCAAGGTCTTCACCCATCTTGTCGGCCATGGCGCCGGTGCGCTCAACGAAGTGCTCACGCAAGGCGGTTTCCGACGCAGCCAGAACATCGCCTATCGCCCGGCCTGCGAACGTTGCCAGGCCTGTATCTCGGTGCGTGTGCGGGTCGATGATTTCAAGTGGACCAAATCCTTCAAGCGCGTCTGGAAATCAGGATCCGATATCGTTGGCGCCTGTCTTCCGCCCAGCCCGTCAGCGGAACAGTACGATCTCTTCCGCGACTATCTGGAGGCTCGCCATGAGAATGGCGGCATGACGGAAATGAGCGTTCTTGATTATGCGATGATGGTTGAAGACACCCATGTCGAAACGCTGGTGCTGGAATACCGGCGACGCGGTCCGAACAGCTTCATTACCGGCGCTGGCGAAGGGCCGTTGCTGGGCGTCGCGCTTACCGATCAGCTCTCGGACGGATTGTCGATGGTCTATTCCTTCTATGATCCTGATTACACCAAGACGCCCCTCGGCACCTATATGATCCTCGATCACATCGAGCGTGCCCGCAAGATGAGCCTGCCTTACGTCTACCTGGGATACTGGGTCAACGGCTCTCAAAAGATGGCCTACAAGGCCCGTTTCAAGCCGCAGGAGCATCTCGGCCCCAATGGCTGGCTGATTGCCGACGCTGAGGCCTATCAAAAGGCACCGCACTCGGAAGAGTGATGGCAGGATATCTGGTTAGCCTGAAGCTTTGAGTATTTTGGTAATCCGCACCTGATTAACTCATGCTGAGGAGACCTTCAGGTCTGTCTCGATTATGGCGGTATACTCAGAAGCAGAAACAAGTGGCTCATCTTTCGAGACAGCGTTCACGCGCTTCCTCAGGATGAGGCAGAATATGTGGCGCGCTCCCGAGAGCAGCCTTGTCTTTGCCGGGATACTGACCGCCCAAAACACCAATCGGCTGAAACGTCGCCGAAGGCCCTCCCCCACTCAGGGAATGAACGAGCGGATCTGCCTGAATACTGAGTGGAACATTTCCTCGGTCAGGCGGCCGGTGTTGGTGTTGTAGCGCGAGCAGTGATAGCTGTCGAAAAGTGTCAGTCCCGTTCCGGGAAGCTCGTGCTGTGCGCCATGCGCAAAGGGGAATGATGCCCTGCGTTGATCAAGGGCCGTCAGGAAGGTTTCATGCGCGATGCGGCCAAGCGCGAGCACAGCCTTGATCGAAGGATTGGCATCAAGCGTCAACAGCAGATACGGGCGGCACGTCTTGATTTCAGCGCCGGTCGGCTTGTTCTGCGGCGGCAGACAACGCACTGCGTTGGTGATCATCGCCTCTTTCAGCCGCAAACCGTCGTCCGGCCGGGCCTGATAGGTGCCTTCGGCAAAGCCGAACTCGATCATCGTCTGGTAAAGAAGGTCCCCGGCATAGTCGCCCGTGAAAGGACGGCCGGTGCAGTTGGCCCCCTTCATACCCGGCGCAAGGCCGATGATCAGCAAGCTTGGAGACGCGTCTCCGAATGAAGGCACCGGCGCATTATGCCAGTCGGGATGAACAGCCTTCAACTCCTCGCGCAGGGCGACGAGGCGCGGACAGGCCAAGCAATCCGGCGGCGGATCGACCGGCCAGCTATCTGCAATACGCTCGGACATTGCCCGGATAAGCCTCAGTAATCGTCGTCGTCGTCGTCTTCATCAACGTGCGCGGGCGTTTGCGGGCGGGCTGGACGTTCCGAGGGATCGCGTCCGATCTTGTTTGCAAGGCTCGCCAGATCGATGAAGTGATCGGCCTGACGGCGCAGATCATCGGCGATCATCGGTGGCTGGGTCTTGAGCGTCGAAACCACACTCACCTTGCGGCCCTTGCGCTGCAACGCTTCAACCAGAGAGCGGAAGTCGCCGTCACCGGAGAAGAGGACCACATGGTCGACGGATTCCACCAGTTCCATGGCATCCACAGCCAGCTCAATGTCCATATTGCCCTTCACCTTGCGGCGGCCGGCGCTATCGACAAATTCTTTCACCGGTTTGGTGATGACCTTGTAGCCATTGTAGTCGAGCCAATCGATCAGCGGACGTATGGAGGAATATTCCTGATCTTCAATCAACGCGGTGTAATAATACGCGCGCAAAAGATACGCCTGTCCCTGGAACTCTTTCAGCAAACGTTTGTAGTCGATATCAAAGCCAATCGCTTTGGCCGTTGAGTACAAGTTCGCCCCATCAATGAACAAAGCAACTTTTTCTCGAGCGTCAAACATCTTATTTGAAACCTTTCCGAGTCATATACGCCGCTCTTGAAATTTTGCGTTGGAGGAACCAGTTTCCCGCGACCTAATTCCAGGCAGACACTATAAGGCGACGTATATTTTGCTGTAAGTTTACCGCGTATACCGCGGCGTCACACAGCTTATCGTTTTGTTTTGTCAACGGCCTTCTGATTCTGGAAAGGGCCGTTACTAGTGGACTACACCATAATATTGGAGCGCCGCAATGCAAAAGCGAATAGGCTGCGCGAAATGAGACAAAAAAACATCGGATTTTTTGTCTGTGCGTTCCAATACCAGCGATAGTCCTCTCAAATATGACAAGGGGTTGCTTTTTGGAAACGTGAACACTATACGCTGGTTCTTCAAGTTCCTTAAGCCTATGGAGACGTCGAATGGCGCGCGTGACCGTCGAGGACTGCATCGACAAGGTCGAAAACCGGTTTGAGCTGGTGCTGCTTGCTGCGCATCGCGCTCGCATGATCTCAAGCGGTTCGCCGCTGACCATTGACCGTGACAACGACAAGAATCCCGTTGTTGCGCTTCGTGAGATTGCCGAGCAGACCGTCAGCCCGGAAGACATGAAAGAGGACCTGATCCACTCTCTGCAGAAGTATGTGGAAGTGGATGAGCCTGAGGCCGATGCCGTGCCGATGGTACCGTCCCCCAACCAGCATCAGATGACGCAGGTCAACAACGTTGACGACAGCGCTGTCGAGTTTGACCGCATGTCCGAAGAAGACCTGCTGCGCGGCCTGGAAGGCCTCGTTCCGCCGGAGCGGACCGACGACGTCTGATTTGAGTTCACAGGTTCGTCTGAAGCGCGGCGGGAACGCCCCGGCGCTTCAGACGGCTTTTGTCTGTCGCGCTGATGTCTCAGCCGTTTGCCAGGGTCGGTTGCGGCCATGATGCGTCAATACGAACTCGTTGAACGGGTTACGCGCTACAATCCGGACGCCGACGAGGCCTTGCTCAACAAGGCTTACGTCTATGCCATGCAGAAACACGGCTCTCAAACGCGTGCGTCTGGCGACCCCTACTTCTCCCATCCTCTCGAAGTTGCCGCGATCCTTACGGACCTGCGCTTGGACGACGCCACTATTGCGGTCGCCCTGCTGCATGACACCATCGAGGACACCGATGCGACCCGCGCCGAGATCGACTCCCTGTTCGGTGAGGAAATCGGCAAGCTGGTCGAGGGTCTGACCAAGATCAAGCGACTGGATCTGGTCTCCCAGAAAGCCAAGCAGGCTGAAAACTTCCGTAAACTTCTGCTTGCCATTGCCGATGACGTCCGCGTGCTTCTGGTCAAGCTCGCCGACCGCTTGCACAACATGCGCACGCTCCACCATATGCCGGAGCACAAGCGTGGGCGCATTGCCGAAGAAACGATGGAAATCTATGCGCCGCTTGCCGGGCGCATGGGCATGCACGACATGCGCGAGGAGCTGGAAGACATTGCCTTCCACACGCTCAATCCCGAAGCCTACGAGACCATCACCGACCGTCTGGTCGACCTGCGCGAACGCAACCGTGACCTGATCCTGGACATCGAGACAACGCTGACGGAACGCCTCAGCGAACGGGGCATGGCCGCCCTGGTGAAGGGGCGCGAAAAGCGCCCTTACTCGATCTTCCGCAAGATGCAGCGCAAGGCCATCGGCTTCGAGCAGCTCTCCGATATCTACGGGTTCCGCGTCACGGTTGGCACCGTGGAAGCCTGCTATCGTGTGCTGGGCGTCATTCACACGACCTGGCCGACCGTCCCCGGTCGGTTCAAGGACTATATCTCCACGCCCAAGCAGAACGACTACAAGTCGATCCACACCACGATTGTCGGACCGTCCCGCCAGCGCGTGGAACTGCAGATCCGGACCATTTCGATGAACCGGGTCGCGGAATACGGCATCGCCGCACATGCACTCTACAAGGATGGCGAGTTCGGCGGTCGCAATATTGCCCGTCACACGGAAGACTGCCGCGCCTTCGAATGGCTGCGCAGAACCACCGAATTGCTGGCGCAGGGGGACACACCGGAAGAGTTTCTGGAAAATACCAAGCTGGAACTCTTCCACGACCAGGTCTTCTGCTTCAGCCCCAAGGGCCGGCTGATCGCCCTGCCCCGGGGCGCAACGCCGATCGATTTTGCCTATGCGGTTCATACCGGCATCGGCAACACCTGTGTTGGCTGCAAGGTCAACGGCAAGATCATGCCGCTGGTGACCGAGTTGCATAACGGCGACGAAGTCGAGATCATTCGTTCGCCCGCGCAAACGCCGCCGCCAGCCTGGGAAGCGATTGCCGTTACCGGCAAGGCGCGTGCCGCAATCCGCCGCGCCACCAGGGAGTCGGTGCGCAAGCAGTACGGAGCCCTCGGAGAACACATTCTGAAGCGCGCCTTTGCCCGGGCGGACAAGGCTTATTCGGAAGACCTCTTGGAAGCCATTCTCGATCTTTTGCACCAGGCCAGCGTTGCCGATTTGCTGGCCGCCGTCGGTCGCGGCGATCTTTCGGCCCAGCTGGTTCTGAAGTCAGCCCATCCGGACTATCAGGACGAGCGCGTGGCCCTTTCCGGCCCGCCGCTGGAAGAAGGCTGGTTCGGCTTGAAACAGGGTCACGGCCTGAAGTTCCGCATACCTCCTGGAGAGATTGATGCAGACAAGGCCGCAGCAAACGCCAACGGCGAGGCCGAAGAAGGACCAGCCCTGCCGATCCGCGGTCTGTCCGGAGACATTCCGGTTACCTTCGCACCCGATGGCGGAGCTGTTCCCGGTGATCGCATCGTCGGCATCTTGACCCCGTCCGAAGGACTGACCATCTATCCAATACAATCGCCGTCCCTGAAGGAATTCGATGACCAGACAGAGCGCTGGGTCGACGTTCGCTGGGACATTGACGTCAACAATCCGGAACGGTTCCCTGCGCGCCTGGACATATCTGCTGCAAACGAACCCGGTTCCCTTGCAACCATTGCCCAGGTGATCGGCGAAAACAGCGGCAATATCGACAACGTCAAGATGATGCAGCGCGCTTCGGACTTCCATCAGATGATCATTGATCTTGAAGTCTGGGATCTGAAACACCTGAACAGGATCATAAACCAGCTGCGTAGCAAGCCTAATGTTTCCAGCGTCAGTCGTGTGAATGGCTAGGCTGCCAGTGGCAACCGGCACAAAACGACAAAGCCGCTTTCGAGTGGACAACACCGCTGATAAACCACAGGCCGGCGCGCAGCCGCCGAAGAATTTTGAGGGGATCTGATAATGACACGCGATGAAGTTCTGGCCGTATTCCGCGAGGCCGGAGCCTTTCTGGAAGGCCACTTCATTCTGACCTCCGGTCTGCGCAGCCCGGTCTTCCTGCAGAAGGCTCGCGTGTTCATGTATCCGGACAAGACGGAAAAGCTCTGCAAGGCGCTTGCCGACAAGATCCGCGCCTCCGACCTCGGCAGGATCGATTACATCGTTTCCCCTGCTCTCGGTGGCCTCATTCCGGGTTACGAAACCGCCCGTCATCTCGATGTTCCTGCCATGTGGGTGGAGCGGGAAGACGGTGAATTCAGACTGCGCCGCTTCGAAATGCCGCAAGGCGCCCGAGTCATTGTTGTGGAGGATATCGTTACGACCGGCCTTTCCAGCCGTGAAACGGTAACCTCGTTGAAAGCTCTTGGTGCTGAAGTCCTGGGTGTTGCCTGCCTGATCGACCGATCCGGTGGCGAGGCAGATGCCTCGGTACCGGTAATAGCGCTGGCAGAATACAAGGTTCCGGCCTATGAACCGGACAACCTGCCGCCAGAACTGGCCGCTCTGCCTGCTGTCAAGCCAGGCAGCCGCGGATTGAGCTGAACAAAAAACACGGGATTGAGCCTTAGACCATGCTGTTTCGCCGGAGAAATAGGCCAACACGGATTGAGCGACTGCGCGTCGCCGTCTGGCCCCGGAACAGTTGGGCGCGCTCAACCCGTTATTTTGGCAAGCGGGTATTGCGCCTGACTGCGACCCCTCACGCGATCGCCCTGGGCTTTGCCGCGGGAGCCTTTGCCTCCTGCACGCCCCTGGTCGGGTTCCATTTTCTGACGGCGTTTGCACTTGCCTACGTGGTACGCGGCAACCTGATCGCTGCCGCGCTCGGAACATCCGTCGGCAATCCGCTGACGTTCCCGTTCATCTGGGCCTTCACCTTCAAGATTGGGCAGTGGATACTCTACGGGCGCGCGCCGCACACCGATACGCACCAGGTACACCAGCAGTTTCAGCATGGCCTTTTCGAGAAGTCGCTCGATGCGCTCTGGCCAATGCTCAAGCCGATGTTTATTGGCGCTGTGCCACTCGGCCTCGTCGTCGGGACGGTGTCCTACGTGGTCGTTTACAAAAGTGTCGAAGTCTATCAGCGGCGGCGCAGAAACAAACTCGCCGACAAGGGCGCTGGCAAACATGGCCGGTTGTTTCCCGCCCCGGGCAACACCGTTGAAGAAGACGGCAGCGCTTGATTTTGCCGGCTGCCCAGCCCAACTAAACTGAGATCCCGGCTCTCATCCCGCCGTAACCTGGAAAGCAAGGCATGATCCCTGGAATTGGCAGCGATCTGATTGATATTCGTCGTTTCGAGAAAACTCTCGAACGGTCCGAAGAGCGCTTCACCTACCAGGTCTTTACCGAAGTCGAGCGAACCAAATCAAACAAGCGCGCCGCCTCCTGCGCCAAACGTTTCGCGCTCAGGGAAGCCTGCTCGAAGGCACTTGGCAGCGGCATTCGCATGGATGTCGCCTTGCGAGAGACGGGCATAGCGAAGCTGGCATCCAGCAAGCCGGCCATAGCCCTTATGGGTGGCGGCACAGAACGATTGCAGGCGGTGGGGCCTTCTGGTTTCAGGACTGCCATCAATCAGATAAATACAGACGATTACCCACTGGCGCAGGCCTCTGCCGTAATTTCGGCCCGGCCGGGCGACCGGCCTGAACCTCCAAAGGCGGATTCCTCCTGAAAGCCCAGCCTTAAGGGCCTTCCTCTCATTGCGTCAACAGGCGCTAGCGGATAAGAGTCCGGCTGTAAGTGGCAGTGCCGAACAGAATGCCGGACAAATTTGATCAAGGGACAACATGAGCGTGACGGAAAACAAGAAGGATAAGGACGGCGGCCTCGTTGAAACCGTCAAGGTTATTGTCCAGGCGTTGTTGCTTGCCCTGATCGTGCGAACATTCCTGTTCCAGCCGTTCAACATTCCATCCGGTTCGATGAAGGATACATTGCTGATTGGCGACTATCTGTTCGTCTCCAAATTCAGCTATGGATACTCTCGCTTTTCCTTTCCCTTCGGCCTGGGCCCCTTCAGTGGCCGTATCTGGGCTTCCGACCCGGAACGGGGCGATGTCGCCGTCTTCAAGCTGCCGAGGGATACCTCCATTGACTACATCAAGCGTGTGATCGGCCTGCCCGGCGATACAATCCAGGTCATCGACGGCGTGGTGCATATCAATGGTGAACCGGTCAAACGTGAGCGGATCGACGATTACATCGAACAATCACCGTCCGGCCTCGTGCGCCGCGTGCCGCGCTACCTGGAAACCCTGCCGAACGGCGTTTCCTACGAGACCCTGGATCTCACCACACACGGAGAGATGGACAACACCCGCGAGTACAAGGTGCCCGAAGGCCATTACTTCATGATGGGCGACAACCGGGACAACTCTGTCGACAGCCGTTTTCTGGACAGGGTTGGCTACGTGCCGTTCGAAAACTTCATGGGCCGTGCCGAAATCCTGTTCTTCTCCATCAAGGAAGGAACGCCAGCCTGGCATATCTGGTCCTGGCCGTGGAGCGTTCGCTGGGACCGGATTGGCCGAACACTCTAACCGGGGCTTTGGCGACAGGTCGCCCAAGCAGGCAGCATGAAAAGACAACATCATCAACCAGGGCCGGTTTCGGCCCTGAAAAGCGCGCTGCAATATGAGTTCCGTGATCTGGAGCTGTTGCGGGTAGCGCTGACTCATGCCAGTGCCCTGCCTCCGTCCGAAACGGTCGCGGGAAGTTATCAGCGACTGGAGTTTCTCGGCGACCGTGTTCTCGGCCTCGTGATTGCCTCCATGCTGCACAAGCATTTTCCCCGGGCAGATGAAGGCGAACTGGCCCGGCGCTTCAACCATATGGTCAAGCGTGAGACGTGTGCGGAAATCGCGCAGGAGCTCGGCGTTGGCGATGCCATGCGAATCGGACTTGCAGAAGCTCAAACCGGTGGCCGCAAGAAGACCGCCCTGCTTGCCGACATCTGTGAATCGGTCATCGCGGCGATCTATCTGGACGGTGGCTTCGAGGCGGCCGAAAGCTTCATCACGCGCCTTTGGGAACCGCGTATGCTATCCTGGTCGGGACCGCTGCGCGATGCCAAGACAACGCTCCAGGAGTGGGCACAGTCCAGGAGCCTGCCGACGCCGCGATACGACGTGACCACCCGGGACGGACCGGACCACGCTCCGAATTTTACCGTGTCGGTTACCGTTCAGGGGCTGCCGCCTGGCGAAGGCAAGGGCGGCTCCAAGCGGATTGCAGAACAGAATGCGGCTGAAGCCGTGCTGCGCCGGGAAGGCGTTTGGAAGGAATAGAACAGGTTGAGTGACGACACCACCAATGACGGTCCGATGGACGAGGACGACGACAACGGCTTTCAGGCCCCGACCGGCCGTTTCGACATGCCGCTTCCCGAGCCATTGCCGGAGATGCCGACCGATACCAAGGCGGGTTTCATTGCCCTCATTGGCGCGCCCAACGCCGGTAAATCGACTCTGATCAATCAGCTTGTCGGCACCAAGGTATCCATTGTCACGCACAAGGTGCAGACCACCCGCACGATCGTGCGCGGCGTGGCCATGCATGGTGCGGCGCAGTTGGTGTTCATCGATACGCCAGGCATTTTCAAACCCAAGCGCCGGCTCGATCGCGCCATGGTTGATACCGCTTGGGGCGGTGCGCGCGATGCCGATCTGATCGCGCTTCTGGTTGATGCCCGAAAAGGTTTGACCGAGGAAGTGGAGAACATCCTCAAACGCCTTTCCAGCCAACAGGCGCCCAAGGTCCTGATCCTCAACAAGACCGATGTCGCCAAGCGCGAGAAACTGCTGCAGCTGGCGCAGAAGATCAATGAAATCGTCCCGTTTGAAGAGACCTTCATGGTGTCCGCTCTGACCGGCGATGGCACCCAGTCCATTCTGGACTATTTCGCGTCCAAGGTTCCGGACGGTCCCTGGCTCTTTCCGGAAGACCAGCCGTCGGATCTGCCTCTTCGCATTCTTGCCGCCGAGATCACCCGTGAGAAGCTGTTCGAGCGCCTGCACGAGGAACTGCCCTATATCTCCACCGTGGAGACAGAACAGTGGCAGGCCCGCAAGGATGGATCGGCCAGGATCGAGCAGACCATTTACGTGGAACGGGATAGCCAGAAGTCCATCGTGCTCGGCAAACGCGGCCAGACCATCAAGGCGATTTCTCAAGCCGCCCGCGAAGAGCTTTCGGAAATCATCGAAGCTCCCGTTCATCTGTTCCTGTTCGTGAAGGTTCGGGAGAACTGGGCGGACGATCCGGAGCGCTACCGGGAAATGGGGCTCGAATTTCCGAAATAATTTGCGCGGATCTCCGAATCCGCCAAACTCCCGGCCAGATGTGAAACGGGAAACGGCCCTTGGAATGGAGCGGACGCGGCGTGGTGCTGACCACCCGCAAACACGGCGAAAACGATGTCATTCTGGAGGCCATGACGCTGGATCATGGCCGCCACCTCGGCCTTGTGCGTGGTGGTCGTTCCCGGCGGCACCGGCCTGTCCTGCAGCCTGGCAATGAGCTTACCCTCACCTGGAAGGCACGCCTTTCCGACCATCTCGGCCAGTTTCAGATTGAGCCGGAAACGCTGCGGGCGGGTGACCTCATGACCAGCAGTCTCGGTCTGGCAGCGCTCCAGCATCTGGCCTTTCTGCTTCGCCTCCTGCCCGAAAGACATGCCTACCCGAGATTGTTCAATGCGCTGACCGTGGTTCTGGATCATCTGGAGGCTTCGGACGCGGCAGCCGCGCTTCTGATCCGCTTCGAGCTTGAGGTCTTGCGTGACCTCGGTATCGGTCTTGATCTTTCATCCTGCGTCGCCACCGGCAGCAACGAAGACCTTGCCTATGTCTCACCGAAATCCGCCCGTGCAGTCTGCCGGGAAGCCGGCGCGCCCTATCATGACCGCTTGCTCCCCCTGCCCAGCTTTCTTCTTGACGGGCAACGGCAGGCAGGCAGTGAGCTGACCTGGGCCGATGTCACCCAGGGTTTCGAATTGACGAGCTTTTTCCTGAACAGATACGTGCAGGAACATGAGGCCAGGGACGGCGGCACACGAAACCAGGTGCTCACCGCCCTTGAAAAGCGTTACCGAACCGAATTCCCCTGGAATTTCTGAAACTCCAGAAACATGCCTAATTTGCTTCCGGCTGCACCGGCTGCCAAAGCGAACTGCTCTCGCCCTTGCGAAGAAGGATCGTCTCAACGACACCGGTAACTTCGTTCAGCGGTACATATCCGACGTAATCCGTGTAACGGCTGTCGACCGAATTGTCCCGATTGTCGCCCATTCCAAACAGATGACCGTCGGGCACGACATATTCTCTTGTCGTGTCCATTTCTCCTTGCGGATTGAGATCCAGAACCTCGTAACTTCTGCCGTTCGGCAAAGTTTCCCTGTATCGCGGAGCAGAGACCTCAGTACCGTCTGAAGCCTCGTAGCGATAGTCTGCAAGGGCCTGACGTGGAACAGGCACATCATTGATCAGCACCACGCCGTCCTGAAGCCGTATGCGCTCGCCCGGCAAGCCGATGACCCTTTCCAGATAATCGTTTGCCCCTTTGGCAGCGATATTGAAAACGATTACGTCTCCGCGGACTGGCTCATAGTGCTCGCCCATTGAGGGGAAGATTTTTCTCCCAAGAACAACTTCACCGACCTCCAGGGTCGGACGCATGCTGCCTGAAGGAATGGAATAGGTTTTCAGGCGCAACAGGTAAAAATCATTCCAGGACACCACTACAGCAGCAAGAACCAGCGCCACCAAACCGACCAAGAGCCAACGAAAAGATTTGCGTTTGGAAGCCATGAACCCGCCTGAAAAAGCGCCGCGCAGTTTTGCGTGACTGAAATAAACTCGGCGATCAACTAAGGGATGGTGCTGATTCTCACAAGCCCTTCACGCAACCTGAGGTTTTCACCTGCTTGCCTTCATCCTGTTTGGGCTTGGGTTTCTCGGCATGGCGTTTCAGGTCCCTGCCAGTGCGGATCAGCTTCACGAAGTCGCGATGGTGATTGTACAGCCGGCCACGCGTGACGCATGGAAGCCGGTCACATAGGCACTTGCTCTACGCCGTGCGCCTTCTGATCTCCGGAGCCCGGTGATATCCGAAGCCTTGCGCGCGCTTCAAGACATGCGCGCATCGTCAACGGCAAGTCCGCAGTCTATGACGATGCTCCTTGTCCTAAAGACACGGGTCCATCGCCGGCAGGCGTGGAACCAACAGCAGGTCGTCGACCTTCGCTCTGAACTCCTCGTCGGAG
Source organism: Labrenzia sp. ATLA3 (assembly GCF_057180185.1). NCBI lineage: Bacteria > Pseudomonadati > Pseudomonadota > Alphaproteobacteria > Hyphomicrobiales > Stappiaceae > Labrenzia > Labrenzia sp. ATLA3. The sequence continues at coordinate 676,189 of NZ_JBXUKV010000001.1, forward strand.
GTTTCGTCAAACGCAGACACCAGACGCGCAGGGAATTGCACGCGCTCGGGAACGTCCGCCTTGCAGCTCTTCAACTTTCCAGATGCATCCGGTCCTCTCAGATCGTCGCGGAGTTTCCTGAGCTTTGCCTGATTATGCTCCTTCAGTTGGCTCATCGTGACAGGCTCGATCGAATTGGCGAGGATGAAACGATCCATCCGCTCAAGCGCCTCGTCCACAAGACACGATACGCGCTCGTTTTCAACATCCTGACAGCTGTCGAGCGCTGCCCGCGCCAGTTGATAGATCCCCTTGACGCAGAGCACCGCACCATGGCCGCTTTGATCAAAGGTGGCGATCTGTATTTTCGCCATCCTTGCGCTCCATCTCCAGCAGAACATCGCCTGGAAGCATCACTTTCCGGATCTCGGCCCCATCGGACAAAACCTCGAACTCAGGTGCCAAGTCCGGCCGGTCGAAGTAGGAATCGTAAGGCGTGTTCCATGGTGCGGATTGCGCGAAAGCGGCCAATGGAGAAAAAAGCAGGAGCGCGAAAGCAAGACTGCTTGCGGCAAAGAACAGTTTTATCGCCCGTTCATTCTCCGAACGAAATGGGCCCTGCCGAGCTTTCAGCACCTATCCAGGATTGCATTGATGATTTCGGATTTGCCTGTAAAAGACAACCGGGAACAGCCGCAATAGGTTTCTTCGCCCGCCATCGCCAGCCACGCCTGCCTGGACCTACCGATTTCCGTTGAAAATCGGCCAGTTCCGGCCCTTTCCGCGTGCAAGCGAATTGAACCCGCCCGCCGAACAGGTTAGCAGATATTCATGGGAAAAGAGACGACACCGCCGCCAAGCGGCATTGAGAGCATTAATCTCAAGAATGCGCTGGAAGAGCGCTATCTGGCCTATGCACTGTCGACCATCATGCACCGGGCCTTGCCTGACGTGCGCGATGGTTTGAAACCGGTGCACAGGCGCCTGCTCTATGCAATGCGCCTTTTGAAACTCGACCCCGGATCTGGCTTCAAGAAATGCGCCCGCGTTGTCGGTGACGTCATCGGTAAATACCACCCGCATGGCGACCAGGCGGTTTACGATGCGCTCGTTCGTCTTGCCCAGGACTTCGCGCAGCGCTATCCGCTGATCGACGGCCAGGGCAACTTCGGCAACGTCGACGGCGATAACGCGGCGGCCATGCGTTACACCGAAGCGCGCATGACCGATACCGCCAAGCGACTGCTGGACGGGCTGGACGAGAATGCCGTCGATTTCCGTGAGACCTATGACGGTGAGGACAAGGAGCCGATCGTTCTGCCGGGCGGCTTTCCGAACCTTCTCGGCAACGGGTCGTCGGGCATCGCCGTTGGCATGGCGACGTCAATTCCGCCGCACAATGCGTTCGAGCTTTGCCAGGCGTGCCAGCACCTGATCAAGAACCCGAATGCGGAAACCGGCGAATTGCTGGAATACATCAAGGGCCCGGATTTCCCGACCGGTGGTCTTCTGGTGTCGGATCAGGGTTCCATTCGCGAAGCCTATGAAACCGGACGCGGCAGTTTCCGCATCCGTGCCCGCTGGGAAGTCGAAGACCTCGGCCGTGGGCAGTGGGCGATTGTCGTCACGGAAATCCCCTACCAGGTTCAGAAGTCGCGCCTGATCGAGAAGATCGCCGAACTGCTGACGGCGCGCAAACTGCCGCTTCTGGACGATATCCGCGATGAATCGGCAGAAGACATTCGCATCGTCCTGGTGCCGCGTTCGCGCAATGTCGACGCCAACATCCTGATGGAGTCGCTGTTCAAGCTGACGGACCTGGAAAACAGGTTCTCCTTGAACATGAACGTCCTGTCCATGGGCAAGGTGCCCATGGTGATGGGCCTGAAGCAGGTCCTGCGTGAATGGCTTGACCACCGCAAGGAAGTGTTGATCCGCCGGTCCGAATACCGGCTTGGGCAGATCAACCACCGTCTGGAAGTTCTGGAAGGCTATCTTGTTGCCTATCTGAACCTGGACGAGGTCATCCGCATCATCCGTGAAGAGGACGAACCCAAAGCCGAACTGATGCAGACTTTCGAGCTGTCGGATGTTCAGGCGGAAGCCATCCTCAACATGCGCCTGCGGTCCTTGCGCAAGCTGGAAGAGATGGAAATCCGCAAGGAACACGACAAGCTGTCGGCGGAAAAAGACGACCTGACCAAACTGCTCGGTTCCGACGCGCGTCAGTGGACCAAGATCTCCAAGGAGATCGCGGATATCTCCAAGGTCTATGGCCCTGAAACCGAAATCGGCAAGCGCCGGACCGACAAATCCGAAGCCCCGGAAACGGATCTGATCGATATCCAGCAGGCGATGATCGAAAAGGAACCGATCACCGTCATCATTTCCGAAAAAGGCTGGATCCGCGCGATGAAGGGTCACCAGACGGACCTTTCCGGCGTCGCGTTCAAGCAGGGCGACAAACTGAAATTGTCGTTGCATGCGGAGACCACCGACAAGATTCTGCTGTTCTCGACCGGCGGCAAGTTCTTCACGCTTGGCGCGGACCGTCTTCCCGGCGGGCGTGGCCATGGCGAACCGATCCGCCTGATGGTGGAGATGGACGAGGCGCAGGATGTGGTGAACGCTTTCGTTCACAAGCCTGGGCGCAATCTGCTGCTGGCGACCACCGAGGCGCGTGGATTTGTCGTCAGCGAGGACGACGTCGTTGCCAACACCCGCAAGGGCAAACAGGTGCTGAACCTCAGTGCGCCGGCAGCGGCCTCAATCTGTGTGGAGGCAGCCGGCGATCATGTGGCCATCATCGGCGAAAACAGAAAACTCCTGGTGTTCCCGCTGGTGCAGATCCCGCAGATGGGCCGTGGCCGCGGCGTTCGACTGCAGCGCTACCGGGATGGCAACATTTCGGACATTCGCGTCTTCAAGAGCGAAGACGGCCTGACCTGGATCGACAGTTCCGGCCGCAGCTTCACTCGGTCGCTGGAAGAACTCGCCGATTGGCGCGGCGAACGCGGCCAGGCTGGCCGCCTGCCCCCCACAGGGTTCCCGCGGTCAAACAAATTTGGACCGAACAAGCTCTAAGCCATACTGGCGGCGCACAGCCGCCGCCAGTGACCGGGCGTCATTCCGAATGTGCGCTTGAAGTGGCGGGTCAGATGACTTTGATCCGCAAAACCACTGGCAAAGGCCGCATCGGCAAGGGACGCTCCCTGGGTCAGTTCTGTCTTGGCCCTCTCAAGACGCCGCATGACGAGATAGCGGTGTGGGCTCGTTCCAAATATATTGCGGAATTGTCGGGACAGGGAGAACCTGTCCATCTGCGCCAGGTCTTCCAGCTCTTCCATACTGATCCTGTCGGCGCAGCCGTCTCTCAAATACTCAGCGCAAGCCCTCAGAGACGACCAGTTCAACGTGATGTTGCCCTCCTTGCGGACATCGGCGTGACGGGCCAGACAAGCGGCCAGATCCGTGACAAGGCAATCACGCCGGAAGGCTCCCATTTCTTGATCAATGTCGGACAGGGCATCTGCCAGATCTTTTCTGAAGCCCTCGTCTGAGATAACCGGTGAGCCGATAAACGGCAGACGCGCATTGCCCGAGACCGCCAACGCTTCACTGATCAGCTCCGGCGGAATGTAGAGCATGCGGTAGCGGAGCCCGCGCTCGGTTCCCGCACCGCCATCATGCAGTTCGTCCGGATGGATGACGATCACCTGTCCCGGCAATGAAGCACGTCTCTCACCGCGATAACTGAAGGTCTGCACACCGCTGATGGTCAAACCGATGGCGTATGTATCGTGCCGGTGCGGCGCAAAGCCATTGCCGTGAAACCGGGCCTCAATGCGCTCGATCCCCTGTTCCGGTGGCGCAACGAGGATCGTGTCCGCTTCAACGGCGCACAAACGTTCAAGACCACTCGGCTTGCTCTCCGCTAGATCCTGCTCTTCCGCTTCAAGATGAAATCCCCGTGTGGAGTTGAAAGTCATGTTCGAAACCAAGTTCGTCGTTGTTGTTCGAGAAGATCTCGCTGTGTGGCAGAAGCTGAATGTGACCGCGTTCCTGTCAACCGGCGTTGCCGCGGCAAAGCCCGGCATAATCGGCGAAGCCTATAGCGATGCAGCAGCCAATGTCTATCACCCGATGAGTGTTCAGCCGATCATCGTCCTCAGTGCTGACGCGGAGACACTTAGCAAGATCCACAGGCGCACGCTGGACCGTTCGGTTCCGGCAAGCCTTTACATCGAGGAAATGTTCACCACCGGACATGACAGCGCGAACCGGGAGGTCTTTTCACGCTTTGGGCCGGAGGATGCGAAGGTTGTCGGCATCGCGTTTCATGCGGACAGGAAGATCGCAGACAAGGTTTCAAAAGGCGCGAAGATGCACGCCTGAACCACTATCGACGCTGGAGTTCGTGAAGACGTGGCACGCCTCATCTTCCTCAAAAGTCGGATCAATCTTCTCTCGACTGCGCATGTCTTTTCCTGCCACTGTGAAGCAAACAGAACCCGGGAGGACTTATGATAGCGGCGTTCACGTTCAACACCAGTCAGCGCATTGTCTTCGAAAATGGCGCCGCTGAGGCCCTGGCAAGCCACGCGGCTTCTTTTCTGGGGCCCCGCCCCTTTCTCGTAACCGATCCGGGAATTGTTTCCCTTGGCCTGCAAGCGCCCTGCGAAGCCGCACTGACCGGGGCCGGGCACGACTTGGCCCGGTTCAGTGACGTCGTTGCCGATCCGCCAAGGTCACTCGTTGATGCTGCCGTGGACGCAGCCCGCGCTCACGGGGCCACGTCCGTCATCGGGTTCGGTGGTGGGTCGTCGCTTGATGTCGCCAAGCTCGTCGCGCTGCTGCTTGGCAGCAAAGAGGACCTGGACGATGCCTGGGGCATCGGAAACGCCAAGGGCCCGCGTTTGCCGCTGATCCTTGTTCCGACGACCGCAGGAACCGGATCGGAGGTCACTCCGATTTCGATCATCACGGTTGGAGAAGAAGAAAAACGCGGTGTCGTGTCGCCGCTCCTTTTGCCCGATCTTGCGATCCTCGACCCGTTGCTGACCCTTGGCCTGCCAGGACCGGTAACAGCGGCGACAGGCATTGACGCGATGGTTCATGCCATTGAGGGCTACGCCTCGAAATCCGCGAACAACAACCCGGTGTCCAGAACCTTGGCCATCGAAGCTTTGAAGCTGCTGGGCGCCAATATCGAAAAGGCGGTATTTACGCCTGACGACACCGACGCACGGGGGGCAATGTTGCTGGGCTCGATGCTTGCCGGCATGGCCTTTGCCAACTCACCTGTGGCGGCGGTTCATGCCCTTGCCTATCCCATCGGCGGTACGTTTCACGTCCCCCACGGATTGTCTAACGCGCTGGTTCTGCCGCATGTCCTGAAGTTCAATAACGCCGTTGCCTCAGAGACTTATGCCGAGATCGCGCCAACCGTATTTCCGGAGCTTAGTGGCGTAAGCGATGCGCGGGCCCGGTCTGATCTATTCGCGGAACACTTGGCGGACCTTGCCGTAAAACTCGGTCTTCAGACACGCTTGCGCGATGTCGGTATCAGTGAGGCCGATCTGCCCAAACTGGCGAGCGACGCCATGAAACAGACCCGTCTACTGGTCAACAATCCTCGGGAAATGGGCGAAACGGACGCGTTTGATATCTACAAGGCAGCGCTATGAATTTCACAGCTAATCCCCAAGCAACCAGACCGGAACCTTTGAAACGGTCCGAATTCAAAGCTTTTCTACATATCCCCACAAGGTGGATGGATGTGGACATCTACGGGCACGTCAACAATGTGCAGTATTTGAGCTATTTCGACACTGCCGTGAACAGCTGGTACGTTGACAACAAATTGCTCGACCCGATCAGCAGCCAGGAAATCTTTCTGGTGGTGGAAACCGGTTGCAATTACTTTGCCGAGCTGACCTTTCCTTCCGTCGTTTCCGCAGGGTTGAAGGTCGAGAAACTTGGCTCAACGTCTGTGGTTTTCCGGGTCGGGCTGTTTGCAGGCGAAGACCAGACAACAGCAGCTCATGGTCGCTTTGTGCATGTTCATGTAGACCGTGAAACGCGCAGGCCTTGCCCCATTCCCGACTGGAAACGCGATATCCTGGAAAGTTTGACGGCTTAGAGGAAGATGAGTGCGCAGAAAGACTTTTTTGCTACGGTCTTACACAGGCAATTCACGGGAAAAGCCCGGGATTGGCAATTTTGCTACCCACAGCCAGTGCACAGCTCTTCCACACCTTATGCGCCAGCCCTCCACAGGTTACGCAAAGTCATGGAGTTGAGGTTTTGTGCTGCTGTGGATAGACGCAGTTAGCTCAAGTTCTTCATCAACCGGGATTTTTCCCGCTGCCAATCGCGCTTCTTTTCAGTCTCGCGCTTGTCGTGCAGCTTTTTCCCGCGGGCCAGCGCCAGTTCCAGCTTTGCCCGGCCCTGCTCATTGAAATAGAGCTTGAGCGGAACAATCGTCTTGCCGTCCTTCTGGACCGCGCCTGCGAGTTTGCCGATTTCCCGCTTGTGCAACAGCAACTTGCGCGGACGGCGCGGCTCGTGGTTGAAACGGTTGGCCTGCAGGTATTCCGGAATATAGACGTTGTAGATCCAGATCTCGCCCTTGTGCTCGGCAGCGTAGGACTCGGCTATGTTCGCCTTGCCATTGCGCAAAGACTTGACCTCGGTGCCTTTCAGCTCGATTCCAGCTTCCAGCGTATCTTCAATTTCGAAATTGAACCGGGCTTTCCGGTTGTCGGAAATGATGGTCCGCCCCGGATCGCCCCCTTTTCTCGGAGCCATTTTTATCCTTCCGGCGTCAGCGCCATGGATCTGAGTTCGTCTCAAACAGGCAAACACTTAAGACGAACGTCAGTTCCCGGCGGCCTGCGCCATTCCTTTTCCGATCAGTTGATCAATCCGGCATGTGCCATCGCAGCACGAATCTCGGCTTGCGCGGCCTCGCTTACCGGCAGAAGCGGCAACCGAAGCTCCTCATCTGCCTTGCCAAGCAGGGAGAGCGCGTATTTTGCACCACCCGGGCTCGGCTCCAGGAACATGGCCCGGTGCAGCGGTGCCAGACGATCCTGATACTCAAGTGCCTTCTTGTAATCCCCCGCGAATGTGGCTGCCTGGAATTCGGCACACAGGCGCGGCGCAACGTTGGCGGTTACGGAGATACAGCCGACACCGCCATGCGCGTTGAAGGCAAGCGCGGAGATGTCTTCACCTGACAGCTGGACGAACTCCGGGCCACACAGCTGGCGCTGACGGCTCGCCTTGGCCATGTCGGCGGTCGCATCCTTCACGCCCTTGATGTTTTCGCAGGTTTCAAACAGTTCGGCCATCGTTTCCGGCAACATGTCGACAATTGAACGTCCCGGAATGTTGTAGATGAAGATCGGAATACCGACTGCATCGTTGACGGCCTTGAAATGAGCCTTCATGCCGGCCTGGTTTGGCTTGTTGTAATAAGGCGTTACGACCAGCAAGGCATCGGCACCTGCCTTTTCGGCGTGCTGCGCAAAGTCGATAGCCTCGATCGTGTTGTTGGAGCCTGCACCCGCCATGACAGGAACGCGGCCGGCAGCGGCCTCCACGCAAAGCTCCACCACCCGCTTATGTTCGTCGTGGGTCAGCGTCGGGCTTTCCCCGGTCGTTCCCACAGGTACGAGACCGGATGAGCCTTCGGCAATCTGCCAGTCGACAAACTCCTGGAACCGTTTCTCATCAAGCGCTCCGTCCTTGAACGGGGTAATCAGCGCTGGAATTGAACCTTTGAACATCTCGGTTTCCTCTTGGATGATTGTCGCGGTTCCGACGGGCGGAAGGGTATCTGTTTCAGATGGAGGCGCAACATACTCATCTGCTGAACAAGGGGCAATGGTTCCAAGGCCATAGAACCGATGCTTTTCGACTTTTCTTGCCTCAACTGCGCTCTTCCAGCGACACCCGTCGCCTTGTTTTCAGACCTGGATAAGAAGTCTTCCTATTGGCAGCCTTCCGCATTCCACCCTATCTTTGAAAAAACAACCTTTGGATGGAAACGTAACGGGAGACACTCATGGCTTCTGCGCCACAAGAGGCGCTCTTCAGCGCCGGCACTGCTCCAGATCACGCGGCGGTCGAGTTTACATGGCAAAGCCCGGACGGCCTGACCCTTTCCGGGTGCGAGTGGCCAGTGGGGACGGCTGCACCGGAAGGGACACCATCCGCCATTCCGGTTCTTTGCTTGCCTGGTCTCTCCCGAAACACACGAGATTTCAATGAGATCGCGCGTTTCCTTCAATCTCGCGGGCATAGGGTCATCGCTCTCGACTATCGGGGGCGCGGCAAGAGCGACTGGGATCCGGACTGGCGCAATTACGCACTGACCGTAGAAGACAAAGACATCGATGCTGCCATTGCAGAATTGCATCTGGAGCGTTTTGCCGTGCTTGGAACGTCACGTGGCGGCCTACACGCCCTGGCTATGGGCTTGCGATATCCGGCTTCCCGAATGGCTGCCGTCATCTTCAATGACGTCGGTCCGCATATCGAGATGCGAGCGATCCACCGAATTGCTTCCACACTTGGCCACCAGATGAAAAGCGCTTCTCATGAGGAGGTCGCGGAAAAGCTCGAACATGCGCTCGGATATCAGTTTCCGGCTTTCATAAAGGCGGACTGGCTCAGACTGGCCCATCAGCTCGCGTCGGAACGCGACGGCCATGTGGTCATGGATTATGACCCCGCCCTCGCCCATCAACTGGCAAGCCTGGATGATGCCGCGCCCTCGCCTGATCTTTGGCCGCTCTACGAAAAGCTGACCGACCGCCCGGTTCTTGTTCTTCGCGGAGAACATTCCGATCTGCTGAGCCCGGACACCTGCCGTCGCATGATGGAGAATCACCCGAACGCGGCCGTGAAAACCGTTCCAGGCCAGGGACACGCCCCGGTTCTATGGGACGGTGAAACGCATAAGACGATCTCGGAATTTCTGCAAACCGTCTGACCTGGCCACCCGGCCACGGACTTTTACGCTTCTGTGTTGATGAGCGTTTGAGCATCAGCATCGCAAGCTGCGTTGCTCCTTGCAGATTTTTCCTGCAACAAGACAAAAGAAAACCCGGCGTTTCCGCCGGGTTTTCCATCAAACCTCGAGTGAGGGATGATTAGAAGGTGCGCTGCATACGAACACCGAAGAGGAGTTCGTCAACGTCAGACGCAGAGCTCGGGTCGGTGTTGGCGTAACCAACGTCAGCACCCATCACGAAGCCAGAGACCGGCTCCCACTGTACGGAACCGTCGATTGCCCAACGGGTCAGATCGGTTGCGCCAGCCGGCTGATCGATGTCCATGTAGGAACCGTCGAGAGCAAGACCGATCGTGGAAGTTGCCTGGATGTAAGCACCAGCCGACAGGGAGTAGCCGGTGGAGGTGCCGCTGGTCGGGCCGTAATCGGAGACTGCTACGCCGCCAACGGTGCTGTTTGCGCCGATGTAGGACAGAGCGCCGTCTGCGTAGAAGCCCTGGAAGTAGATGTTGGAACCCGGAGAAGCCATCGGCAGGTTCACAACGACGCCACCGCCGATTGCCCAACCGAGGGAATCGTCAGCACCGTTGTTGGTTGCGCCGGTCTGGTGTGCAGCTGCACGATCCGGGTAAACCTGGTGCAGAGCACCGGACAGCTGTGCAGAACCCCAACCCTGGGAAACGCCGAGAGCAGCGACCAGGTCCGGTGCACGAGTGCCGCCGTAGACGCCAACTTCACGGTTCGAACGATCTTCCAGAGCGATCGTAGCGGAGAAACCGTTACCGAAAGCTGCGGTGTAAGCGATCTGGTTGGTGGTCTGGTCGGACCAGTTACGGTCAACAACACCCATGAAGGTCTGACCGGTGAAGATGTCGAAGTTAGACGACAGGTAACCAGCTGTCAGGCCGCCCCACTGGATGTAAGCGTTGTCCAGCGTGGTAGAGCCGACACCGTTCGTGACGGTGGAGTACATGGAGACGTAAGCACGCAGGGTACCGAATTCGGTTGCGGTGCGAGCGTCCAGGTACAGGTAGCCGCGAGACAGCCAGGAGTAGCCGTCAGAATCACGGTTGCCCCATGCGCCGTTGTCCAGCGTGTTGTTGACGATCACCTGGGTACGAACACGGCCGCCAACGCGGAGGCAGGTTTCGGTGCCCGGGATGTAGTAGAAGCGTGCGCCGTAAGCGTCACAGACGCGAACGTAATCAACCGGCTCCGGAGCAACCGGAAGATCGGCTGCCTGTGCGGTGGTGGCGGCAGCAGCAGCTGCAGCGCCGAGCATCAAGCTCTTGAGTTTCATATCTGACCTCCAATCAGTCATTTCAATTGGCACCAAAGATAAGCGCCATTGTCCCCGCGAATTGTGTCTGAGTTTGTCACCGACCGGAGGTTGGACGTCCGAGGCAGACAAATCAGTGCGGCTCGAAGCCGCTCGCATGGATGACCATACGCATACATTTCCCCGGTTCAACACAGAATACGGTCCAGACCTACCGCAGCGGCTGTTTTCAAAAACCGGTGTTGCGTGAATGTCACAAAAATGGATCGGATATTTAGAAACTGTTAGGATTCTCGGCAAAACCGCCGTTTTGACCGGCCCTTGGCCGGGAGGCTCGAAGCCTCACCCCATGCAAATTCTCAGGGAATCAAAATGGGGACGGCCCGGCAGATTGAAGCCTGCCGGGCCGCGTGACTGACTGGAGTTCAGAGGATCACAGCCAGAATTCTAATCAGATGATTAGAAAGTGCGCTGCATACGAACACCGAAGAGGAGTTCGTCAACGTCAGATGCAGAGCTCGGGTCGGTGTTGGCGTAACCAACGTCAGCACCCATTACGAAGCCAGAGACCGGCTCCCACTGTACGGAACCGTCGATTGCCCAACGGGTCAGATCGGTTGCGCCAGTCGGCTGATCGATGTCCATGTAGGAACCGTCGAGAGCAAGACCGATCGTGGAAGTTGCCTGGATGTAAGCACCAGCAGACAGGGAGTAACCAGTGGAAGTGCTACCGGTCGGGCCGTAATCGGAGACTGCTACGCCGCCAACGGTGCTGTTTGCGCCGATGTAGGACAGAGCGCCGTCTGCGTAGAAGCCCTGGAAGTAGATGTTGGAACCAGCAGAAGCCATCGGCAGGTTGAAGACGACGCCGCCGCCGACTGCCCAACCGAGGGAGTCTTCACCACCGTTATTGGTGCGGTTGAATGCTGCATCCGGGTAAACCTGGTGCAGAGCACCGGACAGCTGTGCAGAACCCCAACCCTGGGAAACGCCGAGAGCAGCGACCAGGTCCGGTGCACGAGTGCCGCCGTATGCGCCAACTTCACGGTTCGAACGATCTTCCAGAGCGATCGTAGCGGAGAAACCGTTACCGAAAGCTGCGGTGTAAGCGATCTGGTTGGTGGTCTGGTCGGACCAGTTACGGTCAACAACACCCATGAAGGTCTGACCGGTGAAGATGTCGAAGTTAGACGACAGGTAACCAGCTGTCAGGCCGCCCCACTGGATGTAAGCGTTGTCCAGCGTGGAAGAACCGACACCGTTCGTGACGGTGGAGTACATGGAGACGTATGCACGCAGGGTACCGAATTCGGTTGCGGTGCGAGCGTCCAGGTACAGGTAGCCGCGAGACAGCCAGGAGTAGCCGTCAGAATCACGGTTGCCCCATGCGCCGTTGTCCAGCGTGTTGTTGACGATCACCTGGGTACGAACACGGCCGCCAACGCGGAGGCAGGTTTCGGTGCCCGGGATGTAGTAGAAGCGTGCGCCGTAAGCGTCACAGACGCGAACGTAATCAACCGGCTCCGGAGCAACCGGAAGATCGGCTGCCTGTGCGGTGGTGGCAGCAGCAGCAGCTGCAGCGCCGAGCATCAAGCTCTTGAGTTTCATATCTGACCTCCAAAAGTCAATTTTCATTGGAACCAAACCTGACCCTCAAGGACCTGGTGGGTTCCATCCCCGCGATTTCGTACAAAAACCATTCAGCAGAAAAAGCCAGAACCGTTTTTACTGGCGATTACTCGCCGTCGCAGAAGCTAAGAACCAAACTCGACGCGGCGCAGCAAGCCCAAACTGCCAACCGGCAACACAGCCGGGCACCTGTGTGCTTTTTCTGCAACATACTGTTTTACAACCAATTTCCCTTTCCCCAAGGGAATACTTGGGCAATTACTCGGCAGAAACCCTACAGAAATGATGGATACGCGGGTTTGGGCCCAACCCCATACCGGCGCGACATAACAAAGAAAAAGCGATTACGTTTGAGGCTTTAGATAACTCCCCAGCAAAAATAGTCACCTACTTTGAGTTTTCGAATGTATATTTCTACTTATTCTTTCAATTTTTCTTTATTTATTCTTTTTTAACAAAATAAACCAGAAAAAGATAAGAAATTGAGCATCTTCCGTTGGAGTAAGGGAAACACCTCCCAGACGAGTGGAGAAATTCGTCTGAAACCAGAAAACGCAATGCGAATCTCGTCTTCCGCATACTTTGCCGAACATTTGGAATCAGGAATATTCGCCGCGATCGGGTGAAACAGGGCATTTGCGAGAGATTCTGCCGCGCCAAGCCAGAGCATCGTTGAACAGACCAATGACTGGCTGAAACGGTCAGGCTGTCTCCACCCCTCCCGCCTTGTGCGGAAGTCATTTCACCGCTGCCACTCGCTTGGTGACCTCAGTCCACGAACAACGTCTCTAGGCTGAGGCCCATAACCCCGTCTAGTGAAGAAGAACCGTTATCCCGGCACTGTTGCCGTTGGCATCGAGTACGGTCACATCCGCAAAACCGGGCGAGTCCGGCTGCCAGACCAGTTGCCGCTCCCGCTGACCGGTGCGGAGAGGCTGACCGTTGACCAGGAAGGAAAACGGCCCGGCACCGCCCTTGAACTTGACGACAAGGGGCTGCGCGGCTCGGTTCGTTGTGCTGTCCTCTGCGAATCCCAGATCCAGTTCGGCGCCATCCGGTGGATAGGAAATCTGCAAACTGTCGCCTGTGCGCAGCGTGCCGCGGTTTTGCGGCAACCGCGCGAAGCGGAGCGGTTCGGGAACCTGTCGCCCGGCAACACCCATGGCTTCCGCCGGACCATCGGGGAGCGGAACCCTGTCCGGCCCCAGTGTCTGAAATGTCTCGAAGAGAATCGGCACCGCGACAGAGGCTCCCGTCGCCCCGGGCACGGGCGTGCCATCCGGACGCCCCGACCAGATCGCCACCACATAACGCCCGTCATAGCCGACAGCCCAGGCATCCCGGTAGCCGTAAGCCGTGCCGGTCTTGTAAGCGACATGGTGCGTTTCCGCGCTTTGGGGCTGCGGTAGTCCAGACAGAATGTCGCCGACCAGCCAGGAAGCCTTTTCAGACAGGACATGGGCAGAAGACACCCTCTGCCTGATCTTCCCGCAATCCGCGCGGCAGACTGACAGAGCGACAGGCGCGCCCCCGCGCGCCATGGCCGCGTAGGCCTGGGTCAGGTCCCTGAGCGACATGCCGAGCCCCCCAAGACTGATGGCAAGGCCAGGGGCAATGCCTTTTTCCATCACGGGATTCGCGCCTGCCCGTTTCAGCCGCGCAATCAGCCGAGCAGGCCCCACGGCTTCCAGCAGTTTCACGGCTGGTGTGTTCAGCGACAGCTGCAGCGCTTCGCGCAAGGTGACCGTTCCCTGGTAGGACTGGTCGAAATTGGTCGGCTGATACCCGCCGATGTTGGTTGCCCGGTCTACAATGAAACTCTCCGGCAGACCGACACCTTCCTCAAAGGCGAGGCCGTAGATGAACGGTTTCAACGTCGAGCCCGGCGAACGGGTCGCACGCGTCATGTCGACATGTCCCTGACGGCGCGTGTCGAGCAGGTCTGGCGCGCCGACGCTTGCCAGAATCTCTCCGCTGTGGTGATCCGCCACCAGAATTGCCAGTGAGACAGGCGACGGCATTGTCTCGCTCTTGCGCCTTGCAAGGGATTCGAGCGCGCGCTGAAGGTCAAGGTCTATGGTCAACCGGTGAACGGGCGATTGTGGCGTGTCGGCCCGGGCTTGCCGGCTTTCGTGCGGTGCCAGGAAGGGCATTGCGTAACGAACGGTTCTTACCGGTTCGTTCGCAGCGGAAGCTGCCTCTTCCAAACTGAGAACACCGGCGGCCGCCGCCCGCCGCAGCACCCGGTTTCGGGCCTTTTTCGCGCGTTCGGGAAAACGGTCGGGCCGCCGTGCCTCCGGGCTTTGCGGCAACGCCACGAGCAACGCGGCTTCCGCAGGCGTGAGACGTCCCGGCTCCTTGCCGAACCAGGTCAGGCTTGCCGCCCGGACACCTTCCAGGTTGCCACCGAAGGGGGCCCGCAGTGCGTAAAGGCGCAGGATGTCTTCTTTTGAGAACACCGCTTCAAGCTGAACGGCTCGAAGCAATTGCTCATACTTGCGCTCGAGCGACTTCGTCGACTGCTCTTCCAGCAAACGCGCAACCTGCATGGTGAGCGTCGAACCGCCAGAAACAATACGGCCGTTCCGAAGGCTTTGCAGGGCGGAGCGAATCAGAGCCCGCGGATCGAACCCTCCATGTTCAAAAAACCGCTTGTCCTCAAAGGCCAGCAGCATTTTGAAATACAGCGGATCGACTTCGGCCAACTCAACCGGCAAACGCCACTTGTCATCCTGACTGGTGAAGGCGCGCAGCAGCCGGTCGTTCCGGTCCAGAACGACGACAGACAAAGGCAGATCCGCGACGCGAGGCGGCGCCGGCAGCGACGCATAGTCGTGCTCAACCTTTGCAAACAGACAGAGCGACAGCGCGGCGGCACCAAGACCGGTGGCGGCCAGCCACCGCCGGATCATGTGCCAGTCCCGCCGCGCCAATGTCTTCATCTTCGGGCCTTACCGAGTCGGCCCGAGAACAACCAGCCGGCCGGTCGACGTGATGGCACGCCGATCGGGACGATACATGTCCTCAACCGATGCCGGCGGGTGCGAGTAGTCCCCCGGGGTCGCCGCCCTTGCAAGATAGGCCAAAGTCAGCTCCTTGCCGCTCGAACGGGTCTGGTCGACAGCCACTTCGAAACGGTCCTTGTAGAAGGCCGTATGCTCCGGCTGATCAACCGTATCAAGGAACGAAAGGCCGCCGAGATCACCGGACCGTACCAGCCGCGGATTATCAATCACCAGACCGGCAGGCAAGCGATCGACCACCATCAGCCGGCCCGGATGATCCGTCAGGGCCCGCACGGTCACGACCACAGCCAGCCGGGTATTGACCGGAACTGCGGTTGGATCGATCGGGTTGCCGTCCAGGTCGTAGACCGTGCGTTCAATCGCATAGTCCTTGCCACCGGCCGGTTCGGGAACCAGCGGCTGACCGGCCACGGAAACGAGAAGCTCCGTTGCCGCGTCACCGTTGTTCTTCACTTCTGCCGGGAAGTCTGCGACTTCGCTGCCCGCCAGCGACCAGGCCAGGCGCCCGGGTGTCACTTCACCACGAACGGAGATCCGGGCGTCCTGCGCGGATTCGTTGAGCGCATTGGCTGCCAGCAGCAGCCAGGCCATGTCCTGGGTCGACCGGTATGGCTTGTTGGCCTGAGCGGTTTTCAGGAAATCGATGGCTTCGGATTTCAGACTGTCGTCCATGGACGCTGAAACGACATAGTCCGTCACCCCGGCGCTATCGCGCAGGATCGAGCCATAGTCGTCGCGATAATACTGAGGAGCTTCCTTCGGCAAGGCGGCAAGCGCCACCCGGAATCCGGTGGTAGCCCGCTCACGCTCTCCATAGAGGGCAAGCCCGGCGGCAACCTGCGCCTTGGCGAGCGGAGTCGCAAAGTTCTGCAGCTTGGCATCCAGGTAGTAGCGAAGATCCCCCATCGAAGCGCGGCCGTTGCGGGCCAACACATAAAGCGCATAGGCAACGCCTTCGCCGCCATCCTGGAAGTCGGACGAATAGGCCAATCTGTTTTCCAGATTGTCCAGCGCTGAAGTGAACGCGAGATCGGGAACCAGATAGCCCTTTTCGCGAGCACGCGTCAGGAAGTCGGTAACATAGGCGTCCAGCCAGGTGTCACCGCCGCCATAGCTGTTCCAAAGACCGAAATCACCGGACGACGACTGGTTCGACAGGATCCGTGCAATCGCCTTGACGACGCGTTCACGAATGGCGCTGTCGCCGCCGAGACCGGCAGCCTCGGCAACTTCGCTCAGATAGAGCAACGGCAGGGCTCGGCTGGTGGTTTGCTCGGTGCAGCCATAGGGATAGCGGTCGAGTGCAGCCAGGAGGCCTGCTACGTCAATGCTTGCCGCCCCGCCCGCAGACAGGGTGATGTCAACCGTGTCCGCCCGCAGGCCGTCAAACGTATCCGCATCCAGCGACAGGCTGTCTCCGGAAGCCAGCGAGAAGGCGCTCTGACGAACGATTTCGGGCTGGTTATCTTCAACCTCGAGGCTGAAACGCTTGACGAAGACTTCGCCCTGGGGCCCGGTGAGAGAGGCCACGATTTCAGACTTGGTCAGCTTGTCTTCCGCTGACACAGCCAGGAGAACCAGCGCCTTCTTGCCGTTTTCCAAATCAAGCGTGCGCGACTGATCCGTGCTGCCGCCTTCCAGCCGCAGGCCGTCCGCCACAGACACATCGAGTGCATAAGCGCCGGACGGACCATCGACATTGTCGATCTCCAGCGCGATGCGCGACTGGTCGCCCGGTGCCAGGAAGGCGGGGGCACTGGCCGTCATCACCACCGGCGAACGTACTTCCACTTCCTGATCCGCAGACCCGACACCATCCTTTGTCCAGGCAACCGCCATCAGTTTGACCGCGCCATTGAAGGCCGGGATATCGAAGGAGACTGTCGCTTCGCCGTTGTCGCCCACGGTCACCAGCCCGGAGAACAGGGCAAGCGGTT
The DNA here is from genome assembly GCF_057180185.1 of Labrenzia sp. ATLA3. Classification (NCBI taxonomy): domain Bacteria; kingdom Pseudomonadati; phylum Pseudomonadota; class Alphaproteobacteria; order Hyphomicrobiales; family Stappiaceae; genus Labrenzia; species Labrenzia sp. ATLA3. The sequence continues at coordinate 693,061 of NZ_JBXUKV010000001.1, forward strand.
CTTCATCCGGCGGGGGTGCATCGAGCCGCATGCCTGCGGCATCTCCTCCGGATCGGACCCGCCCACGGGTTCCTGCCATCCGGTCTATCAACTGGCCATACAGATCACGGAAATCTGTGCCAAGGCGCCGCTGGCCGAAATACCATTTCTCCGGATCGGGCGTCTTGAAACCGGTCAGGTTGAGGATGCCGACATCAACGGCGGCAACCGTCAGATACGCCTGCTCGCCCGCTTTCAGGTTCGCCAGTTTCACCGGCACGTCCAGCGTCGTTTCGGGCAGTATCCGGTTCGGTGCCGACAATTCCACGTCAAGCACCCGGTCACCAGGATCGACCTGCAGCCAGGACAAGCCCACCGCACGCGACGGCATTCGCTTCTGCTCCAGGTCCATTGGCCGGTAGAGGCTGGCTGTTATGTAGGCCCCTGCCCCCCAGTCGTCACTGACCGGTATGTCGACCTCGGTTTCCTCGGCCGACACTTCAACGGTCTTGCTGGCCAGCAAGCCACCGGAAACAACATTGATCACGGCAATCCCGGCCATCTGTGGTTTCAGGCGCAGTTTGGCCGTGTCACCGGGCCGATAGCTGGTCTTGTCGAGACCAACGTCCAGATAATCAGGCGTATCGGAAGAAGCATCGGCGGAATACCAGCCGGCATCGAAGGTGACACGCGTGGATGTCTGCAGCGGTCCGCTGCCTTCGACATCAAGCCGGTACTCGCCCCATTCCACCGGAAGGGAAAGCTGGGCCGGCTGGCCGGCCGTCACCTGCAGTTTACCCGTGGCAACACGGCGGGTTGTGGTGATCGGCTCATACGACCAGTTGCCGTCATACCGGTACCACTGGTATCGCCGGTCGACCTTGGAAAGAGTCCAGCCAATATCAGCCGCATCCATTTCCTTGCCGTCCTCATCGATGACGATCACGGAGAAATCTGCAGGGCCGCCTTCATCGACATCACCGTCGAAAGCTGGCTTCACGCCAATGCGCGGACCGTCGATGGCCACGGGCAGATCCAGATCCCGCTCCACGTAGCGGCCGCCGGCTTCCACGAGGCGCGCAATCAGCTCGCCGGTATAAAGCATGGTGGTCTCTGGAAGGTCGGGCATGAAGACGTCAAAGGTAAGTTTGCCGTCGTCGTCGGTCTTCAGGCCGGACGAAAGTGAGCCGCGCTGGGAATAGGCATCTGCATCGGCAATGCCGAACTGATACCCGGGATGGGCTTCAAGCGTCCGGATGGGACGTACGATGACATCACCCTCCAGCGTCTGGCCACTGGCCGGCGACCCGTAGAGATACTTGGCATCCAGGGAAACCGATGTCGGTCCGGTCCGGTTGAAGGCCTTGGCGTCGGTCTTGAGGTCAAAATCGACGCGCTCGGGCTGATAGTCTTCCACAAGGAAGGTCTGCTCGGTCAGGGCCCGACCTTTCGGATCGGCAAAGACCTGCCAGGACCAGATGCCCTGTTGTGCAGACGCTGTCAGTGTCACGTCCTGAAGGTGGCCGCCGAGCCCGCCATCGTTCACGGTAAAGCGGGCGTGCTCAACCCCGTCGGGCCGGTTGAAGATGAAGGTGAGCGGAAAGTCTTCCTGCGCCGTTGCGCTTGCGTTGCGCAGCAGAGCCTGGGCGTGCACGGTTTCGCCAGCCTTGTAGATGCCGCGATCCGTCCAGGCAAAAACATCGAGCGGACCTGGTGCCGCGCGGCCTTCGACACCGCGGTCGGAAAGATCGAACGCAGGCTTGCGCAGATCCAGGAAGGAATAGTCCCCCTCTGATGTTTCCGCCACCAGAATGCCGGGTGCCTGGCCGCCGCGGCCTCGGGTGAGACCGACTGGAAATTCGGCAAAACCTTCCGCGTTGCTGACGGCTTCACCCAGGATATCGTTGTTGACGGCCAAAAGGCGAACGCTCACGCCTTCCAGTGCCTTGGCACTCGTCAGAGAACGGATATTGGCCGCAATTCCGTTGTCGCCCGACAGGGCCGTCAAACCAAGATCTGACACCAGGAACCACTGGGTTGCCAGTGTGCCCCAGCGGTTCTTCTGATCCAGCTTGGAGCGCGCCGTCATGGCGTAGACACCCGGTTCCAGCTCAATGCCGGTTTCGGAAATCGGTATGGCCGTGGTGATGTCCTGATTGAGGTCGTTGCCGGTCTCGACGATCCCGGTCCAGACCTTCTCGCCCAATTCGTCCTCGATCTGATCCGCCCGCCAAGTGTCGAGCTGTCGCAGGAAGCGATTGTCACGCAGAATATCGGCGATGGAGCGGTTGCCGATGCGGTAGATAGAGGTCTCGACTTGCGAAGTGTTTACGGAGACGATGGGAATCGTGGGATCACCGCCAGCGGGAAGAACATAGGAGCGGCTCAGAAAGCTCACGGACGGCGAGCGGTCCTTGACGTAGACAGTAAGGTCGGCGGTCTTTTCCAGTTTCTCGCCGTCGGCGGCCGGCAGGCCACTGCGAGCTGTGATCTGGTAGCGGCCGCCATGCTTGAGCCCATCGGCACAGATCTGGTTGCCTTCCGATTCGATGGCGAACGATCCCTCACCGCTTACGCTGACATATGGGCTCATGTCCTGGCCGAGCGGCAGTTTTTGCGAGAAGACCAGACAGATCCGCGGCGCCGCACTGTCGGAATCCACTTCGTGATCGACAATCCGGAAGCCATGTTCCGCCACCAGATCCGCATACTGACGGCGAATACTGGGGTTTTCCTCTGCTGCCAGTGACGCCCGCAGGGCCTTGATCGCGGTCTTGTATTCGCTGCTCTGGATCAGCGAGCGGCCCAGCAGTTCCAGCGACAAAGCACGTTCCTGTGCACTCACCGAGCGTAGATAGGCATTGATCGAGGCATATATCGCGTTCTTGCGCTTGGTTTCCCTATCCCGCCAGCTCTCGGGATTCTGCAGCAGCAAGGCAGTGGTGAGCTGGGTCCAGGCGTCGAATTCGCCAGGTTCCAGCTTGATCAGCTGGAGGAAATCGGCTTCGGCAAGTGCACCGTTCCGCGCGCCGAGGGCAGCCTGCCCGCTTCGGCGCAACTGATCCGTCGTCTGACCGTTGGGGCGCACCGAATTTACAATGCTGAGGGAATAGGTCTGCGCACCTTCCAACTGGGACTTGGGAACAAAAACGAGCTCGGCCTTGCGATCCGCGCTCTGGTCGGCGCGCGGCGCCTTGACTTCAACCACACGGCCGGCGATCGCGCCGGCGAAGCTCTGCAATTCGCCATAGTCTGTTTTCAGGAAACACCATCCCGCAGAGGTGTTGAAAGTAAAGGCGCGGCATTGCGTGTCGCCAAGGCAGACGGATTTGCACCCGTCCAGATCGACATCCTTCACAGTGCGATAGTCACCACCGAAGAAATCGGCGTCATCGATGGTGACGACCCGGCGGTCCTGCGCACCAGCGGATGTGGCCACCATACCGGCCAGACCTGTGGCTGCAACGGCCAGCAGTGCCGTCTTCGCAACTGTTTTGAAGCGATGTTTGAAATTCATGGAAAGCCTTTGGGAAAAAAACGAAAAAACGAACATGGCCAATCCTCCGGGGCCCATAGTTTGCCCTATCAAGGCACTGGAACGTGACAAGGACAAGGCAAAAAAGATTTTAGAGTGAACTCTGCTTACGCTAGGAGACTTGGGTAGCCCCGAGAGCTTAACCGATCCTGCCGACCAGTTCCTCGATCAGCAGTGCAACTTCCTGGGCTGCCTTGCTGGACGGCGCGTCCTCGGTCACGGCGTACCCTCTGCCCATTGCGGCGGCGAAAACGGTGCGGTTGCCCAAGCGGGCATTGAGCGCGTCATAGCCAGAGGCTGCAATGGCATCGGCCATTTCGCCGGTCAGGGATGCACGAGGCGGCACGCGATTCAGCACCAGCAGTGCCGGCGTATCTTCACGCGTCGCCATCTCGACGGTCTGCGCCGTCGCCCACAGGTCGACCGGCGTCGGCTGGATCGGCACAATCACGAAGTCCGCCGCGTCGATCGCCGGCTTGGCATCGCTGTCAATCTTGGGCGGTGTATCGATAACCACGTAGCCATGCGACTTGGCGAGCGAACGGGCCTCGCGCCTTGCTCCCCACCCGGAGGCGGTTCGGAATTCAAGACCGGTATTGTCTTCGCCCAGGTTGTCTTCCCGCGCCTCGAACCAGGTTCCCAGAGAGCCCTGCGGATCCACGTCGAGGATCGCCACCGGTTCTCCAGACTGTTTGGCAAGTGCAACGGCAAGGTGGGCTGCAAGGGTTGTTTTCCCTGACCCGCCTTTTTGCTGTGCAACAGTCAATATCCGCCCGGACATGCGTAACCCTCCAGAATTTCAACAATATATAGCGCCGTTGATTTTCGCAACGCAACAAATCTATGGCTTATCCCAATGAATTTCCGCTACGTTAAAAAAATATGCCTATGATACCCAATGATGATTTTTGGAACCTACCGTTGTGGGAGGCGCATCTGAAGGATTTGCAAGAGCGAAGCTGGGCCCTGCGATGGCGTAATCCGGCGTTTTGCAAACGCCTTTTGTACAACGCCCTGCAGCGGGACCCGACGCCGGATCCCGGCAACCGTCCGCTTCAGTTCAATCTTTCCTGGCTGGAACGCTGGTCCGGCCATTTTGATGCGGCGACAAGGCTGGCCGACAAGGCCTTCTCCATGATGGATCAAAAGCAGGATCCGCAAGGCTGGTCCAAGCTTCTGGTGATCAAGTCTGTCTGCGTCTACAGCCTTGGTGAACTCAGCAAGGCCGATGCCATCCTGGGTGAAAGTCTGGAGATCCTGGGCGCCGAAGCCCATGGCCGTGCCGGCATCGAATCGCTCACCGTGCTCGCGAACATGTGCGCCTACCATCATGACTACGAAAAGGCACTCTCCAAGCTACAGGAAGCCATGGCCATCGCCGACCGGCTGAACCTTGTTTATGAGCGCTCGCATATACTGCAAACCTTGTCGCGTATCGAATTGCGCTGCGGCACTGTTGAAGCTGCCGTCGACTCGGCAAAGGCCTGCCTGGCAGTTGCGCTCAAGCATCGCAATGCTGTCAATCTGCCTTACGCTTACGAGGTTCTGGGGGCCGCACTGGTGAAAGCCGGTGAGCTGGAAGAGGCCCGCACACTCGCCGCCAAGGGGCTGGTCGCAGCTCAGTTCAGCGAGGACCGCCGGGTCGCCTGTCACCTGCATTACGTGCTGGGATTGAGCCTGTTCGAGGAGCAGCGCTTTGATGAAGCGCAAGCCGAACTCGAAAGCGGCCTGCTGATTGCCGCCGAAGCCAACTATCACCACTGGACGCGCAATTTCTACCTGAAGCTTTCACATACTCATGAAGCTCTGGAAGATCACCGCAACGCACTCGGGTACCTGAAAGCCTATGTGACACTTCAGCAGAAGATGTTCACCGAGGAAACGGAACGTCAAAGCAACGACTTCCGGAACCGGTTGGAATTCCGGCTGGCGCACAGCAAGGCCGATTATGAGCGGGAACTGCGCACCAGAACCGAAACCCTGAATGCGGAATTGCAGGATGCCAACGCCAGCCTGCGGGACCTCAACGCCCGGATCGAGTTCAATGCCCTGCACGATGCGCTGACAGGTGTCGGCAACCGCCGGATTATGTCGAAATTCTTCGAAACGGCCAGAACCGGCCTCGCGCCGGGCGTCAAGGTCGCCGCCGTTCTGATCGATCTCGACCGGTTCAAAAGCGTCAACGATCATTACGGACACTCGGTCGGAGATCAGGTCATCCAGGCTATCGCCGGCCGGTTGTCGGGTCTGCTGCACAAGGACGAGACGCTTGTCCGCATGGGCGGCGACGAGTTTCTTATCCTGTCGACGCGACGCACGGAAGCCGACAATCTATCGGCGCTCGCCGAAAGAATCGTCCACGAGATCAACCTGCCGATTCCGATCGATGGCGCCGAGGACAGGACAGTCGGTGCGAGCGTTGGTATCGCGGCTCTGCCCAATGGACCTGATCTGGAATACGAGCTGCTGAGAAGCGCGGATGAAGCCATGTATCAGGCAAAGAAAACAGGCCGGAACAGAAGCTGCCTCCATTCCAGCCTGACTGTTTCCCTGCCTCAGAGCGTTGAAGCCAGGGTGTGAACTCATACTCGAAACCCGGTTCCGGCAAGAGCGCGCAAAATTCGCTTTCCGCTATTTGCCCCCAAGCACCGAATAGACATTCCAGGACGGGCGGCCCGTCACCGGCAGGCCGTGGCGTGCCTCCGCCTTGCGGATGCCTTCACGCGTGGCCGGGCCGACCTTGCCATCCGGCTCGCCGACATTGAAGCCATTGCGATTGAGGAGCTTCTGCAGCTCCACGCGCTGCGCACGGGAAAGGCCCGGGTTATCCGTCGGCCACGGTGTCTTGAACGGCTCGCCTCCGGAAACGAGTTCCGACAACAGGGCAATCGCCAGACCGTAGGAGGTCGACGCGTTGTAGGACCGCAGCGCCCGGAAGTTGCGTGTCACCAGGAAAGACGGACCGCCCGCGCCTGCGGGCTGGATCAGGGCCGCGTCCAGTTTGCCGGAAAGGGCGCTGCCATCGATATTGGTGAAGCCGCGCTTGCCCCAGGTCGACAGGGAGGAGTAGTTCTTCCGGCCGGACGGGCCGCTGTAGCTCTTGGGAGCCTTGACTTCATACCCCCAGGGCCGGCTGTTCCGCCACCCGGCGTTCTTCAGGAAGTTCGCCGTTGACGCAAGCGCGTCGGGGACGGAGTTCACCAGATCCTTGCGGCCATCGCCGTCGAAATCGACGGCAAGGCTGTTGTAGGTACTCGGCATGAACTGGGTCTGACCGAAGGCCCCTGCCCAGGAGCCGACAAAATCCTTGGCTGGAACATCGCCACGCGAGGCAATCTGCATGGTCTTGATCAGCTCGCCCCGAAAATACTTCTGGCGCCGCTTGCCGGCGCACGCCAGATTGGCCAGCGCGTGCGGTGTGTAGAAATCGCCCCGGAAATTACCGTAGTCACTCTCGATCCCCCAGACAGCCAGCACCACATGCCGGTCGACACCGTATCGCTTTTCGATGGAGGAGAGCGTTCGGCTGTGCTTCTTCAGATTGGCCTTGCCGTCCTGGATCCGCTGTGTGTCGACCAGAAAGGCCATGTAGTCCCAGATTTCGGTCTTGTGCTCGGGCTGGGACGTCGAGAAGCGAATGACTTTCTCGTCAAAGGTTGCGCCCGACAACATGCGCTCGGCGATTTCCGGACGGACACCGGCAGCAACCGCCTGCTTCTTCAATGAAGCCACACAGCTTTCGATGGCAAAGGCCGATCCTGTCATGGCCATCATCGACAGACCGGTTCCGAACGCAACATTTACCAGATGATTTCGCATGCCCTGACGCACAGGCCCCTCCGCAGCTTCGAAACGATTTGTCGAACGCTGACACGCTAGCGCGACATAAATACGGCAAAAAGAGGGTAGCTGAAGTTATCAAGACAAACCCGACGCCACTGCCGCGCCGGGTCATCCCTTTTTCCGGTCGGAAGGCCTTATTTTCCTTCAATCAGCTTCCGGCGCAACCAGCCAGACGCCTGGTCCATCATTATCACCACGACGATGGTCAGGATGATGATGTAGCTGGTGTTTTCCCAATCGCGCGAGGTCTTCATGGTTTCGACCAGCAAGAGACCGATGCCCCCTGCCCCGAGTGCGCCGATGACCGTGGCCGACCGGGTGTTGGATTCCAGGTAATAAAGCACCTGGGACACGAAAACAGGCAGGATCTGCGGGATCACCCCGTAGCGATACCGCTGGATCTGGTTGGCGCCGGTCGCCCTCACGCCTTCAACCTGCTTGTTGTCGATGTTCTCCAGTGCTTCGGAAAACAGCTTGCCGAGCGAACCGGTGTCGGTGAAGGCAATTGCCAGCGCCCCGGTCAGCGGTCCGAGGCCGAACGCGCGAATGAAGATCAGCGACCAGATCAGCATGTCGATGCCGCGCAGGAAGTCGAAGAGACGACGGGTTCCGAAGTGAAACAGTTTCGACGGCGTGAAATTGCGCGCGGCCAGAAATGCCAGCGGCAGACCGAAGAACGCGGCCGTCAGCGTGCCGAGCACCGCCATCATGATGGTCTCGAACAAGGCGGTGAAGACCTTGCCGTGCTGCCAGTCGGGGTTCTTAAGGAACTCGTTGACGATGAACCAGAGGTTCGATGTGTCCGGGTCCATGCGATCCGCGCTCAACGCCAGCGCATAAAGCTGGCTGAAGGACATGCCGTAGAGCGGCGAGCGGAACGGGAACCAGAAATTCTCCCAGCCACCGAAGTAGTTGTGAACCTCGATCTTCGTCTTGGTGATCTGCAGGCGCCGGTCAAGCGTCGGACGAACGTCGAGTTTGCGCGGATTGTCCTTGATCCAGTCCGGAACTGGCCCGTCCGGCAGAACGGTGTCGACGCCCTTGGCAGTCGCGGTGCCTTTGACCACGCCGTAGCCGGGAATCGTGAACAGGGCCGTCTTGCCGTCAATCTCGACCTGGTAACCGTCCCCGAGATCGACCACGCCGTTTTCGCCTTCGATCTGCACCCACTCCGGCAACTTCGCATTGTCGTATGTCGCAGTGCGCTCGCCTTCTATGGCGACTTTGAAGTCGTTGTGCCGGAAATCCTTGGTGACATGAACCTTGTAGGCAACGGAATCGGTTGCCAGAATCAAGGCCCGCTCCGGTTGGGCGCGGGAGAGCAGTTCCGGCACGCCGAAAGCAAACCACGTGTAGACGAGGTATGTGAGGACTGCGAGCGGTAGAGCCACTGTAACCAGCGCCCGCCGGCGGATCTGGCCCCAGACCAATGCCTGGGTGACGGGTGTTTCGAGCGTATCGACGGTCATGAGATTTTCCCTCAATGCGCCCGGCCGGAGCCAACCAGCTTGCCGCGCAGGTAGGACGAAAGCTGGTCGATGGCCATGATGGTTATGAACAGAAGGACGAAGATCGCGGCGGTTTCATCGCCCGCGCCCTTGCCCCAGCCGATGGTGCGACGCAGCTCCTGACCGATACCACCGGCACCGACGAAGCCGAGGATGGCCGAAGCGCGCACGTTGATTTCCAGGCGCAGCAGAAAATAGCTGAGATAGTTCGGCGCGACCTGGGGCAGCACGGCAAACCGGATGCGCTGCAACCAGCTGGCCCCGCAGGCCGACAGGCCCTCGATGGGCTTGCGGTCGATGTTCTCGTTCACTTCGGAGAAGAGTTTGCCGAGCGCCCCGGCCGTGTGAAAGGCAACCGCGATCATGGCCGGCACCGGACTGGACCCGAGCACGAAGATCAGGAACAGGGCGATGATCAGTTCGGGAAAGGCGCGCGTAATGTCCATGATGCGGCGGACCACCGGGATCAGCGGTCCCCAGCTATCGACATTTCGTGTGGAGGCCATGGCCAGCACCACCGCCATTGCACCGCCCAGAAGGGTCGCGACCGCGGCAATGTTCAAGGTTTCCATCATGGCCGGCACAAACTGCAACACCAGCGAGAAAAAGGCCGGTCCGGCATCAAAGGCTTCAACGACGATTTCGCCCGGATAGTCGAAGAACTTCGACAGGCCCTGAATGAACCCGCCGGAGTTCATGGCATTGGATTTTGAATATCCGGAGACCAGAACCGCGACGACCAGCAGCAGCCCTATCATTGAATAGAGCTGGCGGCGTTTGCGCATGGACAGGATTTCCTGCTCGAGTGCGGCAACAGCCATTGTTTGGAACCTTTACTTGATGCTCGCTTCATCCGGAGCGGAGTGGCGTTGCAGGCTTCATCCTGCCGAAGCCAGGCTCTTCGGGCGGCGTTGAGGCCGGTTGCCGACCCCCAAGGGCAATACGCGGGCCAGAAGCCGGCCCGCGCAAAGTTCGAAGCTGGCGATTATTCGCTCTTTGCCTTGCGGGCTGCGACGATCGACTCGTAAGCTTCATGGGTGATCGGTTCGAAGCCGCGTGCTTCACCGGCCATGACACCATAGGCACATTCCTGGTCGTCCTTGACGAGGTTGGCCATCAGTTCGGTCATCTTCGCCTTGACGTCGTCCGGAAGCTTCTTGGACAGAACGACCGGGCCTTCCGGGATCACTGGCGAACGCCAGATTTCCTTGATCTCGGTCATGTCGACCAGACCGGCATCGGTTGCCTTGCGCAGCGCACCGGAGTTGTAGCCGTCTTCCCATTCGCCGAGGCCGTCAGCCCAGGTCACACCGGCGGCAATGTCGCCGTTGAACACAGCAACGATGGTCTGCTCGTGACCACCGGTAAAGACGACGTCGGAGAAATAGTCGCCCGGCTCCATGGAGTAGCCGAGTTTCGGGATTTCGATGGACGGGATCAGGTAGCCGGAGGTGGAGTTCGGGTCGCCGAAGCCGAAGGTCTTGCCCTTCATGTCCGCGAGGGAATTGATCTCGCTGTCAACGCGGGCAAAGCCGATGGAATAGTAGCCGTAGCTGCCGTCGTTGTTGACCTTGACCAGAACCGGCTCAACAGCTTCCGGGTCAGTCAGGAACACTTTTGCGTAGCCGGAAGCACCGAGCCAGGCCATGTCGAGGTTGCCGCCAAGCAGGCCTTCGATGACGCCGTTGTAGTCAGCCGGAGCGAACAGCTTGGTGGGAACGCCGAGCAGTTCCTCGGTCTTTTCGCGCAGGCATTCGTTGGCACGCAGACGGTCGGAAGCGTTTTCGCCGCCGAGCAGGCCGATACGGAATTCAGTGATTTCCGCTGCACCGGCAACAGAAGCGTTCAGGGCAATCATGCTGACGGCAGCAAGTGCAGCAACTTTAGCAACGAGTTTCATTTGGGACACTCCCCCAGAGTTCTCAATAGTGATGACGTTAAGCGGGTGCGCAGACGGATCAGACCGCTGCCACCGCCGGGGTCATCGCACCGGCGGATTCTGTGGAGCCGGCCTGGCCGGCATCGATGGCGGTGGACGTCGCCGCCTCGTTGAAGCTCTCATCGGCCCCGTAGATTTCGCGTGCGACAGCCGTGGTCAGCGCTTCCGGAGGCCCGTCGAACACGAGGAAACCGTCGCGCATGCCAATCACCCGGTCGCAATAGGTCCGGGCTGTGTCGAGCGTGTGCAGGTTGCAGATGACGATCTTGTTGTCGCGCTCATGGATTTCGCGCAGCGCATCCATCACGATCTTGGCATTCATCGGATCGAGAGAGGCAATCGGCTCGTCCGCCAGGATCATGTGCGGGTCCTGCATCAGGGCGCGGGCAATGGCAACGCGTTGCTGCTGGCCGCCGGACAGCTCCTCGGCCCGTTTGGTGGCTTCCTGGGCAATACCCAGCCTGTCGAGCGCCGCGAGCGCGGAATTGACGTCTTCCTGGCTGAAGATATTGAAGAGACTTTTCAAGGTGCCGTGACCGTTGAGACGGCCAAGCATCACGTTGGTGACCACATCCAGACGCGGAACCAGGTTGAACTGCTGGAAAACCATGGCGCAATCGCGCTGCCAGCGGCGCATCATGCCGCCCTTCAAACCGAGAATGTCCCGGTCCTCGAACAGGATCTGCCCGGAGCTTGCCGGCGTCAGCCGGTTGATCATGCGCAGCAAAGTGGATTTGCCGGCGCCGGACCGGCCAATGATCCCGACCATTTGCGGTTTGTCGATATCAAAACTTACTTTGTTGACCGCGGTCCGAGACCCGAAGGTCTTGGTGACTTCCTTAAATTGAATCACGCGCCAGCCCTGTCCGTTGTGTTCTTTGTGCTGCGCGACAAGAGCCATCGGACGATTACAGAAAAATGACAGTCCTTTGTCTGGAGGCCTAAAATTTTATGACAAATCAATGACATCCAGACCTGGAGCGCGGTCAGGAGAACCGTCCAATGCAGGGATTCCGTAAGTCTCTCAGAGCTTTCCGAGTCCTGTCGGCATTTCACCTGCCTGACTTTAGTCTGCTCAGAAATCCGTGTTCAAAACGACAGCCCTCACTTGCCGGGGGCCCTTTCGCCTGTGGTGATGCCCGTGAAAAAAGATAAGGAAGTCACCTCACGGTCATCAAAGCGTCATGACGGTCGGTACAGGCAAGGCTAAAAGCCAGCTCAGATATCCCTGCCACCGATGATGGAGCCCACATGTCCGCGCCGATCCAGAAGCCTGCCCTCACCGAAGCCCCGAACATTCACCCGGACGCCAGGGTGTTGAACTGTGATCTCGGTATTTGGACCGAGGTGGGGGCACGCACGGAAATGCGCGAAAGCAGCATGGGGGACTATTCCTATATCGTGCAGGAAGGTGATGTCGTCTGGTCGACGATCGGCAAGTTCTGTTCCATCGCCCGGCGTGTGCGCATCAACCCGGGAAACCACGCGACCTGGCGGGCCTCCCAGCACCACTTCACCTATCGCGCGGCAGCCTATGACCTCGGCGAGGACGACGCTGAGTTCTTCCAGTGGCGCAAGGACGACTGGGTGACCATCGGCCATGACGTGTGGATTGGCCACAACGCTACGGTTCTGGCAGGCGTTTCCATCGGCACGGGGGCAATTGTCGCGGCCGGGGCCGTCGTTTCCAAGGATGTCGCGCCCTACACCGTTGTCGGCGGTGTGGCCGCCAGGGAAATCAAACGGCGTTTCTCCGAACAGCAGGAACAGGCCCTGATCGATATTTCCTGGTGGGACTGGAGCCACGACGAGCTGAAGCAACGGCTTCCGGACTTTCGCAAGTTGTCTATCGACGAATTCATCGAAAAATACCGCTGACCCTGCCGTGGCTGTGGCCCTGGCCTGAGTGGCCCGCGCGGCGTTTCCTGCTGCACAAAGGGACATGGACGCGTTACACTTGGCGTATGGGAACAGAAACCGCCGTTCTGGAAAGCAGTCTTGGCCCGTCGCTCCGGCGCTGGCGCGTGCTGAACCGGGTCAAGCAGGAAACCCTGGCTCATGAACTCGGCGTCTCTCAGACGCGGATTTCACGCTGGGAGAGCGGCAAAGTGCAGCCGGATGGCCATGACAGGACGAAAATCATTCGCCTGCTCAGGGCGCGTCCGCAAAGCGCCGCCGACAAGGCCCTGCTCGATCTGGTCTCCCGGTCAGCCGTTCCCGTGCATCTGGTCTGCGACCTCACACACAGGCTGCTGGCCATGTCCGGCCCGCGTGCCTGTGAATGGCGCGCCCCGGTGAGTGAGTTTCTCAATCGTCCCCTTTGGCGTTTTGCGTCCGAAGGCATAAGGGCAACCGAGCATCGGCTGGCCGACTATGGCTGGTTCGAACCAGACGCCCCGGACATTGTCTACAGCACGGAACATGTCGATTTTCCGGAAATGACCATTCCGGAAAGCACCATCCGGATATCGCGCCTGCCGCTTTCCGATGGGCGTTTTGCCCGCCTTGTCCGCGAAGAATTGCCTGGCACGTAAACCAGCATAAATGTCTGGCGCATAAATTATGCGGAAGCTCGTCCGAGCTGGCCACCAGGCCTAGTCTGGCCGCCATGACACAGACCGCCCCTCCCCTCAATCTTCCGGACATCTCCTCAGCCAGACTGACCGGTCTCCTGGATTTCCTGCAATCTGCCGAGCAGCTGAAAGACACGCTTCGCTCAGGGACGACCGCCAATGGCAGGCCTGAAAGCACGGCTGAACACAGCTGGCGGCTCGCCTTGATGGTCCTGCTGTTCGAACAGGAGCTGAAAGCGATCGACTTGCTCAAACTCCTGAAACTGACGCTTGTGCATGATCTCGGTGAAGCCATTTCGGGAGATATCCCCGCCCCCTTGCAGACACCCGGCGACAACCGGCAGGATCGGGAACGGCGGGACTTTCTAACCTTGTGCGAACCACTGCCGGCAGACGTGGCTGAAGAGCTGCTGTCGCTTTGGGATGAATATGCAGCGGCAAAAACGGCAGAGGCTCAAATCGCCAAGGCGTTCGACAAGCTGGAAACCATGCTTCAGCACGTCTTGATGCCCAGGCAGGCCCCTTCGTTTTACGCATTCAACATGGGTTATGGCCGCGATCGTACCGACTGCTGCGCCCTGACCCGCCAGATGCGGGAAACGGTCGACGGTCTGACCCAGGCCTTGATGACGGATGCCCGCCGGTAAAACGCCTGAGCGACCCATCATGACACACCTCCTCGACGACGTTTCCCGCCGAAGAGGCTCCGGTTCCGGTCAGACAGTTTCTTATTTGCCGAGAATGGGTTTACGCTTCCGGATGTACCAGTCAGACACTGCCGGAGGAAGCAGCATGTACACTATCCTGCCCCGCAGCCACGGTGCTGTTCTCGGGGTCGAAATTTCCGGAAAAGTCGATGTCGAACAGGAACAGAGCCTGATCGCCCGGGCAGAAGAAATGATCGAGGACCAGGGCAAGATCAGCGTTCTGGTCGTTCTGGGTGATCATGTCGGCGTGTCCTTCGAGGCTGCCAAGGAGGACATCAGATGGGTGCTGGCCAACATGCAGCATCTCAACAAGATCGCCATCGTGACGGACAGCAAATTGCTGGCGGCGCTTGTTGCAATAGACGCTACGTTCGCCAAGATGGTCGGCATTCAGGAAAAACACTTTGACCGGGACGAAATCGACATCGCCTGGCACTGGATCGAAAGTCCGGCCTGAAGTCTTTTGCAAAAGAGCCTCCGGCCAATCGCAGTTCGGCCTGATCAGGCCTGGTCGATCAGTCGGTGCGATCAGGCATCAACAAGCTGTTCGTCACTCAGGAAGGCAACCTGCTTCACCTTGCCGTCCCTGACTTCGATCATCTGGCCCTGGGGAACCTCCATCCAGCAGCCGCGCGCTTCGTCCAGCGGTTCTGAAACCACCATCACGCCGTCGTCATAGACACGGTAATAGAGTGTCGGTGCCAGGTTGTCCGAAGCGTACCGTGCCGCAAAGAGCGTTTCTCCATCCGACCAGCCGGCGGCAAAACGCATGTGCGGCGTCGTTCCGGCATATTTGGACAGCGCTTCAGCCTCGAACACCGCGCGTGCCATGGCCGCACGCGGGTGCAGATCAAGACCATAGGCAAGCGCCACCAGAAACAGGCTTTCGCTGTCGGTGCCGCCGATTCGGTCGCGGTAGAGGTCGTCCGGGATCATGTTGTCGAGGCGGCGACGTACCTTGTCGTAACCGCCAACCTGACCGTTGTGCATGAAGGTCCAGCGCTGAAAGGTGAACGGGTGGCAGTTGTCCCGCGAAGTCGCCGTTCCGGTGGACGCGCGTACATGCGCCAGAAAGTGGCGCGAGCGTATGTGTTTGGCGATCTGCAACAGGTTCGGATCCGACCAGGCCGGACGCACGTCCTTGTAAACACAAGGAATCTCCCGCTCACCATACCAGGCGACGCCGAACCCGTCGGCATTGACGGACGTCTTGCAGGAAAGTGCGTTACGGCTCTGATCAATCAGCGAATGCGCCGGGTCGCAAATGACTTCTTC
The DNA here is from genome assembly GCF_057180185.1 of Labrenzia sp. ATLA3. Taxonomy (NCBI): domain Bacteria; kingdom Pseudomonadati; phylum Pseudomonadota; class Alphaproteobacteria; order Hyphomicrobiales; family Stappiaceae; genus Labrenzia; species Labrenzia sp. ATLA3. Next base: position 708,420 of record NZ_JBXUKV010000001.1, read on the forward strand.
CAGATATTTCGGAGCTCCGCTCCAGGCAGCCCAGCGGCACATGTCGACTTGGTATCCTTCAAGCTGCGTCTTGCATTGCCTTGAACCGGGCGGTGGTTTCATCGCACGCGTAATCGTCCGCGGCCGGATAGGGATGCAACGCCAGCTCATCAACGGCGGCAATGATCCTGTCCGCCTTGTCTTCTGTCATGAGCACCGAAAAATTGAGCCGTGTCCAGCCGGGTTTCTTCAGTTCTTCACCGGAAAGAATGCCTGTCCGCAGCGCTTCGGACTGTTCCGGTCCGATATCCAGCAACCGGTGAGCATAAGGCCCCGCGCAGGCGCAACCGCCGCGCGCCTGAATGCCATGAAGGTCCGACAGCATACGGGTGACAAGCTGCTGGTGGACATAACCTCCACGCTCCAGATCACGCACACGGAACGAGAACACCGGCAACACGTGCGACGCCTTGTCGTTTCCAAGAATTTCGATGGCCGGATTGTTGCGCCAGACGGCCAGCGCCCTCGCCCGCCAGGCGGCATTCCGCTCGTCCATCACCTGTTGTCCGATGGCTTCCTTGACCAGAAAGGCAAGGGCTGCGCGGATGTCGCCAATGACATTCGGTGTTCCCGCTTCCTCGCGGGCGGAAAGATTGCCGGAGTAGTCATGTGCCCAGGGCGACACGAAACGCACGGTGCCGCCTCCCGGAAAGACCGGTGTTGCCTTGCTGACGGCGTCCTTGCGCACGATCATGATACCTGAGGCGGCAGGTCCGCCGATGAACTTGTGTGGCGAGACGACAACGGCATCCTTCTGCGCATCCGTCCCGGCCTTCATGTCGACCGGCAGATACGGACCCGAGCCTGCACAGTCCCAGACGCTGAGAGCGCCGTAGCGCTTCAGCAACCGCGTGACCGCTTCGTCGTCGGTAACGATGCCGGTTACGTTGGACATCATGGAAAACGCACCGACGATCAGTCGACCGGAGCCTGCGTTGCGCAGCACATCTTCCAGTTCGGCAAGATCAGGACCGCCAGTCTCTGCTTCGTTAATCTCGACAACCTCAGCCCCACTTTCACGCCATGGCAGAATGTCGGAATGATGCTCGTAGGGCCCGATCACGACGAGCGGATTCTCACCCCGCTCAGCCGCTTCGGAAACGCCAAGAAGATGCACCAGCCGGTTGAGCCCCGCCGTTGCACCTGAGCCGCAGAAAACGGTCGCATAGGTGTCATCTGCCCCGCAAATGCGCGCGATTTCAGACCGCGCTGCCTCGCGCATCCGCGTCATGGCACTGCCGCAGTAGGAGGCTTCCGTGTGACTGTTGGCGTAGACCGGCAGGATGTCTTCCAGAACGAACTCCTCAATCTGGCGCAAGGCGCGTCCGGAGGCCACGTAGTCGGCATAGATCAGCTCGCGCTCACCGTACGGACCGGAGACGGATTTCCCCTCGCCGATCAATCCCGCCCGCAAGCGGGAGATCAGATCCGGGGCCTTCAGATCCTCGATGAAATGATCGAGTGCGGTGCCAGTTTTGTGGGTCATCATATGCTCCGAAACGTCTTTTCCGGATCATACGACCACTTTGTATGTGATTTCCTCACCTTATTCGATTGTCATACTTCTGAAATTGTGTCATTTGATCGAATATGGAGAAAAAATTCGATCAAATTGATCGCGCGCTATTGCGCGCCCTGCAACGGGACGCCCGCCTGTCGCAACGCGACCTTGCAGATACGGTTGGCCTTTCCCAGAACGCTTGCTGGCGCCGGTTGAAAGCACTCTATGACAGTGGTTTGATCGAAGGGCACACGATCCGGCTGGATCCGGCCAGGATCGGGCTGAACCTCACCGTCTTCGTGATGATCCGGACCCGGCATCACTCCAAGGAATGGCTGGAGAGGTTCCGGAGCGAAGTGGTTGCCATTGCGAACGTGATCGATTTCTACCGGATTGCCGGTGATTACGATTACATGCTGAAAGTCGTTGCCGAAGACATGAATGCCTTCGACAGGGTGTATCAGCGCCTGATCGAGAAGGTCGACCTGGATACGGTCACGTCGTACATGACCATGGAATCGATCGCGGACGCCCGCGATCTTCCAATTTAAAGAGCCTCAGCGGCGGCGTCCGCCGCCTCCCCTGCGCACACCACCGCCAGAACGCTGGGGCCGCGCCTGCGGGCGTGAGCGCTGAACATTGCGCTGACGGTTGACCTGCCGGTTGCCGGCCGTTCTGGCCCGCTGATCCCGGCTCAAATGTGCAGGCGCCTGGGGCCGCGCTGCCGGACGCGTGGCGGGACGGGTCGCAGGGCGCTGCACAGTTGGCTTCTGGACGCTCGGCCGCTGCACATTGGGACGCTCCGCCGGCCTTTGCACATTTGGACGTTGAACACTGGGACGTTGAACATTGGGACGCTCAACTTTCGGTCGCTGGCCGGCAGGAAGGTTGGTCGGGCGCTGAACGTTGGGCCGGTTCTGTGCCTTGTCGCCCAACGGTCGGTTGGCAAGGGCGGCCCCTGCCCCGGCACCAATCGCACCGCCAGCCAGTCCGGCGCTGACATCACCCGCACGATCCCGGATTGCGTCGCGGGATGGTGCGGCAACCTGATCCCAACGGCCTCCCTGGAATTTCTGCCACGTATCTCCGTCACGGCGATAAACGCTGCCGTCCCGGCCGGCGAAGACGTCACCCCGGCGATCAAGGTTGGCCACCTGGCCGAGATTGCCGTCCTTTTTCCAGCGCTGGACGGTGCTCGCCTGAACATCACGCGTGCGCGACCATTCCGGCCCGCTTACGACCTTGCCACCCCAGGAGCCATAAATGCCCCTGGCCCCACCAGCCACGACGCGGTTGCCGGTACGCGGATTATACGCGCTGATAAAGCCGGCACTGCCGCGCGGCCCGCTGATGGCGCCGCCGCGGATATAGCCGCCGGTACGGGGATTGTAGATACCGCCTCCGGCAATGCCTCTCAGCGGTCCATAGGCGTAACCGTAGCGGCCGAAAGTGCCCCGGACCGGGTTATAGAAAGCACCGATGCCATAGGTTACGGGTCGTGGAAAGTAGATGGGACGCAGACCCGGGCGATACCAGGGCCGGTAATAATATCCGGTGCCATAGACGAAGACGCCCCAGGACAGGAACCCGGCCAGATAGCCCATCGTATACCCGTACCAGACCGCACCAGGCTCGCTGTCGTAGATGCGAACATAGGTGGTGTTGTAGACCGGGGAAGACGGCGGAATGGTATAGATCTCGTCCGGCACGGCCGTTGCGACGGTGAACGGCCCCTGTGGACTGTCCCCGACAAACCAGACACCGTTCTGCAGCACGTAGTACTTCGCGCCGACCTGGATGACCTGGTCGCTGGTATTGACTGCATAGGACATCGACGTGCCGTCGATCTTTTCAAATTCCGGATCGCCCGCATAGGAAACGTCCGCACTGACGGAACCGACCTCGACACGGGCAGTTGTCGGAATGCTTGCTTTCAGCCTGGCCTGAGAGGCCTCCGAAGTGCCCGGAATGGAGGAGCGGACAGAATAGTAAGGTGCATCTTCCGGCAGGTTCTGAAAATCAGACGGCATGTCCGGTGTCGTGAACGTCCATGGCCCTTCGAGCGAGGCAGACTTGAACCAGCGTCCGGAGACGAGAATGTACCAGGTGGACGTGGATTTCAGGAAGAACACATCGCTGTCGGTGTTGGAGGCCCACTCAAGATCGGTGCCTTTTACCGGTTCCAGCGCAGGTTTGCCGTCAAAGACGATCATTTCCGCCGGTTTGTCGGAATAGATCACCTTCGGCGGCGCGTTGTCGGCAAACGGTTCGCCCGGGATCGCTTCCCTGGTTTCCTTCCAGTTGTCGTCATCGGGCAGAGATCCGATCAGATCCGGCAACTTGTCGACTGCTTGCCAACCGGCGGACACATCCTTGGTTTTCATCCAGGACTTTTCATCGCGAAGATAAAGCTCCCCGCTCTCGTCGATTTTCAGAATGTCCCAGTTGCTGTTGACCACGAAGCTGAGGCCCTGGTCGCCCTTGACGGGCGCAAAGATCGGCGCGCCTTCGGTCTGCACGAGAATGGCCGGTTCGGTGGAGATGAAAATCGGTGGTGCTTCCGAATTCAGGCCCTGGACATCGTCCATGCGTTTGTATTCGGCAAGGCCGGCGGTGATCCGGTCTTCCTTCACCGTGATTGTTCCGGTTGGCATGATCTTGCCGACCTGAAGTGACAGGTCGGTGAGCGACTGCCGGTCCAGTGCCGAAAAATCCAGCTCCGTCACCTGAAGCTGATTGATATCCACTTCGCTCTTGCCGGTGTCTGCCACAGTCGTGCCGCTGACGCCGATTACGCCAAACACCGGCTTGGTATCCTTGTCCTTGATGTATTCCGCGGCCACGAGCGCCTTCAGCGTCTTGAAGTTGTCCCACTCTGTAAATTGCGGCTGATAGAGCACCAGCGTGGCGCCAGCGTCGGTCTGGAAGGACCGGGGCCAGCCGGTTGTCTGTTCCGGTTCGCTGAGCTGAAGATACTGGCCGCTGACGAAGCCGTTCTGACCGTTGTAGCTGATGGAACACCAGGCGCCGCTATCGTCGCAGTCTTCCATCTCGACCTGCGTGCCGGAGGGGACGGTTCCGAGGGAACCGAAGTTCGTTCCCGGGCCTTGCCGGAAATTGACGTTGGCCGTCGTGACGGCAGGCGCGGCAAGCACCCCGTTGATGAAAACCGTTTGCAAAATCAACGTTGAAGACAATAGAACGGAGAGTGACTTACGCATTTGGACCTCCCAGGGGCCGGTTCGACCAGCTCTGTCAATGTCAGTGCATGTGTCTGCGTAGCTTCCGGAGCCTGCCTGGCCCCGCAACAAACAGAAATTTGCCGTAACGCCTATTCCTTGTGAGGGTCGTCACCGCCAAATCTTAGTTTGAGTGATATTCAATCCGCAAGATCACGTTGAAAAAAACCGCATTTCGACCAGGAGTTTATTGGAATGTTGAAACGCTTCGCTCTGCCAGCCGTTCTTGCGGGGATTGTGTCGATCGGCGCCTTCCCGCCAGCCGGTCCGAAGGAAGCCAGGGCCGAGGTCTTTTATTGTGAGAGCACGCGGACACCCAAGGGCACCGAGCCCTACTGCAATTTTCTGCTTTTCGACAAGGGCTTCACACGCCACATGCAGGTGATTGTCGCTCAGGGAGCGCATCGGAACATCGATGTGAACGGCCGCTACGACCTATTTTGCGTCCTGGTGCAAAACCACAGGAACGTGCCGGACAACTTCGCTTACCGAAAGCAGCAATGCAAAAAGACGGATACCGGCCGTGAATACAAGGTACCGATCCGTGCGATCAACATGCGCCGCGGACGTGACGGCTTCAGTTCCAACAACGTTCAGTCCCTGTTGCCGAAGGAACGCTGGTAAGCCGAGACCTCATCTCCGGTGCAAATGAAAAAGGCCGGCACGACGGACGTCGCACCGGCCAGGTATCCGGAGGAGAACCGGCTTGTCAGCAGGCGACGGATGAAAGCGTCTGGGCCCGCAGCGTGACGGCTTGGCCTGTCCGGGCAGACTGCTGCGCCGCCAACCCCATTTCCACGGCCCGCCATCCATCTTCCAGCGTCACTTCAGGTGCCGGCTTTTCACCACGCACGACCGCAACGAAGCCTTCGTGCTGATAGAAGGTTGAGCCGTTGTGGTCGCCTGCGTCGAGGATCAGCGGATCGACCGGAATGTCGATCTGACGCGGGCCCTTCGGGTATCTTGGCGACACGACGAGCTGGGGAACCGGCGGCTCGCCGAGGTGTTCGGGCCAGAAGCGGCCGGGGCCCGGTACGAAGGCTTCGATCTTGCCTTCCGGACCGACCGCCGAAACCTCTTCCTGATACCGGGCGCCTTCAGCGAACATGCACAGTTCCAGCATGGCCCTGGAACCGTTTTCAAAGTCGACGATCACATAACCGTTGTCGAGGATATCCGGCTGCTCGCCGTCGTAGATCTCATCCTTGTGGTTGGCGTCCTGCCCGGCGGAGGCCATCACACGGACGGGTTCGCATTTCATGATAAGCCGCATGAGATCAAAGAAATGGCAGCATTTCTCGACGAATGTTCCGCCTGAATAGCGGTTGAACCGGTTCCATGCGCCGACCTTGTCGAGAAACGGAAAGCGGTGTTCGCGGATCGTCAGCATCTTGATGCCGCCGGTGGCAGGCTCCGCCTGCTCGATCAGCGCGGCGATCGGCGGCATGTAGCGGTATTCCATCGCCACCCACACAGGCGCCGGATAGGACGCCTTGAAAGCCTCCAATTCGGCAACGTCCTTCGGATCGGTGAAGAGCGGCTTTTCGACGAGAAGCGGCAGCGGACGCTTGCGGCGGATTTCTTCCATCTGCGGTACATGGCAGTGGTTCGGGCTGGCAATCAGGATGCAGTCCAGATCTTCCACGTCCAGCAGCTCCGAAACGGATCCGACGAACTGCGCCCGGGGCGCAAAAAGTTCCGCAGCTTCCGCCATTCCGGCGTCCGGCTCGAAGATCACCGTCACTTCGGTGTCCGGCAGGAGTGCAATGTTGCGCAGGTGTTCACGCCCCATCATCCCGCAGCCAATGACGCCATATCTTACCTTTGCAGGCATTCAGTCCTCCATGCGTGGTGGCTTTCCCTGTCCACCTACTTCAAACGCTGCACGTAATGCGCCCGGTCCGTATCGAACCAGGTTCGCGAATATTCGACCGGTTTGGGGCGATCCGCCCAACTGAACCGTTCAATAAATCCAGTGAAGGTGCCCGGCGTCTTCTGAAAGATGTCAGGCGTCCAGTCCGGAAGCGCACCTATGGTGACCCGGTCTTCCGCGCGCACGATCCAGAACCCCAGGTGTTTCTGGTAAAAGCGGTAGAGAGAATCGGACAGGAGCTCGCGGCGGACGAAACCAGCGTCCCCGTCCAGCCAGATTTCCTCGACAGCGATCATCACATCGTTGAGAAACCTCAAACGCCGGATGCGAGTGCCCTGCACGCTGGTGCCGAAGGCTGGCAGGTCGTCGGGCTTGTCCATGCGCTGCACGTCAAGAACGTCCGCTTTCGGCAGACCTCCGCCAGTCAGAAGCTCCAGACGGAACATGGCGTAGACGCTTTCATGCGTGCCGCCCTGGCGTATGTAATTTCCCGACCCCTGTATCCGCTCGAGTAAGCCCTTTTGCGTAAGATCGGCAAGTGCCTTGCGCAGGGTTCCGATAGAGATACCAAGCTCCTCCGCCATCTCCCGTTCCGGCGGCAAGCGCTCTCCGTCGATCAGCCGACCAGACGCGATATCCCTGATCAAAAGCTCGCTTATCTGCACGTATAACGGCAACGCGGTCGAGGTTTGCGAGGCGGTTGGCATGACGGTTCGAAGGTCTCGTTTTCAAAATTGATACACTATTGATTTACATCAAACCGGGTGATATGCAAGAAGAAATCGAAGGCAGAATGAAGCCATTCGAAAACAAACGAAAATAGCGAAACCTCAATCGCGCCTCAGGTGACGCACGCCGGTTTCGCTTTTCGACAAGTTGGTCCAAGGGAGGCACTTCATGACCGTAGTCCCAGTAACGTCACCGGATCTCGATGCAGCGGAGGTATCCTGGTTCGCCGCATTGTGTTCCGACGACTACCAGTTTCTGGGCGTCCCCGAAGGCCACCTGCGGTCCTCCTGGGAGCATTGCTCCTCCATCGTCAAGACAGCCGAACAGCAGGGCTTTCGCAACATTCTGTGCCCGTCTTCCTATCAGGTCGGCCAGGACACACTGTCCTTCGTCGCCGGCTGCGCACCGATCACCGACAAGATCAACCTGCTTGCGGCCGTCCGCTGCGGCGAGATGCAGCCGATCATGTTGGCACGGACCATTGCCACGCTGGACCACATGCTTGAAGGCCGGTTGACGGTCAACATTATCTCGTCCGACTTTCCCGGCGAACAGGCCGACAGCAGCTATCGCTATCAGCGCTCGCGGGAAGTGGTGGAAATCCTGAAGCAGGCCTGGACCCGGGACGAGATCAACCACGAAGGCCAGATCTACAACTTCAAGGGCCTGACCACGGATCCGGTGCGCCCCTACCAGACCGGTGGACCCCTGCTCTATTTCGGCGGGTATTCGCCAGATGCGCTGGACCTGTGCGGACAGCATTGCGACGTCTATCTGATGTGGCCGGAAAAGATGGAAGAACTGGAAGGCCGCATGAAGGCGGTCAACGCAGTTGCCGAAAAATACGACCGGACCCTCGACTATGGCCTGCGCGTGCACATGATTGTGCGCGACACCGAGAAGGAAGCGCAGGAATACGCCGACTACATTGTCTCAAAACTCGATGAAGTTCAGGGAACAGCCATCCGCGAGCGGGCGCTCGACGCCAAGTCTCTTGGGGTAAGCCACCAAGCCAAGAACCGCGAGATCGCTGATGAATTCGGCTATATCGAGCCGAGCCTGTGGACGGGCGTCGGCCGGGCAAGGTCCGGCTGCGGCGCTGCGCTGGTCGGCTCAACCGATCAGGTGATGTCAAAGATCGAGGCCTATCAGAAGATGGGCATCCGCGCTTTCATCTTCTCCGGCTATCCGCATCTGGAAGAAGCCAAGCATTTCGGAGCGCGGGTTCTGCCGAACCTGAAAACCTGTTCCCTGCCGCACGCCTACGGCCGTGTCCCGGCAGAAACCCCGGCAACGCCGCTCGGCAAAGGAGTGCGCCGCTAATGGATCGCGTGAAACTTTCTGACACCCTGGAATTCTCCCGCCTGATCTACGGCATGTGGCGCATCGGCGACGACAGCGACACCTCGCCCGCCCATGTGGAACGGAAAATCCAGACCTGCCTCGACCAGGGCATCACCACTTTCGACCAGGCAGACATCTATGGTGGGTACACCGCGGAAGCCGTGCTGGGCGGGGCACTGAAAGCCAATCCGTCCCTGCGTGGCCAGATGGAAATCGTCACCAAATGCGACATCGTCGCGCCGGCCGGACGGTATTCCGATGCCAGGGTGAAACATTACGACACCTCGCGCGCTCATATCGAAAAGTCCGTCGAGACGTCCCTCACCGACATGGGCATCGAGACCATCGACCTGCTTCTGATCCATCGCCCGGATCCGTTTATGGACCATCACGAGACCGGAGCGACGCTCGACGATCTGGTCAAGAGCGGCAAGGTGCGCAGCGTCGGCGTCTCCAACTTCCGCCCCTGGGATTGGGAACTGCTGCAGTCGGCCATGTCGAACCGGCTTGCGACCAACCAGATCGAGATCTCGCTGAAGGAAATCTCGCCGTTCACCAATGGCGACCTGGCGTTCCACCAGCGTCTCGGCACCAGGCTGATGGCGTGGTCTCCGCTCGGCGGCGGCTCGCTTATTTCCGAAAGCGGAAAGCTGGGTACAGTCATGGATGACATCGCTTCGGAGGCCGGTGTCGACCGGTCCGCAATCGCGGTCGCCTTCCTGCTGGCTCATCCGGCGCAGCTGTTGCCGGTCATGGGCACCAACAATCTGGAGCGCATCGCGCAGATCTCCGATGCGCTGAAAGTCAACCTGGATCGCGAAACCTGGTACCGTCTTTACGAGGCGGCTCTTGGAACAGAGGTGCCATGATGACCATGCAGAATGCCAATCATACCGTTACCTTCGAACCGGATGCCGAAAACACGCGCCTGTTGCGCGATGCGTTCAGCCGATTCGCCACCGGCGTTACCGTGGTGACAACCGGATCGGCCGACGGCCCTGTCGGCATTACCGCAAACAGTTTCTCTTCCGTCTCTCTGGAGCCACCGCTGGTGCTGTGGATGCCGGACAAGGGGGCGCGCAGGTTCCGCTACTTCGAAACCGCCGAACATTACGCCATCCACGTTCTGAGCCACGAACAGGCGGAAGTCTGCAGCAGTTTCGTGCGCAATGCCCATGCCTTCGATCAGCTTCCCTACACGATCGACGACAACGGTGTGCCGCTGATCGAAAACTGCCTCGCCCGGTTCGAGTGCAGGAGGTTCACCGCCTATGAAGGCGGCGATCATCTGATCGTTCTGGGGCATGTTCTGCAGGCGGAGATGCGCTCGGGAGAAGCCCTGACGTTTTACGCAGGCAAACTCGGACAAACCGCCCCAAAATAAGGGCGAAAAACGGGGCGACAAGCGGCCCGTTGAGGAGGAAAGTGACAGGCCTTCTGTTCTGTGTCAGGAGATCGCAGAAGACTGCTTCGCCACTTTAAACGAGATCAGCTTTCCGGTTCTCATGTTCGCGTACATGGCAACCGGTTGGTCCAGGGAGGAGCCCGGATGGGCATATTGCTGGCGGTCCTCGCACCGCTCGACTTCGTCAATTCGCTGCTGTTGCGGATTGGACGGGGCATCGGCATCGTCGCCGTGGCTCTGATGGTGATCGCGATCCTTGTGCAGGTCGTGTGCCGCTATGTCTTCAACAATGCCCTGCCCTGGCCGGACGAAGCAGCCCGTTTCTGCATGCTCTGGATGACGGGACTGATGGCGCCAACCGCGTTCCGAAGAGGCGGTTTTGTTGCCATCGACATGTTCACCCATTCCCTGCCCCGCTTTCTGGGCAGCGCCATTTCGCTGTTCCTCCTGCTGATTTCTCTTGTGGTGCTCGTCGTCGCCCTGAAGATCGGATATTCCGAGGTTACGGGCTTCGGAGGCCGTTTCGCGACCGCTTCCCTCTATGTGCCGGGCAATCTTTCCTTCAGCGAATGGATCCGCGTCCCACGAAGCTGGATGATGGCTTCCATCCTCGTCGGGGTTTTCCTGCTGACACTCGTCAACATCGAACTGATCCTGCGGAACATCATCGCCAACTTCGGCGGCAGCGACCGATTGCCGGCCATCCCCGACCCCGACATGGCAGGAGCTGATTGATGCTGATCTGGTTCCTCCCCGTCTTTCTTGTCTTCCTGCTGATCGGACTGCCGGTTTTCTTCGGCCTTCTGGCTGCCCCTGGCCTTCTGCTCTGGCTGAACGGGCAGGAAAAGGACATCACGCTGCTTTACCGCAACGTCTACAATGGCATGGACAGTTTTCCTCTGATGGCGATTCCGTTCTTCATGCTCGCAGGCGAGCTGATGAACAAGGGTGGCATCACCTTGCGGCTGGTGGAATTCAGCCAGGCTCTGATGGGGCATCTGCGCGGTGGCCTCGCGCATGTGAACATCCTGTCGTCGATGCTCTTTGCCGGTCTGTCAGGTTCGGCAGTTGCCGACACCTCCGCCCTCGGGTCCATGCTGATCCCGGCGATGGAGAAACAGGGCTACACGAGACGCTTTGCGGCGGCGATCACTGCAGCGAGTTCCGTCATCGGACCGATCATTCCGCCATCGGGCATCATGATCATCTATGCCTATGTGATGGGCGAAAGCGTTGCCGCGCTTTTCCTTGCCGGCATCGTGCCCGGCGTCATGGTCGGCATCGGTCTGATGCTGATGGTCAAGGTCATGGCCAACAAGTACGATCTTCCCAAAGCCCAGAGGATCGTCAATCCCGGCCAGACCCTGGCACCGGTCGAGTACTGGTTTTCCTTCGTTGTCCTGCGAGCGAACCTGGCTGCCCTGTTCACCACCCTTGCGGGGCTGATCGGCGGTGTTGCCGGGTTCGAAGACCTGTCCACCACAACCACGCTGCTGCTTTTTGTGGTCTTCCTTGTTGTCTCCCACTTCCTGTTGTGGAACCTCAGAAGCGCCGTCTCGGAGGATTTCCGGGTTGTCTGCAAGAAGGCCGTCGCCCCGCTGCAAACCCCGATCATCATTCTCGGCGGCATTCTGCTGGGTGTGTTCACACCGACGGAAGCGGCCGCGGTCGCGGTTGCCTATGCGCTTGTCATCGGTTTCTTCGTTCTGCACTCAATCAAGGTGTCCGAGATCCCGGGCGTCCTGAACAGGGCCGGCATAACTTCGGCAGTGGTGCTTTTGCTGGTCGGCGCGGCGATGGCCTTCAAGACCGTCGTCAGCCTCAGCCACGCGCCCGAAATCATGGCCGAGTTTGTCCTCACCCTGTCGGAAAACCCGCTGATCCTGCTGTTCCTGATCAACCTGTTGCTGTTCGTGGTCGGCATGTTTCTGGATGCGGGTCCGGCGATCATCATTCTCGGGCCTATCCTTGGACCGATTTTCGTCAACCTGGGCGTCGATCCGATCCATTTCGCCATCATCATGAGTGTCAACCTGACCATCGGCCTGGCAACACCGCCAATGGGTCTGGTGCTCTTCGTTGCGGCCTCGGTTTCAAGAGAACGGGTTGAAACCATTGCCAAGGCCATTCTGCCGTTTCTGGCGGTGGAGATCGCGGTGATCTTCCTGATTACCTATATTCCGGCACTTTCGATGACGATCCCGCGTCTTACCGGATTTGCCCAATGATTATGAGCTTTTAAAGGGAGGAACCTCATGCTCAAAACTGCACTGAAAACGCTCACCGTCGCGGCAATGCTTGCCGGATCGTCGCTGAGCGCGCTTGCCGCGGACTACACGCTGCGTGCAACCGCCAACTCCAACGAAAACGACGAAGACTATGATGGCCTCGTCGTTTTCAAGAACTTCGTCGAAGCCGCCTCCAACGGTGCCATCGAAGTTGAACTGTTCATCGGCACCCAGCTTTGCTCCAACGGCGCAGAATGCCTGCAGGGCATTTCCGACGGTGCGATCGACATCTACATCTCCACCTCCGGCGGTGCGGCCGGGATCTTCCCGTATGTGCAGGTTCTCGACCTGCCCTACATGATGAGCGACGACCGGATTGCCGAACACGTGCTGTCCGGCCAGTTCACCCGCACCATGCGTGACATGGCGCTGGAAGACTCCGGCAACACCATCCGCCTGATGACCATCGGCAACACCGGCGGTTGGCGCAACTTCGCCAACACCAAGCACCGTGTCGCCACGCCGGAAGACATGAAGGGCCTGAAGATCCGCACCGTCGTGGCCGATCTGCCGCAGGAACTGGTCAAGGCCCTTGGGGCTGCTCCGACGCCGATCCCGTGGCCGGAACTCTTCACCTCGCTTCAGACAGGCGTTGTCGAAGGTTCCAAGAACGGCATCACCGACATCATGGGCATGAAGTTCCCCGATGCGGGTCTTCAGTACGTCACCCTCGACGGTCACGCCTACATGGGCGCGCTGTGGTGGATGAACAACGAGAAGTTCCTGTCCATGCCGGAAGACCTGCGCCGCGTCGTTGTGGATGGTTTCTATGCCCTGCAGCAGGCAACCTTCGCCTCGCCGAAGCGCAAGTCGATCAAGGCCTATGAAGACTTCGTCGCCGGTGGCGGCGACCTCTACGTTCCGACCCCGGAAGAAAAGGCAGCTTTCAAGGAAGCTGCAGCCCCGGTCTATGACTGGTTCAAGGGCAATGTCGGACGTGGCGGCGAGATCTTTGGCGCTCTGGAAGAAGCTGTGGCAACAGCCGAAGCCGAAATCGATGCTGATCGCTCTGCCGATCTGAACTGACGAAACTCCGTGTCACGCCCTGCCTCAACAGGGCGTGACACGTGCTATCGCTGCACAACGACGGCCCCTGCACAGGTCCTGACCGGTAGCGGCCGCCGCCTTCAATTGAACGGATACATCCAGACCTTGTAATCGCCGACCAGGATATGCGCCTTTTCAATCTCTTCCCTGGTCATCTTCTTGACCACCTCTTCGAGAGAGATCGCAGCATCGGGGTCTCCCCCGATGGCGGAGAGCGTGTACCACATGTAGGCCCGCACGAGATCGGGAGCCGGCAGGCCACGGCCCACCTCGTAGTACCAGCCGACACCGGACTGGGCGCCGGGATGGCCCTTCATCGCACTTCTGAGATACCACTCGAACGCCCGCTGGTCGTCGCGCTCGACACCCAGACCCATGGCGTACATGACACCGATCAGCTCTTCGGCATCCGCGTTGCCGGAACGCGCCGCCGGCCAGAGTTCCTTCATCGCCTCTTCGTAGCGATTGGCCTCCATCAGGTCGCGCGCGGCTTCGATTTCCGCATGGGCGGTTGCCGTGCAAAGCCCAAGGGCGAGAAGAGCGGCGGTCAGCGTGGTCTTCATGTCTTGCGGTTGCTCCCTCTGGTGTTCGGCCTGTCGGCGCCAGCGTTTTCCGCCGAACTTCCGCCTCCTCTGACGGACGACGACTTCATCGCGTTCGACAGAAAGCAGGCAGCGCTCGGCCAGCTGCTTTTTTACGACAAGATCCTCTCCGGTAACAGGAATATCGCCTGCGCGACCTGCCATCATCCAGCCCTTGGCACCGGAGACCGGTTGTCGCTCGGCATCGGCGAAGGCGGTGAAGGGCTGGGCCCAAAGCGGATTGCCGGAACCGGTGACAACCGCATTAAGAAACGGATTCCGCGAAACGCCCCAGGTCTTTGGAATTTGGGGGCAAAACAGCTTCACGTCCTGTTTCACGACGGCCGCCTGTCCATTGCTGACACCTTCGAGAACGGCTTCAACTCTCCGGCGGAAGAATGGCTGCCCACCGGCTTCAATTCCCTGCTCGCAGCCCAGGCCGTCTTTCCGGTTTCAGCCCAGTTCGAAATGGCGGGCAATCCGAAGGAAAACGAAGTCGCCGGCGCCATCTACGACCGCATCGACATCGCCTGGCCGATCCTGGCCAAGCGCGTCCGCATTATCCCCGAATACGGCCGCCTGTTTGTCGAGGCCTTCGACCACATCGACACGCCGGAAGCCGTCACCATCGTGGAGATCGCCAATGCACTGGCGGCCTTTCAGGCGGTGGAGTGGCAGAGTATCGACAGCCCGTTCGACAGATATCTGGCCGGAGAAGACAGCGCTCTCGAACCGGGCCAGCAACGCGGCCTCGCTCTTTTTTACGGCAAGGCAAACTGTGCGTCCTGTCATTCCGGCAAGCTGCTGAGCGACCAGAAGTTCCACGCCCTTGGCCTTCCCCCCTTCGGCCCGGGCCGCACGCGCAGGTTCGATCCGATGGTGCGCGATGTTGGCGTGATGGGTGAGACAGACCGTCTGGAAGATGCCTACCGGTTCCGGACCCCGATGCTGCGGAACGTCGAGCTGACGGCGCCCTACGGGCACAATGGCGCCTATCCCACGCTCGAGGGTATCATCCGGCATCACCTCGACCCGGACGGGATGCTGAAAGCCTGGAAGCCGCAAACCGCCGCCTTGCCTCAGGCACCCTGGCTGGACGCAATCGATTTCGTGGTCTGGAATGATGCCCGGGAACTGGCGCGCCAGGCCCATTTCAGGGATATTGAACCTCTCTCCTTATCGGATTCGGAGATTGCCGATCTTGTGGCTTTCCTGAAAAGCCTGACTGGAACGCAGTCTGTTACGTCTCCGCCTTTTGGCATTCCTGCCACGGTCCCGAGCGGCCTTCCGGTCGACCGGTAAACATCAACAAGGATCTAGAGCTTTTCATGGTTAGTCCATTGAAAGACCGGGCAAGCCGGCTGTTTCCGGGTATTGCGATTGCCGGCCTTGTCGCCATCGCGGCGCAGTTCCTCAACGAGCACTATGGTGCGCCGGCCATGCTGATGGCCATCCTGCTCGGCATGCCGCTGAATTTCCTGTCGGAGGAACAGCGTACGGGCGAAGGCATCGCCTTTGCTGCCCGCACGCTGCTGCGCATCGGCGTCGCCCTGCTTGGGGTGCGCATCAGCGTGGAAATGGTGCAGCAACTGGGCCTGCCGTTTCTGCTGCTGGTGATCCTCGGCGTTCTGGCCACGATCGGATTTTCTCTGCTGATCGGCGGGCTGTTTGGGCGGGACAGGTTGTTTTCGTTCCTGACCGGCGGAGCCGTCGCCATTTGCGGCGCCTCTGCGGCCATGGCCATCGGCTCGATCCTGCCGAAGCGGGAGCACGCCGAACGCGATCTTGCCTTCACGGTGATCACCGTAACGGTGCTCTCTACCCTTGCCATGATCTTCTATCCAATTCTCAGCTCCTATCTGGGCCTTTCCATGGATGCGACCGGCGTTTTTCTGGGCGGCACCATTCACGACGTCGCCCAGGTCGTGGGGGCAGGTTTCTCGATCTCCGAGGAAACCGGAGACCTCTCCACCCTTGTCAAACTCATCCGCGTCACCATGCTGGCCCCCATTGTGCTGGTCGCAGCGCTCATCCTGCGCAAGAGCTCCGAGCCGGGCAGCGCCCGTCCCCCGATCATGCCGGCGTTTGTCGTTGCCTTTCTGGTGCTTGCCGCGCTCAATTCGTTCGGTTTCATTCCCCAGGTTGCCAAGGATGCAGCCGGCCATGTTTCCCGCTGGGCGCTGCTGGCCGCGATTGCGGCGGTGGGCATGAAAACGTCAATTCCGAAACTGCTGGAAGTCGGCGGTCCGGCCATCTGGATGCTCGTCACGCAAACGGCGTTTCTGGCGCTCTTCGTCATCGGCGGGATCTGGTTGATCGGCTGATCTTTTCATCAGCCTTCCGGCACACCATATCAGCACGTGAAACCCCGGTTCTTTTCAAGGGCCGGGGCTTTTCTTGTGCGGGCGAGTATGGAATATAGCTCGCACCTCTTTTGGCGGAACGGCCGATGCGCCGTGACAAGCCGGACCGGACTTGTTTCCGCCCAAACATTTCGAAAGCGTTTGGATGAAAAGCTACATCACCACCCCGATCTACTACGTCAACGGTTCTCCGCATATCGGTCACGCCTTCACGTCCGTGATGGCCGATATCCTGAAACGCAACCGGCAGGCGCTGGGGTATGACATGATGCTGTCCACCGGCGTGGACGAACATGGGCAGAAGAACCAGGAAGCGGCGGAAAAAGAAGGTATGTCCGTCGAGACCTACCTGGACATGCGCTGCGCGGAATTCCGGGCTGTCTTCGACCGGCTGGATGTGGCTTACGACTATTTCGTGCGCACCAGCCGCGAAGGCCACAAGACGGCCGTTGCCGGTATGGAACAGTCGATCTTCGACAAGGATCTGATCGTCAAGAAGAACTACACCGGCACCTACTGCAAGGGCTGTGAAGAGTTCAAGAAGGAATCCGATCTGACCGAAGACGGTCAGTGCCCGCTGCACCCGACCATGAAGGTAGAGCAGACGGAAGAGACCAACTACTTCCTGAAGATGGAGCCGTTCCGCGAGCGTCTTCTGCAGCACATTGCCGACAATCCGGATTTCGTTCAGCCCGAAGCGTTCAAGAACGAACTGAAGCAGATGTTGTCCGAACCGCTGGAAGATCTTTGCATCTCCCGGCCGAAAGCCCGCGTGACCCTTGGTATCGAACTGCCGTTCGACACCGAGTTCGTGACCTATGTCTGGTTCGATGCGCTGGCGAACTACCTCACCAACATCAACTGGCCGGAAGAAGGCTACGAGAGCTGGTGGGCGGAATGCGAGCATCTGATCGGCAAGGACATTCTCAAGCCGCATGGCGTCTACTGGCCGATCATGCTGATGGCCGCCGGTCTGCCACTGCCGAAGAAGCTGTCCGTGCACAGCCACTGGGTTGGTGCGGGCGGCGTGAAGATGTCCAAGTCCATCGGCAACGTCGTCGATCCGATCGAGGTGATCGAGAAGCTGGGTGTCGATGCTTTGCGCTGGTACCTCGCACGGCACATGCGCGCGGACAGCGACAGCCAGATTTCGGTCGACTTCATCACCCAGTCCTACAACACGGAACTGGGCAACAAGATCGGCAATCTGCTGTCGCGGGCAGCGAAGTTCTCCAAGGCTCGTTTCGACGGCAAGCTGCCTGCGCCAGGTCCCCTGTCAGCCGAGGACGAGGCCATCCGCAAGTCCGTACTTGAGGCGACCAAGGGCATGGGTGAATGGATCAACCTTGCTGAAATTCCGGCGCGCGTGCAGTCGATCATCACCGTCGCCGACGAAATGAACAACTACTTCGCCGAGCAGGCTCCCTGGGATCTGATCAAGAACGAAGAGACCCGCGAGCGCTGCCAGACAGTGATCTACGTGACGCTGGACAGCCTGCGTGTCGTCATGGAAGCGCTGACCCAGGTGATCCCGGCATCCGCCGACAGGGCTCTGGCCATGTTGAACGCACCGGCTATCGCCTGCCCGTGGAAACCGGAACTCGACCGGCTGGAAGGCAATAGCGATCTCGGTGAAATCGAGACGCTCTTCCCGCGCGTTCAGTAAGACGCGGCGAGGATAGAATGGAACGAAACCGCCCGGCGGCAGCCGCCGGGTGGTTGAACCTGGCGCTCAAACATCAGCCAGAACCCGCCTTGCCCGCCAGAGTGAAGAAAGCGGCCCGCCTGTTTCTTCAGCTGGCCTAAGAAATCATCTCAAGACCGGCCACTTCCATGGCCTTGTCAATTTCTCGGCGCGTTGCCTCGGTAACCGCAGTCAGTGGCAGACGGACCTCTTCCCTGCAAAGCCCAAGTCTGGACAGAGCGTATTTGGCGCAGGCCGCGGGCGGTTCCAGAAACATCGCTGAATGAAGCGGCAACAGTCGATCCTGATAATCCCGGGCAAGGTCGAGATTTTCGGCAAGCGATGCTCTTTGGAAATCCGCGCAAAGGCCCGGCGCCACGTTGGCGGTCACCGAAATACACCCACGCCCACCGTGGGCATTGAAGCCCAGCGCAGCAGCATCCTCCGCACTGAACTGCAGAAACGCCTTGCCACAAAGGGCCCTTTGTTTGCTGACCCGCTCCATGCTGCCGGTGGCATCCTTGACGCCGACTATCCGTGGCCAGCGCGCCATCTCGGCCATGGTTTCCGGCAGAATATCGATCACGCAGCGCCCGGGAATATTGTAGAGAATGATCGGGATCGCGCTGTTGTCGTGAAGAACCTTGTAGTGGCTGAGCAGCCCTGCCTGGTTCGGCTTGTTGTAATAGGGCGTCACCACCAGCGCCGCATCCGCGCCAACGGCTTCTGCGTGCTGTAGCATGTCGAGGGACTGTGCCGTTGCGTTGGAGCCCGTGCCGGCAATAACCGGAATGCGGCCAGCCACGAGGTCGACGACACGCTTGATGATGTCCTTATGCTCGATCTTGGAGACAGTCGGGCTTTCACCCGTCGTCCCAACAGCAACCAGCCCGTCGCTGCCCTCGGCTATGTGCCACTCCACCAGACGCTCGAGCGCTTCGATGTCCAGGTTTCCATCCCGGAACGGTGTGACAAGGGCGGGAATGGATCCCTTGAGTTCGAGCATCTGACATCCTCCCGGAGCCATGCCGCATGAGAGCGCCGCCCCGTGTCCATCGATTGACTTGCGTAACCGATGTGCCACCAAAAGCTTGCTGCTGGCAACCTGCTCTGCCCTTGCATGAACACCTTCCTGCGGTCAGGCAGCCAGAAACTCCAGACGATCATCCAGACGTGCCGGGGTGATTTCCAGAATTTCTGCGGTCACGACGCCTTCCGCAACGAAGGGATCCTCGGCAACGAAAGCTTCCAGCTTCTCCAGGCTTGCGCCATGGGCCAGAATCCCGCCGCCACGGTTCGGCTGCAAACTGCCGACCATCAGGAAGTATCCTTCCTCGAAGCCGCGCTGGATCCAGGCCTTGTGACCTTCCATCAGCTCCCCTGCTCGGGCCTTGTCCGCAAAGGTCAGTGTCACGACAAACATATCCGTCTCCATTCCAGTTTATGTGAAAGGCAAAAAGGGGGATTACTGGCTGCGTTTCTGATCCGTTGCAGCCACGATGCCGTCCAGCCAGGTCAGGATCTTCGACACCTCGCGCTCGACATAGGCTGGGTCCTTGAACGCCTGGGCGAGCGTCGCGACGCCCTGGCTCCAGCCAAGGACATGCAAGGCATTGTCCCTGGAGTTTTCACCGCAGCCGAGTTCGAGGAACTGCTGCTCGAGCCAGTCCCCAAACAGAGCCATGATCTCGTTCGCCCTGTCCCCGGAGGGGTGATCGATCTTGGCAAGTTCCGTCGTCAGTGTGCCAACGGGGCAGCCATAGGCCATTATCTTCGCCTGATTGACGATGACGATCCGGATGAAACACTCGATCCGGTTTCGTGCGCCGTCCGCCGTCTCGTCCCATTTGGCGAGCAGCTTTCTGCGGTCCGACAATCGTTTGTCGATGACCGCGTCCAGGATCTCGTCCTTGGTCTTGAAGTGATAATAGAAGTTGCCGCGCGAGATTTTGACCGCTGCGGCAATGTCGGCAAAGGACGTCTGCGCAAAACCCTGGGCATAGAAAAGGCCGTCTGCTGCATCGATGATCTGTTGCCGCGTTTCAGTTGCCGCCACCAAATTCACCTCCTCTTGCTTTCTCCAACGCGCCCCTAGGACAATTGACCTAATCAAGAATTAGGACAATCGTCCAAATTCGTCAAGCCCATTCGGCCGTAGACGGAAGGCGCTTTAAACAAGGGCGCAGATGCACGGGGAACACGGAAGCTTCGCGATGCTTCCTAAGCAGTTTCCGTACGATTTCGTTGCGCCTCACATCAATGTGAAAGGCGGTTGCAGTATCTCCTGACACACCCTGTCAGGAGATCTCATTCAGGATGCCAGCAGGCAACAACGCCGAAGCCACATGATCGCACCCCGAAAAAAACACCATCATTTTCAACAACTTGTTGAATTTACCAACAATAAAACCTCAAATGCAGATTAAATGAAACAATGATATTTTTCATCAACACCATGCAACCAACCTCTTTGACAGCGCATTTACGCACAGGGTGGGCGCAATTTCCGGCATTGGAATGTCACGTTCGCTGCCTATCTAAGGTCCGCTTGGTGGCAGACACAGGTTCGGCTGGAGGCACAGCAGCCGGTTCCCGCGTGGAGGGATATATATGACTTTGCTGGATGGGCGGATGCAGGATGCACCGCGTTCCGACGTAACGGACCTGTTCGATCAGGTCAGAGCGCAAACACTTGCGCTCGCCGCTTCACTTACTGCTGAAGACATGGGGCTGCAATCCATGGAAGACGCCAGTCCGCCAAAATGGCATCTGGCGCATACAACCTGGTTTTTCGAAGAGTTTATCCTAAAGCCTTCCCTGCCCGGCTATCAGCCACGTGATGATCGCTTCGCCGTCCTGTTCAACTCCTACTATGTTCAGGCAGGGCCGAGGCACACCCGGTCAAAACGGGGTCTGCTTTCGCGGCCCAGCGCGAACGACGTGCTTGAATATCGCTCACACGTGGAAGACGCCCTGCGCGAAGGGCTGGTCGGCAACGCGTTTTCGCTGGATCAGGACAAGCTTGAAGACCTGATCACGCTCGGGTGTCACCACGAAATGCAGCACCAGGAATTGCTGGTGACAGATCTTCTGCATGCCTTTTCCTTCAATCCTCTGCTGCCTGGCTATGTCGAAGCGAAACCGGCTCCGGTGAGCGCGGTAGAGGATGCAGAGTGGATATCCTATGACGGCGGCCTTCTTGAAATCGGCCACGACGGCACCGGCTTTGCCTATGACTGCGAAGGACCGCGTCACAAGGTCTGGCTGGAGCCTTACCGACTAGCGGACCGTCCCGTCACCAACGGCGAATGGATCGCCTTCATGGAAGACGGCGGCTACTCCAACCAGACGCTTTGGCTGATGGAAGGCTGGGCCGTTCGCGAAAAGAACGGTTGGGACAGTCCCCTCTACTGGTGGCAGCAGGACGATCAATGGTGGACCTTCACCTTGCAGGGCCCCCGGCCCGTCGACCTTGCCGCACCGGTTGTCCATGTCAGCTACTACGAAGCAGATGCCTTTGCCCGTTGGGCAGGACACCGGCTGCCGACGGAGGCGGAGTGGGAAGCAGCTGCAGAGCCTACCCTGATCGACGGCAATTTTCTGGAAAACGGAGCCTTTCTGCCGGTTGGCCGCAGGCCCGGGCTCTGGGGCGACGTCTGGCAATGGACCAGCAGCGCCTTCAGCCCCTATCCCGGCTTCAAACCGCCCGAAGGGGCCATTGGCGAATACAATGGAAAATTCATGGTCAACCAGATGGTTCTGCGCGGCGGGTCCTGCGCAACGCCGAAGGAGCAGATGCGGGCCTCCTACCGCACGTTCTTCTATCCACACCAACGCTGGCAGATGCTCGGCCTGAGGCTGGCAGGAGACCTATGATGACCAAACATGTATCGCCTGAAGCGCAGGCAGATCTGTTTCGCGACGATATTCTTGCAGGGCTCCTGAAAGACCGGAAGGTCGTCAGCAGCAAATGGCTCTATGACGATGTGGGGTCGCATCTTTTCGAAGCGATCACGGAACTTGATGCCTATTATCCAACCCGGACCGAGATCTCGATCCTGGAACGGAACGCAAAGAAATACCGCCGGCTTCCCGGGGCACGCGGAGCAATGGTGGAACTTGGCAGCGGATCCAGCCGCAAGACCGACCTGTTGCTGGATGCCTTTCCGGATCTGTCCGTCTATATGCCGATCGACATTTCAGCCAATCACCTGAAAGCCGCAGCCGAACGGGTTCGCCGTGCCTACCCGTCCTTGGCTGTCATTCCGGTCGCCGCCGATTTTACACAGCCCTTCGGTCAGCTCCCCTTGCTGCCTGAATTGCCTGTCCTGATCTTCTTTCCCGGCTCCACGATCGGCAACTTCGAAAAATCAGAGGCAGCGGCCCTCCTGTCGAACATTCGCTCCGCCATGCCGGAAGCAAGCCTGATCATCGGGGTGGACCGGCCGAAGGACGCCCAGGTTCTGCAGGATGCCTATGACGATCCGGCCGGCATCACTGCGGCGTTCAACCAGAACCTTCTGCAACGGATCAACCGGGAACTGGACGGCACTTTCGATCTCGCCGCCTTTGCGCATAAAGCCGTCTGGAACGTCAGTGAAAGCCGGATCGAGATGCACCTGGAAAGCAAGGCACAGCAGACGGTGACCATCGCCGGTGAAACCGTTGCATTTGCGAAGGGCGAGACCATTCACACCGAAAACTCGCACAAATACAACGAAGACGCCTTCGAAGGCATCGCCCGCGAAGGGGGATGGCAGATTACCGACGTCGACAGCGACGAGAACAACTGGTTCTCCGTCTACACGCTACAGGCCGCCTAGTTCCGGCCGAAAGGACGAACAGGTGAGGCTACCCTTTAGCCTCACCTGTTCCCGAAGCCGTTCCCTCACCTTGGAGCCCCTTCGACCTGCGCGCTCCCGCGCCTGTTTCTTTTTCTGTGACAGCAGCTTCCGATCTCCAACGAGACCTTCATGTGTAAAAAACACGCATGAATTACGTGCGTGCGGCACGGGAAGTTTTCGCGCACGAAACATTTGTTTCACAAATTGACAATGCAAAAAACAAATGAAACAGTAACCGGATGGAAACCATTTCGCCGCCCCATCTGCGTTCCGCCATTTCGGCCAATTATGCCGAGTTGAGCGATGCTTTGCGGACAGCGGCGGACTATGTTGCTGAAAACCAAGTGGAAATCGCCACCCGCAGCCTGCGATCCATCGCATCGGCCAGTGGTGTTTCACCAGCAAGCTACACAAGACTTGCCAGAGCCTTGGGCTTTTCCGACTACGAAGCGTTGCGTGAGCAGGCCCGGAACGAATTAAGCCATCGGGGGCGGGACACGTTTCAGGACAAGGCCAGGAAGCTTCGCTCCGATGCCGACCTGCCTTTGTTGCCGCGCCAGGTTTCCGCCTGCATCGACAACATCAAGGCGCTGGTGGACGACATCGACCCGGCGGTTCTGCACGCCGCAGTCGACCGGCTCAGCCAGTCCCGAAAGATCATCCTAATCGGTGCCCTCGCCTCTGCGGGTTTCACCGACTATTTCGCCTATCTGGCGAAGTGGTTCGACGACAGGTGGATTGTTGCCGGACGCAACGGAGCGACACTGGGCAGCACGCTTGCGAGTATCACCTCGGAAGACACGGTCATTGTCCTGTCCAAACACCCTTATGCCCACCGTTCGGTGCGTGCGGTCGAAGTGGCTGCAGGAAATGGTGCACAAGTGATTGTCCTGACCGACAGCCACACTTTCCCGGCATTACAATTCGCGACTTACCACTTCATACAACGCACTGATAGTCCTCACTTTTTCTCGTCTTACGCAGCCACGCTCGTGCTTATCGAAACCATCACAGGCATGCTGGTTGCGCGGGCCGGAGCCGAGGCGGAAGCCCGGATCCAGGAGGTCGACAGACACAATCGTCTGCTCGACGAATTTGAAAACGTCTAGCGTGGATCGCCATGCCGGACATAAGAAACGAAACAAAGGGAAGCCAAGTCAAATGATGATGAAACTGAACCTTGCGGGCGCCGTTCTGGCGACCAGCATCGCATTCTCCGGCGCAGCCTCTGCAGAGCAATTCATCACCATCGGCACCGGTGGTGTGACTGGCGTCTATTATCCGACAGGCGGCGCCATCTGCAGACTGGTCAACAAGGGCCGGAAGGATCACGGTATCCGCTGCTCCGTGGAATCCACCGGCGGGTCCGTCTACAACATCAACACGGTTCGCGCAGGCGAATTGGAATTCGGTGTTGCCCAGTCCGATTGGCAGTACCACGCCTATAACGGCACCTCGAAGTTCGAGGACAAAGGCCCGTTTGAAGACCTGCGCGCCGTCTTTTCCGTACATCCCGAGCCGTTCACCGTCGTTGCCCGCGCCGATAGCGGCATCAAGACCTTCGAGGACCTGAAAGGCAAGCGCGTCAACATCGGCAATCCGGGTTCCGGTCAGCGCGGCACCATGGAAGTTCTGATGGAGGCCATGGGCTGGACCGCCGACGACTTCGCGCAGGCAACCGAGCTGAAGGCCGCGGAACAGTCTGCCGCCCTTTGCGACAATCAGATCGACGCAATGGTCTACACGGTTGGCCACCCGTCCGGCTCCATTCAGGAAGCCACCACCGCATGCGATTCCAAGCTCGTGACCGTTGACGGCCCGGTCGTCGACAAGCTGATCGACGACAACAGCTACTACCGCAAGGCCACCATCCCTGGCGGCATGTACCGCGGCAATGATGAGGACGTCACCACGTTCGGCGTCGGCGCGACCTTCATCACCTCTGCGAAGGTTGACGATGAAGTCGTCTATACGCTGGTCAAGTCGGTCTTCGAGAACTTCGATGCCTTCAAGAAACTGCATCCTGCGTTTGCCAACCTGACGCCGGAAGAAATGGTGAAGGACGGTCTGTCCGCACCGCTGCATCCGGGCGCTGCGAAGTACTACAAGGAACAGGGCTGGATCAACTAAGCCCTTCATTCAATGCGGGCCCGGTCATTATCCGGGCCCGTTTCTCAGCTGCGGCCCATTGACCGACAGGCGGGCCAAGGCATTTCATATATCAATTGACAGATGCCACGGCCTGCGTGGTTTTCGGGTGCCAGCCTCGCGCAACACATCCGTTGCGCTTCAGCCGGAAGACCGGGGGGAACTTCATGTCTGAGCAGAACCAGCCGAACGGACGGGACCAACGACAGGGACTATCCGAAGAAGAACTTCAGGAACTCGTAGCGTCCTCCGATTCCGGGTCCAGAAACCCTGCGGGATCCGTCGGGCTGCTGATCGCCGGCGTTGCACTGATCTGGTCCTGTTTCCAGGTTCTGCTTGCCTCCCCCATCGTCTATTACGTGCTGCCGTCCGACATCATCAACAACAGCCGTCAGTTTCACCTGGCCTTCGCGATGTTCCTGGCTTTCATGGCCTATCCGGCGCTTACAAGCAGCCCGAGACATCGCGTCCCGATTCAGGATTGGGTTCTGGCAATTTTCGGCGCCTTCATTTCGCTCTACGGTTTCTTCTTCTACGAAAAGATCGTTGCCAATGGCGGGCTTGCGGACAACATGGACAAGTGGTTCGCGCTCGCCGGCATCGTCGTTCTGTTTGAAGCCGCGCGCCGTGCGCTAGGCCCGGCCATGGCCATCGTCGCAACCGTTTTCCTGCTCTACGTCTTCTTCGGCTCTTCCGAATGGGTTCCGGAGGTCATCCGCTGGAAGGGCGCTTCGCTGCAAAAGGCGATGAGCCACATGTGGATCACTTCGGAAGGCGTTTTCGGCATCGCACTCGGTGTATCCACCAAGTTCGTCTTCCTGTTCGTGCTTTTTGGCGCCTTGCTGGACAAGGCCGGTGCGGGCAACTACTTCATCAAGATGGCCTTCGGTGCGCTTGGCCACCTGAAGGGCGGCCCGGCAAAGGCAGCCGTCGTCGGCTCTGCGGCCACCGGCCTCATTTCCGGCTCGTCCATCGCCAACGTTGTCACAACGGGCACATTCACCATTCCGCTGATGAAACGGGTCGGCTTCACGTCCGAGCAGGCAGGCTCCGTCGAGGTTGCCTCTTCGGTGAACGGTCAGATCATGCCTCCGGTGATGGGAGCCGCCGCCTTTCTGATGGTCGAATACGTCGGCATTTCCTATGTCGACGTGATCACCCACGCCTTCCTGCCGGCCGTGATTTCCTACATCGCGCTCGTCTATATCGTGCACCTGGAAGCCGTTAAGCGGAACATGCCCACCATCGGGCACAAGTCCGTCTCAACCCTGCGCACGATCATCGGCATGTTCGTCTTCTTCGCCGCCTTTGCAGCGCTTTGCTACAGCGTGCAATATCCGGTCGGCTGGGTTGTCGCCCTTGTGCCGGAAGGCGCATCCTGGGTTCTTGCTCTGCTGGTTTTCGTTGCCTATCTCGCCCTTCTGAAACTGGCCGCAAGCGTCGACGATCTTCATCCGGATGATCCCAACGCAAAAGAAATCACGCTTCCGGATATTTCGCAGATCTACAAGGCAGGCCTTTACTACCTGCTGCCGATCGTCGTTCTGGTCTACTTCCTGATGATCGAGCAGAAGTCGCCGGGGCTTTCCGCCTTCTGGGCAACGGCACTGCTTTTTGCGATCCTTCTGACACAGCGCCCCATCAAGGCGATCTTCCGCGGTGAAAGCGAGACCGTCGAAGCCTTCAAGGCAGGTGTCGTCGACCTCGGTCACGGCATGATCGACGGTGCGCGCAACATGATCGGCATTGGTCTTGCCACCGCGACCGCCGGCATCATCGTCGGCACGGTCACACTGACCGGTATCGGCCAGGTGATGGCGGATCTCGTCGAGTTCGTCTCAGGCGGCAATCTTGTGCTGATGCTGATCTTCGTCGGCATCCTGTCACTCGTGCTGGGCATGGGGCTGCCGACAACAGCCAACTACATCGTCGTGTCTTCCCTGATGGCCGGTGTGGTGGTCGAACTCGGCGCGCAATCCGGACTGATCGTGCCGCTGATCGCCGTCCACCTGTTCGTCTTTTACTTCGGCATCATGGCGGATGTGACGCCACCCGTGGGGCTAGCCTCCTTTGCCGCGGCAGCGGTGTCGGGGGGCGATGCGATCAAGACGGGGTTCACCGCATTCTTCTATTCCCTGCGGACCGTCGCCCTGCCCTTCGTCTTCATCTTCAACACCGATCTTCTCCTGATCGACGTCACGGTCACCCAGGGCATACTCGTCTTCATCATGGCGACGATAGCGATCCTGGTGTTTACCGCCGGCACGATGGGCTACTTCCTGACCAAGAACAGGATCTACGAAAGCGTCGCCCTGGTGCTGGTTGCCTTCATTCTGTTCCGTCCGGATTTCTTCATGAACCGGATCCAGCCTCCGTTCGAGATCGTCTCTCCGGACCATTTCGTCCAGGCGGTTGGCGATGCGCCGGCAGGAAGCGAAATCCGACTGGTGCTGAGCGGCCCGGACTTCGATACCGGCAAGACGATGGAAACGCGCATCGCGATCACGCCCGGAAGCGAAGACGGCGGAGAAGCGAGGTTGCAGGCGCTTGGCCTGACGACCATCGAGGAAGACGGCGTTCTGAAGCTGGATGAACCCTTCCCGGGAACGCCCTACTTCGAGCAGCTTGGCACCTTCGACTTCTATGGTGACGAACCGGTGATCGTGAAGGAAGCCCGGCTCGAGGCCGATCAGTGGCCGAAGGAACTGATCTATATTCCGGGGCTGCTGTTTCTCGCCATCATCTTCCTCCTCCAACGCGCCCGTGCAGGCCGGACCACCCGTGAAGAAGGAGCAGCGGCATGACGAAATCCATCCTGTGCGCCCTCGATGTTCAGCACGAAAACGACACCATGGTGTTGCAGACGGCTGACAAGCTTGCCCGTCTGGACGATGCCCAGCTCGATGTGATCACCGTTGTTCCGAGCGCGGGCATCAATCTTGTCGCCTCCTACTTCGATGAGAACTTCCAGGGCCAGATGGTGGCGGAAACCCAGAAAAAACTGGTCGAGAAAGTCTCGAGCATTCTGGGGGCGGAAAGAAACAGCGAAATCCGTCATCTGGTCGCTACCGGCTCGATCTACGAGGAAATCCTGGAAGCGGCAAAAAAGACTGGGGCGGACCTGATCGTCATCGGTTCCCACCAGCCGCATTTGAGCGAATTCCTGCTCGGGCCCAATGCGGCCCGGGTCGTGCGTCACTCCAAGTGCTCGGTCTATGTTGTGCGCGACTAGGGTATCAGCCGACTGAAAGAAGTGCGTCTTTCATCCGCTCGGCTTCCACGCCGAGCGGCCGCATGTTCGGCCAGGCAATGAAATAGCCCATCCCCGTCTTGAGCGTGGCGCTGTCCAGTGGCACGAGGCGGCTTGAGGAAATCTCCTCCTGCAACAACGGCAAGGCGCCGAGCGCGAGCCCCTGCCCCTTCAAGGCGCGCCCGATGGACTGGTTGTAGCTAGCACATATGTGAACAGGCCAATTCTTGAGTTCCGTTCTCCCGGTTCGCTGGATCCAGCCCGGCCAGTCGATCCAGTTTGGCGCCAGACGCGGGTAATTGAGAAGTGATGGCGATAGTCCGTTCCCGCCGTGCAGCACATGCTCGATAACCTCCGGCGTCCCGACCGGGGTCAGAACCTCCTGAAACAGCAGTTCCGACTGCCAGCCCGGAAACCGGCCGTCGCCATGCAGGATGACAAGGTCGTGCTCCGGTTTGAGGAGGTCCCCCAGGTCGTCTGCCGTTGCCAGATTGAACAGACAGGCCTCTTCGGAAAGCGCAAAGTCCTTCAGCTTCGGCTGAAGCCAGAAGGCAGCAAGTGCTGTCACGGACGCAATCCGCACGACGGGCCTCTCCGGCACTTTCAGCGCGCTCAGCGCCTGTGTCAGATAGTCCAGCGTCATGCCTGTCTTCTCGGCAAGGTATGTCCCAGCTTCCGTTGGCTGAAGCCTTCGGCCGGACCGCTCGAACAGGTCAACGCCCAGCCACTCTTCCAGCTGCCGGATGCGTTTGGAAACGGCGGCCTGGGTCACGAAGAGTTCTTCGGCGGCCTCTGTGAAATTCAGATGACGCATGGCGGCTTCGAAGAAGACCAGCGTGTCGAGCGGCGGAAGGGACTTGCGATAGGCTTGCATTACCAGAAGTTATCTAACGCCCCGAATTTTTCCAACCTTTTAAAGCGACATCGACCGTTCGATATTCCGGTCAGTTGAACTGGAGACGATGACAGATGGCGGAACTGGACTGGCACGCGGAGCGCAGCGACCTTCAGGGTCTGGCACAGCTCGACCGGGCACCCGAGGTGGACGGCATAGACCTTGTGGCCGTTCGCACATACCGGCAGCAACGTGTCCGTCAGAAGATGGCCGAATATGGCGTCGACGCGGTGATCCTGTCCGATCCGGTCAACATCCGCTATGCGACCGGTACGCGGAACATGCAGGTGTTTTCCATGCGTAATGCGCCGTCGCGTTACCTGCTTTTGACCCAGAACCGCGCCATTTTGTTCGAGTTCACCGGCTGTCTTCATCTTGGCGAAGGGTATGAAACCGTCGATGAGGTCCGTCCTTCGAAGACCGCAAGTTTCGTTGCCGCAGGGCCTCATATTGCTGAACGTGAGCGCGTCTGGGCCGCGGAGATGGCGGATACGATCCATGAGTTGACGGGTCTGAAGGATGCCACAGTGGGGCTGGAACGGCTGAATGCGGGCACAGCCATCGCGCTGAAAGAGGCCGGTCTCAATGTGGTTGATGCCCAGCAGCCCGTGGAAATGGCGCGCGCGATCAAGTCACCGGAAGAAATGAAATGCGTGATTGCCTCCTTGCGCGCAACGGAGATTGGCGTCGGCAAGCTGCGCGAGGCCATCCGCCCGGGGCTCACGGAGGCCGAACTCTGGTCAGTGCTGCACAAGTCGATCATCGAGCAGAACGGCGACTACGTCGAAACGCGGCTCCTGAACGCGGGAGCCCGCACCAATCCGTGGTTCCAGGAAACATCGGACAATGTCATTGGAGAGAACGAGCTGATCGCCCTCGATACGGATGTCGTCGGCTGCCACGGTTACTACGCAGACTTTTCCCGCACCTTCCATTCCGGCCCGGATCGGCCGACAGACACCCAGCGCGAGCTTTACAAGGTTGCCTATGAGCAGGTTCACCACAACATGGGCATTCTCAAGCCCGGCATGAGCTTTCGTGATTATGCCGACCGGGCGTGGAACATCCCCGAGCGCTACTATGCCCACCGTTACTACCTGTCCGCCCATGGCTGCGGCATGACCGGCGAATACCCTTATCTCTATCACCACGGCGATTTTCCGGATGCCGGCTATGACGGTATCGTGGAGCCAGGCATGACGCTTTGCGTTGAAAGCTTCATTGGCGCGGAGGGGGCGAAGGAAGGCGTGAAGCTGGAACAGCAGGTCTTGATCACCGAAACCGGCATAGAGACCCTGTCCCGGTTTCCGTTCGAGGCACATCTGCTGGTTTAGCGTATGGACCTATCGGCTCAGCTGCGAAGCGCCAGGAAAAGGGCGAACACACCGACGAGAACAAGGCTGGACGCCCAGACGCGGTCCAGGTTGAACCACGCCTTTTGCAAAAACCTTAAGCCCAGCCAGCAATAGACACCGATTGCAAGACCACCGCCGGCCAATGCCATGGCGAGCGTGTGAACCGCTGCGACCAGCAACGCCATCCTCACATCCGCCCCCATGAGCGTGCCAGCCGCCGCGTGGCCCGCCTCCTGCTCCATCGCGCAGATACCCAGATAGATCGGCACGAGCATCAGCCCCGCCCCATGGGCGATTGCCACCAGAAAGGACCAGAGGCCGAGCTTTGCCGGTGAGATCCTGGCCAGAAATCGCGGATGGCGATCGGTGATCAGCAGGTAAAGCCCCATGCCGATCACCAGACAAGCGGCGCCAATGCGGATTTCCCGCTCCAGGTTCACCAGCGTGACCATCGCCGAAAAGGGCAACAGAACAACCAGCATCGCCGCCAGATGTCCGGCCGCCAGCAGGATCAGCGCACGCGGCAGGGCCAGCGCACGCTGCTCCATCAAGGCGGCCGACACAGCCAGGGGCCACCCCATGCCCGGGTTCAGGCCGTGATAAAGCCCCGATGCGATGACGGCCCACCAAAGAGCCGTCACATTTGCCTCTTCCAAAACCTAGACCGACGGAAAGCAGAAACTGTCGGTCGAGCAGTCGCCGCCCTCGAGCCGGATCTGGTGCGACCGGTAGCCCTTTGGAAAGTCGACCCAGAAATCCGGATCGAGCGTCAAGCCGCCTCCGGTTGCCGCCCGGGCCATCACCATCGCCGCCCCGCCCTCTCCGGGATAGAACTGATCGTCCCACGTGGAATAAAGCGAATTTGTCCAATAGACCCGCTGGCCGTCGCGGCTGATCTCGACCATTTGAGGGCCGTAGCCGAAAGTCTTGCCGTTCGGATGTTTGGTCTTTTTTACAATTCCACCGATCTCGACCTTGCCCGCGAGCACCGGCTTCATCGGGTCTGAGACATCATACTGATGCATCTCGCCCGTGCCCCAGCAGGCAACATAGAGATACTTGTCGTCGAGGCTGAGATCGATGTCGGTTACCAGAGGCGGAACGGCGGAAAACCCCTTCAGCAGTTCCGGCAGGTCCGCGGGGTCGGCCGGTTGTGGGTCAATGGTGATGGTTTTCTTGGCTTCAAACGTGCCGTCGTCCTTGCGCCACCAGGTGAAGATCGCGCCTTGCAGGTTGGTGGTGTCAACGACAACGCCGCAAAAGCCGTATTGTTTTGCGGGATCGTGGGCAGGGCGAACTTCAAGGGCCATCTGATGGTTTTCGCCCAGATCGATGGTCTGTATGTTTTTCCGTCCGCGCAGATCCCAGAAATGCAGGCTGTGGCCGTATTTGTTGGACAGAAGATCTTCCGCGACGAGACCGTTTTCGAATTGCGGCGGCAGCCCCCATTCGGATGACACCATGTAGTCTCGCGGCAGGTTCCACCAGAAATCATAATGTTTGTCCTGGACGCCGCGATCCATTTCGTATCGGCCGAGAATGTCGAAGGTCTCGCAGTCCATGATGAAGATGCCAGGAGGCCCGTCGGTGCCGTCAGCGCCACCGCCGCCAAGGGTCGAGACATATATGCCCTCCGGTCCGCAATGGATCGTGTGGGGGCGGGAATAGCCTGTCTTTGCAAAGAGTTCTTCCGGTTCGATGATCTTGTGAATCTTCGCCTGCAGCGGCTCTTTCACATCGATAATGTAAATTCGCGACGACCGGATGCCCGGAATGATCAGATAGCGGCGTTCCAGAAAGGCGTGGCCCGTCAAGGGTGACAGGGCCGATGAACAGGCGTTCCAGCCGAAATGGTGGAATTCGTCGCCCTTGTTCGGCATGAAGACGGAATGCACGATCTTGCCGTAGTCCGGGCTTTCCGGATCGACATTGACGACGGCAAGGCCGTCGGGCTGTGAGAAATCGGGACTGAGCATCAGTGTGAATGCCAGTTTTTCAACTGGCGCTTCCATCGCCATGCGTGGCGTCGGATAAAAACTCGGATCGGGCCTCAAATTCATGTCGTCCTCCCTCAACGTGATGACATTCAAGACGGGATGTCCGCATTCATTTTCTTGTTTTTGCCGACCTCCCGAATACGTCTCCAATGCTGCTTCTCATGCGCTTTGTACCCGGATTTTGCCGATGATCTTCTACCGGACAAGCGGCCATTCCGAGTGCAATTCCAAAAGAATGCCTGAAATACGAGCACGGGTCGATGGCGAAAACGCATTCCAACTTCTTGAGAATACATAGAACGCCAAACTTCAATCTCGCCTTCAACTGCAACGGGATTTTCAAGATGCCCGCGCCGGCGCAATTATTTGCCCTTGTCCTAAAATCAACCCTAGGCAATCCTGCCATGACCGCCTATCTAATCGTAAGATTGCGATGGATCACGTTGTCCATTGCTCTGTTCTTATCATCCGTTTACCGCACGACCCGTTCCGGAGACTTGCCTCATGAGTGACCCGACCTACACCCCGCCTAAAGTCTGGACCTGGGAACAGCCAAGCGGCGGCCAGTTTGCCAGTATCAACCGGCCTGTTTCAGGTGCGACCCATGAAAAGGAACGGCCCGTCGGCAAGCACCCGCTTCAGCTTTACTCCCTGGCGACCCCGAATGGCGTCAAGGTGACGGTGATGCTCGAAGAGCTGCTCGCGCTCGGCCACAAAGGCGCTGAATATGATGCCTGGCTGATCAAGATCAACGATGGCGATCAGTTCTCCAGCGGCTTCGTTGAAGCCAACCCCAATTCCAAGATCCCGGCGCTGGTCGACCACTCGACCGACACCCCCACCCGGGTGTTCGAATCCGGCTCCATTCTGCTGTATCTAGCAGAGAAGTTCGGTGAATTCCTGCCCGAGGATCCTGCCAAACGCACCGAAACGCTGAACTGGCTGTTCTGGCAGATGGGGTCAGCTCCCTATCTCGGCGGCGGTTTCGGCCACTTTTATGCTTATGCGCCGGAAAAGTATCAGTATCCCATCGACCGTTTTGCCATGGAAGCCAAGCGGCAGCTCGACGTTCTCGACAAGGCGCTGGCCGAACGCCCCTACATTGCGGGCGACGACTACACCATCGCCGACATGGCGATCTTCCCCTGGTATGGCGGAATGGTCCTTGGCCGCGCCTATGATGCAGCCGAATTCCTGTCTGTTCACGAATACAAGAACCTTCTGGCCTGGGCCGAGAAGATCGATGCACGTCCGGCGGTTGTCCGTGGACGCAAGGTGAATCGGACCTGGGGCGAAGATCACGAGCAGCTTCCAGAGCGTCACGATTCCGCTGATCTGGATGCAAAGGCCGCTCTGGACCCGGCCGCAGAATAAATTTTATTTGGCAGCGGTTCTGTTTTCAGGAACCGCTGCTCCAATTTTTTACACGATCAGTCTTGGATCAATGAGGCCGGATATTTTAGGCGGCCGGGAAAATTCACTATTTCCGGGCCATTTTTGAGTATTCCGGTTTCGGAATGTCCTTTCTCATAGTTTCCAATACCCTTGTTTTGTAAACCCCGTTAAATTTATATCACGCAGCTCTGATTGTGCGTTGCGGCAATACCCGCCAAATTCAGTCGGAAGACACCTTGTCATAAGTAAAATTTTCGTTTCTAAATCTCAGGACGTTTGTGAGGGACAGGGCGCATGGGGGCAGCTTGTTCGCCGAACCGGCCAACTTGACCCCTCCACGGGCCATTTCCTCGACACTTGCTGGAGAGACGTATGCCAGAAGCCCTAACGATAGGCGCACCAAAGGAAACCTTCCCCGGGGAAAACCGTGTGGCGATGACACCGGACTCCGCTAAGCAGTTGCAGAAGCTCGGCTTCACCTGCCTTGTGCAAAGCGGAGCTGGAACTGCCGCCGGATTTTCCGACCAGGCTTATGAAGAAGCCGGCGTCGAAATCGTCAAGACAGCCGCCAACCTTTGGAAAAAGTCGGACATCGTGACCAAGGTCCGGCCGCCGAACGACAAGGAATTGGGCTATCTGACCAAGGACAAGACCCTGATTTCCTTCTTCAACCCGGGCGGCAACACCGACGGGCTTGAAAAAGCGAAGGAATCGGGTGCAAACGTCATTGCCATGGAAATGGTGCCGCGCATCTCGCGCGCCCAGAAGATGGATGCTCTCAGCTCCATGGCCAACATTGCCGGCTACCGGGCCGTGATTGAGGCAGGCAACAATTTCGGCCGCTTTTTCACTGGCCAGATTACGGCTGCGGGCAAGGTTCCGCCGGCGAAGGTGCTGGTTGTCGGCGCAGGCGTTGCCGGCCTTGCTGCCATTGGCACCTCCACATCGCTCGGTGCAATCACCTATGCGTTTGACGTCCGCCCGGAAGTGGCCGAACAGGTCGAATCCATGGGCGCAGAATTCGTCTACCTAGATTTTGAGGAAGAACAGCAGGACGGCGCCGCGACCGGCGGTTACGCCAGCGTCTCCTCTCCGGAGTTCCGTGAAGCCCAGCTTGCCAAATTCCGGGAACTGGCTCCGGAGATGGACATCGTCATCACCACGGCGCTGATTCCAAACCGTGACGCACCGAAGCTTTGGCTGGAAGACATGGTCAAGGCCATGAAGCCGGGCTCGGTGATTGTCGACCTCGCTGCCGAACGCGGCGGCAACGCGGAAGGCACGGTGAAGGACGAGAAGGTCGTCACCGAAAACGGTGTCACGATCATTGGTTACACCGACTTCCCTTCGCGCATGGCGGCTCAATCCTCCACGCTCTTTGCCACCAACATTCGCCACATGCTGACTGACCTGACCCCTGAAAAGGACGGTCAGATCGTTCACAACATGGAAGACGATGTCATCCGTGGCGCAACGGTGACCCATGAAGGTGAGATCACCTTCCCGCCACCACCGCCGAAGGTTCAGGCAATCGCGGCTAAATCGAAGGAAAAGCCGAAGGAGCTGACGCCGGAAGAAAAGCGCGCGGAGGAAGCGGCTGCCTTCAAGGCACAAACGAAACAGCAGGTGACCCTGCTGGCAATCGGCGGCCTGTTATTGCTGCTCGTGGGCCTCATCGCCCCGGCCAGCTTCATGCAGCACTTCATTGTCTTCGTGCTGTCCGTGTTTATCGGTTTCCAGGTCATCTGGAATGTCAGCCACTCGCTGCACACCCCTTTGATGGCTGTCACCAACGCCATTTCGTCGATCATCATCCTCGGCGCGCTGATGCAGATTGGATCCGGATCCTTCCTGGTCATCCTGCTGGCTGGTCTCTCCGTCTTCATGGCCGGGATCAACATCTTCGGCGGTTTCCTCGTCACCCGGCGCATGCTCGCCATGTTCCAGAAATCCTAAGGAGGCCGGCAGATGGAATTCGGTTTCACGACCGCCGTTTACGTTGTTGCGGCTGTTCTGTTCATCCTGTCCCTGGGAGGCCTTTCCGGCCAGGAAAGCGCCAAGCGCGCGATCTGGTACGGCATTGCCGGCATGGGACTGGCCGTTGTCGCCACCCTCATCGGCCCGGGCTCGGGCCTGTGGCTGTTGTCTCTCATCCTGATCGCTGCCGGCGGTATCATCGGTTATTTCGTGGCGCAGCGCGTCCAGATGACCGAAATGCCCCAGCTTGTCGCGGCCATGCACTCGCTTGTGGGTCTGGCCGCCGTCTTCGTCGGCTACAACGCCTACATCGAACTCGGCAACGTACTGGCGATGGGCGAGGAAGAGCGCCATGCGCTTGAGGGCTTTGCCGCGATCCTGGCGCACAAGACGCCAATCGAGCAGTCGATCCTGAAGGTTGAAGTGTTCCTTGGTGTCTTCATCGGTGCCGTCACCTTTACCGGCTCTGTCGTCGCCTTCGGCAAGCTGGCTGGCAAGGTGACCTCCAAGGCAGAAAAACTGCCCGGCGGTCACATGCTGAACGCCGGTGCGGCAGCCCTCAGCGTCATCCTGCTGCTGTTGTTCTTGAACGGTGCCGGCATCTGGACGCTGATCCTGATGACACTGCTGGCTTTCTTCATCGGTTATCACCTGATCATGGGCATCGGCGGCGCCGACATGCCGGTGGTGGTGTCGATGCTGAACTCCTATTCGGGCTGGGCTGCGGCCGCCATCGGCTTCTCGCTCGGTAACGATCTCCTGATCGTCGTCGGCGCGCTGGTTGGTTCGTCCGGTGCGATCCTGTCCTACATCATGTGCAAGGCGATGAACCGGTCGTTCGTCTCCGTCATTCTCGGCGGTTTCGGCAACACAACCGGCCCGGCCATGGAAGTGGAAGGCGAACAGATCGCCATCGACAGCGACGGCGTCGTTACGGCGCTCGAAGACGCCGACAGCGTCATCATCGTTCCGGGCTACGGCATGGCGGTGGCCCAGGCGCAGCAGTCGGTCAGCGAGCTGACCAAACGTCTGCGGGCCAAGGGCAAGGAAGTGCGTTTCGCGATCCACCCGGTTGCAGGCCGCCTGCCCGGCCACATGAACGTGCTTCTGGCAGAAGCCAAGGTGCCATATGACATCGTTCTGGAAATGGACGAGATCAACGAAGACTTCCCGTCAACGGATGTCGTGATCGTCATCGGCTCCAACGACATCGTCAATCCGGCAGCCCAGGAAGACCCGAACTCGCCGATCGCCGGCATGCCGGTTCTGGA
The DNA here is from genome assembly GCF_057180185.1 of Labrenzia sp. ATLA3. NCBI lineage: Bacteria > Pseudomonadati > Pseudomonadota > Alphaproteobacteria > Hyphomicrobiales > Stappiaceae > Labrenzia > Labrenzia sp. ATLA3. The sequence goes on from NZ_JBXUKV010000001.1 coordinate 745,645, forward strand.
AGTCTGGAAGGCGAAGCAGGTCTTCGTTTCCAAGCGCGGCCAGGGCACGGGGTATTCCGGCATCGAGAACCCGCTGTTCTACAAAGAGAACACACGGATGTTCTACGGCGACGCCAAGGCCAGCCTCGACAAGCTGCTCACCCAGATCGGCTAGGATCGAACGCAAGAAAACGAAAAGCCGTCCCGGGCAACCGGGGCGGCTTTTTTTGATGGCGGAGCCCCGCCCCATCCACCGTCATTCCAGACAAGCGCAACACAAGTTGCGCGCCGATCCGGAACCCGGATATCAGCGTGAACGCAGCGAACACCGTCGCACTTTCAATTCCGGTTCGGTGTGCCTTCAGCACGAATATATCTGGATTCCGGATCGGCGTTCGGCTTCGCCTTACTTGTCCGGAATGACGGCCCCTAAAAAACAAAGGCCACCGGGATCTCTTCCAGGTGGCCTTTGTGTTGTTTCTAAAAGAAGTGTCCTATACGCGAAGCCGCGCGCCGTCCTTGTCGAAATAGAACGACTTGCCGTCCGCGATGCCGAAGCTCAACTCGGCACCTGGCTTGATGTCGTGCTGGCCGAAAAGGCGTGCGGTGATCTGGTGATCTTTCACCTTTGCAATCACATTGGTGTCGCCGCCAAGATGTTCCACATGCTGTACAGACGCCTTGAGTTGCCCCTGTTCACTCTGGAACAGGTCTTCCGGACGCACTCCGAGCGTGCGGGTATCGCCTTCACTGATCAAGCTTGCGGGCATGAAATTCATGGCAGGTGAGCCGAGGAAGCCTGCAACGAACTGGTTGACCGGGTTGTTGTAAAGCTCCATCGGGCTTCCGACCTGCTCGACACGCCCGGCGCGGAGGACCACGATCTTGTCGGCCAGCGTCATGGCTTCGGACTGGTCATGTGTCACATAGACCATCGAGGTCTTGAGCTGCTGGTGAAGGTTGGCAATCTCCAGCCTTGTGTTCATGCGCAGTGCCGCATCCAGGTTGGACAGCGGCTCATCGAAGAGGAACAGCTTCGGATGGCGCACGATGGCCCGGCCGATCGCGACACGCTGGCGCTGACCGCCGGAGAGTTCCGACGGATAACGCTCAAGATAGTCTTCAAGGTTCAGCATGCGGGTCGCCTCGGCAATGCGCTCCTCGATCACCTGCTTGCTCTGCTTTTCCTGCTTGAGTGCAAGAGACATGTTGTTGCGCACGTTGAGATGCGGATAAAGCGCGTAGCTCTGGAACACCATGGCGATGCCGCGCCTGGAGGGCGGCGTTGCATTCACGATCTCCCCGCCGATGGAGACCTCGCCGGAGGAAACGTCCTCAAGGCCCGCAATCACGCGCAACAACGTGGATTTGCCACACCCGGACGGCCCGACGAAAACGACGAACTCGCCGTCTTCCACCTCGAGATTGATGTCCTTCAAGACATGAACATCGCCGAATGACTTGTTGACGTTTGTCAGGGTTAGCGCCTTCATGGCGTTAGCTCCTTTAGCATGACTGAGTGACCGCTGCGGATGCTCTCGTCGGCGGCTAGGCAAATCGCCAGCGACCGGACCGCATCCTGCATATGCCGGCTGAGATCGATATTTTCTGAAATCGCGCGAAGCATGAACGTCTGTTCGGCGTCGCAAAGCTCCTGGTGGCCGGGTTCGCCCGGCAGTTCGATGCGCCTATCACCTTCCGGGCGATGGACCAGAAGCCCGCCGACCCTTGTGTGGCCATCGACATCGGCGGAGGCGCCCTTGTCGTCCTCGACGATCGAGACGGAGCCTGCTGGCGAGACGACATCCTTCACGAAAAAGGCGGTCTCCGACATCATCGGGCCCCAGCCGGCTTCGTACCAGCCGACCGAACCATCATCGAAGAACACCTGAAACTGTCCGTAGTTGTACATGTCCGGCGCGATTTCATCGGAAAGCCGCAGCCCCATGCCGTGAACTTTCACAGGTTCGGCATCGGTGATCTGGCACCAGACATCGACATAATGCACGCCACAATCGACAATCGGCGCCGTCGTTTGCATCAGGGCTTTGTGGGTCTCCCACTCAGCGCCCGAGCTTTGCTGATTGAGGTTCATGCGGAAGACATAAGGGCCACCGAGCCCCCGAGCCTCCTCTATCAGGCGAACCCAGGAGGGGTGATGCCTCAGGATATAACCGACCACGAGCTTGCGGCCGGTTTCCGCGGCACAGGCGACCACCCGCTTTGCATCGGCAACGGTTGTCGCAAGCGGCTTTTCGACAAAGACATGGGCCCCTGCCTGCATGGCCGCGACAGCGTAATCCGCGTGGGTGTCGGAATAGGTAGAGATAACCACCAGATCCGGCTTGGTTGTTTCTAACGCCACGGCGTAATCCGTGAAGACCAAATAGCCGGCAAGATCCGCATGGGAGACCTGGCCGGAACGGTTGACGAGACCGACGATCTCGGCGCCTTCATGCTTGTGATGAGCCAGCGCATGGGAGAGCCCCATGTTACCGAGGCCGACGATCAGAACCCGGATCATTTGACAGCTCCCGAGGTAATGCCGCGGATGAGCTGACGCGAGAAGATGACGTAAAGAACCAGCACCGGCAGGATCGCCATCGAAAGCGCGGACAGGACTGCGTTCCAGTCGGTGACGAACTGACCGATGAACACCTGGCTGCCGAGCGTCAGCGTCTTGGTTTCCTCAGCCGGAGCCAGGATCAGCGGGAACCACAGATCGTTCCAGATGGGGATCATGTTGAAGACTGCGACCGTCGCCATCGCCGGGCGCACAAGAGGCAGCACAAGGCGGAAGAAGATCGTGTATTCCGAAAGCCCGTCGATACGTCCGGCGTTCTTCAGATCGTCCGATACCTGCCGCATGAACTCGCTCAGGATGAAGACCGCAAGCGGCAGGCCCTGTGCCGTGTAGACCAGGATCAGTGCCATCAGCGAGTTGACCAGGCCGGTGGCAACCATCATTTCCAGAATGGCCACGGTGCCGATCCGGATCGGGATCATGATGCCGAGCGCCAGGTAGAGGCCCATCAGCATGTTGCCCTTGAAGCGATATTCGCTGAGGGCAAAGGCCGCCATTGCGCCGAAAACCAGAATGAAGGTCAACGACACCACGGTGACGATCATGGAATTCTGGAAATAGAGGAAGAAATCCCCCTGCTTCATGACCGTCTGGTATCCGATCATCGAGAAACTGTCGGCACTGGGCAGCGCCAGCGGTTCACGGAAGATCGCCTTGCGGGTCTTGAAGCTGTTGATCAGGATCACGAAGACCGGGAAAAGCGCGATCAGCGTGTAGAGGATCAGGGCGCCGTGCATGGCGGCGGTGTTGAGCGGATTGGTACGCGCCTTGTTCATGTGACGACCTCCCTTACAGCTGATATCTGCGCATCCGGGTCTGGATGCCGAAGAGGTAGAGACAGACGCCGATCAGGATGATCGCGAACATGGCGCTGGCAATTGCCGAGCCCATGTAGGGATCGCCCAGCTGAAGCTGGAACCCGAAGAACGTGCGGTACATGAAGGTGCCGAGAATATCGGTCGAGAAATCCGGTCCGGCCAGCGCCCCCTGCGTTGTATAGATAAGGTCGAAGGCATTGAAATTGCCGACGAATGTCAGGATCGAGATGATGCCGATGGACGGCAGAATCAAAGGCAGCTTGATCTTCCAGAAGGCCGACATGCCGGTGATGCCGTCGATCTCGCCAGCTTCCAGGATCTCTTCGGGAATGGACAGAAGAGCGGCATAGATGAGCATCATCGGAATACCCACGAACTGCCAGACCGAAATGAGCGACAGCGTGGTCAATGCGTATTCTTCCTTGCCGAGCCAGGGTGCGAACAGGGATTTCAGTCCAACGGCATCCAGCATGGAGGGGGCTATGCCCCAGATCGGCGACAGGATCAGCTTCCAGGCGAAACCGACAATCACGAAGGAGAGGATCGTCGGAATGAAGATCGCCGAGCGGTAGAAGGCCGCGAACCTGAGCCGCGGATGGCTGAGAATGGCCGCCAGCGCGACGCCGATCGGGTTCTGAACCAGCATATGCATGAGGAAGAACCAGAAATTGTTTCCCAGCGCGTTCCAGAACTGATCCGACCAGAGCGGATCGCCAAGAAGCGTGGTGAAATTCTGCAGCCCCACGAAGACACGCTCCTGATCGATCTTGCTGTAAAGCGCAAGGCGAAGCGTGTTGAAGAGGGGGAAGATCATCACCGCCGTGTAGACAAGGACCGCTGGGGCCAGAAACACGACGATATGCCAGCGGAAACGAGGCCTGCTCATGAAAAGCTCCGGTCAAATGCCCCGGGCAGGCCTGGCCTCTCCGGGATACAGACGTTCCGGGGGCAAGCCGAAGCCTGTCCGGGAATAGAGTTCCCGGGCGATCCGAACGCCGCCGCGGGAACCATTTTCATTTGTGCAGATTACTTCTGCGGCTCGTACCAGTTAGCCAGGCCTTCCTGCAGTTTCTTGCCGAGAGCCTCTGGCGTTTCCGTGCCCTTGATGGCAGCCGCGGATGCACCCCAGGTTTCGTTTTCCAGGTTCGGCGTGCCCCGAGACAGGATCTGATAGGTGGACCGGATGGTGCTTTCGCACTCGCCGCGCCAGCTAGCGAATTCCTTCGCGAGCGGATCTTCCAGCTGGACAGGTGTCTTGGACAACGGGAAGAAACCCGGCAGTGCATTGCCGAAGATGGTGGCGAATTCCGGAGAAGCCACCCATGCCAGGAATTCCTTGGCCTGTTCGGGATGCTCGGTCTTGGCGTTCATGCCGATGCCGATATCCGTGTGGTCGGAGATGTAGCATTCGTCACCAGCATTGCGGACTGGCGGCTTGAAAGCGCCCATTTCGAAATCGGCCTGCGCATTGAAGCCGGAAATTTCCCAGCTGCCAGCCGGATAGATTGCGGCACGGCCAAGCGTGAACAGGTTCTGGCTGTCCGGGTAGGTCTGTGCCTCGAAGCCGTCGCCAAGGTAAGGCGCCCATTTTGCCAGCGTGGCGTAAGGCGCAACCCACTGCTCGTCGGTGAGTTTCTGTTCGCCGGCGATCAGAGCCTTGCGGCCCTCTTCACCTTTCCAGTAGTTCGGGCCGATGTTGTTGTAACCCATGGTGGCCGCTTCCCACTGGTCATTGGTGCCCATGGCCATCGGGATATAGGTGCCGTCTTCCTTGATCTTGTCGAGAGCGGCGAAGAACTCTTCCTCGGTTGTCGGAACTTCGATACCCAGTTCGTTAAACGCGTCCTTGTTGTAGATGAAACCGTGGATCACGGCGGCCATCGGAACGCAGAAGCTTGCCGAGCCATCGTCCGTCTGCCAGGCAGCCTTGGCGACGTCGGAGAAGTTGTCCATGGCATCCATGTCGGACAGATCAGACAGGTGTCCGGCATCATAAAGCGCCAGGGAGGCATCGAACGGGCGACAGGTGATCAGATCGCCTGCAGAGCCGGCGTCGAGCTTGGAGTTCAGCGCGGCATTGTATTCCGTCGGTGCGGACGGGGTGAATTTCAGCTTGATGCCGGGATGCGAGGCTTCGAAAGCCGGAATGATCTTTTCCTGCCAAAGCGCCAGATCATCGTTGCGCCAGCTTTCAATCGTCAGCGTGACGTCTTCTGCATAAGCTGCGGATGTAAGGAGCGCGGTGCTAGCCATCGCCAGTGCGAGAATATTGCGTTTCATAAGACACCTCCGAAAAGTTCCATCCATTGCTGGACGTTTCAGGTTGTTCGCTCACGGCGTTGGAGTCTCTTCCGTTTCCTGACCCGGCCTGCCCTAATGAGGATTGCCGCTGCCATTCACGTTGTTGTTTTACCGCCAGATACAGAACAACATGCGCTGGAGAACATCAGCCCTCCTGCTCAACGTATATAATACCTATTTGATACCACTTGTCGACCTATTAGTTTAAATTCGTGAAAATCATTTTTTGACAGCTAAATCAAACAAATGAGACAGTTATTGGTATTATATTGGAATTATTTTCTCCAGATTTTCAGCTTAAAAGCACTGTTCTGAAGCTTAGGAGGCCCGCTCAAACGGGTTGAAAGCGCCTTCCGAAGTGACCTTTTGAAAAAAACGGCACACTTCACGCCTGATCAGACAGCCCTGGCCATGCCTGGGCTGTCTTGTCCGCTGGGTCGCAGCAGTCATCCGGCACACAACCCCGGGTCAACGAGCCTCACGCATCCGTCATAACTTTTTGATTTTGATAGAGAAATTCTTTTTCAACGATTTCGATACCGCAGATCAACCTGCAAATGCCAAACCATGCAGGCAACAGGGCTGCAGTCAGGTGTTCGTTGAAAAAGAAGCTGTTTTCGAAAGCGATCAGGTGACAGGTGATGCCGGGCGCTGAGCGGCTGCTCGCGAGCATTGCGCCGGCACCTTGTTAAGAACGCCGGCGCTGATCCACTGTCTGGCTTTCGTCGCGATAACTTGCGCTCAGGCAGCCAGGCGTCGACCATCCGCATCGAACAGGTGGGTCTTTTCAAGATCCAGCGCGATCCCAACCGGGTCGCCGGATTTCAGCGCGAAATGACCGTGCTCGCGCACAAGCACCTGACCGATGCCGGGCACATTGGCATGAATGTTTGTGTCCGACCCGAGGTGTTCGACCAGTTCGGCGGTTCCCGAAATATGAGCCTCCTCCGGGGAAACAATGTTGAGATGTTCCGGCCGGACGCCCAACTCCCTAGCGCCTGCCTGAGCGTTTGTCAGACCAACACCGAGGTTTGCCCCGTTCTTCAGCGAAAGCCCGCCCTGCTTCGGTTCGATTTCCAGAATGTTCATGGTCGGAGACCCGATGAACTGGGCAACGAACTTGTTGGCCGGAGTTTCGTAAAGATCCAGTGGCGTGCCGACCTGCTGGATGTCGCCGGCATTCAGAACCACAATGCGGTCGGCCAGCGTCAAGGCCTCCACCTGGTCGTGGGTTACATAGATCATCGTTGCCTTCAGCCGCTGGTGCAGCCGGGCGATCTCCAAGCGCATCTCGACGCGCAATGCCGCATCGAGGTTGGACAGCGGTTCATCGAACAGAAAAGCGCTCGGGTCACGCACGATGGCCCGGCCCATGGCAACACGCTGCCGCTGGCCGCCCGAAAGCTGCTTCGGCAGGCGTTCCGTCAACTTGCTCAGGCCAAGTGTTCTCGCAGCTTCCTGCACCTTGCTCACACGTTCTTCGTTGGCCGCTTTGCGGATTTCCAGCGAAAAGCCCATGTTGCGGGCTACATCCATATGCGGATAAAGCGCATAGGACTGGAACACCATCGCCATATCCCGGTCACGGGGTGGCACTTCGTTCATGCGTTTGCCGTCGACGGTGAAGTCACCGCCGGAAATCGGCTCCAGCCCGGCGATCATGCGAAGCAGCGTGGACTTGCCGCAGCCGGACGGGCCGACAAGCACGATGAATTCGCCATCGTCGATGGTCAGGTTGATATCGCGCATCACCTCGACGGGACCGTAGGCCTTTGCGATGTTGTTGAGTTCGATACGAGCCATGATCCGGGTCCCCTACCCCTTGACGGCGCCAGAGGTTAGCCCCTGGACCAGATAGCGCTGGATGAAGATGAAGAACAGGCAGGACGGCACGAGGGCGAGGACGCCGGCCGCCATCATCTGCCCCCAATCGACAGAGAACTTCGAAACGAAAGTCAGAAGCCCGACCGGGAAGGTCATTGTGTCATTGGAGTTGATCAGCATGAGTGCGAACAACAGCTCGCTCCACGCCGCGGTGAAGACGAACCCAAGGGTCGCGCCCAGCCCCGGCAGCGTCAACGGCAGGATGATCTTCCTGAGCGCTTCGAAGCGGGTGCACCCGTCAATCATGCCGGCCTCTTCCAGATCCTTCGGAATGCCGTCGAAGAAGGACTGCATCAGGAACGTGGCGAAGGGGATGTTGAAGGCCGTGTAGACGATGATCAGGCTGGTGAGCGAGTTCAGCAGGCCAACCGCAGCAACGATCTTGTAGATCGGCGCAATGATCATCAGCAGCGGAAACATCTGGGTGATCAGCATCAAGGCGATGATCAGGCGTTTCCCGCGAAACACGAAGCGCGAAAAGGCGTATCCGGCAGCAGCAGCTATGGCCGTTGTGATGGCCGCCGTGCCGACGGACACGATCACGCTGTTCTTGAAGTAGGACAGGAAGTCCGTCGCGATCAGAACGGTCTGGAAATTCTCGAAGGTAAACTCGCTCGGAAAGAGCGCCGTCCCTTCCGTGAAGATCAGCTTGTCCGGTGTAATCGCGATCTTGACGAGCCAGTAGAGAGGAAACAGCGCAAAGGCGACGTAAAACCCAAGAGCCAGATATTTTCCCGTCACCGCCAGAGGCGAGCTTTTGCGAAGGGTACTCATTGGAAGCACCTCAGATCTTGACCAGTTTCCGGCGCAGCACCAGCAGGATTGCCGCATAGATCAGCAGCAGCCCGAGGAGCGCGACCGCGATTGCGGAGGCATAGCCGAAATCGAGTTTCCGGAAGGCGGTTGTGAAAATATAGGTCGACAGGATCTGCGTGGAGTTTGCAGGTCCGCCGCCGGTCATGACGAAGATGAGATCGGCGAAATTCGCGATCCAGATCGTCCTCAGCATGACGGTGATTGCGATCATCGGTGCCAGGAACGGCAGAGTGATCTTCGTAAAGGACTGCCAGGCCGTGGCGCCGTCGATTTCCGCGGCCTCGTAAAGCTCGCCGGGGATGGACTGCAGCGCCGCAAGCAGCGTGATGGCGAAGAACGGAATGCCGAACCAGACGTTGGCGGTCACAGGCCCCCACATGGCAAGATGCTTGTCGCCCAGGATGTTGAACGGCTCAGACAAGATGCCGAGAGCAGCCAACCAGTGCGGCAGTGGGCCGATGGTCGGGTTGAACAGCCAGGCCCAGGTGAGCGCCGACAGGAAGGTCGGGACTGCCCAGGGCAGGAACACCAGCGCCTGGACGATGCGCTTGCAGTGGAACTGGGTGTTCAGAAGCATTGCAAGGCCGAGACCCAGGAAGAACTGGAAGAAAATCGATCCGAGTGTCCACCAGAAGGTATTGGTCATCGCAAGCCAGAACTTCCGGTCCGACCACAACGCTTCGAAATTGGCAAGGCCAACCCAGCCCGACTGGAATGGACGCAGCAGGTTGACGGCCTGAAAGGCGTAGGAAATGCCGATGACCAGCGGCACCAGCATCACCAGGGCAATCAGCACGATTGCCGGGGTCAGGTAGAGATAAGGCTCCACCATGTAGCGAAAGTAGAAGGAGGGCCGAGCCCGGGACTTTTTCCCGGGCTCGGCGGTGTCGATCATTGTCATTGCGCGGCTTTCCAGCGGCCATACTCTGCCGTCAGGAACTCAGCCCATGTGTCGGCCAGTTCCTGCGCGGTGAGATCTCCGAGCAATGCTTCCTGACTGGATTCAAGTGCAATGGAATCCGCAAAATAGCCGAACTGCTCCAGATAGGTCGGCATGACCGTCGGGATGTACTGATCGCCGTTCAGCGTGTCGAACCAGCCCTTGAACTGCTCGGTCTTGAAGTACGGATCCTGCTCGGCGCCTTCATGGATCGGGATAACACCGACGCGCTTTGCCCATTCCTTGTTGGCCTCGGGGCTGGACAGATGCGCGATCAGCTTCCACGAAAGATCTTCGTTGCTGGTCGTGTCGAAGATGGCCCAACCGGCGAAACCGATGGTCGGGAAGGCTTTTCCGGCCGGACCGACAGGCATCGGCACCACCGCAAAATCTTCCGGCGCCATACGCTCGGAAACCGCAATCAGCGCATCCGGGTCCTGATCGAGGAACGCGCAGGTTCCCGAGTAGAAGCCAGCCACGATCTCGTTGAAGCCCCAGCTGACGGAGTCTTTCGGGGCATAGCCCTTCTGGTACATGTCCATCAGGAACTGGATACCTTCGACGGAGCCCGGCTGGTTGATCGTGCTGTTGCCGTCTTCGTCGAAGAAGGTGTTGTCTCCGTTCATGGTGGCGGCCATCATGATCCAGCCGTTGAGCCCACCGGGTCCGCCACGCAGACAATATCCGTATTTTCCGTCCAACTCGGACACAGCCTTGGCCGCATCCATGAATTCCGCCATTGTGCTCGGCGGATTTTCAACGCCGGCTTCCGCCAGCAGCTTCTTGTTGTAGAACATGGCGCGCAGATAGAAGCCGTAAGGGATCATCCGGGCGGTCTTGCCGTCAGTCTGACGGCCCATGTCCAGGGTCTTCTGGGTCAGCGTGCCGCCATATTCCCAGTTTGCGATCTTGTCGTTGAGGTCAACCAGCCTGTCCTTGTAGATGCCCGCCCAGCGGTCCGGCATTTCAACGACGTCCGGAATATCGCCACCGGCGACCATGGTTGCCAGCTTTTCGAAGGCCTGGCCCCAAGGCAGCGAGACGATTTCAACTTCCGTGCCCGGGTTCTCAGCCTCGAAGGCGTCCACTTGCTTCTGCAGCACTTCCGTGCGCTCCGGGCTGGTGATCACTTCCACCAGCTTCAGGGTTTCCGCGCTCGCTGCCGAGCCAGCCAGAAACGCCAATGCGCTAATTGCTCCTATCAGTCCCCTCATGGTTCAACTCCGCTTCTTTCAGGTTTGGTTTGAAATACGCCGTCTTATGTCCGGGCGCTTTTGCTCAGGGCCGTTTCGAAGTCGGCCCAAAGATCGTCAGGGTCTTCCAACCCCAGGCTGAGGCGTACGATCCTGTCGGAGACGCCAAAGCGTTGCATTGAATTCTGTTCACCCGCCTGATTGAGGCCGATCCGCGTCGGCAGGATCAGGCTTTCGAACCCGCCCCAGCTGACGCCAAGACGGAACAGCTTCAGGCTGTCGGCAAGGTTCGGGATATCGACGTTGTCGTTCAGCGCCACGGACAAAAGGCCCGAGCGGCCGGTCAGGCCGGGAACGATATTCGGACCGGGTGAATACACCGCACTGACATGCGGGTGGTTCGACAAGCGGTCGACAAACAGATTTGCGGTTGCCTGGTGCTGACGCATGCGGGGCCCAAGTGTGCGCACTCCCCGCGTCAACAGAAAGGCCTCGAAAGGCGCCAGCTTGCCACCCAGCAGCGGCAGCGTCAGGTCCCGGATGCTGTCGATGAACTCCCGGCTGGCCACCACCACACCGGCAACCGTATCGGAATGGCCGGAAAGATATTTGGATGCGGAATGCAGCACGATATCGATGCCGAGGGTCAACGGACGCTGGAACAGCGGCGTTGCCCAGGAATTGTCGACCACCGTTATGGTGCCGTGCTTCTTCGCGTGAGACGCGACGACCCCGAGATCCATCGTCTGGAAGACAATGGACGTCGGACTTTCCAGATAAGCCAGCTTCACCCCTTTGAGCAGATCCGGCTCTGTCTGGAACTCCTCGACAGAGTGATAGGAGACGCCAACACCGAAGGGCCTCAACATGCGCTCAAGCAGGCGGTAGGCGTCCGGATAGACATGTTCGATGCAGGCAATACGGTCGCCCGGCTTGACGAAGGCAAGAATGGTTGAGGAAATCGCCGCCATGCCGGACGCAAAACCGATTGCAGCCTCGCCTTCTTCCGCCTGCGCCATCAGTTTTTCAAACGCAGCCACCGTGGGGTTTTGAACCCGGGTGTAGAGCGGCTCATTCGAGCGGCCCGCCATGCGGTCTTCGAAGGCCTGATAATTCTCGAAGGTGAAAAGAGACGTCTGCACGATTGGCGGAGCGACGGCGCCTCCACTTTCGGCAGCTGCCGTCAGCAGCGTCTCGATCGAATATCCACCCGGCATAGCGTCAGCCATCGTGTTCCTCTGAAATTTTCTGGGTTTCGGCACAGACCATGTCGATGATCATCCCGGCCAGTTCCGCGGCCTTGTCCTCGTCGCCGGCGATGATCGCATCGGCAAGCGGGCGGTGCAGCGGAATGGTGTCCTGACCAAGATGCGGTTTGCCGAACGGTGCATCGTAAATGTCGTGAAAGGCTTTCTGAATCTGTTCAATGAACTGGCTGAACAGGGGGTTGCCGGTCGCATCGTGAATGGCGTTGTGAAAACGGTGGTCTGCCGGGCGCCAGTCCTCACCAGCCTCGTAGACCGCCATCAGTTCCGCCGCCCGGGCATTGATAATAAGCCGCTGCTCAGGCGTTGCGGATCTCGTTGCGATGCGCACCGACTCGATTTCCAGAGGCCGGCGAACCTGTTGCGTGCGCAAAAGGCTATCGGCCTCATGTTTGATGGTCAGCGCCACACGCAGTGTGTTCGTTGAAATTTCCGCGATGAGCCTTGTGCCGGCGCCTTTGTTGCGACTGACGACACCCATGCTTTCCCAGGTTTTGAGCGTCTCGCGAATGGTCGACCGGCCAAAGCCGAGACGGCGCACCAACTCCAGCTCCGGTGGTAGTCGATCCCCCACCTTGAGGCCTTCCTGCTCGATCAGGCCGATCAGAGCACGCGGCACATCCCGCGGCTCTCGCGCTGATCCGGACGCCGCTTCCGGTTTCGGCTGTTGTGCATTTTCCGGCATGGAAAGATGTCGACCCCACTTGTTTCATAGTCACGTTAGCACTTTGTCTGACATTGTAAAGACTTTGTCAGACATAGTTTTTCCCCTGAGCCTCACCCTCTTCAAGCATCTGTTTTGTTTGATATTTTTTAAATCCACCACGGAGGATCAGCTCCAACCAAGACTGTTCATCTCAGTATTGCCCTAACGTCCGGGCGACGTGCGAGCCGGGATCGGGGAGTTTTGGAGCCGGGAGAAGACGCATTGGTGGTTCCCGATTCTATTTCATTGCAGTCCCGGATTGTCCTGTGCGTCCCCCGGCGAGACGCCAGCCTCTTAGGGTGTGGACCCAAACAAAAAGCCCGGCGCGAGGCGCCGGGCTGCTGATACGTCAATCAGGAGCGTTCAGCGAGTCAGCCGACCTGAGCGGTCGCTTCGATTTCAATCAATGCGTCGTCTTCGATCAGACCGGCCACGACAACCACGGACATGGCCGGGAAATGCCTGCCCATCACCCGGCGATAGGCTTCGCCGACGTCCCTTTGGCGGGCGAGATATTCCCGCTTGTCAGTGATAAACCACGTCAGGCGGGCAATGTCGGTCACGGTGCCGCCAGCGGCCTCGACGATGGCCACGATATTGGCGAGCGTCTGCTCCATCTGGCCGACGAAGTCATGGCTTTCGAAGACCTGGTCCTTGTTCCAGCCAATCTGGCCGCCGATGTGGAGCGTCTTGCCCTCTGTCAGCATGCCGTTTGCATAGCCTTTTGCCGGGGCCCAGCCGTTCGGTTGAATAGTTTTGACCGTCATCGATCCTGACTTTCCTTGTCTTCCGGATCAGCAAAATCAATCCGACTGGATTGACCCTCTCAAGGCTGATCGTTTCCTCCTGTTGAACCGGTCCACGTTCAGGCGAACGCCGACTGGTCCTGAAATCTTTGTTTGACCTGTTCCGGCCATGCTTCCGGCCTGCCGCCGCTATCCACGTTGACGAGAGTAAGCTCGGTCTGAAAACGTGCTTCGCCGTCGCAGGACGCAGAGATTTCGATGCCGCAGCTGCTGCGGCCGACCTTGTTCAGTTTCAGGTCGAACACCAGTTGGTCGCCCAGCCGGCTGGGTGCGATGAAACGTGTATGGATCTCGGCGGTCGGCACGGCTCCCACCTTGTGAATGTCCTTGAAAGGCCATGCGGCGACCTTGTCGAAAAAGGCTTCGACGCAATCGTTCATCATCTCGAAATAGCGAGGATAGAAAACGATCCCCGCCGGATCGCAATGCTTGAACAAGATAGGTTGCTCGAACCGGAACATTCCTCAAACCCCAATGTATTTGGCAGTGACGTCGTCAGTCAGCGCGTCGATACCACCCGTCCAGACGGACGTGCCGCGTTCCAGGATCGTCGCCCGGTCGCAAACCTGGCGCAGTTCCTTGATCGACTTGTCGATGACGAGAATCGCAAGGCCCGTTTCGGCCTTCAACTGGCGGACCACCGACCAGATTTCCTGGCGGATGACCGGTGCAAGACCTTCCGTTGCTTCGTCCAGGATCAGGAGCTTCGGGTTGGTCATCAGAGCGCGGCCGATGGCGAGCATCTGTTGCTCACCGCCGGAGAGCGATCCCGCCCGCTGACCGCGCCGTTCGCCAAGCCGTGGAAACATGGAGATCACGCGCTCGAAGGTCCAGTCGCCACGCCGTGCTGCCGCAATCAGGTTTTCATGGACGCTCAACGTTCCGAAACAGCGGCGGCCTTCCGGCACAAGACCAAGGCCCAGCCTGGCCGCCTTGTGGCTTGGCAGACGGGCAAGATCTTGCCCGTCGAACACCAGCGAGCCTTGCGCGGACAGCATCCGGCAGATGCATTTGACCGTGGTCGACTTGCCCATGCCGTTGCGCCCGAGCAAGGCCAGAACTTCGCCCTCGCCGATTTCCAGATCGACGCCAAACAAGGCCTGGCTGGCACCATAGGAGGCCGTCACATTGGACAGTGTCAGAAGACTGCTCATGCTTCGTCTCCCAGGTAAGCTTCCTTGACGTCCGCGTTGGCGCGGATCTCATCGACCGTGCCGGTGGCGATCACTTCGCCATAAACCAGCACACTGATGCGGTCGGCCAGCGAGAAGACCGCGTCCATGTCGTGTTCAACGAGCAGGATCGGCGCCTCGTGGCGGAGCTGATCGAGAAAACCGGTCAGCAGTTTGGAGCCCTCGGAGCCCATGCCCGCCATGGGTTCGTCCATCACGAGCGCCTTTGGTTTTTGTGTCAGCGCGACGGCAACTTCCAGCTGGCGGCGCTGTCCGTGGCTGAGTTCTGCCGTGCGCATGCGTGCCTGGTCCAACAGGCCGACACGGGCCAGCGCCTCCTCGGCGGTTTCGCGCAAGGACTTGTCCTTGAGCACGTTGGAGAAGAACCGCCAGGGCCGACCGCTGGCGCCCAGAGCGCCAAGCAGCACGTTCTGGAGAACCGTGTCTTCCATGGACAGCGAGGAGATCTGGAAGGTTCGCCCCAAACCGGCCCGCGCCCTGGCCCGAGTCGGCTGATGCGTGACATCCTTGCCCAGCAGGTGGACCGACCCGGAATCCGGCTTCAGCGTACCGCAGATCTGGCCGATCAGGGTGGATTTGCCGGCACCGTTGGGGCCGATGATCGCGTGGATTTCTCCAGGCTTCAGGTCGATGGAAATGTCCCTGCTGGCACGCAAGGCACCAAAGCTCTTGGAGATGCCGCTTGTCTGCAGAACAGCGTCAGTCATGAACAGCCTCCCGTCCGCAGAGCATGCCAATCAGTCCGCCCCTGCCGAAGAGCACGATGACCAGCAACAACAATCCCAGATAGATGTGCCAGAAGTCGCTCAGCCCCCCGAGCCAGTGTTCCAGCGCGACGAAAACCAGAGCACCGACGACAGGCCCGAACAGGCGGCCAACGCCACCCAGAATGATGAAGATCATGATCTCGCCACTGGTCTGCCAACTGAACATCGTCGGGCTGACGAAGCGGTTCAGATCGGCGAACAATGCCCCGGCTAGACCGGTTATGGCACCGGAGAGAACGAAGGCAACGAGCTTGAGCCTTACCGGATCCAGACCCGCTGTTTCCACTCGAACGGGAACCTGCCGGGCGGCGTTGAGCGCGAGGCCGAAGGGAGATCCTGACAGCCGCCATGCAAACAGCAGCACAAGGCACAGCAGCCCCAGGCAAAGACCGTAGAACTGGATCGGATCCAGCGTATTGAGCCCCGGAAACCCGTTGCGAACATAGATCGACAGTCCGTCCTCTCCTCCGTATTCCGCCCAGGAAATGGCAAAGAAGAAGAACATCTGGCCAAAGGCCAGGGTGATCATGATGAAATAGACGCCTGCCGTCCTGAGAGACAGGATGCCGATTACCAGCGCAGCAAGGGAAGACACCACAATGGCCGCAAGCCAGATCACCGGCATGGACTTCGTGCCTTCAATGAGGAAAGGCCATTCGGTGAGCGCGGTGTAATTCTGGGCATGGTAGGCTAGGATGCCCATGGCATAGCCCCCCAGACCGAAGAATACCGCATGGCCGAGACTGACCAGTCCGCCAAGGCCCAGTGCGATGTTGAGGCCGACGGCGGCAATGGCGAAGACAACGGCCCGCGTCATCAGGGTGATGGTAAAGGGTTCGTCTGCCGTGATCGCCCAGAATGGGATCGCGACGAACAACGCCAGTGTCAGCGCATTGAGATAGCGTTCCCGGATCATGCGCGCGCTCCGAACAGACCGGCAGGACGCAGGATCAGCACCGCAGCCATGAGGATATAGATCGCCATGGAGGCGAGCGAGGAGCCGATAGAGGTGGCTGTCGACGGATCGAGAAAGAGCTTCAGGAGCTCGGGCAGAAAGATGCCGCCGAGCGTATCGGTCAGCCCGACAAGGATGGCCCCCACAAGCGCGCCCTTGATGGAACCGATACCGCCGATGACGATGACGACGAAGGCCAGGATCAGCACCGGCTCGCCCATGCCGACCTGCACCGACTGGATGGCACCGACCAGCGCACCGGCCAACCCGGCCAGTGCCGCGCCAAGTGCGAAGACGATGGTGTAGAGCCGGGCGATATCGATGCCGAGGGCCGCGATCATCTCGCGGTCATTCTCCCCTGCTCTGATCTGCACCCCGAGCCGCGTTCTGGAAATCAGCAGCCAGAGGCCGATGGCAACGGCAAGACCGACCGCGATCAGCGTCAATCGATAAAGCGGATATTCGATGCCGCCCGGAAGCGTAACCGGGCCGGACAGGAACTCCGGCACATTGAGAAACAAGGGAAAGGAACCGAAGATCCAGCGCGTTCCTTCGGAAAAGATCAGGATCAGCGCGAAGGTGGCCAGCACCTGATCCAGATGGTCCTTGGTGTAAAGCCGACGAATGACCACCAGCTCGACAAGGGCACCTGCGATGGCTGCCCCGGCAAGTGCCCCGATGAGGCCAAGCAGAAAGGATCCGGTGGCAGCCGCAACAGCCGCCGCACAGAAGGCGCCGATCATGTAAAGCGAACCATGGGCAAGGTTGATCAACCCCATGACGCCGAAGATCAAGGTCAGCCCGGCGGCCATCAGAAACAGCATGATGCCGAATTGCAGGCCATTCAGTACCTGCTCTATGAGCAATATCAGAGACATGAGTTCCCCGCCCCGTTTGCCGGTGCAGCTTCCTGCACCGGCTTTTGGGTCAATACCTTACATGCTGCACTCGTCCGAATAGGCATCGCCGTGATCGGTCAGGGCCGTTCCGACAATCTTGTTGGTGTAGACGTCGCCTTCCTTGATCACCTCACGGACATAGATGTCCTGGATCGGATGATGGTTCGGGCCGAAGCTGAACTTGCCGCGCACGGACGGGAAATCCGCAGCCTCAAGAGCGGCCCGGAAAGCGTCCGCGTCCGTCACATCCGCCTTGGCCATGGCCGACAGCAGCAGGTTGGCCGTGTCGAAACCCTGGGCCGCATAGAGCGACGGCAGGCGGCCGTATTCGGCTTTAAAGCTATCCACGAAAGCCTTGTTGGCATCGTTGTCGATGTCCTTGCTCCACTGGCTGGTGTTCTTCACCCCCAGCGCCGCATCGCCGACCGCCTGCAGGATGCCCTGATCGAACGAGAAAGCAGGACCGACGACCGGAAGATCGATGCCGCTGTCGGCATATTGCTTCAGGAAGGAGATCCCCATGCCGCCCGGCAGGAAGAAGAACACGCTGTCGGCGCCCGACGCGCGGATCTGGGCCAACTCGGCCGCATAGTCGGTCTGGCCCAGCTTGGTGTAGATCTCGCCCGCCAGTTCGCCGCCATAATAGCGTTTGAAGCCGGTGAGCGAATCCTTGCCGGCCGGATAGTTCGGGGCAAGGATAAAGGTCTTCTTGAAACCGGCTTCCTTGGCATAGGCACCAGCGGCTTCATGCAGGTTGTCGTTCTGATAGGCGACGCTGAAATAGTTCGGATTGCAGCCTTTGCCGGCCAGTGCGGACGGACCGGCGTTCGGCGACAGGTAGAACTTGCCCTGAGCGGTCACGGACGGCACGACGGCCATGGCCAGGTTCGACCAGATGATACCGGTCAGGACGTCGACCTTGTCCGACTGGATCATCTTGTCGGCAAGCTGAACCGCGACGTCCGGTTTGCGCTGGTCATCCTCGACGATCACCTCAAGGTCCTTGTTGCCGGCCTGTTTGACCGCCAGCATGAAGCCGTCGCGCGCATCGATGCCAAGGCCCGCACCACCGCCCGACAGCGTCGTGATCATGCCGACCTTCACGGGCTCGGCGTTGGCACTGGAAAGGCCGATCGCCAGCGCGGCTGCCGCCGCCAATGTTACAAATTTCATGTGCTGCTCCTCTTGGTCTTTGGACCTGCTGTTCCCGTTTTTTTAGTTTGGACCGCCGCGCTTCATTTTCCGGCACGGTCGGCAAGGGGCTTGTTGTCTTGTTTTCCCGCGTGCCCCACGCGGAGTTTTGATCAGGCGTCCGGACGCAACCGGAAGCGCTGAATCTTGCCGGTTTCCGTTTTCGGCAAGGTATCGGCAAAAACAATCGACCGTGGATACTTGTAGGGGGCGATCGTCGCCTTGACGTGGTCTTTCAGAATTTTGGAAAGATCATCCGACGCTTCCTCTCCAGCCACGAGAACCACGTGGGCCTGGACGATGGCGCCACGCTCCTCATCTGGCGCAGAGATGACGGCGCATTCCTGAACCGCCGGATGCGCCAGCAGTGCGGCCTCCACTTCCGGACCGGCGATGTTGTAGCCGGCGGAGATGATCATGTCGTCGTTGCGAGCGGCAAAGTGCAGATGGCCGTCCTCGCTCATGGAGAAACTGTCGCCGGTGATGTTCCAGCCGTCGATCACGTACTGGCCCTGGCGGTCGTCTGCCAGATAGCGGCAACCGGTCGGTCCACGCACGGCAAGGCGTCCCACTTCCCCGGGAGCAACGTCGTTGCCGTCCTGGTCGAGAATTCTAACCTCGTATCCGGACACAGGCTTGCCTGTGCAGGCAGGCTTGTGATCATCGAAGCGGTTGGAGATGAAGATATGCAGCATCTCCGTTGCGCCGATCCCGTCCAGCATCGGCTTGCCCGTCTTGGCCATCCACGCTTCATAAACGGGAGCCGGCAAGGTTTCACCGGCGGAAACCGCGGCGCGCAGTGAAGAAAGGTCAGCCCCCTCGTCCATGGCCTGCAACATCACCCGGTAGGCGGTCGGCGCTGTAAAGCAGACGGTGGCCTTATATTTCTCGATGATCTCGATCATGTTCGGCGGTGTCGCAGCTTCCAGAAGCGTCGCCGCTGCACCGAACCGCAGCGGAAAGATCGCCAGTCCGCCGAGACCGAAGGTGAAGGCCAGTGGCGGCGACCCGACAAACACATCGTCCGGCGTAACACCCAGGACCTCTTTTGCGTAGCCGTCGGCAATGATCAGCAGATCCCGGTGGAAGTGCATCGTCGCTTTAGGCGTGCCGGTGGACCCGGAGGTGAAGCCCAGCAAGGCTACATCGTCTCGCCCGGTCTGCACGGCGTCATAGAGCACCGGTTTTTCCAGCGCGAGCCGGTCCAGTTCCGCATCGTGGTTCGACGTCCCGTCAAAACCGATCACCTTCTTCAAAAAGGAGGAGGTTTTGGCGCAGGCAACCATCTCGTCCATGAGGCGTGTGTCGCAAAGGGCGAATTCGACTTCGGCCTTGTCGACGATCTTGGAAAGTTCACCGGCGCGCAGCATGGGCATCGTGTTGACGACAACCGCACCGGCTTTTGTTGCGGCAAGCCAGCAGGCGACCATGGCCGGGTTGTTTGCAGACCGGATCAGCACCCGGTTACCCGGTTTTACGCCCAGATCCTCGGTCAGTGCATTGGCCAGACGGTTGGTCCAGTCAGAAAGCTCCTTGTAGGTGCGGCGGCGGCCATTGCCGATCAGGGCGGTGTGATCTCCCAACCCCTTTTCGACCATCCTGTCAGTCAGTTCGACGCCCGCATTGAGACGTTCGGGATACTGAAACCCATCCAGAAGGAAGTCGGGCCAGCTGTCTTCCGGCGGAAGGTTGTCCCGGGTGAAGGTATCAACATGTGCGGAGGAACCAAGCATGGATCAGTCTCCCTGAAATGCGCCAAGGGTCTGGCGCGCGATGATGATTTTCTGGACGTCCGACGCCCCTTCGTAGATCCGAAGGGCGCGAATTTCACGATAGAGCTTTTCAACCTGCATTCCCGAGCGCACGCCGTCACCGCCGTGAAGCTGCACGGCCTTGTCGATGACTTTCTGCGCCTGATCGGTCGCAAACAGCTTCGCCATGGCGGCTTCGCGCGTAACGCGTGGGGCACCGCTGTCCTTGGTCCAGGCAGCTCGGTAAATCAGAAGCGCGGCGGCATCGACGTCCAGCGCCATATCGGCGATATGCCCCTGCACCAGTTGCAGATCGAACAGCGGCGAGCCCTGAATTTCACGCGTCGTGACCCGGGAAAGCGCCTCATCCAGCGCCCGGCGGGCAAACCCCAGAGCGGCGGCGGCGACCGTTGAGCGAAAGATATCCAGAACCGACATGGCGATCCTGAACCCTGCTCCCGGCGTTCCGATCAGGTTCTTTTTCGGAATGCGGCAACCGGTAAAACGCAATGTGGCAAGCGGATGGGGTGCAATGGTCTCCAGTCGCTCAACGACTTCAAAGCCCTTGAGATCCGGCGTCACGATGAACGCGGAAAGTCCCTTCGCCCCAGGCGCTTCGCCGGTTCTTGCAAAGAGGGTATAGACATCGGCAATACCGCCGTTGGAGATCCATGTCTTTTCGCCGTCGAGCACATAGGCATCGCCATCGTCGGTGGCGGTCATGGTCGAGTTGGCAACATCCGAGCCGGATTGGGGTTCGGTCAACGCAAAGGCGGAGATTGCCTTTCCACTGCGCGTCAGCGGGAGCCACTCGGCTTTCTGTTCGTCCGTGCCGAACAGGGAAATGGCACCGGTGCCGAGCCCCTGCATGGCGAAGGCGAAGTCGGCCAAACCATCATGACGGGCCAGGGTTTCGCGGATGAGGCAGAGGCTGCGCACATCCAGCTTGCCATCCGGCGCGCCGCTGTGCTGCAGAAAGCCTGCTTCGCCCAGGGCCGTGACCAGATGCCGGCAGGCAGCGTCCGTGTCCGTATGATCGAGATCGGCCAGATGCGCGCCTGCCCAGACCTCCAGGTCCTCGGCAAGACCCCAGTGTTGGTCTTCGAAGAACGGCCAGCGGAGAAACGATTTATCCGACATCAATCACCCTCGAAAACTGGCTTTTCTTTCTTGACGAAAGCTTCATAAGCCCGGCGGAAGTCATTGCCCTGCATGCAGATTGCCTGCGCCTGGGCTTCCGCTTCGATGGCCTGATCAAGCCCCATGGACCATTCCTGCGCCAGCATGGTTTTGGTCATGGAATTGGAGAAGGTCGGGCCGGAAACAATACGGCCGGCCATGTCCATGGCCGTCTGGTCAAGCTCGTCCGACGGGACCACCGCGTTGAAGAATCCCCAGGCATGACCTTCCTCGGCCTTCATCGAGCGGCCGAGATAAAGCAGCTCCGCAGCCCGTCCCTGACCGATGATCCGCGGCAGGATCGCACAAGCGCCCATGTCGCAACCGGCAAGGCCGACCTTGTTGAACAGGAAAGCAACCTTGGCCTCTGGTGTGGCAACGCGCAGATCGGATGCCATGGCCATGATGGCACCGGCACCGGCGCAGATGCCGTCCACCGCCGAAATGATCGGCTTGCCGCAATTGAGCATGGCTTTCACCAGATCGCCCGTCATGCGGGTGAAGGCCAAAAGCTCCTTCATGTTCATTTTGGTCAGCGGGCCAATGATGTCGTGAACATCGCCGCCGGAGCTGAAATTGCCACCATTCGGCAGGATCACCACCGCATGAACATCGTCGGCATAAACGAGATCCCGGAACCAGTCGCGCAATTCTGCATAGCTTTCGAAGGTCAGCGGGTTCTTGCGTTCGGGTCGGTCGAGCGCGATGCGCGCAATGCCGTTGGCGATCTCACATTTGAAATGCGTCACGTCACTTCGCATTGCCACTCTCCTCCTGGCTTTGACGTTTCAGAACCAGATCGAGCTGGCTCGAAAGTGCAGCGATATCGTCCGCCGACCAGCCCTCGAGCAGTTCATCGATCCAGGCTTCGTGATGGGCGGCAAGTTCCTCGAAGGCGGTCCTGCCTTTGGGGGTCAAACGGGCCACCTGGGCGCGCCGGTCGCCCGGAACGGCAACGCGCAGGACAAGGCCTTCTTCGGTCAGCTTGTCGACAATGCCGGTGACATTGCCGTTCGACACCTTCAGGAACGTCGACAGTTCCGACATCTTCAGGCCATCGGGAAACCGGGCAAGCGCAGACATCACATCGAACCGCGGCAGCGTCGTGCCATGCTGGTCACGCAGGTTCCGGCGGATCTCTGCCTCGATTCCATTGACGGATTTCAAAAGCTTCAGCCAGAGACGCAGGCGCGTCTTGGACAAGGCTTCCTGTTTTTCTGCAGTTTCCGCCATCAGAGCTCCCCTCCTGAAAGTGTCAGCGCGTGGCCGTTTACGGACACGGCTCCATCAGAACACAGATAGAAAGCAGCTTCGGCAACTTCCGAAACCTGAATAAACCGTCCCTGTGGATTATCCGCTTTCAGGCTATCGGCCGCAGCTTCCGGGCTCATAGCGGTCTTTTCGACAATCGTGTCGATGGAACGCTGCAACAACGGCGTCTCGATGAAGCCCGGGCATATGGCGTTGACCGTTATTCCGGTTCTGGCCAGCTCCCGCGCCAGCGAACGCGTCAGGCCCACCACCGCGTGTTTGGCGGCGCTATAGGCGCTGACATAGGGATAGCCGCGCAGTCCAGCAGTAGAGGCAATTGCGATCATCCGGCCCCAGCCACTTGCTTTCATGTCCGGCAGTGCCGCCTGCCAGACATTGGAGACGCCAAAGAGGTTCACCGCCAGCATGGCCTGGAAGTCTTCCACCGTGGTGCGGGCAAAAGGCTTGCTGCTGGCGGCACCGGCATTGGCGATCACCACATCCACAGGGCCGTTCATCTGCCGGGCCGCGTCGACAGCCGCCTGGACGGCCTGCGTGTCGGTTACATCGCAGACCTGATAGGGCAACTTCTGTTCGGCAAGGCTTGCTTCCGTCCTGCCGAAAATGGTGACCTTCGCGCCTTTTTCGGCGAAGAGGTGGGCACAGGCAGCGCCAACGCCGCTGCCGCCACCGGTTACAAGGATATGGCGACCTTCGACGCTCATACCTTCAGCATCTCCGCTTCCCGGTCGGCCAGACGCCACATCTGGTCGCGGCCGGCAAGATAGGGCAGCGGCCAGTCGGTAGCCTTGCGGTCGCCGATCTTGGCGGCTTCATGCAGCGTCCAGTAGGGATCTGCCAGATGCGGACGGCCGACGGCGACAAGATCCGCCCGGCCCGCCATCAGGATCGAGTTGGCGTGATCAGCCTCGTAGATGTTGCCGACAGCCATGGTCGGCAGTCCACCCTCGTTGCGGATGCGGTCGGAGAACGGCGTCTGGAACATGCGGCCATAGACCGGACGTGCCTTCGGCGTTGTCTGACCGGCGGAAACGTCGACCAGATCGACACCGGCGTCCCGGAACCGGCGGGCGATTTCAACCGCATCATCCGGCGTGATGCCTTCCTCGCCCACCCAGTCGCAGGCGGAGATGCGCACCGACATCGGCTTATTCTCAGGCCAGACGGCCCGCATGGCGTTGAAGACTTCCAGCGGCCAGCGCATCCGGTTGTCCAGCGATCCGCCGTACTCATCCGTCCGCGCGTTGGAAACCGGCGAAATGAACGACGACAGCAGATAACCGTGAGCGGCATGAAGCTCGATCATGTCGAAGCCGGCCCGCTCGGCCATTTCGGCGGCAGAAACGAACTGGGCCTTGATTTCATCCATCTCGGCCAGCGTAATTTCGCGCGGCGACGCATTGCCGTCCGACCAGGGAATGGCGGATGCGGACACAAGGTCCCAGTTGCCGTCTTCAAGAGGCTTGTCCATGCCTTCCCAGCCGATCCGTGTTGAGCCTTTCCGGCCGGAATGACCGATCTGGCAACAGATCTTGGCCTCGGTTTCGGCATGCACGAAATCGGTCAGCCGTTTCCAGGCTGCCTCGTGTTCAGGCGCATAAAGGCCAGGGCACCCCGGCGTGATCCGGCCTTCGGCACTGACGCAGGTCATCTCGACAAAAACGAGCCCTGCCCCGCCCTTGGCGCGCTCGCCGTAATGGATCAGGTGCCAATCGGTCGGCGCACCATCAACAGCCTTGTACTGGGCCATTGGCGAGACGACGATGCGGTTCTTCAGCTCCATTTCACGCAGCTTGAACGGCGTGAACATCGGCGCGCGCACCGGTGAGTTCGGTGATACGCCCGCCTGGTTCATGAACCAGCGCTCGGCGGACTCCAGCCATTTCGGGTCGCGCAGACGCAGGTTTTCGTGGCTGATACGCTGGGAGCGGGTCAGCATGGAATAGTTGAACTGGACGGGATCGAGATGGAGATACCGCTCGACATGCTCGAACCATTCCAGCGAATTGCGGGCTGCCGACTGCAGACGCAGCACCTCCAGGCGCCGGTCTTCCTCATAACGCTTGAAGGCAGCGGCCATGTCCGCTTCCGTATGCAGATATTCCGCAAGAGCGATTGCCGATTCAAAGGCAAGCTTGGTGCCGGACCCGATGGAGAAATGCGCAGTTGCAGCGGCGTCGCCGAGCAGCACCACGTTCTCATGGCTCCACTTCTCGCACAGGACGCGCGGGAAACGGATCCAGGCGGAACCACGGATATGCTTGGCGTTGGTCATCAGCGGATGGCCGCCAAGGTGATCCTTGAAGATCTCCTCGCAGGTCCGGATACTCTCTTCCTGACTCATCTCGCCAAAGCCGAAGGCATCAAAGGTTTCCTGCGTGCACTCCACGATGAAGGTCGCGGTCTCATCGTCGAACTGATAGGCGTGCGCCCAGACCCAGCCGTGCTTGGTTTCTTCAAAGATGAAGGTGAAGGCATCAGCGAATTTCTGATGGGTTCCGAGCCAGACAAACTGGCACAGACGCTGATCGATATCCGGCTTGAAGGTGTCCTGATAGAGCGTCCGGGTCTTGGAATTCAGACCGTCGCTGGCAACCACAAGATCGTAGTCCTTGCGATAGTCCTCGGCGCTGTCGACCTCGGTTTCAAATTTCAGGTTGATGCCAAGTTCCCGGGCCCGCTCCTGCAGGAGCACCAGGAGTTTCATACGGCCGATACCGCAGAAACCATGCCCGGTAGAGACAAGACGTTCACCACGCATATGCAGGGCAATGTCGTCCCAATAGGCGAAATTCTCGCCGATGGCCTTGGCACTGACAGGGTCGTTGACGGCAAGATTCTGCAAGGTCTCATCAGACAACACCACGCCCCAGCCGAACGTGTCGTCGGCGCGATTGCGCTCGATCACGTCGATCTCGTGGGACGGGTCTCGCAGTTTCATCGAGATGGCGAAATAGAGACCGGCAGGTCCTCCGCCCAGACAAGCAATCCTCATACGAAACTCCCCTGCTGTGTTATGCTTCAGCGAACCACAGGGAGATTTTTATTTCAAGCCTAAAATTTCAAGCTTGAAACAAATGCCGATAGAGCTCTGCCAATTGGTTATCATGCCTTGTGGACGCAGGTTGGCAACACTCAGTCTCGTATCAGGAAGAAGAGACTGTCCCCGTCGATTCCCGCACCACGATCTCCCCTGCAATCGCCTCGTCGGCCGCAGCTTCCCTTGCAAAGATCCGTTCAACCGCAGACCCTGCCAGCCGTTCGATTGGCTGACGCAAGGTGGTGAGACGCGGGACAACGAGAGCCGCGAGCGCAATATCATCGAAGCCGGTGACGGACAGATCCGCCGGAATGGCGATCTTCAGGTCGCGCGCACAACGCAGAACGCCGATGGCCTGCTGGTCGCTGGCGGCGGCGATGGCGGTGGGGCGTGTCTCCCTTGAGGGGTCCTTCAGGATTTCCCGGCCGATGTCCTCACCGCTGTCGTAGTCGAAATGGCCTTCGTGAACGGTGAGCGTGATTGGATCGTCTGGCGTCGACAAAGCCTTGATCCGGGCAACGAAACCTTCCTGCCGCTGGCGGGCAACCTCCATGGATTGCGGGCCGGCGATATAGGCGATGCGGCGATGCCCCAGGCCAACCAGGTGGTCGGCAATCCTGGCCGAACCGTCGAAATGATCGGTCGCGACCAGCGGATAGGGTCCGAACCGGCGGTCGAGCGAGACGATCGGAACATCGGCCTTGTGTGTCTGGCCGCCGTCGGAGGTCGCCACGACGATGACCCCGCACACGGCCCTGTCGAGCAGTGCCGCAATCTGTGTCTGCTCGGCGTCCGCATCATCGTGGGAGTTCGCCAGCATCACCGAGTGCCCCCGTTTGGCGGCCTCCATTTCAATGTTCTTGGCGAGCTGGGAAAAGAACGGATTGGTGATATCCGGCACCACAAGGCCGATCACGTCGATGCTGTTGGTGCGCAGTGCCCTTGCGGCAAGGTTGGGTTTGTAGTCCAACTCCTGCATTGCCGCGAGCACACGTTCCTTCAGCGGTTGCTTGACGGATTCATTCTTGGACAGAACGCGCGAGACAGTACCAACCGACACACCGGCTTTGCGTGCGACGTCTTTGATTGTTGGCATGTTTTGCGTGTCTCCCCGCGCCCCAGGCGATGCCTACCTTGAACCACTCCTCGATGACAGGATCAAGCATTTGAATTCATTCAGGCGATGCGCTGAACGGGGAATGCCTCCAGCTCGTCCAGACGTGGCAGGGATGCGGCGGCTCCCTTGCGGGTGGTCGCCAGGGCTGCCGCCTGCATGGCGAACGCAATCGCTTCTTCAATCGGCTTTTTCATGGCGATCCGCGCCGCGAATGCGCCATTGAAACAATCCCCGGCGGCAACCGTATCGATGCTGTGCACCTTTGGGGCCGGCAAGGCACCGGCGCTGCCGTCGATGGACCAGGCCACACCGTCCGCTCCCATCGTGACGATGGCGCCGCGCAGACCAATGGTCCGCAGGGCATCGGCTGCCTCTCGTGCATCTGCCAGTGTTCGAGGTTCCGTTCCCAGCAGACCACCGGCCTCGCCCGCATTTGGCGTCAGAATGTCGAACGCGGTCAGCACCTCTGCAGACCAGGCAGGCTCGGGGGCCGGTGCCGGATCCATGATCACCAGCGCACCGGCCTGGTGCGCCAGCCGCGCAGCTGCCAGCGACGTTTCCAGGCCGATTTCATTCTGAAGCAGCAGAACACGGCTTTGACCCAGGATATCTGCATGTTTAGACACAGTATCGGGCGACAACCGGCCGTTGGCACCTGCGGAAAGCCGGATCATGTTCTGCCCATCCGGGCCAACATCGATGAAGGCGAGGCCAGTTGCGGTGTCCGGCAATTCCTCCAGCAGGGTCATAACCCCTTCGGGCCTCAAAGCTGCGGCAGCTTCCGCCCCAAAACCATCTTTGCCGACGGCCCCGATGAAATTCACATTCGCACCCAGCCGGGCGGCAGCGACAGCCTGATTTGCCCCCTTCCCGCCCAGTGACGTGACGGTTTCGCGAACGGAAATGGTCTCTCCGATCCTTGGCCAGCGGTCGAGATAGCTGGTGAGATCGATATTGATGCTGCCGACAACGGTAACGGACGTCAAAACGCTACTCCGCTGATGAGAATGATGTTGGCGTAGGGGGTAACCTCGCCAGTGCGGATCACGGCCCTGGCCTTTTGCGTCCGCTGTTTGAACGCTTCGTGCGACAGCCTTGAAACGGCGATCTCCTTGCCCGTTTCCGACGCCCAGAAGTCTACCTCGCGCTGCATCAGCGACGACAGGTCGTCAGAGGCTTCCTCAGCCCAGACGGCCCCCTCGATGACGAGTTCGGATTGCAGCGCGGCGAGCAGCTCACGGAAGGTTGGCACGCCCGGCGTGATGGCAAGGTCGATGACGTCCACACCGGCAGGCACAGGCAAGCCTGCATCGGCGACCACGATTTCATCCATATGCCCGAGAGAGGCGACAAGCGCACTCAGGTGGCGGTTCAGCAGGGCTGTGCGTTTCATTTGGCGGTGTACTTTGCACGGTAGTAGTCGAGGATAACAGCAACGATAATGACGACGCCGGTGATCATCTGGCGCATGAAGTCGCTGAGGCCGATCAGGATGAGACCATTGGCGAGAACACCGATGATAAAGGCGCCGAGCAGCGTGCCGATGACCGATCCCCGTCCGCCGCTGAGGCTGGTACCGCCGATGATGACCGCTGCGATGGCGTTGAGTTCAAAACCGATGCCGGCAATCGGGCTGGCGATGTTGAGACGCGCCATATAGACCACGGCCGCGATTCCGGCCGTCAGTCCGCAGATGGTGAAGGCCGCGATCTTGTAGCGGGCCACCGAATGACCGGCCAGCCGGACGGCTTCCTCGTTGTTGCCGATGCCGTAGATCAGGCGGCCGAAGACCGTGAAATTCAGCACGAACCAGGCAATGAAGACCAGAACCAACGCCACCAGGAACACCACCGGCACGCCGTAGATCATGGCGGACCCGAATTCCTCGAAGGCAAAGGGGAAGGAATAGATGGTCTGCGCCTCGGACACCTGCAGCGCCGCGCCACGGGCAATGTTCAGCATGCCGAGCGTGATGATGAAGGACGGCAGCGACCAGTAGGCACTGATGGCACCGTTGAGAAAGCCGCAGAAGACACCTGTCAGCGTGGCCGCGACAATGGCAAGCGCAATGGCTTCCGCCGGTCCGAAGCCGGGCAAGGTAATCGCCTTGCCGGCCACAACGGCAGCAAATGCCATCACAGACCCGACGGACAGATCGATACCGCCAATCAGGATGACGAAGGTCATGCCGACGGCCAGCACCAGATTGATGGTGATCTGGGTCAGGATGTTGGTGATGTTGTTTGGCGTCAGAAAGTGCTCGGTGAAGAGCGAGAAAAAGACGATCAGCGCCAGCAGAGCCAGACCGATACCGGCATTGTGCAGCACCGTCCGGATGGAGAACTTCGGTGCCGCAGCAGCCGTTTCACTCAAGGTTTCGGTTGTCATCTATCGTTTTCCCCGGCGCCCGGCGTTTGCCCATAGGCCAGTTTCAGGATGTTTTCTTCTGAGAAGTCGGGGCGTTTCACTTCGCCCTGGATCTCGTGTTCGGCAAGCACCAGAATGCGGTCAGCCAGCGTCATCAGCTCCGGCATTTCCGAAGAGACCACAAGCAGGGCCACGCCTTCGCGCGCCAGGTCCTTCAGAATGGCGTAGATTTCCGCCTTGGCGCCAACGTCGACACCGCGTGTGGGCTCGTCGAGCAGCAGAACCTTCGGATTGCGCGCCAGCCATTTGGCCAGAACAACCTTCTGCTGGTTGCCGCCGGACAGGCTCGACGCGGGGTCCGAAGTGCGGCCGTACTTGAGGGTCAGCCGGGCTGCGCCTGCAATGGCCTGGCGCGTTTCTTCGGCCAGTTTCAAGAGCCCCGAACGGGAAACGGATCCCATATTGGCCAGCGAGATATTCGCGGCAATGGGCATACCCAGAATGAGACCTTCATCCTTGCGGTCTTCCGTGACAAATCCAATCCCGGCCGCGATGGCATCGCGCGGGCCTTTGAAACGAACTTCCGTACCATCGCGAAAGATCTTTCCGGACCGGGGCGGATCAATGCCGAAGATGCCGCGCAGGATTTCCGTTCGTCCGGCGCCGACAAGTCCGGAAATTCCGACAATCTCGCCGTAGCGCAAATCAAGCGAAATTCCCGAGTTTCCGGGATTTGCGGAGGTCACAAGGTTTTCCAGCCGCAGCGCGCTTGCGCCCACAACGTGGCCCTCGGGGTGCTCATGCTGCTCGGCGGCCAGTTTGCGCCCCACCATCCGCTGAACGACACCTTCCGGCGTGGTCTCGCTGATGAGATCGGTCGCAATGGTCTTGCCGTTTCGGAACACCGTGACACGGTCGCAGATGGCAAAGACTTCATCGAGATGGTGCGAGACGAAGACCACCGTGACCCCGTCCGCCTTGATGCCGGCGACGATGTCGAACAGACGTTTGGTCTCGCGTTCCGTCAGGGTCGCGGTCGGTTCGTCCAGGATCAGGATCCGGCTTTTCGACTGCAGTGCCCGCGCGATTTCGACAAGTTGGCGATGGGCAATTCCAAGCGCGCTCACCGGCGCGGTAACGTCCACATCCGTCAGGCCGATTGCGTCCAGGGCCTTGCGGGCACGCCGGTTCATTTCCTTGCGGTCCAGAAGACCAAAGCTGTTCTTCGGCAATTGCTCGATGGAGATGTTTTCGGCGATGGAGAGATGTTCCAGCAGGTTGAATTCCTGATGAACCACCTGCACGCCATGATCCTTGGCATCATGCGGGCTCGAAGGACGATAAGGCTCGCCCGCCAGGACAATCTGCCCCGCATCGTAGGGAAACACGCCGGAAAGGATCTTGATGAGGGTCGATTTGCCCGCGCCGTTTTCCCCAACGAGCGCATGAACCTCGCCTTCGTCCAGGGAAAAGCTAACTCCGTCCAGCGCCTTGACGCCACCGAAGTGCTTCTTCAGACCCTCGACCGTCAGGAAAGCGCGGTCCGGTGCAGCAGCGGGCGCTGCGGCAAGCGATGCTGCTGCCATGATGCGTCCAGTCGTTCTTTAATGGATAAACAGCTCCCGCCCTGAAGCTGACCGGGCGGGAGCCTTCTTGAGACTGCTTACTTCACAGTCACCAATTCAATCGGGGTCTTGACCCAACCTTGCAGCGGTTCACCGGTCGAAACCACGTCGAGCGCCATATCGATGGCGTTGGCCGCCATTTCGGTGCCGAACTGGTCGACGGTTGCCAGCATCCTGCCGTCTTCGATCATCGGGCCGACAGCGGGAATGTTGTCGAAACCGACCACTTCGATGTCGGTGCGACCGGCGCTTTCCAGTGCCTTCACGACACCGATGGCCATGGAGTCATTGGCTGCCATGACGCCCTGGATGTCGGGATGAGCTGTCAGCATTGTGGCGAACACCTGGTTGGCTTCTTCGGTTTCCCAATGCGCGGTCCGGCTGTCGAGAAGGTCGAGCTTGTATTCGGCAACGGAATCCTCAAAGCCCAGACGGCGCTGGGTGGCGTTGTCCGCACCCGGGTTGCCCTCGATGATGACGACCTTGCCGCCCTCACCCAGCTTCTTGCCCAGTGCATCGCCTGCAAGCTTGGCGCCGCCCCGGTTGTCCGGACCGACGAAGGCCAGCTCGACGCCCTGCTGCTTCTTGGCTTCCTCATCAAGCGCCACGTCGAAGTTGACCACGACGATACCGGCTTCCATCGCCTTTTTCAGTGGACGGACCATGGCACGGCTATCAGCCGGAGCGACCACAATGGCGTCGACATCCTGGGTGATGAAATTTTCGACCGCGTTGATCTGAGATTCAAAGTCGGTCTCGTTCTGCATGCCGACGGCCTTGAGTTCGTAGTCGCCACGGCGCTTCTGGTGCTCTTCGGCACCTACCATCATGTTCTGAAAGAACTCGTTGGCCAACGATTTCATGATCAGACCAACCACCGGCTTTTCGTCAGCGAGAGCGGTTCCACCAAGCAAAGCGAGGCCTGTCGCCGCCGCAGCAGCGATTTTCAATAACTTCATGATTTTCCTCCCAAAAAGGCTGCACCTCTCACGCCATTCCAAGGGCGCTATCAGGTTCGATAATTGAAAGCACGGCCAAATTGGGACGTCAATATGAAACGTTTCATTTTTTTGAATGCATTCATTTCATACGTAGAAATCACGAGCGATTTCAGCAACTTTCACCTGAAATTAAACGTGAGAAAAATTTGTTCGACAGGGTTCAGAAGCGAGGCCAGGAAGGTCGAATCCGCTCACCTTCATCACTCCGGACCAGAAAAACGTTGCCGGTCGCCCAAACATATATCGGTAATCAGCGGGCCCGAAATCTTGCCGGCATCGCCGTTCCGGCAGCTGGCTCTCGGGACAAGCGCAGCACTGATCCAGAGGTCAGATCACTCTCAAACTCGCATTGAGCCCCGGTTTGATCGCGCCAACACCTCTTGAAAACGCGACTGCTCCGGAAATGAGGAGACCTAGGATCTTGTGACGGGCTACCGGCTGGAAACCCGAGGGGTGCGCGGACGTCACTGGGCTAGCCGCGCGCCCTACTCCTCGCGGCCCTCATTTTCCCGGTCCCGTTCGTAGTGCGCGGAAAGCGGAAACTCCGGCAACCAGGTTTCGCGGCGGATGGTCCAGAGTTCGTAGGTTGGCTTCAACTGGTCGGGTGCATCGAGCGCGCCAAGATGCACCTCGGTTTCATCGCCCGTTTGCGAGAAAACGGACGACCCGCACCGCGGACAGAAGGACCGCCTCTGGTACTCGCCCGTTTCCCCCTCGTGACTTACAGCGTCCTGCGGAAAGACGGCTGAGGCATGGAACAATGCCCCGTGATGCTTGCGGCAGTCGAGACAGTGGCACAGGCCGACCCGGTAGGGATCGCCTTCCGCCACGAACCTGACATTCCCGCACAGGCAGCCACCGGTGTATCGCTTCATCTTCGCCGTCTCCTCAGCCGTCTCATCGTCGCGTAGTCTGTCCAGACCTGTCTGATACGTGACTCTGCCAAGGCTGATCAATGCTCAGATGCAGCGCCCGCCGTCGACTTCCATCGCGACGCCCGTGATCATGCCTGCCTCGTCCGAGCACAGGAAACAGGCCGCGTTGCCCATGTCTTCCGGCGTGGAAAAGCGGCCGATGGGAATGGTAGACAGGAACTTGGCACGCATTTCGGGCGTGTCTTCCCCCATGAAGCTTTTCAGCAGCGGCGTTTCACCGGCCACCGGGCAGATTGCATTCACCCGCACACCCGAAGGGGCCAGTTCCACGGCCATTGTCTTCGTCGCGGTGATCATCCATCCCTTGGAGGCGTTGTACCAGTTGAGCCGAGGACGCGGGCTGAGGCCTGCGGTGGAGGCCACATTCAGGATCGCGCCCTTGCCGGCTTCCGTCATGGCCGGGACGAAGTGCTTCGCCGTCAGATAGACCGATTTGCAATTGACTGCCATGACCCGGTCGAATTCTTCTTCCGTGACCTCCTGCATCGGCTTGGGGAGATGCGTGATGCCCGCATTGTTGACCAGAATGTCGACGCTGCCGAGCAGAGACGAGGCAACGTCAGCCATGTGGCTGACACTGTCATTGCTGGAGACGTCCGCCTTGATGGCCAGGCCGCCGACTTCGGAGGCAATTTCCTCGGCAAGCTCCAGGTTCAGGTCGGCGACCATCACCTTGGCGCCTTCTGCAGCGAACTTGCGCACGATACCAGCGCCAAAGCCCGAGGCCCCGCCAGTGACAATCGCCTTCTTTCCTTCAAGTCTCATGCAAACCTCCCGATCTTGGTTCCATGCTCTCCGGCGTCATCCCGGCCAAACGAAGCGCGAGCCGGGATCGGGGAGCTACATTTCATCGTTCTTTTGCCGCACAACAAAGCGGAGCATCCCGGCTCCTACCCGTGAAACGCCGCCACGGTCTTCAGAGTGGTGAAGCCGTAGAGGGCCTCAAAGCCTTTTTCCCGGCCGTGACCGGATTTGCCCATGCCCCCGAACGGCAGCTCGACACCGCCACCGGCGCCGTAATTGTTGATGAAGACCTGGCCTGTGCGGATCTTTTTGGCGAGCCGCATCTGGCGCGCTCCGTCGCGGGTCCAAAGGCTCGCGACCAGGCCGTAGTCCGTGCCATTGGCAATGGCGATGGCTTCGTCCTCGTCGTCAAAGGGAATGATCACCTGCACCGGACCGAAGATCTCGTCCCGGGCCAGCACGTGGCCGGGTGAAACGCCGGCAAATAGGGTCGGGCAGACATAGTTGCCGCCGTCAGGTGCATCCTGCAGCACACCTTCTGCCACCTTTTGAAGATCCGCACCCCGGTCCAGAAAGCTGGAAACGATGCCCTTCTGCTTTGACGAGATCAGCGGCCCAACGTCGAGATCGTTCAGCGCTGGTCCAACCTTCAGGGAACCGTAACGAGCCGCCATGCGTTCGGTAACCTGATCAACGACAGACCTTTGCACCAGAATGCGCGAGGACGCCGAGCAGGTCTGGCCCGCGTTCTGGATGCCCGCGTTGACCAGAAACGGCAGGGCTGCGTCCAGATCGGCATCTTCGAACACAAGCTGAGGCGACTTGCCGCCGAGCTCCAGTGTGACCGGCACAACATTTTTGGCTGCTGCCGTCTGCACCTGAACACCGGTTGCGACCGATCCGGTGAAGGAAATGTGGTGAACGCGGGGATGAGCTGTCAGAGCTGCACCGGCTTCGGACCCGAGCCCCGGAACCACGTTCAACGCCCCCTCTGGCAAACCGGCCTGACGGGCAAGATCCGCAAAGGCGAGTGCCGTCAGGCAGGCGTCTTCCGCCGGTTTCAAAACGCACGCGTTTCCTGTTGCCAGGGCAGCGCCGACAGATCGGCCGATGATCTGCATCGGGTAGTTCCACGGCACGATATGTCCCGTCACGCCATGCGGTTCGCGCAAGGTGTAAACCGTGTAGCCATCGAGATAGGGAATGGTTTCGCCATGGAGCTTGTCGGCGGCGCCGCCATAAAATTCCAGATACCGGGCAAGCGCCACGGCATCGGCGCGGGCCTGTTTCAGCGGCTTGCCGACGTCGATGGACTCGATCCGAGCCAGATGGTCGACCTTTTCCAGTACCAGCTCACGCAGGCGAAACAGGAACCGACCGCGCTCGGCAGCGTTTGTCCGGCCCCACTCTCCTGCCATGGCAGCTTCCGCCGCCGCGACCGCCGCATCAATGTCCGCCGCTCCGCCGCGGGCAATGGCCCCGATGCGTGCTCCGGTCGATGGATCGTTCAGCGGCAGTTCGCCTCCTCCCGCAGGGGCCACCCATTTTCCGCCGATCAGGCACTTGGCCGGATCGAACCAAAGGTCCAGGTGCTGGGTCATGGGCTTCTCCCTCAAGCGATACCGGCCGGCAGAACCGGCGCGGCGGCAACAAGTTGTTGTGTGTATGGGTGGTTGGGCTGGTCAAAGACGGTGTTGGTCGGACCTTCCTCAACGATCTTGCCCGATTTCATCACCAGCACCCGATCCGTGATCGAGCGGACCACGCTGAGATCGTGGCTGATGAAGAGGTAGGTCAGGCCGAACCTGTCGGCCAGATCCGCCAGAAGATCGAGCACCTGGGCACGGACAGATACATCAAGCGCCGACACCGCTTCATCCAGAATGATCAGGTCCGGCCTGATGATCAGCGCGCGTGCAATTGCGATGCGCTGGCGCTGGCCGCCGGAAAATTCGTGAATGTACTTGTTGGCATCGGCCGCGCTCAGGCCAACGCTTTCAAGAGCTTCCGCAACGGCCCTGTCGCGCTCGGCACCACGCGGTGGATTTGACATGAGATGGAACGGTTCGGTGATCAACCGCTCCACCTTCCAACGCGGATTGAAGCTGCCATAGGGGTCCTGAAACACCACCTGCATGCGCCGGCGCACGATCTGATTTGCATGGTGATGGGTGAAGACCGGCAGACCATCGAACAGGATCTCGCCGCCCTGCACCTCCTCAAGGCCGAGGATCGCCCGCGTAAGCGTCGATTTTCCGCAACCGGATTCGCCGACAAGACCAAGGCTTTCGCCTTTGCGGATCTCGAAGCTGACCCCGTCAACGGCGCGAAACTGCGTGGTCTTGCCCCACCAGCCGTGCGTGTGCCCGGTATAATCGCGCACGACATCACAAACCTGCAGCAGCGGCTGCTCCAGCATTTCGTGGCTGCGGTCCGGCACGTGGGCCGAAGCTTCCAGCAGCGCGCGCGAATAAGGGTGTTGCAGATTGCCGAAAAGCGCTTTTGCCGGGCCGCTTTCCACCACCTCCCCCTGGCGCATTATAACCAGATCGTCGGCAAGGTCGGCCACGACGGCGAGATCATGGCTGATCAGCATCAGGCCCATGCCGTCCTCGGCGACAAGACGCTTCAGAAGATCCAGGATCTGCGCCTGGGTGGTGACATCCAGCGCCGTGGTTGGTTCATCGGCAATCAGGAGTTTGGGCCTGAGCGCAATCGCCATGGCGATGACCACTCTCTGCCGCTGACCGCCGGAGAGTTCATGCGGATACCGGCTGAGCGGGAACCGCTCCTGCGGCAGCTCCGCCCGATGCAAGGCATCGGCTGCTCGCGCCATCGCTTCGGCTTTGGAAACGCGCTCGTGGATCAGGATCGTCTCCTCAACCTGAGCGCCGATGGTCTTCAGCGGGTTGAGCGCGGTCATCGGCTCCTGAAAGACCATGCCAACATCCCGCCCGCGCAGGCCACACATTTCGGCTTCGCTCAGCGAGAGGATGTCCTTGCCCAACAGGGTGATTGACCCATTGCAAGTCGAACCGCCGGGCAACAGTTGCAGCACGGAAAAGGCCGTGATCGACTTGCCAGATCCGCTCTCGCCGATCACGCCCAGAATGCGCCCCGGTGCCACGTCCATGGAGACGTCTTTGAGGATCGGCAGACCATGAATGGAAAGCGACAGGTCCCGGATGGAAAGGAGGCCGGTTTCGGAGAGGGTCATGTCCGGGCTCTCCTGAGTTTCGGGTCGAGACTGTCGCGCAGGCCGTCGCCCAGCAGGTTCAGCCCGAGCACGGTCATCAGGATGGCAAGGCCCGGGAACAGCGCCAGATGGGGCGCAAGCGATATCATCGTCTGGCTGTCAGCCAGCATTCGGCCCCAGCTTGCCGTGGGAGGCTGTGCACCGAGACCCACGTAGCTCAGACCTGCCTCGGCCAGAATGCCGAGCGAAAACTGGATCGTGCCCTGAACGATCAGAAGATTGGCGACATTCGGAAGGATGTGTTCCACCGAGATGCGCGCCGAGCCCTTGCCTGCCACCCGGGCTGCCAGAATGTACTCCCGGTTCCAAAGTGACAGCGCGGCGCCCCGCGTCAGGCGAGCAAAGACCGGGATGTTGAAGATGCCGATGGCGATGATGGCGTTGAGTGCCGATGCCCCGAAGACGGCGGTGATCATGACCGCAATGAGAAGGCTTGGGAACGCAAACACCAGATCATTGGCGCGCATGATGATCTCGTCCATCAGGCCGCCTTTTCTGGCAGCAGCAGCCAGACCAAGCGGCACGCCGACGGCCATGCCGATGCCGACGGCCACCAGCGCGACGGCGATGGAGGTTCGGGCGCCGACCATGATCATGCTGAGAATGTCGCGGCCGAACTGATCGGTGCCAAAGGGATGGAGCCAGCTTGGCGGCTTCATTCGGTTGGCGATGTCCACCACCGTCGTGTCGTATGGCACCCACACAAGACTGATCAGCGCTGCGAGCGTGAACAGCAGCGTCAACACGGCACCTGGAAGCAGGGTTCTACTGCGGAACAGGAGGGCCATCAACGACGCCTCCTCAATCTCGGATCGACCCAGGCATACGTCATGTCGACAGCGAAGTTGACTACGATGACCGCAAAGACCAGCAGCATCACGACACTCTCGACCACGATAATATCGCGCGCGCTGATTGACTGAAAGACCAGTCTGCCAAGGCCTGGCAGGAAGAAGACGTTTTCGATGATGATGGCGCCTGCCAGCAGGAAGGAGAATTGCAGCCCGAGGATCGTCAGCACCGGAATGAGCGCATTGCGCACAGCATGGCGCCAGAGCGCTTGTCCCTTGCTCAGCCCCTTGGCCCGGGCGGTACGGATGAAATCCTCCCCGAGCGTGTCGAGCAAGCTGGAGCGCATGACACGTGTCAGGATGCTCGCCTGTGGCAGCGCGAGCGCAATCGCCGGCAAGGTAAGTGCTTTCAGGGCAACGAAGAAGCCTGCGTCCCACCCCGGAAAACCGCCGGCGGAAAACCAGCGCAGATTGATGGCAAAGACCAGCACCATCAGCATCGCAAACCAGAAATTGGGAATGGCAATGCCGAGCTGCGTGACACCCATGACGGCGCCATCGGCATGGGAGCCTCGGCGAGAGGCGGCCCAGATGCCGGCCGGAAAGGCGATCAACGTGCTTAGAACCAATGCATAGAGCGCCAGCGGCAAGGACACCCACAGCCGGTCGGCGATCATGCCGGCAACCGGCGTGCGATAGGTGTAGGACGTTCCGAAATCGCCGACCAGAAGTCCACCTGCCCAGGCTGTGTAGCGCTCGAGAATGCTGCCGCCGAGGCCCAACTCCTGGCGCAGCGCGGCCAGTGTGTCTTCCTGGGCGTTGAGGCCAAGCATGTAGGACGCCGGGTCCCCCGGCACCACTTCCAGAGCCAGGAAGATCACCACCGACGCAGCCACGAGGCTGAGCCCGAGGGACAGAAGGCGTTTCAGGAAATATTGCAGCATAAACGCGTCGCGTGCCTATCGGCAGTCAGGTACCGGCAAAAGGAATGGAGGGATGAAAGATGCCCGCACGTGGGGTGCGAGCATCCGCTTTGCAGTATGGGTCAGTCTTCCCAGTAGACCGCTGTCAGGTCCGTCGCCTGGGTCGGCTGGTTTTCCCAGAGCCCCTTGATCTTGGCATCGGCGACAGTCGGGAATGCGAGCTGGAACAGGTAGGTGTTGACGTAATCCTTGGAGATCATCTCCTGGGCCTGTTTCAGAAGATCGGAACGTTTGGCCGGATCGTTCTCCGCCGTCAGATCGGCAAAGAGTTTCTGAAAGTCCGCATTGTCATACTGGAAATAGTAGTCCGGACGGGCATAGATGCCGATGTCCATCGGCTCGGTATGGCTGACGATCGTCAGGCCGTAATCCTTGCCCTTGAAGACCTGCTCCAGCCACTGCGCCCATTCCAGATTGGTGATCTCGGTTTCAATGCCGACGGCACGGAGCTGTGCGGCGATGATCTCCCCTCCCCGGCGGGCGTAGGAAGGCGGCGGCAGCTTCAGCGTGGTGGTGAAGCCATCGGCATAACCGGCTTCGGCCAGAAGTTTCTTGGAAAGTTCGGGGTCGTACTGGCTGTTGTCCGTCAGATCGACATAGTCGGGATTATGCGGCGCGAAATGGGTACCAATCGGTGTGCCGTAGCCGAACATCGCACCATCGATGATTGACTGCCGGTCAATTGCATGGGCAATCGCTTCGCGCACCTTGACGTTGTCGAGCGGCGGCAGCTTGTTGTTGGCGGCAAGAATGGTCTCGCCTTCGGTAGAGCCAACCAGCACCTGAAAGCGGGGATCGGCCTCGAATTGCGGCAGGTTTTCCGGCGCCGGGAAACCGACGAAAGCATTGACGTCTTCCGCCATCACGGCAGCGAAGGCAGCCGTCGGATCAGAAATGAACTTGAAGGTGACCTTGTCGAGCTTGGCCGGCTCACCCCAGTAGTCTGCATTCTTTTCCAGATCGATGCGGTCGCCCTGCACCCAGTCGGTGAACTTGAAAGCACCCGTGCCGATTGGCTTGCTCTTGATATCGGCAATGGATTCCGGCGCGACGATAACCGCATCGCCCCAGGCCATATTGAACAGGAAATTTCCGTTCGGTTCCTTGAGCGTCACCTTCACAGTGAGCGGATCGACCACTTCGACGCTTTCGATGCCGGTGAACAACGCCTTCTGGGCGTTCTGGCTGTCATCGGCCCGTGCGCGGTCCAGGCTGAACTTGACGTCGTCTGCCGTCAGATCCGAACCATCGTGAAACTTCACGCCCTCATGCAGCTTGAAAGTGTAGGTTTTGCCGTCCTCGGAAATCTCCCAGCTTTCGGCAAGACCCGGATTGACCGAGCCATCCGGACCGAAGCGGGTCAGCCCTTCGAAGACGTTGGAATAAAGAACGGAATCAATCGCGCCTGCAGCGGCACCAGTCGGGTCCAGATGCGGTGGTTCCAGTTGCATGGCGACCACGATATCGCTCTTCGCATGGGCCATTCCCACGCTCGCGACCAACGCCAGGGCGCTGACCAGACCCAATCCAAACTTACGCAAACGCATGACTTCCCCCTTTATTGAGGCCGCTTTCGCAAGGCCTTGCCAAAAGCTCGATCAGCGAACGGCCCATCACCTTCGCAGAATCGAGCATGTCATCCACTCCCACATATTCGTCCGGTTTATGTGCCAGATCCAGAATGCCCGGGCCATAGGCGATGCAATTTTTCAGTTTACCGATACGGTCGATGTGCTTCTGGTCGTATGTGCCCGGACTGACGACATATTCCGCTTCGCGGCCCATGGTCTCGGCAATCGCCTTCGCGACGGTCCGCACGACGGGCGCATCCTTTTCCGTCATGGTGGGCAGCACCCTGTGCAATTCGCGCAGGTCGTAGCGGAACTTGTCACGCTGCCCTTCAACCGTTTTCAGCACTTCCAGAACTTCCGCCTGCACGTCGTCGATGTTTTCCTCCAGCAGAAAGCGGCGGTCGATCACCATGCGGCAACTGTCCGGCACGCAGGGGCTCGGAAGGCCGGTGAAATCTGCTTCGCCTTCCGACTGTCCGCCATGGATGGAATTGATGTTGAGCGTCGACTGCTTGGCCCCCTCCGGCACCACCGGCATTTCAGTGCGCTTTTGCGCGAGCGCCGGAAACAGGCTCTGCTCCATTTCGTCGATGACCGCGCCCATGTGCCGGACAGCGCAATCGCCCAGGAATGGCATCGAGCCATGGGCGATTTCACCGAAGGTTTCAAGCTCTGCCCACCAGACCCCTCTGTGACCAAGGCAGATACGGTCCTTGTTGAGCGGTTCGGGAATGATGACATGCTGGACCCGGTCCGGGCTGAAGTAGCCCTTGCCTGCGAGGTAGGCGACGCCGCCGTAACCACCCGATTCCTCGTCCGCCGTGCCGCTGATCTCGATGGCCCCGGCAAAATCCGGACAGACGGCCAGAAAAGCCTCGGCTGCGACGATGCTGGCGGCAAGACCACCCTTCATGTCACAGGCGCCCCGGCCATAGATCTTGCCGTCGATAAGTTCTCCGCCGAAGGGATCTTTCGTCCATCCGTGGCCGACATCGACCACATCGATATGACTGTTGAAATGCACGCAGTCACCCGGGCTGTCGCCATCGCGGCGCGCGACGATGTTCCAGCGCGGATATCTGTCGCTGTCACCGGGTGTGCCGTGGGCCCGGATCAGCTCGATATCGAAACCGGATCTGGACAGACGCTTTTGCAGATAGTCGCAGATTTCGCGGTAGTTCTCGCCGGGCGGATTGAGCGTGGGGATGCGCAGAAGGTCCTGTGTGAGCGCGATCAGATCTTCGCGTCTTCCGTCGATCTCACGGATCAGGTCGTCTGCAAGCGCCATCCCGTCTCAGCCTCCCGTTGGAAAAACAGGCAAGAACTATGCTACCGTCAAACTACGGTGCCAATACCGTAGGAACACGGTGAAACATGGAAAATCTCGACCAACTCGCCTTTGAAAATGCCCCCATGGGCCTGGCGCTGACCGAGAAGCGGATCATTCGCGCCTGCAACCAGACATTCGTGGAAATGTTCGGTTTCAAGAAGGAGCAGTTGATTGGCCAGAGTTTCCGGCTGCTGTACGGCACGGACCAGGAGTTCCACCAGATCCGGGACATCGGCCTTGAGCCCCTGCGCCGGTCCCTGCCCTATACGGACGAACGGCTGATGCGGCGCTCCGACGGGACGCCGA
The DNA here is from genome assembly GCF_057180185.1 of Labrenzia sp. ATLA3. NCBI lineage: Bacteria > Pseudomonadati > Pseudomonadota > Alphaproteobacteria > Hyphomicrobiales > Stappiaceae > Labrenzia > Labrenzia sp. ATLA3. Next base: position 787,210 of record NZ_JBXUKV010000001.1, read on the forward strand.
TCTGGTGCCGGTTCCGCGCCCGCACCCTGACGCCGGAAACGCCGCTGGCCCGGATCGTCTTGAGTTTCGCCCTGATCGACAATGCGGCAGCGGGTCCGAAACTGACACCGCGCGAGCGCGATGTCCTGCTCCTCCTCTCCCAGGGCCAGACCAGCAAGGAAATGGGCCGCGTCCTGAGCCTTTCCCCCAGAACCGTGGAAGATGTCCGGGCGAGACTATTGAAGAAGTTTCAGGTCAAAAGCGTTGCCGTGCTGCTGTCCCGGCTTTCCGGGCAGTAGACGGTAAGCTTCTGACAGGTTGTCACTCGCCCGGCTTCAGCCCATTGGACTTGAAGGCACCGCCGAAAGGCGACGGGTTGGCCTTGACCGGCGCTTCGGCCGGCGCGGTGGATGCGGGTGCCTGGTTCTGCTTCTGAGCTTCCATTTTCCTGCGTTGCTCCTCCAGAAGTTCCTGCTGGCGGGCACGTTTTTCGTCCAGGATCTGCTGCTTGCAGACGCCAGCATCATGCTGCGTGCCCTGATAGGTGGCAAAGCCCGCAACGCCCAGAAGGATCACGAAGATCGTCAACGGATGGACAAGTGTCCGCAGAACCGGATTGCCATAGATGCGCGACCGCGCGGCAGTGCCGGTCCGCATCACTTCCTTCCGCCGCATGTGGGCTTCGTGCACCACCGCCCCGATCAACGTGATGCCGATGATGATGACCGCCAGCGCCGACAACGAAGGATCGGTCCCGTGCCGGACCTTGGAGGCAAGCGCCGTGGTGAAGGTGTTGCCCGACAGGATCGTGAAGACGGTGGTGTTGTAGTTTTCGAATGATGCCAGAAAGGTCAGGAACGCCGCAGAGCCGATGGCCGGCCCCAGGAAGGGCAGCAGGATCTTTCGGAAGGCCTGCCCCGGCGTTGCACCGAGATCAAGCGCAGCTTCCGTCAGGATCGGATCAAAGCGCTGCAACCGAGCCAGGAACACCAGCATTGCATAGGCGGAAATGAAAGTGACCTGCCCGGCAAGGGTCAGAAACATGCCGCTGTAGAAGATCGAGCCATAGTCCGCCCCGACGGACCTTCCAAAAGCGCCCCAGAAGATGATGGTCGAGATGCCCAGAACCACCCCTGGAATGAGGATCGGCGTGATCAGCACCGTGTAGAGGGCCGCACGCAAGCGGGGGCCAAGCTCCGAAAGCGCAAGCGCTCCCGCCAAGCCGATAGGCACGGCAATGACCACCACACTGACGGCAATCACAAGGCTGTTGGCGAGACCGCTCATCAGTCTGTCATTGGCAAAGAGAACGCCGAACCATTCCGTCGTGAAACATTCCCAGGGTGTGATCCTCGGGAATGAGGAGGAGTTGAACGCCGTGATCACCATGATGATCAGCGGACCGAACAGGAAGGTGAAGAAAAGCAGCGAAAAGCCTGTCGCGACCACGCCGCCGCCTGTGCCCCGGTTCATCGGCCGATCTCCCCGATAGAGACCTTGAAGACACGCATCAGCATCATGACGAAGGATATGCACACAATCAGCAGGATCACCGCATAGGCCGAACCGCGCTGCCAGTTGGCGCTTTCGTTGAACCACTGGTAGATGAGCTGGGTGAACCACAGGTTTGATGGCCCACCGAGGATCTGCGGCGCGGCCAACGCGCCTGCCGTCAGCATGAACACCATGGTCGCTCCCGAAGCGATGCCCGGCTTGGCGACCGGCAGCACCACCCGCCAATGCACTCGCCACCAGCTTGCGCCCATGTCCCTGGCGGCTTCGATCTGGTTTCGGTCAAGTGCCTCAACCGCATTGAAGATCGGGAACACCATCAGCAGGATGTAGGCGTATGTCAGGCCCGAATAGAGCGCGACATCGGCCCGGATGAAATCCACCGGCTGGTCCCACAGCCCCATCGACATGCCGATGCCGTTGATGAGACCGGTGGAGCCGAACAGGACACGGAAGGCGAAGGCGCGCAGGATCTCGTTCACCCAGAAAGGCACGATCAGACCGATCACCATCATTCGCGCCGCCACCCCGGTGGCCGAATGGGCCAGGATAAAGGCAATCGGGTAGCAGAGCAGAATGTCGATGAAGGTGACGAACACCGCCGCGATCAGGGTTTTGACCAGGATTCCTATATCGAGCGTGTTGACCGTGCCATCATTGCCTTGAAAGAAATAGGCATAGTTTTCAAGCGTATAGACATCCTGCGGGCCACCCACTTCAGCCGCCGGCAAATTGAACCGGAAGGAATAGTCGAGCATAGCCACCTGCGGCAGCGTGATCAGGCAGATCACCCAGAACAGCACCGCAACGGCGACGAAGGAGGCAGCTCCAAGGCCATGCTTGCCCGAGATTTCGCTGAAGACGTTTTGAAGCACTTTCATCGTCACGCCCCCGCCAGCGCGCCATGAGGCAGGACAATTGCCTGCTCGGGCGTGAAGCCGAGCGAGACCGTACCGCCGGAGAGATTATCCGGCGTGCCGCCAAGGTTGACCCGGGTAAGCCGCAGCTGGACGCCGTTCGCTTCCAGGAACAACTGCCTCGAGTTGCCTTCAAACTCTTCCTTGACCCAGTTCGCGGTCAGCGTGTTGGGCGTACCGCCTTCAAGGCTCAGCTGCTCGGGCCTGATGAAGAGGATGCAGTCTTCGCCTGCTTTATATTGCCGCCCGCCTGCCGCCCTTCCCTGAAGACGGCCAAATGGGGTTTCGACGGAAACCAGCGCTTCCGTCTGCTGGGCGACCTTGCCTTCAATGGCATTGGTTTCGCCCACAAACGAGGCGACGAAGGAGGTCTTGGGACGATTGTAGATGGTCTCAGGCGGATCGACCTGTTCGATCACACCGGCATTCATCACCGCGACACGGTCGGACATGGTCAGCGCCTCGCCCTGGTCGTGTGTAATGTAGATGAAGGTCAAGCCGACGCGCTGCTGGATGGCGCGCAGTTCGGTGCGCATGTGGTGGCGCAGTTTCAGGTCGAGCGCGGACAGTGGCTCATCGAGCAGGAGGATGTCGGGCTCAACCGCCAAAGCGCGGGCAATGGCCACGCGCTGCCTCTGACCGCCGGAGAGCTCGTGCACCTTTTTGTCGCCGACACCTGGAAGCGCGATCATGTCCAGAAGTTCGTCCGCCCGTTTACGCCGCTCCTTGCGGCCAATACCCCGAACTTCCAGCGGAAAGGCGATATTGTCGGCAACGCTCATGAGCGGAAAGAGCGCCAGGTTCTGAAAGATCAGGGCTGTCGGCCGCTTGTTCGGCCCGATGCCTCTCATATCCTGTCCGCCGATCAGGACACGGCCTTCGGACGGGTCGGAAAACCCGGAAATACACCGCAGCAAGGTGGTCTTGCCACAGCCGGATGGACCGAGGAAAGAGAAGAACTCCCCGCCCTTGATGACGAGATGCGCATTGTCGACCGCGGTATAGGCCCCAAAACGAATGGAAACGTGATCCAGAACAATATCTTTTGTGGCCATGACGCTCTCAGAAGGACGGCGGAAAAGGAAGACGCAAGCAAGGCGGCCGAGGCCGGGCGACACTGCGCCCGGCACCACACCATTGAGAAAGCCGAAAAGGCCTTATGCGGACAGGAACTTGTTGGTGTATTCGGTCCGCTTTTCCGAGTACCAGGGTGCTTCCGCCGGCCAGGCGTTCAGGTTGTCCAGCGCTTCGCCCGGATAGGCATCGGCGAAGTTCTTGGCATAGACCTCACCGCCAAATTCGGCAGCCCCGAGAACCGGTGAATTGTAGCCATGGGTCTTGATGGCTTCGCCGGCGAGCTTGGCGTCGTAAGCCGTCTCGATGAAGGCATAGATCTGATCGATATTCTTCGCACCTGTTGGCATGGCAAGACCATCGACCCAGGCCATCGCCCCTTCCTTCGGCGCCCGGTACATGACCGGTTCACCGGCGGTTTTCAGTGCAAGCGGAGGACCGTCCCAGGTCTGACCGACGATCACGCCTTCGTTCAGGAGACCGTTTTTCTGGGTGTCGGCATCGTTCCAGATCAGCTTGATATTCGGCTTCTTGGCGATGGCAGCCTCAACAACCTTGGTCCAGACTTCGTCCATCATTTCCGGGCTTTCATATGCGGCCCACATGGAGCCCGGCTCCAGTTCGCCGCGGCCTTCGAGACCGAGACCGAGGCCAAGCAGCATGGAGTGTCCACGGCCCATGGTCTTGCCTGCGTTGGCTTCATCCCAGACATCATAGTAGCTCGGGAATTCGCCACCTGGAACGAAGGCATCCGTCCGCCATGCAATGCCTTCCGTGCCCCAGATATGCGGCAGCCAGAACACGCCCTTGCCGTCAAAGTTCCAATGGGTTTCGCCAAGCGCCATGGACGGGTTGACCTTGTCGATGGCCACTTTGGACATGTCGAACGGCTGCAAAAGGCCGAGTTCAGCCCAGAGGAGGTTGCGGTTCACGGTCGGGGAAACGATGTCAAAACCTTCGCCGTTGGTAGCTTTCAGCTTGTTGATGATCTCTTCGTTGGAACCGATGCCGGTGAAGTTGATCTTGATACCCGTCTTGTCGGTGAAACCGTTGACGAAGCTTTCCGGCAGATAATCCGACCACATCATGATGTTGATTTCACCGGATGAGGCCAGCACGCTGGAACTGACGATCGCCGGCATGGACAGACCCGCGCCTGCCGCCGCAGCGGTCTTCAGGAAATCGCGCCGCGTCGCGGATCCCCCCTTCTTAAAACTGGTCATGACTTCCCCTTCACTGTTGGTTTCACCAAACTGTTCTCGCTCTGGCGCATTACAGGTCGCAGTTTTTAGGAAAGGGTCGCATTGCCCGGACGATCCTGCGCAGCGTTGCAAGAAAGGATATTGCGGTGCAAAATTCACCCTTAGAGCCAGAGAGTGAAAACTATGGAGCCAGAGGATTTGCCGGGCTTTCCAGATTGAGAATGCCCCGTCAGACTGGCGCGTGCGGGCTAACCGAAATCAGGGAAATCTGTCAGGACAAATGCTTTCTACCTATTTCGAGACGCCCTTCGATCCGGGCAGACGATTGCAGCACCAGATCCAGGAACGGCTGATCGAGGCCATTCTGGACGGCGTCTGGCCCCTGCACGAGCCACTGCCGGCAACCCGCGTCTTTTCCAGCGAGATAAAAGTCTCCCGCAACACGGTTGCCATCGTCTATGAGCGGCTGGTTGAAGACGGCTATCTGAAATCGGTCAGCCGGCGCGGATACTTCATCAATGAACGGCATATCCGCGAGCAGTTGAACATCCGGGTGGACGATCACGCGAAGGACATCCTGCCCGCCGCCGAACACCCCTTCGATCCGCAAGCCTTTCTGACCTACAGCTATGCCGCCCAGGAAAATATTTCCAAACCGGTCGACTGGCAGTCCTATCCCTACCCGTTCATCTATGGACAGCTCGCCCCCGACAAGACCTCCGTCACGCGTTGGCGCGATTGTGTGAGGCTGGCGGGAACCGCACAGCATGCCCCAACCTGGATCGGCGATCTGGTCGATCTGGACGACCCGATGCTCGTGGACCAGATCATCCGCCGAATGCTGCCACAGCGAGGCTTTCGCGCCGAACCGGACGAGATCCTGGTGACTGTCGGTGCGCAGAACGCCCTCTTTCTGGTGGCACAGCTTTTTTGCAGGTCCGGCGTCAGAACAGACATGGAGGAGCCCGGCTATGTCGACACGCGCAACATCTTCCAGTCCTTTGGTGCGGAGCTGAAGTATCATCCGGTCGATTCAAACGGCATGCGGGTTGGAGACGAACTGAAAGGGGCACGTCTCGTTTACGTGACGCCGGGGCATCAGTCCCCCACCAATGTCACCATGTCGATGGAGCGGCGTTTTCGCTTGCTGGCCCATGCCGAAACACACGATTTCATCGTTCTGGAAGACGACTATGAGCATGAGCTCAATTTCATCGGCGCACAGAAACCGTCTCTGCGCAGTTTCGACCGAACCGGCCGCGTCATTCACGTTGCCAGCCTCTCCAAGGCGCTCTTCCCCGGATTGAGGCTCGGCTTCATCGCGGCGGACAGGCGTATCATCAAGGAGCTAAGGGCGCTCAGACGACTGATGTACCGGCACCCTTCGGCGCTGGACCAGCGGGCAATGGCAATCTTCCTGTCCGAAGGCCACTATGATTCCCACATCCGCCGCCAGCGAAAGATCCTGTCTCAGAAATGGAAGAAGATCTTCAGGCTGATCGAAAAGCATCTGCCGACCTGTCAGGCAACAGCCACGACGGGCGGGTCCGGTGTCTGGATCAGGCTTCCGGACACGATCCGGGCAGCAGAGCTGCAATCGAGGGCGGCGCGGCAAGGCATCCTGATCGAGGCCGGAGACGGCCGGTACTTTTCCCCGAACAGTCCGCGAAACCGCATCCGCCTGGGTTTCGGTGCGATTGCCGAAGAAAAGCTGGAACCCGGCATCAGGCTGCTTGGCCAGGTTCTGGCGGAATGCGGGTAGCGATCCCGGCTGATGGCCGGGACCGCTGAAACTGGTGACCTAAAGCTCTGCCTGGCCCAACACCTTCTGGAGAACATCGACCATCATCGAAAGGTCTTCCTCCGATGTGGTGAGTGCCGGGGCGTAGATGAGCGCGTCGCCGGTCGCCTTCACGTGCAGGCCTTCATCGAACAGGCGCCGCTGCACCAGAGAGCCCTTCGCTCCCGGCGTTTCGCCCGGTGTCAGCTGAATGCCGGCCATCATGCCATGGCCGCGCAGATCGTAGACATGGGGCAGATTGCGCAGGCTGAACACGCCGTCCAGGAAGGTGGACGAGAGGCTTGCTGCCCGCTCGAAAAGACCCTCGGTCTTGTAGATGCCAAGCGTCGCCAGAGCCGCTGCGCAGGCAACCGGGTGGGCAGAATAGGTATAGCCGTGCATCAGTTCCGGCCGATCCGCGGTAATGGAGTCGATGACGGCTTTCTGAATTTCCGTCTTCACCGCAACGGCGCTCATGGGAATAGCCCCATTGGTGAGTGCCTTTGCCATGGTCATCACATCCGGAGTGACATCGAATTCCTGTGCTGCGAAGGCCGAACCCGTCCGCCCGAAGCCGGTAATGACCTCATCGAACACCAGCAGAATGCCGTATTTGTCGGCAATGTCACGCAGCTTCTGAAGATAGCCGACGGGGGGCACGATGGTCCCGATGGACCCGGCAATCGGCTCGACAAACACCGCCGCAATCGTTTCGCCACCATAGGTCTTGCAGAGCTCTTCGAGATCCTCCGCCAGCGAGGCCCCATCTTGCGGTTGCCCTCTCGTGAACCGCTGATCCTCGTTCCAGGTATGGCGCATATGCACGACGTCGCAGGTAACGCCTGCGAAATCTCGCCGGTTGTTGACCATGCCCGCCAGCGACGTACCGCCGAGGTTGACCCCGTGATAACCCCAGGCCCGTGAAACGAAACGGGTGCGCTGCGGCTCGCCCTTCGCCTTGTGATAGGCAAGGCAGATCTTGATGGCGGAATCGACCGCTTCGGACCCGGAAGATCCGAAGAAGATCCGATCGAGACCTTCCGGCAGGATGTCGCTCAGCGCTTCGGCGAGTTCGAAGGAAATCGGCGCCGCCCGCTGGAAGTGAGGGGAATAGTCCAGAACCTGAAGCTGCTTGTAGACCGCCTCGGCAATTTCCTTGCGCCCGTGACCGGCAGCGCAGGTGAACAGTCCGGAGGAGCCGTCCAGGATTTCCCGGCCTTCCGGCGTCCAGTAGCGCACACCTTCCGCCCGCGAGAACATCTGCGGTTCCTTGTGGAAGAGACGGTTGTTGGTAAACGGGAGCCAGTGGTGATCCATGTTGATCGGCATCTTGGTCATGGCGCAAGGTCCTTGAATACGAAGCAATGCCAACACTCCTAGGACCAGTGGCTGAGCCACCGTAGAGCCAGCGCTCAAATTCATAGGAGCCAGAGGGCCATGACCTGAATTTGGCGTTGTGCTGGCGGAGCAGCTGCCTATGGTCCGGTCAAACGACTGTTGCAGACACTTTCGGAAAGGCAGACTCATGCGCGGCACAATCCTCATTACCGGGACAACCTCCGGCTTCGGTCAGGCCATGGGCCGGCTGTTCGTGCAAAACGGCTGGCAGGTCATCGGCACCGGCCGGCGCGCGGACCGGCTGGAAACCTTGAAGGCGGATCTGGGGGGTGCCTTTCATCCACTTGCCTTCGACATCATGGATGAAGCCGCAACCACAGCGGCGCTTGCCAGCCTGCCGGTGGCGTTTCAGGAGATCGATATTCTCGTCAACAACGCAGGTCTTGCGCTTGGCACGGCCTCGGCCCCGGCGACGAAGCTTTCTGACTGGAAGACCATGATCGACACCAACATCACCGGTCTCGTCACCATTACCGATCAGCTTCTGCCCAAACTGATCGAGCGCAAGGGAATGATCGTCAACATCTCCTCCATTGCCGCCAACTGGCCCTATCCGGGCGGAAACGTCTATGCGGCAACCAAGGCCTTCCTGCGCCAGTTCTCACTGGGCCTCAGGTCCGACCTGCACGGCAAGGGTGTTCGGGTCACCTCCATAGAGCCCGGCCTGTGCGAGAGCGAATTTACGCTGGTGCGCACCGGCGGCAATCAGGAAAGCTATGACGCCCTCTATGGTGGCGCCAACGCGATCCAGCCGGAAGACATCGCGAACACGGTCTATTGGGTTGCAACGCAGCCTCCGCATCTCAACGTCAACTCGCTGGAAATCATGCCCGTCAGCCAGTCCTGGGCCGGCTGGCAGATCGCTCGGGAAGGCTGAGGGGAGCGTTAGGCGGGGATCCAGCAATCGCAAAACGTCGCACCTGCCCCTACCAGCACCAGAGTATACTGAGTCCCGGTCTTGACGCTGACGCGACAAACCGGGACGACAAGCTGAAGATTCAACGCGCGCTAATCCGGCCGGCATGATCTTTCACGGTGCCCTGCACCTACCCTCCCCCAAAAACGCCAACGGCCGAACGCGTTTCCGCGTCCGGCCGTAAGTTTTCAGACAAGGTCCGTAAGGGATCAGGCCTTGGTCACCTTCTGGGTCTGGCTGCCCAGCTTGTCGATGCCCAGCGTCATGACTTCGCCGCCCTTCAGATAGACCGGCGGCTTCTGGCCCATGCCGACGCCCGGAGGCGTGCCGGTGGAAATGACGTCGCCCGGCTGCAGGCTCATGAAGCGGCTGAGATAGGAAATCAGGAACGGCACGCGGTAGACCATCGTCTTGGTGGAGCCGTTCTGGTAGCGCTTGCCGTCGACTTCCAGCCACATGCCCAGATCGTCAAAGTTGCCGACTTCATCCGGCGTAACCAGCCAGGGGCCAATCGGGCCGAAGGTATCGCAGCCCTTGCCCTTGTCCCAGGTGCCGGAGCGCTCGATCTGGTATTCGCGTTCGGAGACGTCGTTGACGACGCAGAAACCGGCGACATGGCTCAACGCATCGGCTTCCTCGATGTAGGCACCGCCCTTGCCGATCACGACACCCAGTTCGACTTCCCAGTCAGTCTTCTTCGATCCGCGCGGGATCATCACGTCGTCGTCGGGACCGACCACTGCCGAGGTCCACTTGTTGAAGACCACCGGTTCCGGCGGCACATCCATTCCGGATTCGGCAGCGTGGTCGGCGTAGTTGAGGCCAATGCAGATGAACTTGCCGATGTTGCCGACACAAGGCCCGACCCGCAGGTCCTGTTGCGGAGCCCCTTCGATCAGCGGCAGAGAAGCCACATCAAGCCCCTGAAGGCGCTGAACGCTTTCCGGCAGAAGTGCGTCGCCGGAAAGATCCGCAACTACGGAAGACAGATCACGAACACGGTTATCGGCATCGAGAACACCGGGTTTTTCCTGTCCCGGCGCGCCATATCTCAGCAATTTCATAAAGAATCGTCCTTGCTTGGTTGGAGCCGGGTCACGAATGCAATCAGGCTCGATGGGTTTGGGTACGACAAATTTGATCCGTCGTACAAGACAGCAGCGATCTTTGGATCGTCATTGTTGGATTTGTCGTCGTCGCAGAAGCCTGTATCGACAGGGGCCGGAGAGGATCTTTCTCAGCTTGGACTTGCAGGCACCGTTATCTCTCACGAGGGCATGCAGACCGAAGAAACGAATTTCGATCCCCATCATCCTCACAAGGTTTGTCATGGCGCGATCCTCCCAAACCGCGACGAAGAAGTCACCGTCAGATGGTGACACCTCCATCGACCAGAAGAGCCTGACCGGAAACGAACTTGCTCTCATCGGACAGCAGGTAAACGACCATCGGTGTCATGTCATCGACGGTTGCAAGACGGCCCATGGGCTGCCGGGCAATAAAGTTCTTCTCAGCTTCCACGGGATCGGGTGCGGAGTTGATCCGTCCGCGCAAGGACGGGGTGTCGACGGTCCCCGGGCACAGGGCATTGCAGCGGATACCTTCCTTGACGAAGTCCGCCGCGACACCCTTGGTCAGGCCAATCACAGCCGCCTTGGTAGCGCCATAGGCCGTGCGCATCGGAAAGCCTTTGATGGACGATGCCATCGACGCCATGTTCAGGATCGACGCGGTTCCGGTGGCCTGGGCGCGTTCGCGCATGCCCGGCAGGAAAGCCTGCGTCATGCGGTACATGGAGGTGACGTTCAGTTCGAAGCTGAAGGCCCAGTCGTCTTCGCTGATGTCGAGAACAGTACCGTTGTGCACGAAGCCCGCGCAATTGAAGAGGCCGTCAAGCGCCGGCAGTTCGGCGGCCAGGGCATCAATGGCCGCGCGGTCGCGAACGTCCAGCTTGTGGATCTCGATACCGGGGCACTCCGTGGGGAGCGTCGACAGTGTTTCCTCGTTGACGTCCGCAGCAAAGACTTTCGCGCCTTCGTTTGCGCAGGCAATCGCGCTTGCACGGCCGATGCCTTGTCCCGCCGCTGTTACCAAAATTGTCTTATCTTTCAAGCGCACTGAAATTCTCCCGAAGGCCTGGGTATTTTCTTCACATCAAGCTTGATGCGACTACATCACCGCACCGATCTGCCACGGCACGAATTCAACACCGCCGAAGCCGAGCTCCTCACTCTTGGAGTGTTTTCCGGAGGCGACGGCAATGATCATTTCGAAGATCTCCTCCCCCTTGGCATCCAGGCTGACGTTGTCGGAGATGATGTCACCGCAATTGATGTCCATATCTTCCGACATGCGGCCATACATCTCGCTGTTGGTGGCGAGCTTGATGCAAGGGGTTGGCATGTAACCCGAGACGGACCCGCGCCCGGTCGTGAAAACAATGATGTTGGCACCGGAGGCGATCTGACCGGTGACAGAGCACGGGTCGAAGCCCGGGCTGTCCATGAAGACAAAGCCCTTCTTGTCGACCGGCTCGGCGAACTTGTAGACGTCCACCAGCGGCGCCGAGCCGCCTTTGGCAGCAGCCCCGAGCGACTTTTCCAGGATCGTCGTCAAGCCGCCGCGCTTGTTTCCCGGCGAGGGATTGTTGTCCATCTCCCCGCCATTTCGCGCCGTGTAATCTTCCCACCAGCGGACGCGTTCGATCAGCTTCTCGCCGACATCAACGGACACGGCGCGCCGGGTGAGAAGATGTTCCGCACCATAGATTTCCGAGGTTTCAGACAGGATCGTGGTGCCGCCGTGACGGACCAGAAGATCGGAGGCAATCCCGAGAGCCGGATTGGCAGTGATGCCGGAATATCCGTCTGACCCGCCGCACTGCATGCCGACGGTGATTTCGGAGATCGGCACCGGTGTGCGCTCGGCCTTGTTGGCAAGTTCGGCAAGTGCCCGTAGCTCCGTCAGCCCTGCCTCGATAGTCTTGCGTGTGCCGCCTGTCTGCTGGATCGTCATGTAGCGCAGATCGCCATCCGGACGGATTTTGCGTTCGCCGACGAGGTCGGCAATCTGCATGACCTCGCAACCGAGACCGATCAGCAGGATGGCTGCGAAATTCGGATGCTGGGCATATCCCGATAGGGTCCGGAACAACGTCGCGTACCCTTCGTCCTTGCCGGACATGCCACAGCCGGTGCCGTGAACAATGGGGACGATGCCATCCACATTCGGAAATTCGTCCAGCAAACCAGACTTCTCGGCAGCTTCCGCGATAAATTTCGCGACGGAACCGGAGCAGTTCACCGAGGTCAGGATGCCGATGTAGTTGCGCGTACCGGCCCGTCCTGTCTGACGGCGGTAGCCCAGAAAGGTCCGCTCCTGCGTCGCCGGATCGAGTGGAACGGAGGCTTCGGCGTGCTGATAGTCCTGGCTGTGGTCGCCCATGCCAAGGTTATGGACATGTACATGCTCTCCCGGCTGGATATCTGCCTTCGCCTGACCAATGATCTGACCATAACGAATGACGTTTCCACCAGCAGGGATCGGTTTGCAGGCGATCTTGTGGCCGCGCTGGACCTGTCCGGGAAGAGGCACGTCGACATGGGAGACGCTGGCGCCGGCAGCAATGTCCTGAAGGGCGATGACCACGTTGTCATCGGCATTCAGAAGGATTGAATTGGCATGTGGCTGCAACACGTCTTGTTCTCCCGTTACGGCCGCCTCGGTCCATCTGCCCCATCACCAACCGATGATGAAGCCTCATGACAACCCTCTGACGAAAAACATCTTTTCGCCCCAACCAAGGCATCTGAGATAGGTTGCCGATCCGGTCGGTCTTTGGTCACGATTAGCTTGACACGCCAACTGTGTCAACTAACATGTTAGCATTCAAATCGAGTTGACTATGCCCCTGACCAGCGAACAAGACTTTCCCGAGATCACCCTGCCCGACATTGGCAAATTGTCCGGCTCGCTGGCACAGCGTGTCTATGAGGCCCTGCGCTCTGCCATTCTGGCCATGGACCTGCCGCCGGGAACCCTGCTCAAGAAACAGGTCATCTGCGATCAGCTTGGCGTCTCCCGCTCCCCCGTGACGGAAGCGATCACCCGGCTGGCCGGCGAAGGTCTGGTGGAGGTTGTTCCCCAGTCTGGGTCGCGCGTCACCAGGTTTTCCATGTCTGAAATCCGTGAAGGCGCCTTTCTGCGGGAAGCCATTGAATTGGCGGCCGTGGCGAAAGTCGCCGCGGATCGCACCGAGGAACAGCTTCTGGAGTTGAACCGCAACATGCGCCTTCAGGCACTATGTCTGGAAGACCATGACGACTCCGGCTTTTATCGGGAGGACGAGCACATGCATGAACTCATCTTCTCGTTCACCGGATATCCGAAACTCAACACGCTTGCCGCCACCGGCTGGGTGCAGGTGAACCGGGCGCGGCAATTGCTGCTGCCCATGCGCGGCCGTGCCTTTGAAGCCTATGACGAACACCGGGTCATCGTTGAGGCGATCCGCGACCGCGATCCGGAACGGGCCCGCCAAGCCATGCAGAAACACCTGAGTGAAGTCGTCAGCCGACTGGAACCGCTCGTTGAAACCAGACCGGATCTGTTCGACTGACCCTGGCCCACCGGCCGGGCACCAGACCGCAGGTCATGCGACGCAAAACAAAATCTGATCCAGGATATGTCCAAAGGAAACACATGACCGCTTTGAAAACGCAGCGGCTGAACGGCAGAACCGCAAGACCCATCGACCTGACGGAGATGGGTTTCGGCGGCGCACCACTCGGCAATCTTTATCGCAAGGTCTCTGAAGACGATGCCCAGGCTGCGTTACAGGCGGCCTACGACAACGGCATTCGCTATTTCGACACGGCGCCGCAATATGGCCTTGGCCGTTCGGAAATGCGCTTTGGCACCGCCATCAAGCGCTTCGGTCGTGAAACCATCCAGCTTTCCACCAAGATCGGCCGTCTTCTGCTGGACTGCGAGCCACATGAAGTGACGCCGGAGGCCTTTGTCGACGTGCCGCAAAAGCGGATCGTCTTCGACTACAGCTACGACGGCGTCATGCGCAGCTACGAGGCAAGCCGACAGCGCCTTGAGGTTGCAAATGCAGACATTCTTTTCGTGCATGACGTCTGTGCCTTTTCGCAAGGATCCCAGGAAGCAAGCGATGCCCGCGTGCGCGAACTCTTCGACCTTGGCGGCTACAAGGCCCTGACCGAGTTGAAAGAGGCTGGCGAAGTTGCCGCCATTGGCGCCGGTGTGAACGAGTGGCAGGTTTGCCAGAAGCTGCTGGGTCTTGCCGATTTCGACTGCTTCCTGCTCGCCGGCCGCTACACGCTTCTGGAACAGGACGCCCTTGAGAGCTTCCTGCCGCTTTGCGAAAAGCGGGATGTGGGCATCATCCTGGGCGGGCCCTATAATTCCGGCATTCTGGCAACGGGCGCGGTTCCCGGCGCGAAATACAATTACGCCGACGCACCGCCGGAGATCCTCGAACGCGTGCGCAAGATCGAAGAGGTCTGCCGGAGCCACTCGGTGCCGCTGATCGCTGCCGCCCTGCAATTCGTGCTTGGGCATCCAAGCGTGAAAACCGTCGTCCCCGGCGCGGTGAATGCCGCCGAGGTGGAAGCCAATATCGCGCTTTTACAGACCGACATTCCCGCAGCCCTCTGGTCGGACCTCAGGTCAGCCGAGCTGATCCGTCCCGATGCCCCCTTGCCGAACGAGACCTCCCATGTTGCGTAACCTTCCCCCCCTGCTGAGCCCTTCGCTGCTTTATGCCCTCAGGGCCATGGGGCACGGCGACGAGATCGTCATTGTCGATGCCAATTTTCCGGCAGAAAGCTCCGGCCCCGATTGCGTCCGCCTCGACGGCATTTCAGCGACCGATACGCTGAAGGCGATCCTGTCAGTAATGCCGCTCGACACGTTCGTTCCGGCGCCCGCCAGGACGATGCAGGTGGTTGGCTATCCCGATGCGGTGCCGGGGATCGTCGCGGAGTTTCAGACCATCATCAATGAAACCGCCGACAAATCTGCGCAGATCCAGACCCTGGAACGTCACGCCTTCTATGAAGCGGCCAGCAATGCCTTCGCCTTGGTCCAGACAGGGGAAAGCCGCCTTTATGGCAACATCATCCTGACCAAGGGCATTATCGAGCCATGAGACTGGATGCACATCAACATTTCTGGGCCCTTGAGCGCGGAGACTATGGCTGGCTGACGCCCGAGCTCGAACCGATCTATCGCGATTTCGGCCCCGGCGACCTCACACCGTATCTGCAGCAGTTCGGGATTGAAGGAACAATCCTCGTTCAGGCGGCGCCAACCGTAGCGGAAACCCGCTACATGCTGGACCTGGCCGGACAGAACAGCTTCATCAAGGGCGTGGTCGGCTGGGTCGATTTCGAGGCTGCGGAAGCGCCGGACCAGATCGCCGAACTGGCGGGCAATCCGAAGCTGGTCGGGCTGAGGCCGATGATCCAGGATATTGAAGATCCGGACTGGATGCTGCGCCCGGACCTCGTGCCGGCATATGAGGCGCTGATCGAGCAGAACCTCGTGTTCGATGCCCTCACCCTGCCACAGCATCTGACGAACCTCCTGAAAATCGCGGAGCGCCATCCCGGCATGCGCATCGTCATCGATCATGGTTCCAAACCGCATATCGCGGATGGCCGTATGACCGGGTGGGCAGAGGATATGGCCACCGTTGCGCGGGACACCACAGCCTACTGCAAACTTTCCGGTCTGGTCACGGAAGCAGGCAGCAACTGGACCACGGAAACCTTGCGCCCCTATGTGGCGCACCTGCTGGACACCTTCGGCCCGGACCGCCTGATCTGGGGCAGCGACTGGCCGGTCTGTACCCTCGCCTGCTCCTATGAGGACTGGATCGGGATCACCGATGAGTTGCTGCGGGACCTTGGTGCCGCGGACCGGCGGGCTGTTCTCGGTGGAAATGCCGAGCGGGTTTATCTCAAGAGGGCGGATTAATTCTCACGCTCATACTGAGGAAGGTCGATAGGCCTCTCTCAAAGGATAAGCCAGCTACTCGGAGCAAGCGGCCCATCCTTCGAGACAGCGCTTGCGCGCTTCCTCAGGATGAGGCTGAGTGTCGTTGAATCTGGTACAATCCGTCCCGGTGCTGCAGCGACGGCCACCCGGCCTGTCCGCTGAATGACTTTGGACACCTTGCTACGGATTCACCCCGGACAGGCGTAGCGCAGATCCGGGGCCTACTCTCAATGCAGCTTGCTGAAGCCCGCGTCATTTCGAAAGTGACCGTCATTCCACCATCTGGAAATGAGTGCGCGCAGGGCCTCCCTTCGGTCGGCCGAGGTGACGTCAAAGTCTGGCGCTGGCGACCGGCATCATGTTGGCTGCCGGTCACCGACCAAACAGTCTAAACGCGCCGCCCTGGCGTCAGTCCATTCACCTTCTCGATGATCGACGCCGCGTCGATGCCGAAATGCTGGTAAAGGTCGCCAATCGTGCCGGTCTGGCCGAAATGTTCGACGCCGAGCGGGATGGTCTGGTGACCGGCGACACCGCCGAGCCAGGCGAGCGTTGCCGGGTGACCGTCGATTACGGTGATCAGTTTGCAATGACCTGGGAGATCGCCAAGCAGTTGCTCGATATGGGATCTTGCAGCCGCGTTGCCGCGTGATCTTGCTCGTTGTGCTGCCGTCCAGCCGGCGTTGAGGCGATCGGCGGAGGTGACGGCCAGCACGCCGACATCACGCCGATTACCGGCGAGTTCTCCTGCGGCCTTGATGGCTTCAGGCGCAACGACGCCCTGATAGGCGATCACCACTTCACAATTCGGACCTGGTTTACGCAGCCAGTAGGCACCATCGATGGCGCCCTGGCGGAAAGCATCGTCAGCCCGTTTTCCCGGTTGTTCGATCGGGTTGGTCGACAGGCGCAGGTAGACGGAACCGCCAGTCTCGTCGCGCAGCCAGGTGCGCTCATCCGGATCACCTTCGCCGTCGCGCTGCAGGTAATCGAAGGCCCATTCCATGATCACGGCCAGTTCGTCGGCAAAGGCCGGTTCGAAAGCGGCCAGCCCGTCCTGGCTCATGCCGATCAGCGGCGTACCGATGGACTGGTGCGCACCACCTTCCGGAGACAGGGTCACGCCGGAGGGCGTGCCGACAATCATGAAACGGGCGTCCTGATAACAGGCATAGTTGAGTGCATCGAGACCGCGGCAGACGAAGGGATCATAAACAGTGCCGATGGGGATCAGCCGTTCGCCGAAGAGCGAGTGAGAAAGACCGGCAGCGCCCAGCAGCAGGAACAGGTTCATCTCGGCGATGCCAAGTTCAATATGCTGGCCTTCCGGCGCGAAGTCCCACTTTGCGGTCGAGGGAATCCGGTGTTCGATAAAGGCATCCGCCAACGCCTTGCGGGCGAAGAGCTTGCGCCGGTTGACCCAGGGCCCGAGGTTGGTGGTGCCGGTCACATCCGGCGACGTGGTGACGATACGTTCCGCCAGCTTGCTGTCACCCTTGGAGAGATCGTCCAGCACCTTGCCGAAGGCCATCTGGGTGGAAATATCCCGATCCGAAGCCAGCTCGATGGCAGGCACGGCGAGTTTGTCGTCGGAAAAGCGCCGCGTGCCCTTGGCGAAGAACGGAACCTGATTCAGGAATGCCTTCAGCGCGCCGACGTCCGAAACGGTCGCGAAGGGCTCCCATTCCTCCCCCTCGGCAACACCCATGTGCTTTTGCCACTCGGCCATCTGGTTCTTGTTCATCAGGCCGCCGTGATTGTCCTTGTGGCCTGCAATCGGCGTGCCCCACCCCTTGATGGTATAGGCAAGGAAGCAGGTTGGCTTGTCGTTATCGATGGCTGCAAAGGCTTCGGCCATGGTCTCGGTGCAATTGCCGCCGAGGTTTTCCATGAGATCCGCCAGTTCGTCGTCCGACCGGCGGTCGATCAGCGCGGTAACATCCCCCTGGTCGCCCAGGTCGTCCATCAGGCGTTTGCGCCAGACGGCCCCGCCCATGAAGGTGAGCGCGGAATATTCCTGGTTGGAACACTCGTCGATCCAATGGCGCAGCTTGTCACCACCCGGTTCTGCAAACGCAGCGCGCTGCAAGGCACCGTATTTGACCCGAACCACCTGCCAGCCGAAGGCATCGAAGATCTTCTCGACCCGGTCGAACAGCCCCTCGCGGACGATACCGTCAAGCGACTGACGGTTATAATCGATAATCCACCAGCAGTTCCTCAGGTCGTTCTTCCAGCCTTCCTGGAGGGCTTCATAGATATTGCCCTCGTCGAGTTCCGCATCGCCGACCAGAGCGATCATTCGGCCAAGCGGCTTGTCGCCAGACCAGCTTTTGGCTGCGATGTAGTCCTGCACCAATGAGGCGAAGGAGGTGATCGCGACACCGAGACCGACCGAGCCGGTGGAGAAATCGACGTCGTCGATATCCTTTGTGCGGGATGGATAGGACTGGACGCCGCCCAACCCACGGAAATTCTCCATCTTCTCGCGGGTCTGATTGCCCATCAGATACTGGATCGCGTGAAAGATCGGCGAGGCGTGCGGTTTGACCGCCACCCGGTCTTCCGGCTTCAGTACCGAGAAGTAGAGGGCCGTCATGATGGAAACCATGGACGCCGAACTTGCCTGATGCCCGCCAACCTTGATGCCGTCCACCTTCGGACGAATATGGTTGGCATGGTGGATCATCCAGTGTGACAGCCACAACAGGCGCTGTTCTATGGTCTTCAGGTGTTCGGTGCTCATGGAGGCGTTCCCGTTAAGTGCGTACTCGCCGTTACTGTAGCTTCAGGCAAGAACCGGTTTCTTGCTAATTCCTAATCTTTTGAGCTAAGTCTTGGAGACTTTCACCAAGAAGGAAGCTTTCCTTGGCGATTTCCGACACGCTCGACACATTTGATATCCAGATCCTGCGAGAGTTGCGCCAGAACGGCAGAATATCGATTCAGGATCTTTCCGAGCGTGTCGGCTTGAGCCCGACTCCGGTTGCCCGCCGCCTGCGAAACCTGGAAGAACGCGGCATCGTGACAGGATATTGCGCTCTGATCGATGAGGTGAAGCTCGGCTACGAGGTCTCGGTTTTCGTGTCCGTCGAACTCGACAAGCAGATCGACATCACGCTGGACCAGTTCGAAGCTGCCATCCAGGCGTTTCCGGAAGTGGTCGACTGCTGGCTGATGACCGGCAACCGGGACTACCTCATGCGCGTGGCAACCACCGGGCTCGCAGCCTTCGAAACCTTCCTGACCGGGAAACTGACCAAGGTGCCTGGCGTTGCCAACATCGAAAGCTCCATACCGCTGCGACGCGTGAAATCCGGCGTAGCGCGGACACCCTGATTTGGGCCAGCTGCCGGCTTTGTCTGAGCCTCTGGTTTCATATTCCAGATCCCTCTCCTCACCTTCCCCAGATCCTCATCCTGAGGAGGGCCAACGGCCCGTCTCGAAGGATGGGCCGCTTGCTCCCGGACTTGCTGCCCATCCTTCGAGACGCGAGTAAACTCGCTCCTCAGGATGAGGTGGTAGGGGGGAAAGGATTTGGAACGCAACGTTGCGGGTTGACGCCAAGCCGACTTGGACAAACCTCAGGCAGCAACGGCCGCAGGAACCTGCGGCATGGCCTGCGCAATGTCTTCAAGAATATCGTCCAGATCTTCCAGCCCGACGGACAGGCGTACGAGGCCGTCGCTGATGCCATGGGCCGCGCGTTCTTCCGGGGTGTAGGTGGAATGGGTCATGGAGGCCGGATGCTGGATCAGCGTTTCGGCATCGCCCAGGGACACGGCCCGCTGGATCATCTTCAGGCCATTCATCATTGAAATTCCAGCGTCCAGTCCGCCCTTCAGTTCGAAGGCGATCATGCCGCCCGGCTGGCTCATCTGCCTGTTGGCCAACTCGTGCTGCTCATAGCTTTCAAGACCCGGGAAATAGACCTTTGACACCGCGGGGTGTGCTTCCAGCCATTCGGCGACTTTCTGAGACGACGCACAGTGTCTGTCCATGCGCAGTGCAAGTGTTTTCAGGCCGCGCAGGATCAGCATGGCATTGAACGGGGCCATCACGGCACCGGTCATATCCTTCATGCCGACAAGGCGAATTTCCTGGATCTGTTCGGCCCGTCCGACAACAAGACCGGCCACGACGTCACCATGACCGCCCAGATACTTGGTGGCTGAATGCAGGACGAGGTCGGCGCCGAGTTCGATCGGGCGCGTCAGATAAGGGGTGGCATAGGTGTTGTCGACAATCACCGTCGCGCCAGCTTCATGGGCGATTTCCGAAACGTGGCTGATGTCGACAAGGCGCATGTTTGGGTTGGCCGGGGTTTCGAAATAGACAACGCGGGTCTTGTCGGAAATGACGCTGCGCAGGTTTTCCGGGTCGGTCAGGTCCACATGGGTGATCTTGATGCCGAATTTGGTCAGGCCGTGGCGCATATAGGCAAAGGTGCAGCCATACAGGGTTTCATCAACGATGATCTCGTCCCCAGGTGCCACGAGCGTCCAAAGGGTTGATGTGATCGCGCCCATGCCGGACGACAGGGCGAGACCAGCCTCCGCTCCTTCCAGATCCGCGATGCGTCGCTCCAGCAGATCCAGCGTCGGATTGGAAATGCGGCTGTAGATGTGCCCTGCCCGTTCACCGGCAAACATCTCGCCGCCGGCTTCGGCCGTCTCGAATACGAAGGTTGAGCTCAGATGCAACGGCGGCGTGAGCGACCCCTCGTTTTCATGCGGATTGTAAGCGAGGTGGATCGCGCGGCTGGCAAAACCCTTGTAGGCACTCATGGTTGTCTCCCTGATTTCAGCCTGAGCAATATGATCTAACTTCAGGGGTGATAGATTTCAAAATCTGTCAGTGATAGAATTGAAATTAGCATAATCTGCCAATTGAGATCGAGATGGACAAGAAAGACCGCCAGATCATCCGCGCCTTGCAGCAGGATGGCCGCATGACCAATCAGGATTTGGCGGAGGCGGTCAACCTGTCGCCCTCACCCTGCCTGCGCCGGCTGCGTAATCTGGAAGCCTCCGGGGCAATCAAGGGGTTTTCGGTGGATGTGGACGCCGCAGCCTACGGCCTGCCGATCACGGTCTTCGTCCGCATCCGTCTGGAGCGACACAACGAGGAGGACGTCCGCCGGTTCGAAAGCCGGATGCAGACCATTGAGGAGGTTCTGGAATGCCACGTCCTGACCGGCGCGATGGATTATCAGCTGCGCGTGGTGGTGTCGGATCTTGAAGCCTATGAGACTTTCATCCGTAACCGCATTCATCCGATCGGCGGCATTGCGTCAATCGATACCAGTTTCGTTTATGGCACCGTCAAGAAGACGGCGGTGTTTCCACCGCTCGCCTGACCTGATGAGCCGTGTTCCTATTCCTTCCGGAATTTCACCGGTGGCGATTTTTCCGGCAACAGCCCGGACCGGAAGCGCTGCAGCACCACCTGAAGAAGCAGGCCAACCAGCAGCATGCGGATGAAGGAACTGCGGGTCGCCCATTCCGGCGGCAGACGGTTGGTGAAGATTTCCGTCACCGACCACAGCGTCCAGATGGTCAGAGCCCCAAGGATGGCGCCCCTGTTGTTGCCGGAACCGCCGGCCATCAGCATCACCCAGACCAGGAAGGTCACCAGCAACGGATCTGTGGCCGTCGGCGACAGGAAGCGGAAATAATGCGCAGATAGAGCGCCCCCGATCCCCATGATGGCGCAGCCGATGACGAAGGTCTGGATCCGGAATTTCTCGACATCCTTGCCGGTGGCCGCCGCCGAAGCCTCGTTGTCGCGGATCGCGCGCAGGCTGCGTCCCCATGGGCTGTCGTGCAACCGCGAAGCCGCCAGATAAACCAGCAGCACCACAAACCAGACAAAGCCGAGAAATACGACGTCGCCCATGCGCCCGGTGGTGAGATCCGCCAGAGGTCTTGGAATGCGGGACAGGCCCAGGCTGCCGTTGGTGAGCCAGCTTTCATTGACGATGACGAGCCGCAGGATCTCCGCGATCCCGATGGAAGCCATCGCCAGATAGTCGCTCTTGAGGCGCACGCAGATCTTGGCAACCGCCCAGCCGGTGAGCCCGGCGAGAATGGCTGCCCCAATCAAGCCAAGCGGCACAGGCAGACCGAAACCGCCAAGGTGCTTGGACGAGGCCGGGGTTGTCAGGATCGCCGAGGTATAAGCCCCCACGCCATAGAACCCGGCGATGCCGGCATTGAAGAGACCGCCCATGCCCCATTGCACGTTCAACGCAAGGCAGAGTATCGCGTAGATGCCGCCCAGGATCAGGAGGCTGACCGCATAGAAAAAGAGACCGGTAAGTTCCATCAGAGCAACCTCCCCTTGAAGAGACCCTGGGGCCGGAAGATGAGCAGGCCGATCATCAGCACGAAAGCGACCGCAGTCTTGTAGGACGGCGAAATGAGCGCATCGTCGCCAATCCAGTGGTAGGAGGAAAGTTCTTCAGCCAGGCCGATGATGAATCCGCCTGCCATGGCGCCCATAGGTTTGCCGATCCCGCCGAGAATGGCGGCGGCAAACATCGGCATCAAGAGGTTCCAGCCCAGATTGGGGTGCACGCTGGTGTTCAGTGCGGCAAAGGTTCCGGCAATGGCCGCCAGAGAGGCACCGATGATCCAAGTCCAGCGAATGACCTTGGCCGTGTCGAGGCCGGAAACTTCAGCCAGTTCCGGATCGTCGGCAACCGCCCGCATGGACCGGCCGGTTCTTGTGACGGTCAGGAAGTAGTGCAGAAGCACGGCAATGATCGCCGTCAGGATGACCGCCTGAAGATGCAGGACGGACACCCGGAATGTGTCGAACAGCACCATTGGCGGTTTGACACCGGTGAAGAACACCTGGTTCTGCGATCCCCAGACCAACTGGACGATGGAGCGGAAGACGAGCGCGATGCCGAAGGATGAGATCACCGTGTAAATGGTCGGCAACTCACGCAACGGCTTGTAGAAATAGCGGTCGACCAGCAGCGCCGAGACGATGGTGAGCGCAATACCGAAGGGAATCAGCAAAAGCGGATTGACCGGGACAATGGCGGCCATGGCCAGGACACCGTAGGTCCCCAGGGTCATCAGATCACCATGGGCGAAATGGGCAAACCGCAGGATGCCGAAGATCATGGAGATACCGACGGCGCCAAGCGCATAAATGCTGCCGATGGCCAGCGCCGGAAACAGATAGAAATTGACGAACTCGATCATGCGGCCGCTCCCCCGAGGAAGAGGCGCCGGACATCGTCATCTGCCAGCAATTCCTTGCCGGTGCCGCTGGCATAGTTCCGGCCATTCACCAGGATATGGCCATGATCGGCAATCTGCAGAGCCTGGCGGGCATTCTGTTCCACCATCAATATCGTGATCCCGGTTTTGCGGATGTCGATGAGCAGGTCGAAGATCCGCTCCAGATAGGCAGGCGACAGACCGGCTGTCGGCTCATCCAGGAGCACCAGCTTCGGATCGCTCATCAGGGCGCGGCCCATGGCCACCATCTGACGCTGTCCGCCTGAAAGTTCGCCCGCAGGCTGTTTCAATTTGTCCCGAAGATCCGGAAACAGGGACAGCACGCGTTCGCGCGTTGCCGCCTTGTCCTTTGGTGGAGCTGCGTAGGTTCCGACATCAAGATTTTCGTCCACGGACATGGTCGCAAAAACGTTTTTCGTTTGCGGCACGGCTGAAACGCCGAGCGGAACAAGGGCTGATGTCTTGCAGCCCGCAAGCTCTTTCTCTCCAAGCTTGATCGACCCCGCGGACACGGTGGTCAGTGCAAAAATGGTTTTCAGCAGGGTCGACTTGCCGGCGCCGTTCGGGCCGAGAATGACCGCGATTTCACCCGGCTCGACCGTCAGCGATACGTCCTCGATGATCGGCGGTCCGCCATAGCCGGCGCTGACAGCCGCAACGGAAAGTCGTTCGGTCATAGCTGCGCCTCATATTTTCCGCCGCCGAAATAGGCTTCGATCACCCGTTCGTCGTTCCGCACTTCATCGACCGAGCCTTCCGTCAGGAGCGTGCCCTGCGCCATGACCAGCACGTGGTCGCACAGCTTGGAAACGTAATCGAGATCATGCTCGATGAGACAGAAGGTCAGCCCCCGCTCCCTGTTCAACATCAGGATCTTGTCCGCCAGCTTGGACAAAAGCGTTCGGTTGATGCCGGCGCCGATCTCGTCCAGCAGAATAATCTTCGGGTTGCGCATCAGCGCGCGGCCAAGTTCGACCAGCTTCTTCTGACCGCCGGAAAGATTGCCCGCCTTCTCGTCGATGACATGATCCAGTTCCAGCAGGTGGACGGTATCGCGCGCCGTCTCATAGATCTGCCTTTCCTCGGACTGATAGTGCCCGCGGCGGAAGATCACGTTGAAGACATTCTCGCCTTCCGGTGCGGAGGCGGATGCCATCAGGTTTTCAAGGACGGAGAGATGCCCGAATTCATGCGGTATCTGGAAGGTGCGTGCGAGACCTGCCTTGGCCCGTTGGTGGGGTTTGAGCGAAGTGATGTCCTTCCCGTCCAGAAGCACCCGACCGGCGCTTGGCCGAATGGCGCCTGCAATGACGTTGAAGGCGGTTGTTTTTCCCGCACCGTTGGGCCCGATCAGGCCGGTGATGCGGCCTGCGCCGATCTTGAAGCTTGCATGGTCAATGGCCCGCAAACCGCCAAAATCGACGCAGATTTTTTCCAGCTCAATCACGCTGTTGCCTGGTCGGCTTATTCAACAATTTCGACTTGCTTGTAGCCGTCACCATCGACGACGAACTTGCCGATATAACCGCCGACATCACCATTTTCATCGAACTCCGCGGAGCCGCTGGCGCCTTCGTAGTCGATGTCCTTGCCTTCCTTGATAAGCTCAATCGCCTTCGCCCATTCGCCCGGGCCGACTTTCTCACCCGGAGCCATGGCAACTTCCTTCAGGGCTTCGGCAATCTTGGCGCGGTCGGTCGAGCCGGCCTTTTCAATCGCCAGCAGCGCCAGGAAAGTTGCGTCATAGGTCTGGTCGACAAAGGCCTTGTCTGCACCTTCGCCATATTCCGCGTTGAAGGCATCATGCAGGGCCTTCTGGGCCGGGTTTTCGGCCGGAGACGTTGGTGAGGAGAAGAACGATGTCTTCAGGGCATCCGCACCCACGTTCTGGATCAGCAGTTCGTCGCGCAGACCATCCGTGCCGATGAATTTGGTGAAGAGACCGCCTTCAATGGCCTGACGCACGATCTTGCCGCCGCTGTCGCCGGCATAGGCGATCACGACCAGTGCTTCCGCATCGCCCTTGGCCAGGCTGGCAAGTTCGGAGCGGTAGGAATCTTTCTTTTCTTCGTGCTTCGCCTCGGCGACGATCTCACCACCGGCTGCTGTGTAGGCGTCGATGAAGGTTTCGCCAATGCCGACGCCATAGTCGTTGTTGACGTAGGTCAGCGCTACTTTCTTCAGGCCTTCGTCCAACACCATCTTGGCGAGGATCTCCCCCTGATAGTTGTCGGAGGGCACGATGCGGAACACCAGGCCGCCGTCTTCCAGGGTGGTCATGGCAGGTGACGTGGCGGTCGGCGAGATCTGCGGGACGCCCGCCGGAATGATTGCGGCTTCAGCCGCGGCAATGGTGGTGCCGGACATGAGCGAGCCCATGATGATCGGCACGTTTTCAACGTTCACGAGTTTCTGGGCGGCGTCGACCGCGCCCTGTGCCGTGCCGGTGGTGTCACCATAAACGGCAATGGCAGAGCCGCCGAGCAGGCCACCCTGCTCGTTCACCTGCTTGACCGCGAGATCGGCCGCGTTCTGAAGCGGCGGAATGAAATTGGCGATCGGCCCCGTGATGTCCATCAGGACGCCGATCTTGGTGTCGTCCGCCAGTGCGGCTGTTCCCGTGCCGAGCAAAGCCGCTGCGGCCACAATTGTCGTCAACTTTTTCATACTGTCATCCCCTCATTGCTTGACTTTGAATTCCTGCACAGCCTTTTCTTTCCTCCTTGAAAGGCCTTGTCTTTTTTAGTCGCGCAGGACTTCTGTTTCGAACCGACCCGGCAAGCTGACTTCCAGCAGTTCCAGGTCGGAAGTTGCATCCGCGTATCGCGTCGCCATGTGCGGCGGGATTACGAAAGCGTCTCCGGCAGACAGGCGGTAAGGATCTTTGCCTTCGCCCTCCAGGGTCATTTCACCTGCCAGCACAAAGTTGAATAGAATATCGCAGTCATGGCGTGTCCAGGGAGCAGCCTCCCCGGCCGGACGTGCCACCATAACAGACGCCACGCCCTTCGTGTTGTCGCAGATGGTGGTGTCTCGCGCTTCGAAACCCGGTATGCGGAACGGACTGAAGGCGCCGTCTTTTGCCAGGCTGTGAACGAACTTCTGGCCCTGCCACTCGCGGTCCGGCCGCTCATGGGGTGTTGGCAGGGTCATCTCGTGATCGATCTCGGTAATGTGTTCCGCGGGAACACCGATCTCGACCACCTCGATGCCTTCGGCCGCATGCATCACCCGGTGGCGGATTTCCGGTGGCTGAATGAAGCAGTCGCCTGCCCTCAGACGGCGCATGCCGCCCTGGTCTTCGTACAGAACGTCGACCCAGCCGTTAACGCAGAAGATCAGCTGAAAACCGACCTTGTGGAAATGGACCATGTCCGGCACCGGACCGTCCGGCACCCGAATATGCGAGGCGATCATCGCGCCGCCAAGGCGCGTGGGCACCAGATCCCGATAGGACATGCCGGCCCGTCCGATCACCCAGGGGGCCTGGTCGGCGAGGCGGCGCACCACGAACGCGTGTTCCGTTTCCGGCATGACCAGTGGCGGATTGAGTTCGTCAATCTCGACGCGCGTCCCGCTTGGAGAAACCAGAAGACGTTCGCCGTCTGCAAATTCATCCGGATTTTCGGTGAGGATGCGCAGCGTACCTGGGGCTTCGCTCGCGCCCTTTTCCACCCGCACGCGCAGGCCGTGGCCTGAAAACACCGCGATTTCCGGACTATCGGCCGGATAGATCATGTCCAGCCGCATGTTCAGCTTCTTGGTGAAGAACGGCAGATCCTTGGAAAGGTCCTGTGTCGGCAGTCTGACTTCCGCGCGGGTTTCGCTCATGTCCTGTCCATCGCTCCTGTTCCTACTGCGCGTCAGCCTGCTTGCGCGGATGAGTTTTCGTTCTGATTGCGGATTTCCTCGTGCGCCTGGAGGTAGGCCGCCTCCCCCTCGAAGACGAACCGCAGGATCCTGTCGCTGGCGGCAACCGCATCCCGGCGGCAGAACGCCTGATAAAGCTGGGTGTTGCCGGCGACGATCAACGGGTGGTTGGCCTTGTCTGCAAAGGTCATCAGGCGAACGGCCTGAACCTGTGTCATGTAGC
Organism: Labrenzia sp. ATLA3; assembly: GCF_057180185.1. NCBI lineage: Bacteria > Pseudomonadati > Pseudomonadota > Alphaproteobacteria > Hyphomicrobiales > Stappiaceae > Labrenzia > Labrenzia sp. ATLA3. The sequence continues at coordinate 814,363 of NZ_JBXUKV010000001.1, forward strand.
GTTGCAGCGCCTTGCGCAGCGAAACATTGGGAACAGCGGCGATCCAGCTGTTGCGGAAGGTCTCGCAAGCCCGGTGCAGCCGCTCGAAATCGTCTGCTGCCATGGCAGAGTGTGCTTCCGCCTGGATGTCATCCAGACCCTTCAACTCCTCTTCCGAAAGGCTGAGAGCTGCCATGGCCGCCGCCCGTGGCTCAAGGAGCCGGCGCAGGTCGAAGATTTCCAGAATTTCCTGATGATCGAGCCTCGGCAGCATGAAGCCGCGCGTCGTGGGCTCCAGATACCCCTCGTGAGCCAGGCGCATCAAGGCGTCGCGTGCCGGCATGCGAGAAACACCGAACTCGGCGGCAACAGCCGTGTCGACAAGACGGACATCCTGACCAAGTTCGCCGCGCTGGATGCGCCCCATCAGCAGATCGTGGATCTGTCCGCTGGTGCTTTGAGCCGCAGACGCGTTGGCGGATGATTTTCCAGCAATCACCGGCAGGCCTCCCCTGTCACACACAGCGACACACCACCAAAATCGTATACGAAACAATTCAAGGCAAATCGGATCAATCGCATGTTCAACCCATTTTCCCGCACTTGAAAAGTCCTTTAAGCTTGAACTATCGGAAAAACTGTATACGAATAATTCCATACTGGTCAATAGCGTGTTTGATGCAGGAAGGAACTGCTTCGGCACTCTCACCGACCTGCGGACACGAGCTTTCGGGGAAACGCATGACAACCAGAGAAGACGGCTACTTCCTCTATCATTCCATCGGCCAGTATCCCGGCAAGGCCGCCGGGTTGAGCGCCGCGATGGCGGAGTTTGCCTCGGTCTGGAGCGCCCCGAACGATCAGCAGTGGTCCTATCTGCTGGGCAAGCGTGAAGCCTTCATTGATCACTGGCGCGCAATTATCGAAGCACCTGCCGGGTCTGCCACAACGTGTGAAAACGTCACCCAGGGCGTGGACATGGTGATGCGGGCCCTGCCGGACGGCCTGCTGCGCGGCCGGAAGGTTCTGGTGGCAGCGGACTGCTTCCCGTCCAACCATTTCCTTCTAACCCGCCTGCAGGAACGGCTCGGCTTCGAGCTGGTGACCGTACGCGCCCGTCAGGGTGCGAATTTTGTCTCCGACGAAGACATGATTGCCGAGTGGGACCGCGATGTCGCGCTCTGCCTGATTACCTGGATCAGCTCGACCACATCCCGCCGCTCAAATCTCGAAAGCCTCGTTGCCCACGGCCGTTCGATGGGCAGCATCATCGGCGTGGATATCACCCAAGGTGCGGGCCTGCTGCCCTTTTCGGTCGACGCGCCGAATGTGGATTTTGTCGTATCGACCAGCCTCAAATGGATGTGCGGTACACCTGGCGCCGGCATCCTTTACGTTCATCCGGACCTGATCCGCGATTGCAGACCGGAGCTGCGTGGCTGGTTCAGTCAGGACAACCCGTTCAACTGGGATATCGACGCCTTCGAATACGCGCCGGACATTCGCCGCTTCGACAACGGCACACCGTCGATCATGCCTGCCGCAGCTTCCCTGCCTGCGCTCCAATGGCATGCGAGCGCCGATAGGGACGCCATCTTGCGCAGCAACAGGCATCTTTGCAGCATTCTGATCGATGGCGCGGATGCACTCGGGCTGAAACTTCTCACACCCCGGGTGGAAGAAGACAGAGGTGGCAGCCTGATGTTCGGTCTCGCCTCAGCCGAACAGGCCACGCTCGTGCTGGACCATCTACGCCATGCGGGCCTCATTGCCGATACCCGCGGCGCGACCCTGCGCCTTTCTCCTGGCATTCAGACGTCGGAAGACGCCGCACGTGAATTGGTGGTGGAACTGGGGACGGTGCTTTCCCGGTAACCCCGGGAGGGAGCTTCGTCAGCGGATGTCGCCCATCCTTCGAGACAGCGCTTCGCGCTTCCTCAGGATGAGGTTGGCATAAGTTAACAGGTTTACTCGGGGAACTTTCAGCCTCGCATCAACCTACCCCTCATCCTGAGGAGGCCGTGAGGCCGTCTCGAAGGATGGGCCGCAAACTCAGCAACCACACACCCTGATCTGATACAGCTTACGTAGCCACTCGCCTGCTTCGCGGTCCTTCTCCCGAGAACCGATCTTGAAGCTCAGCTGCTCCGCGCAAGAGCGACACCCGGGTCTCGCCAAGCTCGCCCGGGGTCACAATCGAGTGGGATGATCCGTCACTTAAGTCAGGACCGGAATTGGCTCATGCAAAGCTCTCAACGGTCTTCAGCGCTCCGTCGAGATCCGCGCCCTTTTCATCCTTGAGAGCCGCTTCGCGCAGGCGTGCGACCCATTCCGGGCCGTCGTCCCGATTTTCCACCAGCCGCGCCCCCGCCAGCACCTTGTCGAATTTCGACAGGCCTCTTGCGTGAGTGTCAGAGTAGCCCTTGATGAGGCGTCGGCACCTCAGCACTTCAACGGCCATGGCGTAGCGGTCAGGCAAATAGCCCGACACCATCTTCAGCCAGCTCTCCAGATGGTCCTGTTCCATCTGGTGGCGCAGGGTTCTGCGGCGCCAACCACGCAAGCCGCCCAGAAAGTAAAGCATCGCAAAGCCGCGCAGACTGTCGGTGCGGATCCGGCGGCCACGGTTGAACCAGCGGTCGATGCGTTTCATCCACGCCGGATCGCTTTCCATCTTGCGGCCCATCTTTTCCGGCAGCAGGCCAACGATTTCTTCCGCGCGCGGATGAAGATAGTCGGTCAGATGCAGCAGCTTGCCGTCCTCCACCTTCATTTCCGTCTCGATCCGGTTGAACCGCTGAGGACGTGTTTTCAGATCGGCAACCCGGATGACATCGTCATAGGCCATCGCATTGGCGATGTATTTCGCGGCCTCGCGGGAGAGTTCGTAATCCTTCTCCGCGCTATCCCGGCTGATGAGACCTTCCAGCCGGCCAAGGTATTCCGCGCCGTAATCCGTGTCCTGAAAATCGACCACCTTGCGCAATCCGGCACGGGCCATTTCGCGCACCGGTTCCGGCAAGCCCGCAACCTTTGCTTCCAGCGAGGCCCAGGCCTTTTGCGCCATGTCCGGGCCGGCAGGCCTGACGATTTCCTGCTGTGCGGGTTTAACAGCCTCGGGCTTGGGGTCTTCACCGTGTTTCGCCAGATCAAACCCGGCAGCAAAAGCCCTCAGACTGGCTTCCACACCCTTGCCGCCTGCACGAATAGCGTCTTCAAAGGCTGCCCGTTCGAAGGGCAGAGCACCGGAGCCAGCCAGCGCCCCGAACAGGGAAGCGGAAATCACGGAGCCGACCTTTAGGGCAGCGGTATCCATATCGGCCAGAACCAGCTTTTGTGCCGCCAGTTCGGCGGCGGCTCTCACTTCTTCGGAAGAGGCCATGCCGTCACCCGGCACGGATTTTTCGGACACCGCGAGCATGCGGTGGCTCGAAGCGATAAGCGTGGTGCGGTCCGGGGTCACGAAGCCACGAATGATCGCACGGCCGGCTTCCATCATTTCCGCTGCAACGATGATGTCGACATCACCGGCAGACGGGGCGAGCGAAAAGACCGGGGCTTCAACGTCCCCCGGGGCCATCTCCATGTAATAGATGGTCGCGCCGGTTCTCTGGGCAACGCCTGCCACGCTCGTGGCCTGGCAATGATAGCCCTGCGATCTCGCCAGGCTTTCGATCCAGTTCGTCAGAACGCCACCGCCCTGCCCGCCGACGGCGAGAATGGCGAGCTTGATAACCCCTTCGAGCGCGGGATCGGCCGGTCTGGCATCCAGTGGCAATGCAAGCGACATCACGCGCCCTCCCCGGTAAAGGTCAGCCGGGCACCAGCCCGCCGTGTCTGCAGCCAGGAAATGATTTTCGTCCGAAGGCCGGCATACCAGGCTTCGAAACCGGTCGGGTTATGAACCACTTTCGCCTCAAAGAAGGACGGACACAGGATTGCCGCATCGGCGACTTCGCCGCAGTTGCCGCAACCGACACAGGACTGGTCGATGTGGGCCACCGGATCGTCGCGCAGCGGATCGTCCAGCTTCTTCAGCGAGAGCGACGGACATCCAGACAAGCGGATACAAGCATGATCGCCGGTACAGACGTCCTGATCGACACCGAACCGGGGTATCTCGACCCGTTCACCACCCGCAATCGCCTTGTTGCGCAAGGGCTTTTCCCTACGCTGGCGGTTGAGCATGCACTCGGACGATGCAACGATCACCTTCGGACCGTCATATTCGGTCGTCAGTGCCTCGCGGATGGTTTCGCGCATCCGGGTGACATCATAGGTGCGGTTGATCTGCCGGATCCACTTGACCCCGGCGCCCTGAAGCGCCTTCGTAATCGGGTTGTTGGTCGACTTGGTCTCGTTCTTTGCCCGGCTGGAGGGAATGTCCTGCCCGCCGGTTGCCGCCGAATAATAGTTATCGACAATAATCGCGACACTGTCGGACTTGTTGAACACCATGTTGCCGATGGAGCTGCTGAGACCGTTATGCCAGAAGCCGCCATCGCCAATGATGGAGATCGCCCGTCTCTCTCCGCCGCCATCGAAGGCAGCGTTTGAGGCCGGCCCGAGGCCATATCCCATGGTTGAGCCGCCGATTTCGAAGGGCGGCAAGCAGGCAAACAGGTGGCAGCCGATATCACCGGTGATCTGGTGCTGGCCGACTTCCTGCTCCACCATCTTCAACGAGGCGAAGATCGGACGTTCCGGACAGCCCGTGCAAAATCCGGGCGGGCGGATCGGCACCGTCTTGGAAAGATCCGGCAACTCCGGCTTGGGCGTGTTCGGCGCCAGCACCTTGCCCGGAAGAAGCTCCGGCGCATATTGGCGGACAAAGGCATCCAGACCGTCGAGCATGATCTGGCCGGTGTATTCCCCCGCACGCGGGAAAATGCCCTTGCCTTCCAGCTTTGTCGTCCGGCCTTCCTTGTAGAGCATGGCCCCGAGCTGCTGCTCGATGAATTCCGGCTGGCCTTCCTCGATCATCAGCACGGCTTCCTTGCCCGCGCAGAACTCCAGAAGCTCCGATTTCACGAGCGGATAAGTCACATTGAGCACGTGAAGCGGGATCGAGGTGTTGCCACTGATATCGGCGAGCCCGAGCCGTTGCAGCGCACGGATGACGCTGTTGTAGATGCCGCCAAGGCAGACGATACCGACCTTGCCCTCGTCCGGTCCGAAACGCTCGTTCAGACGGTTTTCCAGAATGAACTTTTCGGCTGCCGGCCAGCGGTTGTCGATCTTGTCATGCTCATGGGCATAGGACATGGGCGGCAGCACCACCCGCTTGAAGTCGCGCATCGGACTGGACAGCGCATCGCGAACGGAAAGCGGCGGCGGCACGTTGTCCCTGGTCTCGAACCGGCCGGTGACGTGGCAGGAACGGATACGCACCATCAGCATGACCGGCGAATTGCTGGCCTCCGACAGGGCAAAACCATCGCCGACGGATTTGACGATCGACGTCAGGTTGGGCCTTGGATCGAGCAGCCAGAACTGCGATTTCATGGCAAAGGCGTAGGAGCGCTCCTGCATGATGGAGCTGCCTTCGCCGTAATCCTCGCCAACGATGACAAGCGCGCCACCATTGACGCCGGAAGACGCCAGATTGGCCAGCGCATCCGAGGCAACATTGACACCGACCGAGCCCTTGAAGGTGACTGCGCCGCGTATCGGATAATGCACGGAGGCGGCCAGCATGGCGGCTGCGGCCGCTTCGGAGGCGTTGGCCTCGAAACGTATGCCGAGTTCACCCAGAAGATCCTCTGCATCGGCAAGCACATCCATCAGATGAGAGATCGGCGCGCCCTGATAGCCGCCGACATAGCCAACACCATTTTCCAGAAGCGCCTTCGTGATGGCCAGAATGCCCTCACCCGTGAAGGTGTCTCCGGTTCCCTTGCGAAGATGCTCTACCTCAGCCTTGAACGACCTTTCGGCCATCGGCCCCTCCTTACGCGATCAACTTATATCGGGTGCTTGCGCACGTTCTTCAAAATTGCCTGCAGCGTGGCGACAAAAGCTCTTTGATCCGCGTCGCTGATGCCTTTGAACATCTGCCGGTAGGCGCCGGCCAGATGTGGCCAAAGCTGCTCATGAGTGTCCCGTCCCTTGGACGTGAGATGAATACGGACAGCGCGACTGTCTTCCTTGTCAGACACCCGGCGCACCAGACCGTCCCGCTCAAGCGCGTCCAGCGCCCGGCTCAACGTCGAGACTTCAACAACCGCGTAGATCGCGAGTTCGCGGATCAACAGGCCGTCGATCACGGACAACACGGCCAGGGTTCTCATCTTCGGTGTCGTCAGGCCCAGGTTGGCCATTTCCTCGCGCAGTGCGGCGTTGTAGCGGCCCATGATGCGGTTCATCAGATAGGGTGGAAAATTTTCCAGTCCGATTTCACCGAGCCGCGGCAAGCGGGCCTCGTCCAAAGTTACGTCCGTCAGATCCTCATCGCTCATGCACCCATCCCCTTCGCCAGATTGTAGCCGGAACCGCCGCCGAGCCCCGGCCCGGGATGGGTCGAAGCTCCGATCATGTGGAGATTCCGGATTGGGGTGGCGCTATTAGCTGAATGCGCAAAGGGGCGCCAGACAAAAAACTGATCGATGCTGCAGGCCCCGCCATAGGGATCGCCGCCGACCAGATTGATGTTGAGGTCGTTCAGATCCGCCGGAGAATAGGCCCGCCGGGCAAGTTTGATCTGATCGAAATTGCGGATGTGCCGCCTGAGGATGTCTTCCAGACGATCAGCGAAAGCTTCACGAATAGCCTCGGTCCATTCGGCCCCGGTCTCGATCTTGCCGGCCGCATCCCCTTTTATCGTGCGCGGGGCATCGGGTATCTGAAGCCACAGGATGCCCTTGCCGTCCGGTGCACGCGACGGGTCCAGCCTATGGGGCTGGCCAACGCAGATCGTCGGAACTTCCGGCAACAGGCCACGCTCGGCCTCGTTGGCAGACTTCGAAACACTGTCGATGCCGTCCGCCAGATGAACCAGCGCGACATCTTCCAGGCCTTCGGCGATCCAGTCCGGATTCCCGTCCAGGGCATAGTGAAGCTGAAAATTTCCACGGCCGTAGCGATAGGTCCGGGTTTGCTCCGGAAGAGCTTCCTGTTTCAAGAGCCGCTGGTAAAGCTGTGTCGGCGTGACGGAAGCAATCACCGACTGGCCCTTGATGGTTTCACCGTCTGCTGTTTCCACGCCGAACGCCTTGCCATCCTTGACCAGAACACGTTCGACATCGACACCCGTGCGGATCTTGCCACCCTTGGCCTCGATCAGGCTTCTGAATGCCTCGGGTACGGAACCCGAGCCACCCTTGGCCACCGGTGCGCCGGCAGCTTCCAGCGCAAATGCGATTACCCGGCCCATCTGGCCCGAATAGGTGCTTTCCGGCGTCAGACCGGTATGAAGAACCCAGGGCGCCCAAAGCGCCTGCAGGGTCTCGCTCTGATAACTTCCTTCCAGCCAGCCGCGAGCCGGTTGCAGACAGGAACCGAGCCAGGCTTTCAATCCGCCGAGACCGCGCTTCCAGGCCTGACTGAGCATCAGGCGCGCCATCTTGCCGGACCAGAGTGGACCGCCCAGCAAGGCAAACAGGAACTCCGCGTCGGCTTCGATACCGCCGACATCAGCTTCATGCTGTTTGCCGTCTCCGGCCGCAAGGGCTTCGAAGGCGGCAATGTTAGCCGCGCGGTCCGTCGTCAGCTTCAGCGCCTCGCCTCCCGGCCGCAAAACGGCGGTCGGATGCGGAGAGTGGCAGAAATCGAGGCCGTGACGGCCAAGATCTTCCGCCAATTCCGCATAGGCAGGAGAGGTCAGGAAAAGCACAAAGGTTGCCGCCATCACATCATGCCGAAACCCCGGCAGCGTGATTTCCTCGGTCCGCATACAGCCACCGAGGACGTCAGAGCGTTCCAGAAGCAGAACCGGCTCTCCCCGCCGCGACAGCATGGCTGCCGCGACAAGAGCGTTGATGCCGGATCCTATGATGACATGCGGAGCGGCCATCCCGGGTCGCCTCAGGCTTTCGCGACCAGAGCCAGCGCACGGATCGGGCTGCCCGTGCCGCGCTCGATCTTCAGCGGCGTGGCGATCAGGATCGCCCCCTTGGCCGGCAGCTTGTCGAGATTTGCAAGCGAGGCCAGACCGAAGCAATTGTCCCGATGCAGCAGATTATGCGCCGGGAACGGCGGCTCCATGCCACCGGCCTGGCCGGCATCGGTTCCGATGCACTGGCTGCCCCAACCGACAATCTTCTTGGACAGAAGATATTCAATGGCATCCGGGGTCGGTCCGGGGCTGTGCGGGCCGGTTTCGTCGGCATTGAGGAACGCTGCCTCGTCGTCGGCGCGTTTGTCCCAGTCGGTGCGCATCACCACCCACTCGCCGGCTCCGATCTCGCCGTGCTCGGCTTCCCAGGCCTTGATCAAATCCGCGGTCAGCAGGAAATCAGGGTCCGCCGCGCTCTCCTTGGAGCAGTCAATCACGTTGACCGGCGCAATCAGGCGCTGCACGTCCAGGGTGTCGGTAAAGCCGTCGCTGTAGTCCTTGCCGGTAATCCAGTGATGCGGCGCATCGAAGTGAGTTCCGGAGTGCTCTCCCAGCACCATCCAGTTCCAGGCGAAGAACGGGCCGTCAGAGTCGTACTCACTGATCTTGTGAATCTCGACCTTCGGCGTATTCTTTGCAAAATCGGGCGGAAGCTGCAGGATCGGCGTATTCGGACCCAGAACGCCCGTGCAATCCACCACTTCGACTTCTCCGGACAGGAGTTTTGCTCCAAGCCCGCTGAGCGCGCTCTGTGCAGACATATTCGTTCCCTCTGTACCTCTGTAGCCTGTCGGCTTGTTATCACAATTCAATGCTAGACAGATTTATTTGTATTTGCAATTATCTTCTTCGAACGATGGAGGGGATTAATCGTGACGGAGACGTTTGACGGCATTATTATCGGCAGCGGGCACAACAGCCTCGCCTGTGCTGTACATCTTGCCGCTCAGGGCTGGAAAATTGGCGTTTTCGAGCGCGCTGCAGAACCCGGCGGCGCCGTCAAAACCGGTGAGTACACTCTTCCGGGCTTCCGCCACGACTGGGCTGCCATGAACCTGTCCATGTTCGCAGGCTCCGGTTTCTTCAAGAAATATGGTGAGGAACTGGGCGGTCACGGTCTTGCATTCGCTCCGGCATCCAATTGTTTCTCTTCTGTTTTCCCGGACGGAACCTGGCTTGGCGTCAGCAACGACCTGGAGACGACCGCTTCAAGAATCGAACAGGTCAGCCCGGAAGATGCACGTGTCTGGCGGACACTGGCGTCAGAATTTCCCGAGCATGCAGAGACATTGTTCTCTATTCTTGGCAGTCCGGCAAAAAAACGTGCATTTGCATATATATTGTTCAAGCAGTGGCGTAAAAACGGTTCGGGCGGCGTCATGGACCTTGGCCGCTTCCTGCTCTCGGCCCCGCGCGACTGGCTGACCACAACCTTCACCTCGCCCAAGGTGCGCGCGCTTCTTGCCGCCTGGGGCATGCATCTTGATTTTGCGCCCGACATGTCAGGCGGCGCCCTGTTTCCCTACCTGGAAGGCATGACCAATCAGGCCTTCGGCATGGTGCTGGGCCAGGGCGGCGCGGACACGATCGTCAAGGCCATGATCTCGCGGATCGAGGCGGGCGGCGGATCGGTGACCTGCAACGCAGAGGTAACGCGCGTGATTGTCGAAAACGGGCAAGCACGCGGCGTCGAACTGAGCGACGGGCGGCAAGTTATGGCAAGCAAGGCCGTTATTGCCAATGTGGCCCCGTCTGCCTTGCTGAAACTCACCGGCGAGACGGGCGACAAGCGCTATGACATTGGACTGAAGACATTTACCCATGCGCCCGGCACGATGATGATCCATCTGGCGATGGACGCCCTGCCCGACTGGGCAGCCGGCGAAGAGCTGAAAAAATTCGCTTATGTGCATATGGCGCCGGATCTCGACCAGATGGCCCGAACCTATGCACAGGCACAGGCCGGTCTGCTGCCGGATGAACCGGTGATCGTCTGCGGCCAGCCAACCGTCGTCGACCCGAGCCGGGCCCCTGAGGGAAAGCATGTGCTCTGGCTTCAGGTGCGCATGGCGCCTGGCACCATCAAGGGGGACGCCGCCGGCAAGATTACGGCCACGGACTGGAGCGAAGCGGCGGAGCCCTTTGCCGAGCGCGCCCTCGACATCCTGGAAGGCTATGCTCCCGGCACGAGAGCAAAGATCCTCGGCCGGCATATCGTATCGCCCGCCCAGCTGGAGGCGGACAATCCCAATCTGGTCGGCGGAGATCAGGTCTGTGGGAGCCATCATCTGAGCCAGCATTTCATGTTCAGGCCCGTACGCGGCTTTGCCGACGGCACGACACCGGTGGGAAACCTTTACCACACCGGCGCTGCCGTCTGGCCGGGTGCGGGAACCGGCGCGGGGCCCGGATATCTGCTCGCACAAAAACTTGCCGGATAGCGACAAAAAGAAACGCACCGGCTCCAGAGGTAAGAATGGGGAACAGTAACAATGAAAGTTTCAAGACGCACACTGCTTAAAAGTGCGGCTGCCAGTGGATTGCTGATAGCCGTCGGAACACCTGCCTTTGCCAGCGACATCGATGAACTGGTAATCGCCTACAACGTCAACCTGCCGAGCTGGGACCCGACTGTCGGCCCGTCTGCGGTCAACCCGACCATCCAGGGCATCTACCAGTCCGTGTTCGACATGTTCATCCATCAGAACACCGATCTCAGCTTTGCACCGGGCATCATCACCGCCTGGGGCTGGAACGACGACAAGTCGAAAATCTGGATGGATGTGCGCGAGGGCGTTACCTGGCACAATGGCGACCCGCTGACCCCGGAAGACGTTGTCTGGTCGCTGGAACGCGCCGGCAATCCGGACACCGGCAACCCGATCCAGTTCATCTGGGGCAAGATCGGCAACTTCCAGATCGACGGCAACAGGATCACTGCAGACGTCAAAGAATACGAGCCGACCATCTTCAAATGGATGAGCTTCCTGACCGGCTACGTCCTGCCTAAGAAATACTTTGAGGAAGTCGGCGCGGAAGGCTTTGAAGCCAAGCCGATTGGCACCGGGCCCTACATGGTCGACAAGTTCGAGCGCAATGCCTTCGTTCGCCTGAAAGCCAACGAAAACTATTGGGGCGACGTACCGGAGTTCAAGACAGTCACGATCAAGTTCGTCACCGATGCCTCCAGCCGTACCTTTGAAGTGATGTCCGGCAACGCTCATGTCACGCTGGAAATGCCTTACGAGGAATTCGACCGGCTGAAGGAGAAAGACGGCATTGTCGGCACCTCCGCGCCAATCTCCGATATCGGCATGATCTTCATCAACGATGTCGATCCGATGCTGGACGAGAACGTGCGCAAGGCCATGGCCTATTCCATCGACAAGAAGACCATCATCGAGCGTCTGCTGTCCGGCTATGGCGTTCCCATCGACACGCTGCAGACACCCGAGTACAGCGCGTATGATGCCTCCATCACCGTTCCATACGATCCGGAAAAGGCAAAGGAACTGCTGGCTGCTTCCGGCTATGGCCCGGACAATCCGGTCAAGTTCAAGATCCAGACCACGCGCGGCTTCAAGCCCAAGGATTACGAAATCATCCAGGCGATCGTTGGCCTGTGGCGCAAGATCGGAATCGAGGCGGAAATCGAAGTCTACGAGATCGCCAAGCATTACGAACTGCGCGCAGCCGATCAACTTGCTCCGGCCGCTTTCTACAACTGGGGCAATGCCATCGGCGACCCGACGACCTCGACCGGCTTTGCCATGTTCGGTCCCTCGCCTCATTCCGTATGGGATGGCGAAGAGCTGATGCAGAAGATCCTGCCACTATGGGGCGAGGCCGACGAGGACAAGCGCATCGAAGGCTGGAAGGACGTTGACCGCTACATTGCAGACAACGCCCTGGTCATTCCTCTGCTGCAGTACGTCCAGCCGATCCTGCACAGCGACAAGGTCAAGGTCACGCCGCATGCTTCCGGCGCGCTGCTGCCTGCCTTGATGACGCGTCCTTAAAAAACGGAATTTTCGAACCCGCCTTCGCCGCAACACCCTCCAAAGCTTGCTCCCGGGGTGTTGCGGCGGCTTTTTTCCGATTTTTTGGGCCAAATACTGCCATGCAAATCGTGCGCGCGCTGCTGACGCGCCTCATCACAACGTTCATCACCCTGTTCGGGGCCGCGATCATCGTTTTCGTGGTCATTCGTGTCGTTCCGGGCAACCCTATCGCCATGATGCTGCCGCCCGGGGCGAGCGAGGCCGACATAGACCGACTGAAAGCGCTTTACGGGCTCGACAAGGGCATCTTCGAGCAATTCGTGATCTGGATCTCCAATGTGGTCCAGGGCGATTTCGGCACGTCCATCACCCTGCGCCAGCCGGTTTACGACCTGGTGATCGGTCGCCTGCCCGCCACGCTGGAACTATCGGTAATGGCACTGCTGATCGCCGTTTTCATCGGCGGTGCAGCCGCGCTCACCGCTACGCTCTACCGCGGTTCCAAGGTGGAAGGCGGCATCGACGTTGCCGGAGGCATCGCGCTGTCCCTGCCGGATTTCCTGTGGGGGCTGGCCCTGATCCTGCTGTTCGGTGTCCTGTGGCCGCTGTTTCATATTTCCGGCCGGATCTCGCCATCGCTCGGGTTCGAGTTCACCTCCCACTTCTATCTGTTCGAAGCGCTCGCTCGCTTCCGCTTCGACGTGGTGCTGGATCTCATGGGCCACATGCTGATGCCCGCCCTTGCGCTGGCGATCCCGCTGGCAGCCATCATTCTGCAGCTCCTCAAGCAATCCCTGAAGGAATGCATGCACGACGATTACATCACCCTTGCCCGGACAAAGGGCTACGCGGAAAGCTCCATCATTCTGCGTGATGCCTTGCCGAACGCGATCCTGCCGACACTCACGCTGATCGGCGTGCAGTTCACCTTCCTCATCGGCGGCACGGTTATCATCGAACGTCTATTTTCCTACGAAGGCCTCGGCAACATGGCGATTGACGCGGTGATCAACCGCGATCTGCCGCTGATCCAGGGCATCGTTCTGGTTTTTGCCCTGCTCTTCACAATGGTCAATCTGGTGGTGGACATGGCCTATGCCGCCCTGAACCCGAGGCTGCGCCATGCGTGACGCTCGTGGAAACATCCGCCGCCTGCCCGGCCTCAGACTCTGGCTCAGCGGTGGCTGGCTCACCTTCCTGGTGCTGGCAGCCGTCTTCGCCCCCTTGATCAGCCCGCATGATCCGCTGGCGCAGGATCTGTTCGCCGGGCGCCTGCCGCCCTTCTTCGAGCAGGGCGCCGATCCAGCCTATCTCCTTGGCACCGACAGCCTCGGCCGCGACGTGCTCAGCCGCATGCTTTATGGCGCAAGGCTGGCGCTGATCGTGGCGCTGGTTGCCGGAACGCTGACCTGCCTCATCGGGGCAACCCTCGGCCTGATCGCCGGATACTATCGGGGCTGGGCGGATCTGGTGATCTCGCGCTTCATCGATATCTGGATGGCCTTTCCGCCGGTCCTGTTCGCGATCCTGCTGATTGCCGTGCTCGGCACAGGTCTGATGTCCGTCATCATCGCCATTGTGGTCATCGACTGGACGCGCTTTGCCCGCGTGGTGCGGGCGGAGGCGATGGGCCAGGGGGCGATGGACTATGTCGCTTCGGCCCAGGTGGCTGGCCGCACCCGTTTTGGTACGGCCCTGACGGAGATCCTGCCGAACGTGCTGCCGACCATCGTTGCCCTGCTGACGCTGGAAATGGGCATTGCGGTGATCGTCGAGGCAATCCTGTCCTTCGTGAACCTCTCCATTTCCACCGACCAGCCGACCTGGGGCGGCATGATCGCTGAAGGCCGCACCTCGATCTATCAGGCCTGGTGGGTTCTGGTGTTTCCTTTGTTCGCCCTTTTCCTGACGGTGCTGAGCTTTTCCCAGCTCGGCGAAGGCCTGAAGGACCATTTCGATCCGGTGCTGCGATGAGCTTTCTGTCCATTCAGGACCTGACGGTCCAGTTGAAGAACGGCATGCCGCTGCTCCGGCAGGTCTCGCTTGATGTCGCCCCGGGTGAAGTGCGGGCCCTCGTTGGAGAAAGCGGCGCTGGCAAGAGCATGATCGGCAAGGCCGTTCTCGGCATTCTGCCAAAGGCTGCGAGGCTGACCGGCGGCAAGATCCTGCTGGATGGCGAAGACCTCCAGACGCTCCCCCAGAAGGCCAGACGTCAGCGGATCGGTGCCCGGGCTGCCCTGATACCGCAGGACCCGCTCACCGCGCTCAACCCGTCCCGCCGCGTCGGACCGCAAATCACCGACAGGCTGGTGGATATTCTCGGCTGGAAGCGTCCGGATGCAGAGAAGCGGGCATTGGAACTTCTGGAGGAGGTTCACATCCAGTCGCCGGACCGGGTAATGAAGGCCTACCCGCATGAACTTTCCGGCGGCATGCGCCAGCGCATTCTGATCGCCTCCGCCTTTGCGGCAGAACCGAAGCTGATCATCGCTGATGAGCCGACAACCGCACTCGACGTAACCGTGCAGAAGCAGATCCTCAAGCTGATCCGCGAAATGCAGCAACGCCACGGCACCGCGTTGCTGTTCGTCACCCACGACCTGGGCGTCGTCTCGAAGATCGCCCAGTCCTTAAGCGTGCTCTATGCCGGCAAGGTGATCGAGGAAACCACCGTCGAGAATTTCTTTGCCTCCCCGTCTCACGCGTATTCCAGGGCATTGCTTGCGGCAACGCCGAAGTACACGGACCCGGAAGGGTCGCTGACGCAGGTGCCCGAAAGCGTGATTGCAGCAGTGGAAGCCGAAGTGGCTGCTTTTGATGATCAAGTGAAGGCAGGATCCCGGCCATGAGCGAGACGATTTACGAGCTGAAGGACCTGCGCGTTTCCTTTCCGGATATGTCCCGCAAACCGCTTCTGGGGGCAGCACCACGGATCGATGTTCTGAAAGGGCTCACCTTCGACATTCCCAGGGGCGAGGTCCTCGGTATCGTCGGTGGGTCCGGGTCGGGCAAATCCACACTCGGCAGGGCGCTGATCCGCCTGATTGAGCCCGACAGCGGTGCGATCCTGTTTGAAGGCACCGACATCACCCATCTTCACGAGGACAGGCTGCGGCCCCTCCGCCGGCGCTTCCAGATGATCTTTCAGGACCCGATGTCTTCACTCAATCCGCGCCGGCGGGTCGGCGGGATCATCGCCGGGCCGCTGCGTCTTCAGGGGCTCGACAATATCAGGGGGCGTGTCGAGGAAGCACTGGACATGGTTGGCCTGCCCCGGCACTTCGCGACCCGCTATCCGCATGAATTGTCCGGCGGTCAGCGCCAGCGTGTCGGGATCGCAAGGGCAATTGCCCTGAAGCCCGACTTCATCCTGGCGGACGAGATCGTGTCCGGGCTCGATGTGTCGTCCCAGGCGCAGGTGCTCAACCTGCTCGAGAGCCTCGTCAAGGACCTTGGCCTGACACTGGCCTTCATCAGCCATGATCTCTCGGTCATTCGGCGGCTGTGTACCCGCATCCTGGTGCTCTACAAGGGCGAGATCGTCGAGAACTCCGAAACGGCGGAGCTTTTTGCCAATCCGAAGGCGGAGTACACGCGCACCCTGCTCGACGCCATTCCATTGCCCGATCCGCAGCAGGCCTGGTTCTGAAGAAGGGGCGCCGCTCCGTACGGCCGGATCGGCGTTCCATCTCCGGCGGAAAGATGTGCTGTTTCAGCATTCGCCAGCGCTTGTCTGGCTTTTGAGGTTGTTCTGAAGCCCTTCTCAACCAGCCAGGTGCTTGTGCATCGGCTTTTTCCGCTGGCAAAATTCAGCTCGCCCATCCCTTCAATTCTTCAAAGGGCTGACCTACTCTCATTTGAAACAACGCATCATCCCAGGGAGAGACGACACGATGGCTGCCATTCCACCCGTTTGCGATTTCGGCTGGAAAGCTCCCGATTTCGAGCTGCCTGCAACCGATGGCAAAACCTACAAGCTGTCCGACATTGCCGGCCCCAAGGGCACGTTGATCATGTTCATCTGCAACCACTGCCCCTATGTGGTTGCCGTGCGTGACAGGATCGTGCGCGACGCCCGCGATCTTCAGGCGATTGGAATTGGCGTTGCCGCGATCAGCGCCAATGATGTGGAGAGCTATCCCGAAGACAGTTTTGAGAAAATGACCGAACTGGCGAAGCGGGAGAACTTCCCCTTCCCCTATCTTTACGACGAAGACCAGTCTGTCGCCCGCGCCTATGATGCAGTCTGTACGCCGGATTTCTTCGGCTTCAACACCGCGCTGGAACTGCAATACCGCGGGCGTCTTGATGCGTCTCGCCGGGAAACCGGGCCTGCGGACCTGCGGCGTGACCTGTTCGAAGCCATGCGGCAGGTGGCGGAAACGGGCAAGGGACCGGAAGACCAGATCCCGTCCATGGGATGCTCCATCAAATGGAAAACGGCATGACACCGATCCTGATTTTCGACCTCGACGGAACGCTGATCGACAGCGCACAGGATCTGCACGCAGCGGCAAGCCGCCTGCTGCAAGGCGAAGGCCTGCCGACGTTGTCGCTTGAGGCCATCCGGTCTTTTATCGGCAACGGGATTCCGACGTTGGTCGACCGCATGATCAATGCCACAGACCTTCAGCCCAGGGATCGCACCCGCCTGATTTCGGCCTTCCTGGACGACTACCAGGCGCATGCGACAGACCTGACCGCTCCGTACCCCGGCGTTGAAGCGACGCTCACCCAGCTGCGGAAATCCGGATATGTTCTGGCAATCTGTACCAACAAGCCACAGCGGCCAGCCGAGAAGATTATCGAAGACCTTGGCCTGTCGCATTTCTTCGACGCGCTGGTGGGCGGTGACAGTCTGACCACCCGCAAACCCGATCCGGCAGGCCTGCACTATCTGCAATCGTCCCTCGGAGGTGGCCCCGTCGTCTATGTCGGCGACAGCGAGGTAGATGCCGAAAGCGCCGTCAATGCCGGCATGCCCTTCGCGCTGTTCAGCGAGGGCTACCGCAAAAGCCCGGTCTCCGAGATCCCGCACACGGTGGTCTTTTCGAACTTCACCGACCTTCCGTCCCTTGCCGAAAACCTGTTGTCCGCCCCGGCCTGAAGCGGGTTTGCGACAATTCCGGCCCCCGTCCAAACGAATTGCGGCTCCTTGCATTTACCCCGACCGATCTCAACTCAAAGCTGATATCGTCTTCGGTTAAATTAAGCCCTCATTAAAACGATTGTATTATTTTTCGATTACGTAAAGTCCAGCAAACACCGAAGTTCCGCAAGATAATTTGTCGTACAAATATGGTAACATCAGAAAAAACGACGATGGTAAAACCTCAAATCGTCTCAGAGTATTCAATCTCTACCTACGTACCATTTGCCCTGATCAGCGTGGCGGGATTTCTGGTTGTTGGCTATCTGACCTTGTTTAGTTTCGCCGAAGATGCCCCGGTGATTGTCATTTCATCTCCGTGGGACAGCGAACGACAGGCGGTTACCAGAGCGCTGACACCTGCATCCAAACTTATACGATCCGACTTTGACGGAACATTCGTGACAGTTTTGCCTGAGCAACAGGATTACCCGGCAAAGGTCCGGGCGCTTGGTGCATGGGTGGTCATCAGTTCCCTGGGTATCGGAGGCTGCAATCCGAAACCTTCAACGAGCTACGGCAGCAACATTTAAGAAAAGCACCAAATCAGCTTAATCCTGATCAAGCTTATCCAGAGGCCACAAATGCACGCTACCTCCGCATCATCCGACGTTGAAACCGCCCCTGAACTGGTAAGACTTCGCCAAATAGCGAGCAAGGCATTCGTTGCCGGCCTTTGGCTCATGGTCGCGGTCATTGGAGGCGTCTCTTCTTTTACGTCTGCACCAGCTCTGACGACATCTGTGATCGCAGCAGCTCTTGCCGGCATCTCGACGCTCATGTTTCTCAAGGATCCAATTGGACCGTCGACCAGATTTGCCATTGGGGCATCCCTGACCACTGACTGGGCGCTCCTGGTCTATTGCGCAAGTGGATTGCCGGATGGACTGGTTCTGGATGCCCACATGCTGTTTTTCGTTTTGAATGCAGTGCTGGTCATCTATTGCTGCTGGCGCACAATCCTCATCGTCAACGTATTGGCGACTGTGCACCACCTGGTCTTTTCCTTGCTTTTGCCGCTCTATATCTGGCCATCGGCTGAGTATGTTCTGCATCATTTCCTCATCCATGCTACATACGTTGTGCTGGTGGGCGGGCCGATGCTCTGGCTAGCCTTTCGCATCAATCGCCAGTTCACAGACAATTATCAGGCGATGAAAGATCTGAATCTGGCTCAGACCGAGGCTGGACAACTGGTAGAAGAAACCAGAATCCGCGCAGAACAAGAAGAGACCAAGCGGGCAGCCATGTTTGCGTTGGCCGAGAAACTCGATACGAGCGTGGCAGAAGTTGTCGGATCTTTGTCCTCCGCATCGACCCAACTCCGGGCGTCCGCCCAGGAAATGGCCGCCGGAGCGACACAAACAAACCAACAAAGCCAGACCATGTCTCAAGCAGCCAACGAGACTTCAAGCAATCTCGAAACATTGGCAGCAGCTTCTGAAGAACTATCCGCCTCGATCGCCGAGATCAGCGGGCAGATTAGCCAGTCAACCGACATTGCAAGTGGGGCTGCGAGGGAAGCAGAAGAAACCAACCAGAAGATTCAGGGTCTGGCCAAGGCCTCCTCAAAAGTTGGCGAGGTTGTCCAGCTGATCACTGCCATTGCAGAACAAACCAATCTTCTGGCTCTCAACGCCACGATTGAAGCTGCCAGAGCCGGGGATGCCGGTAAGGGCTTTGCCATTGTGGCAGCGGAAGTCAAGGAGCTGGCCAATCAGACCTCGAGCGCTACGGACAGCATCGTTGACCAGATTTCTCAAATTCAGAGCGCCACACAGGAAGCTGTTGATGCCATTGATGGCATCGGCAAGACCATCGACAAGGTGAAGGAAATCTCGGTTTCCATCTCCAGCGCCATTGAAGAACAGGACAGCGCCACCCGCGAAATTGCTCGCAATGTCGAACAAGCTGCAAACGGCGTAAAAGACGTTGCCGACAACCTTTCAGATGTCGCCAGTGTTTCGGAAAGAAATCTCAAATCGGTTGGAAACTTTGCCGATACGGCTGAGGAACTTTCCAACCAATCCCAAGCTTTGCGGACAGAAGTCGACGACTATCTGAACAAAACAAAAGCCATTTGATTGGCAAATATCTCCCACAAAATGGCAAATATTTTTTCAGGTTACAGAAAGAATATTTGCCATTTTCACGAGTGCTTTCAGGGGCGCATCGCGAGACAGCGAAGCAGATATCATGGCGCGTTGGCTGGCAATGAAGAGCCGTGACTGGGTAAGGACCCGAACATCTTTTCATTGATCCAGAGTGCACCAACGGGAAACATTCAACCCTCGCGGTGAACACACCTGCCCTTCAGTCGCGGGCATCGCTGCGCCAGCCAGAACAGACCGGTCACCACATAGCGGTGCGCACTTTCGTAGTCCCGGTCGATGGCAGTTCCGAGCGGCTTCCATTTATCTGTCTCGCAAGCTCCCCAATTCCCGACGGCATCAACACCACGCCTCTCTCCAGACCCAACGCTGATCGTAATCGCCCCATCAGCCTCCCCCGCCTTCAAAGCGAGCCCGGCAAGGTCCGCTCTTGCCAACGGCAGCTGAGGCAGAGCATCTGCGCGCAATAAACGCTCTCCGCCCAGATATTGATTTGGTTTCGGACTGGCCGTGACCGTCAGGGCTAAGGCGACTGTCTCAAAGGTCCGCGATCCATACGCCTGGCGGGCGTTCGTGCTGCGCTATGCATCAAAGAAAGGGTTGCAGCCACTATACACAGCCGTCCAGCAGCCTTGGCGAAGAATAGGTCTTCAAACAGACACGCTTCCAGGACACCGAGACAAGCGCGATACATCGCTGTCGGCTCGAACAGGCAACACTAGTTCCCGACAGGAAAACTGGCTGAACGTATCGGTGAGAAATAGGGAGAAAAATGGGCCCGGGGGCAAGTGGCGGGCCATGCGGGATAGCGATGAGAACCATGTCTACGCCATAGCCCTCCAAGGCGACTCAATCCTTCGTCGCAGGAAATCTCCTCGCCGGAGCGGTCCGGTTTTTACGACGCTTCTACCTGTTCGTCTATGAAGGCCTTGATAGCCGAGCGGGCGCGGGCCGCGGACAGCGGTGAATAACAAAGGCGCGCTTTTGGGTCGCTTCCAGCCTCCGGATTGTCGAAGGCGTGGCCGGTCTGACTGAACAGCATGACACGCAGGTCGTTGCCCGCAGCATCCATTTCGGCAACCAGTTCGGCAATCACCGCCATCGGCGAGACCTGATCCTGCGTTCCCTGCAACACCAGCACCGGTGCCGCGATACGCGTCCCCATCCCCTCCGCTGCCGCCTTAAGGAGCGCCGAACATGTGATGATCCCGGCAACAGCGCCGCCACTGCGTCCGAAATCCAGCGCCGCCGTGCCGCCGGCGCTGAACCCGAGACAAAAGATCGGCGTGCCTTCGGGCAGCGCCGCTTTCAGAGCCGCGACGCAGGACGCCACTGCGGCCGCTCCTTCGTGCCGGTGGCCGAGAAGGTGTTGCACCATCGGGCCGACCTGATCCGGGCTGTCCGGGTTGAATCCGTCGCCATGGAGATCGGCGATGACGACCGCGCAACCGAGGGCGACGAGGTGCTGGGCATGGTCATGCGCCAGTGGACCTTGTCCGCGCCAATCGGGGAGCAGCACCACGCCGGCACGCGGTGTCTCGACCCTCGCGGCTATGAAGGTGCCGATATAATTGCGCTCGCCAGCTGAGTAGTGGATAGCTGTGTCAGTCATGAACTGTCCCTCGTGTGAAGTAACGACTATCAGGGTCCGGCAGACGGGATGGCCCCGAACTTAAGCCGCTACCGGCGGGTCGATTGCCGCCACCAGCAATTCGGCGACGGCCTGAACCGAAGCCGGGTTCTGGCCGGTGATCAGATTCCCGTCACGGATGGCGCAGCTGGCAAAATTGTCGGTGCCTTCGAAGATCGCTCCATTGGCCCGCAATGCGCTTTCAACCAGAAATGGCACCGTTTTCGTCAATCCCACGGCCTCCTCTTCGGCGTCGGTAAAGGAATTGACGCGCCGCCCTTGAACGATGGGGGTCCCGCTAGAAGTCCTTGCCTCGATCAATCCGGCGGGGCCATGGCAAACGGCGCCGACAATGGCATTTCGATCAAACATGCGGCCAACAACACGGGCCAGATTAGCGGATTGAGCGAAATCCCACATGGTGCCATGGCCACCGGGAAGGAAGATCAGGTCACAGGCATCGGGATCGACATCTGCGATGGCGATGGAGCTCTGCAGTGCAGCCATCGCGGCTGGATCGTCCAGAAACCGCTGAACCGAGGATTTACGGCTTCCTTCCTCGCCTATCGAAACTGGATCGGCAGGCGGTCTGCCACCGGCAATTGAAGCGATTTCGACGGTCACGCCGGCATCATGCAAGGCCCAATAGGGCGTTGCCATCTCATCCATGTAAAAACCCGTCCTGCGTCCCGCCTGCGCGCCGGCCTCGGCGGGAAAGGCGCCGACGGAGGTCAGAACAATCAAGGCTCGATTTGGTGCGAAAGTCATGCGTTCATCCATTTATGAGGGCTCGGCATCGGAAGCCATGCTCAGGATGTAGGTCGCTCCAGTTATTCGCAGTAGCAAGAAGTTCATGTAGCTGCCATAATTTATCTTATGTCTACTCGCGGTTTTTGGCCATGAATCTCAATCATCTTCGCACCTTCGTCGAGGTCTGGCGCACGAGATCCATTTCACGCGCATCGGACATTTTGAACATCACCCAGCCCGCCGCCTCGGGCCAGATCAGGGCGCTGGAAGCCGAGCTTGGCCATGCCCTGTTTCGTCGTCACGCGAGAGGCGTCGAGCCGACTGTGGTTGCCAATGAGCTGGTAAACATGATTGGCGACAGGCTTGATGGTGCTGACGCGGCGTTTGAACGGCTGCGGTTGCGTTCGGATGCGTTGGAAGGCGTCGTTCACTTCGCCGGACCTGCGGAGTTCGTGGGGGCTTCAATGCCGCCCGTTACCGCCGTCTTGGCCACGCAGGGAATTGACCTGCATATCCGCTTGGGTGGGCGGGATGCAATCTATCAGTGGTTCGCGGATGAAGTGATAGAGCTTGCGATCACGGCCTCCGAACCCGATGATCGGGCACTTGGCTATCAATCCGTTTTCGAGGAAGAGCTGCTTGTCGTTGCAGCCCCGAATCTCGATCTAACTTCGATCCCTCGCGCTGACTGGCCGTGGCTGGCCTATGATGAAACATTGCCACTGATCCGCAGCTATCTTGCCGCCGTTCACACCGACATTTCAGCGCGCCCGGCTCTGATCGCAGGGTCGCTGACTTTTTTGCGGGATGCCGCGATGGCTGGAGCTGGCGTCGCGGTTCTTCCTGACTATCTTTGCAGCGCCGCGATCAGCGAGGGAAAGCTTGTCCATGTCGACCCGATAAACCGGCTTCCGGCCAATTGCATCTTCCTCGCATGGCGCAAGGCCGCGCTCCGCAGCCCCCGTGTCGTGTTCACCCGAGACAGATGCCTCGTAGAACTTGCAAAGCTGGAAGCCAGATAAGGTTCGGGAGTCATTCGATAGTACGCACTCAACAGCCGACCCGATGAGGGGCGGTCAGTAGCGTACAATCGGCGGCGCGATGGCTATTGGAAACGGCAATCGGCGGCCAATGGCGGAGAGGAAGGGATTCGAACCCTCGAGACGGTTGCCCGTCTACTCCCTTAGCAGGGGAGCGCCTTCGACCACTCGGCCACCTCTCCGGTAACGCCCGTGTACGAAGAAAAGCCTCACAGTTCAAGGCGTTTTTTGCGTCTTCTCACTTTTTCCACCGAGCTTGGGCGCGCAACTTCCGGCAGGTGCAAAGGAGGCGTGAACGTGGAAACGCGGCTGCATCTGCGCGAAATGCACATTCACTCGTTTCAATTTCAAAAAGTGCGTCCTGCTTTTTCATCCGCGGCGCCGAAGGGGCCAGTTTCATTGAGCGAGATTTTACTTATTTCCTCGCTACCCCTGTTCTCTTTCCATCCGAGAGTTGACTTTCTGCGCGCTCCCGGCAAAACGAGCATCTTTCGTCGTCAAAACTGAGCTGCGGGTGATATTTGAAAAACGTGTTCGTTTCGCTGGGTGGTGGGTGTGACGTGGCGACCAACCTCAAGAAACTCGGCCTCAGGCTTGAGCCTTATCCATTCGACTGGCTTTGGAACCTCGATGCGGGACTAGACTACGTGTCGAAAATTATTGCCACAGATTTCAAACATCTGAGCAACAAGGACGACTACATTTTCGCATCACACCAGATCAGTCCGGGTGAAAAGTTCCTCATCTTCAAAAGCTACCCCAAAATTGCGCATTTGCATTCCAATCCATACGAGAACGATGACGTCCTTGAAGATTACAGGGTTCGGATCAACCGGTTCCGGAAGCTGATCTCCAACACCAACGAAAAAGCCACCTTCATTTACTATCGAAACGCGGATGTAGCGGAAGACAATCTCGCAAACAGCCTTCAGTCGGAGTTGGCTTATTTGAAACGTGAAGCCGCGCTTTTTGAAGATATGATGGCGCGCATTCATCCTCAAAAACCGTTCATACTGGTCAGCCTTCTGGCCATACCTGACGATTGTTTTGACAATCATTCCCTCAAAGAGGACTTGAGACACATTTGCGCAGCAGGCCGGTCAGCCAGGGTGACTTTCGAAATTGTGCCCCTTCGCGACGACCGGCATCCCGAAAAACTCAAGGCTTGGTCAGGGGAATGGTGTACGGCTCTCAAACGAGCGAAGGCCATTTCCATGCTGGAACTTGTTGGCGGGAAATTGTCGAAGCGGAAGATCCGCGCGAAAAAGAAGATTGCACAGCTGCTCGCTCCTGTTTCCGTGTGACAATAGGCTAGCGTCCGAACTTTTCTTGCGAAACCGGATCGCTGACGAGGCAACGACCTCAGAATGATTTGGCATGAGAATAGCCGTGTCCGGTCCTGCGTGTGAACTGCCCGGCATCCAGCCCCTCCCCTTCATAATTAAGCCGCAGTCCTCTGGTGCGATGGGCACTCTTCAACTTGTCCGAGTATCGGAGAAGTGCCATGGCCGAGCTCACTCCTCCGACACATCCGGCACATCTGACACGCTTTGTCGCGGAAAAGTTTCCGTGGCTCTGTGCGCTTTGGCTGCACCTTGTGCTTTATGTGGTGTTGAGCGACGCAGCTCTGTGGCGGAGCGTTTTGCCGGATCCGCCTGAGCCTGTCTCGGTCGAGATCATTCCGGAATTCCTGCCACCATCCCCGCCGGAAGTGCCAGCGGAGGAACCTCAAGAAATCCAACCGCAAACGGCAGCGGTTCCGCCGCAGAGTTTGCCCGATCCGGCTCCCGGTTCAACGGGCGCTACGGACCAGCCGTCCTCCTCAAGTGCCCGTGTGCCGGAACAGACAGCCCCGCCGTCTTCTGCCCCCAAACCTGAACAGGAGTGGGTTACTGCCAAAACCTATTTTGCCACTGACGTGCTGGACGACCCGCGCTCCGCGCAGGCACGTGAGTTTCTTCCGACACTTACAAGTGAAGACGGGCGCGAGCAGATATGCGCGCTGGAGGCGATGGAGCAGGTGCGCCATGCACGGCCGGGGTTCAAGCCAACACGGCTTGCGCCGCACGCTTTCCGCAATTCATTTCAAAAGGAAAATACGATCGTCGTGCCCGCCGGTGCGCTCAGAAGCAACAGGGTCTGGTATGAGATCGCCTATAGGTGCCGGCTGGACGCCAGCGGCAAGGTCGTCAACGGGTTCGAATATGCGCTTGGTGCGCCCATCGACCGATCGCTCTGGGACGAATACGGTCTCGCGCCGGTCTATTGACCGGATCGTCCCGGCAAAGCTCCGGGTACTGGACGCGGCAGAAACCTGTGCTGCCGCGTCAGGGTGTGAAATTTGGTTCAGGTGCCGTATGGCCGGCAGCCTTCACGCAGTTCAATGCATCGACAGCCATTCACGGGCCGAACGCTGCGCTTCGGCGATTTCGGTCGAGGACATTTCACCGGAGATTTCCTTGCGGTAACGTGCTGCGTCCTTGTTGCCCTTGAGAGCGGCAATGTTGAACCACTTATGCGCGGTGATCAGGTCCGTCGTACCATGACGGCCACATGCGCTGTCCAGACCCATCTGGAACAGGATATCAGCGGTAACCGGCTTTTCGCCAATGATGGCCATATCGGCCGAGTTGATTTCAAAACGAGCCATAACGCTCCCCTTTCGTCGTCTTTTCGACTTCTGTGGAACGGGCCGATCCTTCTGGATCGACCGTTCCGGTTCCTACTGCCAATCGGTCGCGTTGCTGAACACAAATGCCTGGCACGGACCGACCCAAGAAACACAAGCTTTCATGAAGCTTTCCCCGTTGTTTCTTGACCTCTACTTCATCAGCAGCAGTTAAAAGGGGCGTTAAGAGACACGTTTAACGTAATGCGAATAAAATTTTAAATAAGTCTGAAATTCATAATGCGGTAAGTATGTGGTTGAAATTTCCTCTTTTCAATCAATCACATTCTCCGAAAATTTGACAAGGTCGATCAACCTTCTGTTCACCATGGATTCGTTTCCACATCTCTTTGTCTGACTGTGTCCCTCTCCGGGGTTACCAGATCGCAGCGCTTCGCTTTCTCTCCACCAGCACAAGGTTTTCGATAGAGGTGACGTTGGGTGACGGCTTTTCAGCGGGTTTTCAGGCCTATACATTCCCTTTCCGTAAACGGAAGGCATTCCGCTTTGGGAGGAACAAATGCTCAAGACCATTCTGACGTCCGCATTTCTGGCGGGCGCCCTCATCACCACATCGGCAACGATATCCCTGGCCGGCGATGCCACGGGCGACTGGGTTCGTCCCAACGGCGCTTCCAAGATCCGGATCAGCTCCTGCGGCAGCTCCCTGTGCGGCAAGCTGATCTGGCTGCGGGACCCGCGCAATGACACGAAGAACCCGGACGCCGCCAAACGGGACCGGCCCTTATTGGGCGTGCAGATCGTTCAGGCCATGAAGCCGACCGACAAGGAAGATCAGTGGAAGGGCAAGGTCTATAACGCCGAGGATGGCAAGACCTATACCGGTTTCATTGAACTGACGTCCGCCAACGCGCTGAAGCTGGAGGGTTGCGTCATGGGTGGCCTGATCTGCAAGGGGGAAACCTGGAAACGGGTGCAATAAACGCCTGACCAGAGCCTGAAATTGCCAAATCAACTGATTTGGCCTTTCCTCCGTCGCAATTGCCGGTCACAGATTGTGGCGCAGTCGTCACCAGCATTGCGGCGGGGGATAATCTTGGTTCCTTTTTCTTTCTTTGTGTCTGCTTTTCCAGCTTCCAAACTTTATTCACGCGCGGGTCTGTTTGCGCTTCTGCTTGCGGGGGCTGGTGGAGAAGCCGCGGCCGCGCCGGACATCAACGGCAAATGGCAGACACCGGCAGGGGCCGTCATCAAGATTGAAAAATGCGGCAAGGTGCCCTGTGGCAAGATCGTCCGGTTTCCAGCGCCCAAAGGCTATTCCATGGAATCCACGCCGGATCTCAAAAACAATGACCCAAGCAAGCGCAAGCGGAAGGTGCTCGGCCTGACCGTGCTCTGGCGGCTTGCACCGCAAAAGAATAGCTGGAAAGGCCGGGTCTACGACCCTCGGCGCGGCTTCAGCGCAAATGCCACCGTACACCGCAAAAGCGCATCCGCCCTGGAAGTACAGGGCTGCGTCCGCGTTGTCTTCAATGTGTGCGAGAAGGAAACCTGGCGCCGGGTCGACTGACCACGCCAATTTCCAAGATCAGCCCGGTGAACCATGCCTGATACGAGCCTCCAGCTAGCGGATGTCGAAACGCTCACAAGGCTGGAAGAAAGCCTGTGGCAGACCGAAACGCGTTACGAACCGGTCCTGATGGATCGGCTTTTTGCGGACGACTTTTTGGAATTCGGCCGATCCGGCCGTGTTTACTTGCGTGAAGACCTTATCCTGCCTGCCAGTGCAAAGCGGCCCATTCATGTGTGCTTGCCCCTGCCCCGCCTGAGGTTCACGGTGATCGACACAAACTCGGTGCTCGTGACCTATGTCAGCGAAGTCCGACGCGAGAGCGGTGAGGTTGAACGGGCGAACCGCAGTTCGATCTGGAGCAGACATAACGGAGCCTGGAAACTGAGGTTCCATCAGGGCACGCCGATCCAGACACCGGCTGATACCTGAAGGCTCAGACGAACATCTTCTTGTAGCCTAGATGACTTTGGTCATAGCCAAGGCGTTTGTAGAAGTGATGGGAGCCTGCACGTTCCTTGTTCGACGTCAGTTGCACCATGCAGGCGTTGCCCTGTCGTGCCAGGTCCTCGGCCTTCTCCATCATCAACCTGCCGATGCCGGCGCCGCGCTGATCTGCGCGCACATGAACGCTTTCCAGTTCCACCCTGGGGCGGCCCTGAAAGGCGAGGCCCTTCATGAAATGGATCTGGAAGGTACCAACCACCTCGCCGCTTTCCGCAAGCGCTACATAGATGTCGCACTCAGGAGCCGTAACCAGAGCATCAAAAGCCGCTCGGTAATCCTGCCAGTTGGTAAACTCCTTGTCCTTGCGCACGCTGGTTGCGCCCGCATTGATGATGGCGACAATCTCACGCAGATGTTCCGGGCGGGCTTTTTCGATGGAAATCGCTGTGTGTGTTGTGTCCGGCATGATCGGTTCGCACCTTTGGTCGGGAAAGTGTTCGGTCAGCGACAGACGGGGCTTTCGGGCGGGAGCTTGGCAACGCCCCACCAGCTTGTCCGCCAGCCGGGGGCTTTCCACAAATGCGGCCAGGCGCCGGTTAGATATGTTGCCTCCAGCGGCTCGGCAGCGTCCCAGAAAGCGGCTTGCTGAAAGCGCTCTGCGGCAGGCGCATCCGGCTCCCTGTCGCCCTCTTCCCAGATGAAGAAACAGCTTGAACGTGGCGGCGTTCTGGCCGGAATGGCCTTGGTTACAAGGCGGGCGTCAGGGAAGAGAACCCTCAGGTTGCCGCCGGTGTAACCATCGTCAGCAACCAGGGTTGCGTCCGCTGCTCCCAGTTCGGCCAGTGGCGCTTTCAGGTCCGCGTAGGGCTTCATATGCCGGCACTTGCCACCGCACCAGAATTTGTCCGGGGCTATCAACCCGGGAACGCGGGCAAGAAAGGCAACGGCGACGACTGCCAGAAGAATGGCTGTCAGCCAGCGCCACTGTCTTTGGAAACCGAAACGCTCGAGATCGGCGAACAGCCACACGGGCAACAGCAACAGCAGCGGGTGCATGTGCCGTTCCTTCACGTAGGTCGCGCCGGTAAGCGCAATCATCAGCGCGGTCAGCAGGATCATCACCAGAACCGTGCGCCCGCACAGGCGCGCCACGTTACTGACGGTGGGTGTTTCGGGCTGCCTGCGACCGAGATAGCGTGGCCAGAACAACAGCAGCAGTAGCGGAACCAGCGGAACGGAAAAGCCGACAAGTCCGAAGGCGAGTTTCCCGAGCCCTTCGCCGGCGCGCATCAGATGGGATGTTTGTGCGCTGACGCCCATGGTGTCGGAGACCGATGCCAGCAGCTTCAGCCCTTCGCTGAAGATCCAGTAGGCGTAAGGGCTGTAGATCAGTGCCGCCGCAAAGGGCACGAGCACCAGACCTGAAACACGCAGCCGGCTGCGCCAGGATTGGTCGCTTGCCGCGGCCAGGATCAGGGCCAGAACGAAAATCGGGTAGGAATGCTTGCCGAGCAGCCCTGCCCCGGCTGCCATGCCGAACAGCACGTAGAAGCCGAGCCGCCCCGTCTCCAGTGCCTTCAGGAAGAAGAAAGCGCTCATGGCGCAAGCGGTAGTCAGAACCACCGTGTGGGTCACACCTTCATGAAGGTTCCAGCCGAACTGGTAGAACAGCGAATAGGAAAAGACACACAGGGCCGCAAGGCGCGTGTCGTGAATGGCCTTGCGCGCGATCAGGAACAGAAACAGCGCGGCTATGGAAATCAGGGTGTATTTGACGAAAAGCGCCGCCCAGATCGTCGGGCCGAACACCTGTTGCGCAGACCAGAGCAGCCACTCGTAAAGCGGCGGCTGACGCAGCATGTAACCGGGCTCCAGGGTCTGCACCAGAACGTTCTCGAACATGTCGTCCGTGCCGAGCACCGGCGTGTTCAGTGCCCTCAGCAGGATATGCGCCAGCCCCCAGAGGGCGACGATGGCCCAGACGCCAGCAGGCGTTGCATAAAACGGAGCCGGCCTTGTCCCGGCGGTCGAACTGCGAAACATCATGGCAGGGGGATACAAGATTTTCAGAAGCCTGTAACCTCGCATTTTCCCATGCGAAAACAAAAAACGCGCGGCTTGGCACCGCGCGTTTCAAGCGTTCAGCCGGATGGCTTCAAAGGGCTGGCAACGGCGGCAGCGGTGTCTTCAGCCATTTCTTCGAAAGTTCGTCCAGCTTGCCGTTCAGCTTCTTGTGCAGAACGAAAACATTGACCCACTGCAGCAGGTCGATGTTGCCCGTCTTCACACCAATGAAGGACGGCGAGTTGGCGATGATGAACTTGTTTTCCAGATCGAAGTCCGGGTTGTCATTGGAAATACCCAGCGCGACCATGTTGCCGGTCACGATGACATCTGCCTGGCCGGAAACATAGGCAGCGATGGTGGCGGCATTGTCGCCAAACCGGATGATCTCGGCATCTTCCGGCGCATCCGCCGTGATTGCCAGATCTTCAAGCGTGCCGCTGGTGACGGCGATTTTCTTGCCCGAGAAATCCTCGATGGCGGATACTTCAACGTCAGGCTTGGCAAAGGCTCCGGAAAAGAACGGGGCATAGGCAGAAGAGAACCAGATCGACTTTGCCCGTTCCGGATTGGCACCGAGCGTCGCGATTACCAGATCCGCCTTGTCTGTTTCCAGAAACGGAATGCGCTGTTTGGAGGTGACGGGCACCAGTTCCAGTTCGACGCCGAGATCTTCGGCAATCATCTTGGCGACGTCGATATCGTAGCCTTCATACTCGCCTTCGCTGCCCAGCGAGCCGAATGGCGGAAAGTTTTCCGGTGTAGCGATCTTGATCTTGCCGGCTTCCAGAATGTCCTTCAGCTCTGCGGATGCGGGACTTGCGATCATCAAGGCGGCAGATACCGCCAAGCCGGTCAGCCCCAGAAATCTTTTCAACATTACGCGACCCTCCTTCGGTTGTTCTTCAAGCGCGATTTGTCAGGCGGCGGCGGCAGCCCCACCTTTGGACGATGCGGACCCAAGACGCCTTTCCAGACGCCGCGACCACACAGACAACGGAAAACACAGAGAAAAGTAGATCATCGCCATCAGCGGATAGATGACGAAGGGCTGAGTGCCGGGTACGGGTGCGTTCGCCCAGCGTTTGCCAATCGTCATGAGGTCGTGAAAGCCGATGATGTAGGCAAGAGACGTGCCCTTGATGATCTGCACCATGAAGCCGACCGTAGGCGCAATGGCCAGGCGAAACGCCTGCGGCAGAATGATCAGAAGCATGATCTGCGCAAAGGTCATGCCCAGCGCCTTGCCACCTTCATGCTGACCTGCAGGAATGGCTGTCAGCGCCCCGCGCCAGACCTCAGCCAGATAGGCACTGGTATAAAGCGTCAAGGCAATGCCGGCCGCCCGCCACGGATCCACCTGGATCTTGAATAGATGCGGAACACCCAGCCCAAGCAGGAACAGCAGCATCAACAGGGGGACTGACTGGAACAGCCAGGTGTAGGCGGTGAAGATCCGGCGAAGTGTCTTGACCGGCGAAACCCGAGCGGCGGTGACGCACGCACCGATCAAGCCCCCACCGATGAAAGCGATCAGCGACAGATAGATCGTATATTGGGTCGCTTCCAAAAGCTGGAACAGGACGATGCCAAAAGGCTTGCCAAGGATGGCGACAAAGGCGTCTTTCATCGGACCACCTTCCATTTGAACAGCCAGTCATGCAGCAGCGACAGGACTGTTTTGAACCCCAGCGACATCAGCAGATAGATGATCGTGAGCGTGAAGAAGATCTCGAAAGATCGGAAATTCCGGCTGTCGATGAACAGGCCTGCCCAGGTCAGGTCGGCAACGCCGATTTCCGAAATGATGCCGGTCGTCAGGAACAGGAAGATGAACTGACTGTTGAGCGAGGGAAACATGGAGGCGACCGCCTGAGGCAGGCTCACCTTCACGAAGCTGAGCCAGCGCGGCAGGCCAAGCGCATCGGCGGCCTCAGTCTGACCATCATCAAGGGAGGCCAACCCCGCGCGAAGGATCTCGGCAAAATAGGCGGAAAAATTGATCGAGAGCGCCAGCAGTGCATGGGCCCAAAAGGGCCATTGATAGCCAAGCAGCAGCGGCAGCCCGAAAGCGACGAAAAACATCTGCACGATCAGGGGCGTGTTCCGGATGAATTCCACATAAGCCGCCGCCACTTGGGCCAGAACCGGGATCTTGTAATGACGGACAGCGGCCAGCAGTACGGCCAGCAGAAACCCGAGAATGCCGCCGCCGATCGTCAGCGCGGCACTGATGAAAGCCCCCTTGGCAAGAAGCCACAGGTATTCCGGATTCCGGTATATCTCGAAAAATCTAAGGTTGGACATTCATGCCAACCAGAGAAGCAAGGCCACCCTTCATCTCATTCTTCCAATGGTTCGAACCTGAGCCCGAGGAGCAAGGCTTGTGCCAAAGGAAAGAATTGGAGGTCTGCGCAGTAAATCTGCGACACGACTTTAAGTATAAGCGAACGACGAAGGCATTTGCCTATTTATTGATCAGTGTCTTTTTTGAGCAAACTGTAATCGCCCGACATAACCGGAAATCAGGGCCGTCAGCAAGAGCGGGCCGCTTCAGTCCACAAAGGTCCAGGTATCGGCACCGTCGAAATGGCGCAGGCCGATGGCTTCGATGGTACCGGGAGGGGCAAGGCGGAGGTTTACGGCCAGGCGGTCGGGATAGTCTGCCGACAGGCTTTGCCAGTGCGTGGTGCAGCCGCAGGTGCTGCATGTATGGAACGCCAGCCCCTTGTCACCCCAGGAATAACTGAGCGTTGCACCGGGTGCTGCCTTGATCTCGATATCGCCGGTTTTCCCATGGCCCCAGATGGTGCCAAGACGGCGGCAGAGAGAGCAGTTGCATTCAACAGCGTGACGAGGTGGTGTCTTCATTTCATAAGACACCGCCCCGCAATGGCAGGAACCGGTGATGGGCAGCTCGACTTTCGAAGCTGTCCCTTCACCGGCCATGGTCTTATTCCAGACCGATCTTCTGTTTCAGCATGTCGCTGACGGCCTGCGGGTTAGCCTTGCCCTGAGACTGTTTCATCACCTGGCCGACGAACCAGCCGAGCAGACCCGGCTTGGCGATGGCCTGCTGAACCTTGTCCGGGTTTGCGGCAATGATCTCGTCGACGATGGCTTCAATGGCACCAAGGTCGGTCACCTGCTTCATGCCGCGTTCTTCGACGATCTTCGCCGGGTCACCGCCTTCGGTCCACACGATCTCGAACAGGTCCTTGGCGATCTTGCCGGAGATGACGCCCTCCTTGATCAGATCGACGATGCCGCCGAGCTGCGCGGCGGAAACCGGGCTGGTCGAGAGATCCTTGCCTTCCTTGTTCAGGCGGCCGAAGAGTTCGTTGATCACCCAGTTGGCGGCCAGTTTGGCATCGCGGCCCTTGGCGACTTCCTCGAAGAAATCGGCCGAAGCTTTTTCGGCAATCAAGATCTCGGCGTCATAGGCTGTCAGGCCATAGTCGCCCATGAAGCGGTTCTTCTTGTCGTCCGGCAATTCCGGCAGGTGCTGCGCCAGTTCGTCGACGAATTCCTGCGTGAACTCCAGCGGCAGCAGATCCGGATCCGGGAAATAGCGGTAGTCATGCGCCTCTTCCTTGGAGCGCATGGACCGCGTTTCACCTTTCACCGCGTCGAACAGGCGGGTTTCCTGATCGATGGAGCCGCCGTCTTCCAGAATGGCGACCTGACGGCGGGCTTCATATTCGATGGCCTGACCGACGAAGCGGATCGAGTTGACGTTCTTGATCTCGCAACGGGTTCCGAATTCACCGCCCGGGCGGCGAACAGATACGTTGACGTCGGCCCGCATGGAGCCCTGGTCCATGTTGCCGTCGCAGGTGCCGAGATAACGCAGGATGGTGCGCAGCTTGGTCAGATAGGCCTTGGCTTCGTCGGAAGACCGCAGATCCGGCTTGGAGACGATTTCCATCAGAGCCACGCCGGAGCGGTTCAGATCGACGAACGACATGGTTGGATGCTGGTCATGCAGCGACTTGCCGGCGTCCTGTTCCAGGTGCAGACGCTCGACACCGATCTCGACCTGTTCGTCCGGCATGTCGAGCAGGATCTTGCCCTCGCCGACAATCGGCTGCTTGAACTGGGAGATCTGGTAGCCCTGCGGCAGATCCGGATAGAAGTAGTTCTTGCGGTCGAACACGGATTTCAGATTGATCTCGGCCTTGAGCCCGAGGCCGGTGCGGATCGCCTGCCGCACGCATGCCTCGTTGATCACCGGCAACATGCCCGGCATGGCCGCGTCGACAAGGCTGACGTTATCGTTTGGGTCCTTGCCGAATTCCGTGGAGGCGCCGGAAAAGAGCTTGGCTTCGGACGTGACCTGGGCATGGACTTCCATACCGATCACGATTTCCCAATCGCCCGTCGCGCCCTTGATGAATTTCTTCGGATCGGGTGTGCGTACGTCGACAATCGTCATAGTCGTCAAAAATCCTGTTCGTTTTGATTTCGCGCTCGATCAAACAGCGGGGAAGACTTGCTGCGGCGCGAATTTGTAGCCGTTTGATGACCTAGTCGGGAATTGTCCCGGCTGCAAGGTTTTCCTTGCCTGAAACGTCAGCTTTCGCACAGCAGGACGCAGCTTCGCCGCTGAACGGCCTGACAATCCCCTCCCTGCAGCGGTTGACCTTGGGACCAGCCAGGTTGGGTCATTCCAGCGGAGGGTGCTTGGCATGCCCGGTGCGCATGATAAATCCGATCAACACGGCAACCGCCTGATACAGCTCAACCGGAATTTCCTGATCGACCTCGATCTGCGACAGGGCCTCCGCCATCATCGGGTTCTGTTCAATCGGCACGCCTGCTTCACGTGCAAGCCGCTCGATCTGCTCCGCCACGGATCCGGTACCCTTGGCGGTGAGGACAGGAGCACCCTCATTCTCATACTGCAGCGCGACTGCCAGCTTCTTGCCTGGTTTGTCCTGTTCGCTCATGGCCGGTTCCGTCTCATGATTGCCTGTCGATCAGCGCGCCAAATTTGGCGGCGGTTCTCGGCGGTAGCCCCCGGATCAAACGCAGCTCCTGAAGATCCAGCCCCGCATCGGCAAAGGCGGCTTCCATGGTTTCACGCACTGCGTTCAGACTGTCGAAGGTCTCCTTGCGGTCAACCCACAAGCTGGCATAGGTGCCGCCGCCGCGCAGGCTGATCGCGGCTTCAAGCGGGCCCGTGGCCGTCAGATCGAGCGCAAAACGCAGGCGCCAAGCCGGTTCGCTCTCGTCTTCGTCCTTGTTTCCAGCTCCATCGCGGCCGACCTGCATCTGGAGGACGGCCGTTTCATGACCGAACGCAAGCGGCAGCTCGACCACAAGATCCATCGGTCGCGAACCTACCCGCGGCGCATCATCCCTCGACAGTTTCGTGTTGCTGAGCTGGGTGAGCCGCAGCCGTGCCAAGGCAGAATCTGTTTCCTTCAGAAGAGCCTGAAGATTTTGCGGGGCCGCCCCTGCCCAGAAACCGCTGCTGGTCTGTTGCGCCTGCCCGTGCGGCGCCCCATGCCGGGAGGGTGCCGGGGGCTGTCCCGCAGGACGGCTGATTTCGGAGCGCGCACCCAGTTGCTGCAACAGGGCCTTGAACGATAACAGGGCGGACTTCAGGTCGGGCAGCGCAGCTTGCCCCGCTGCAGGCGCGCCAGAAGGCAGCGCCAATTGTGCTTCGCGGAACTGTCCGGACAGGCGTACGGCCTGCTGCAAGTCCTGCGCTGTCGGTGGCTGGGTGGACGGCAGGCGAAACCCGAGGATCTGCTGCATTGCCTTGACCACGGGATCCGGCAGAGAAACGTTTCCGCTGCTCTGCGCCGACATGAGGCTTCCAATCTGGGCAAAGAGACTGCCCAGACCGGCCTGCTGCTCGCTCAGCGGCTGCTTGAGCATGTCTGCGATCTGGCTGGCCGGTTGTAAGCTCGCCGGCGGCAGACTGGCGGATTGCCCTTGTCCGGCAGAGGTGACGGCTTGTGAAACGGATACGCCTGCAGAAGCGGGATAGGGCTGGGAAACGGCGGTGCGCGTCAGCACTGTCGCTTGCCCCCCCGATGACAAGAAGGTACTGCTTGTCTGTGCAGCGGCTTGATTGGCCGCTCCAGGCCCAGGCGGGTTTGCGGTCGGCGCGGAAGACGGACCGGCATTTGACGTTGAGACGAGCGGCGGCGGCTGAGAGCCCGGATTGGAACTGGTACCAATCACGCCGGACGTCGGACCTTGCCCCGGTGCTGTGTTGGCAAGCGGGGTAGCCATTCCTCCCCCAGCTGCTGGCATCGAACCCGATGCCTGTCCGACGACCGGAGCTGGCGCGCCAGGCGTGCTTCCGGCTGGCGGGCTCGGGTTTCCTGCAGCAACACCACCTGGCAGTGGCGCTGATGCCGGATTGCCCTGCGAAGCGGGCGGCGTTGAAGCAACCGCTGAGCCTGTTGCTGGTGAGGCCGGCAGTCCTTGAGCAGGTGCGACGGTGGGGGAAGCAAAAGGAGCGGTCGCCACCGGTGCGGCTTGCACGGGTGAGCCCGTAGCGGCTGGAGCAGTCGCTGCCGCCGGTGTCGACACCGGTTGGCCGGTTTGCTGGCCCGGCACACCAACCCCGGGTTGGCCTGGACTGCTTGGTGCCGGGGCCCCTGCCCCCGGTTGAATCACACCGGTTGCCGCGTTCGCCAAAGCGGCAGGCTGCGCGGACTGAGGAGCTGTGGTGACAGGGCCCCCTGCTTGAGGTGTCGCACTTGCTGGGGGTGGCGCGGTCGCTGTCTGCGGCGTACCTGCGCTTGAGGCCACACTGTTTGGAACCGGCACGGAAAGCTGAGCTTGGCCGGTGGCAACCGGAGGCACCGCAGAACCTTGAACTACAGGGCCTGCCGGAGGTGTCGCATTGCCAGGAACTTGTACCGAAGCGGTCACCGGGGGCAGAGGTTGAGCCTGTGCCGTGTTTCCGGGACCTGCTGGCTGCGACGAAGCGGCCCCTTGTGGGGCCGCGGTTGGAACAGGACCTGCCGGAGGTGGAGCCTGTGGCAGAGGCTGGCCACTACCAGTTGCCTGCCCCGGCGCCGTGTTGACGGACAGGACCTGTATCAAATGCGCCAGAACCGGCGCCGGCTTCGGATAGGCTGCAGCCGTCGAGGGCTGTGGCTGCGATTGCGCGCCGGCCTCCGACAGCAAGAGGGCCTGGCCTGCCTGGCCTATTTGGGCCGCTGCTTGCGATCCCTGAGCTTGGGGTATCTGGCCTTGTGATCCCTGAGCTTGAGGTACCTGAGTTTGCGGGACTTGAGTCTGGGGTGTCTGGGCTTGAGGCGTCTGGAGTGGGGATCCCGGAATTGGCGAAGATGGCACCGGCGTGGCCGGCTGCTGCGTCTGCGCCTGCTCCTTGCCGAGAGTTATCAGGATGGCGGGCTGCTGCCGGGTGCCGGATACGGTCACAGTCACCGCGCCGCCTTCAGGAAGAGGCGCAGGAACGCGCAGCTCCAGCTTTGCATCGGCGGTTGCCAGGCGCACCACGCCTCCCGGCAGGTTCGCCTCGATCTTGGCCTTGAGTTCCGTTCCCGGCTCAAGCCCCTGGTTTACCGCGCCATTTCCGGATGCCTGAGGCAGCGGCGATGCGCTTACCGTTTCAACCATCACACCGTCTCCAGGTGTTGCGGCGCTCCAAAGTGCAGGAGGCTGCCTGGCAGGGTCGCAGAATCATGAACCTTCAGTATGGCCGCTTTCGCGATGCTTGCCCAGAGTTGACCCTGATCAAGGTAACGCAGTTGTTTCTGCAGCAGAGTGTCCTCCTCATTCGGCGCCAAAAACCAGAACGGTGCCAACAGACAGAAGGCCTTGGCAGACATGGTCTGCACATGTCCCGTGGGAAGGAGAAACGGCTTGAACTGGATGAATCGCCTCAACGAGCGTGCCGAACTTATGGGCAGAATGCTGGAAACAATCGGCGCCATGAACCATGTCCCAACGGGCGCGCACACGGACGCGGCCTTGAGATCTGCCGCTCATCGCTGCATCAATTGCACTGAGACAGAAGCCTGTCGTTCCTGGCTGGAGAGCCACCCGGACGGTGCCGACGAGGCGCTGCGAAACTGCCCCAACGCGTCTCTCTTCAACAGCTGGATCAAAAGCTGATCCTTCAGCTCAAGGCTGTGGCCCGCACTTGCCCTTGCATCTTCATCCAGGGGCCGGGCCCTGATGTGCCTCAGGCGCGTTTTGCGCGGCGGCTGAGCCAATAAGTCACGGCAGAGGCGATCAGACCACCGACAAAGCGGAATGGAAAGACCGCCAGCGCACCCGCGTCATGAGCAAATGGCTGCGGCACAGGCAGCGCGCCTATTGCGACGTCCAGAATAAGCGTCAGCGCTGCGGCAGCAAATCCCGCGATCCAGAGCTTTTGCGGCCGGTCTGCCTTCCATCCCAGATATCCGCCGATCAGCAGCGCAAACGGGTTGAGCAGGCCAGCAAGGCCGAAGAGGTCGTACCAGGTTTCGGAAAGCGTCATCATGAGCCTCTCATACCCGCGCACGGGGCAAAATGCGAGCCGGTTTCCGGTTTTGGCGTCACTAAATTGGTGGCAAATTGCTGCAGGCGCCGTCTGAACGGTTTACCGTAAGACTATGTAATTTCATGAAACAGGCCGCCTGCCCCGGCAAGACTCCGAAACATGAACGATCACTCATATCAATTAAAATGGTTTTGCATAGCAAAACTCTATGCTACTTTTGTCTCAGTAAGTATTTACCATGAATTGCCACCGACAGTTCCCATTACCTGTAGCAAGTATTTAAAACCATGACTTTGCATTCCTCTATTGAAACTGACGATCCCACGGTCGAGACCCTCTACAGAACGGACAGGCGTCTCGCCATATTCTGCCATCATTGTGGCCGCTTCCGTTACATGAACTTTGCCCGGTTCACGGGAGATCAAAGAGTATCGTCTTTGAGCGAAAAACTGACTTGCGCCTCTTGTGGCTCGCAGGATGTCGAGGCTGTCGCTGTTTCCCGTGACCCCGACAACGGCTACTGGCCCGCCGAACACAGCTGAGGCCGATCAACGCCTGAAACCGGACAAACGAACACCGATGGTCCGGATCGCTGCGGATTTACAACAGCCACCGACATATCTCACGCCTCGCCTGTCCGTTGAACCTCGGCGCGTTGCCGCATCTTGATGCCTGTGCTACGAGAATTTTTCCAACTGAGAGGTTTTATGCGCGGATTGCAACAGTCCCGGTAAACCCCGGCTGACGTTAGCCGGGGACAGTCACAACAGCGCTGCAAGCGGTTTGCTGCAGCGGCTGCATTTCTGTGCATACTTTCAGGCAACTTTACATCAATGGACATTTCCAAAGCCGAGCAGCGGGTCCTGCACCTGCTGGCTCAAGGCGGCCATATCCTTGTGCAAAAGGACGAGGACGGCCGTGTCGTCAAACATGAAACCGTTACGCGCGATGGCTGGTACTGGGGAGGCTGTTCGCCGCACCTGTTCCGGAAGCTGAAATACAAACGGCTGATCGCCTCCAGAAACAGTGGTCCCTATCGCATTACCCCGCTTGGGCTGAAACGCGTGAGGGCACAGTTGGACAACAGATGAGAGCAACCGCCGGGAGTGCCTGTGCGCTTCCCGGCGGCTTTTCCGAAACCTGAAACCGGTTCAGTCTTCAGTGATTTCCGGACGGTCGCCAAGCAGATAGCGCGGGCCCCGCCCTTTGCTGGCGGCAGCGTCTCCCGCATTGTAAAGCTGGCAGGACTTCATCGACAGACAACCGCAGCCAATGCAGCTGTCCAGCTTGTCTCGCAAGGCCGTCATGCGCTCGATTTTTCGGTCGAGGTGCATCCGGAACTCGCCGCTGATCCTGGTCCAGTCTGCTTTCGTCGGCGCTCGCCCCTCAGGCAAGCGTTGAAGCTGCGCCGCGATTTCCGCAATGGAAAACCCGAATTCCTGCGCAACCAGCACGAAGGACAGGCGCCGAATGTCGGCCCTGAGAAAACGCCGCTGACCTCCCGCATTGCGGCTTGGGTGCACCAGCCCCTTTTCTTCGTAAAATCGAATGGCCGACACGGACAGGCCCGTTCGCTCGGACAGGTCTCCGATGGTCAGCAGATCCGAGCCCTTCATGGCTTTGTTCAAAATATCGCCTCGCCTCTCTTGACCTCAACTAAGGTTGAGGAATTATCTCTGGTGTCCACCAAAGGTCAAACCTTGAAAGGACACCGAAATGAGCAGCGCATTCCTGGAACACGTGAACGTCACGGTCAGCGACCCCGAAGCGACCTCCAAACGTCTGGAGACATGGTTTGGCTGGAAAGTTCGCTGGAAGGGCGCAAGCCTTGGCGGTGGCACGACGTACCATATCGGCAATGAAACCAGCTATGTTGCGGCCTACTCTCCACCGGGCACAACAAGCAAAGTTGCCGGAGACAGCTACAGCCAACACGGCGGCCTCAATCATATCGCCGTCGTGGTTGACGATATTGACGCCACCGAAACACTCATCAAGGCCGATGGTTACATCACGCACAATCACGGCGACTACGAGCCGGGCCGCAGGTTCTATTTCTACGATGACGATGGAATCGAGTTCGAAGTGGTAAGCTACACCAAGTGAAAGACCCACAATCCGGCGGAACGGAACGGTTTCGTGCTGTTCCGCCGGAATATGATTGGTTTAATGGCCCGTGAGGACAAGGGCCTGGATCGGGTACAACAATGCCTGCAGACGGATGATCATGGCATGGACGAGACCGACCGTGTCGACCACATGCAGGAAGATGAACTGTCCCGTTCCAAGGGGTTCGCCGGAGGTCAGGCGGTCATGATTGCTGGTATAGGCGTTGACCGTGCAGATTGCTCCCGGGGGAAGCTTTTCCAGACCGTCCTTGTAAAGCGGTTCCAGCATCGTGGTGATCGTCGCCGGTTTTACACTTTGAGCGGTGTCGATAAGCTGTCCGGACGTGGTGATCTGTCCGGAGGCGATCTGTGACTGAACCTCTGTGACCACCAGCGGAATGATGGTGAAGGGAACGGCCCCGCAAAAGGCTTCCGCCACCATTCCTTCCTTCAGAACCTGCGCCTCGATCTGGCCGAAGCCCGCAACGATCCGCTCCCGTTGCGCGTCCTTGGGAATGAGCACACCTGCGGGCCGCATCATCGGGTTGACCATGTCGCCCGGGCGCAGAATAAACTGGCTCATCGTTCCATCGACGCCGGCGTAGACGGTCATCTTCTCCAGTTCCACCTGAGCCTCGCTCAACCTGGCTTCCGCGCTTTTCAGGCGAGCCGGCAGAAAAACCGAAATCTTGGTCTGCACCAGCTCCTGATTGGACTGTGCCGCACGCAGCGCCCCTGCCCGTGCATCCACGGTGTTCTGAAGCTTTTCGATGTCCCGCTCGCTGACAACATTGGCATTGCGGTTGAAAAGCTCCTGTCTCGTGTCAAGTTCGTCCTGCGCCTGCTTCAGTGAAGCCTGTGCCTGATCGACCTGGGCATTAGCAACGGACAGTTCGCTTTGGGCCAGCGCAAGTTCGCCCTCGATTTCGACCACCTGCTGCTGCGCGGTCACGACATCGGCTTCCTGGCGTGTGCTGTCGAGCTTGAAGATCGGATCGCCCGCCTTGATCTCGACCTCAAGCTCACGCGGAACGAAGGTTTCGATGACCCTGCCGGAAGCTTCCGGCAGAACGGAGATCGTCCGGAAGGTCGAAACGGCCGTGGTTGCCGTGGGATGGTAATAGAAGATCAGCGTGATCAGGGAAACGGTCAGCATCAGGCAGAGCACGATGCCGTAGCGCAGCTCGAACCAGACCGAATAGAGCGTTATTTCCCGGCCGATGCGTTTTCCCTGGACATATCTGCGGATCAGATAGTCTGGCAATATCGTGAGAAGGGAACAGAACAGGAGTTCAAACATGTTTGTTCTCCTGCGTTTCTGCCGACGAGACGGCCGGAGTGCCCTGCTCTGCAGAAGGCTCGTGGAGTGTTGCGTCCGTGACGTTCATGCCGTCTTGCGCCGCGTGCTCCTCCTGCTCGAGATCACGTTCGACCAGCGTATCGGAGGGAATACCGCCCGTTCCAGCCAGCCGGCTCAGGGAGTGAGCCATCGATTCCAGCGGTGTCCAGAAATCGGGAAGCTGAATGAAGGCAAGCAGAAGCGCTGCGACCCAGAAGATGTTGTTGTGTGTGAACAACGCCAGAAGGCCGAGAACGGCAACAAGTTCGAACTGCATGCGCCCGTGTTTGTGGGCAAGCCGTTCGGGAATCGAATGCAGATGCAGATAGAAAACACCGACAAGGATCGCACCGATAATCAGCACGACCAGCATCACGGTAAAAAGCCAATCACTACCGTCCGCTGCCGGTATGAACGGCGGCAGATGATGCGGCGCAAGCTCATGAGCACTTTCCGCCATAGAATACTCCCCTTTTGGTCACTCCACCTACAATGGCGAAATCCGTAACGTAACCTTAGAAGGGATTTTTGCCCATGCGTACGAAAAAGTATGACCGTGGAGGAGTTTGACACAACCTATCCGCCCGGCGGCCTTTCAGCATCGGCCGGGCAGATTGTGCTGTTTGCGAGTCCGTGATGCAGCGTCTGGTGCAGCTATCTCACCGGGGAGCCATGCGGATGGCGCCGTCCAAGCGGATAGTCTCGCCGTTCAGCATGTCGTTCTCGCAAATGGATTTGACCAGCTGGGCATATTCCGTGGCCTTGCCGAGACGCGAGGGGAACGGAACCTGCTGACCGAGAGAATCCTGCACCTCTTGCGACAGGCCCAGCAGCATCGGCGTTTCGAAGATACCCGGTGCAATCGTCATGACCCGAATGCCGGACTTGGACAGGTCACGGGCGACAGGCAGCGTCATGCCTGCAATCCCTGCCTTGGACGCGGCATAGGCGACCTGACCGATCTGGCCATCGAAGGCGGCAACCGACGCCGTGGAAACGATCACGCCGCGGCCACCGTCCTGTGTGACGAGGTCCATCCCGGCCATGCCGGTTGCCGCAATCGAAAGACACCGGAAGGAACCGATCAGGTTGACCGAAATCACCTTCTCGAACATGTCCATCGGGTGAGGTTCGCCGCGGGAAACGGTCTTGGCCACCGGAGCAATCCCGGCGCAATTGACCAGAATCCTTTCCTGACCATGCGCCGCCCGCGCTTTTTCGAAACCGGCTTCGACGCTGGCCTGGTCCGTCACATCGACGTCGGCAAAGACACCGCCGATTTCGGTGGCAACCTCTTCGCCCTGCCCGGCGTTACGATCAAACAGCGTCACCTTGACGCCTTCGGCTGCCAGCATGCGTGCAGTTGCAGCACCCAGCCCGGATGCGCCGCCCGTAACAACGGCAGCAAGTGTTGAGTCCAGTTTCAAGGCAACCTCCAAATGGATACAATTCATTGATATCAATGAATTTAATCTTTCTAATTGACGATAAGGTCAACTTTGGAGGCAAAGTGGCCCAGATTGACGTGTGGGTCAAGCGCTTCCGTATCCACCAAAAAGACAAGACCGAGGGTGGTCAGGTTCCTACCTTGCCAGAACAACCAGATCGACCGGTTGCTTGATGCCGGTGACATTGGCTTCGACCCGGGCTTCGAGCAGAGGCAGTTCGAGGCCCTGGCTGAGTGCAAGCTCGAAAGTCGCCCTGTCCGTCAGTCCTGTTGTGCATTGGATCTTGTTGGCGTCTTCCAGTTTCGCAGCGCGGTTGACGGCATCACCGATGACCGTAAATTCCAGGCGCTGCTTTGACCCGATCACGCCGACCGTGACCGGCCCGGCGGCGGCGGCCGTACCGATACGCATAGGCTGCGGCCAGCCTGCATCGAGAAAACGCTGCTGATCCCGTTCCACAGCTTCCACAAGCCGCCTTGCAGCCCGCAGCGCGTCGGCTGCATAAGTCGTTGAAGGACAAACGGCCCCGAAGGTCGCCAGAATGCCGTCGCCCAGAAATTTGTCGACCCTGCCGCCTTCCTCCACGATCACATCCACCGCAAGGTTCTGGTACTCGGCCAGAACCCTCAGAACGGTCTCCGGCGCCAAAGATGCGGAGGTGGAGGTGAAGGAGCGGATATCGGCATACAGAATGGCGACGTCGCGCAAAGTCCCCTCGCCGGCCTGCAACTCGGTGTTCGAGCCTGTGATCGAGGCGGCGACTTCAGGCGAAAAGAAACGGCTCAGGTCCATGGCAGCCGCATGGTCTTTCGATGCCTCGAACAACATGGAACGCCCCCGGTAGAGGGCAACGGACAGAATGATGGTCACAGCCAAGATGACCATGGTCTTGTCGAGTTCGGCGCCGATCAGGATAGTGTTGCCAGTCAGGTATTCGACGTAATTGCGGGTCACACGCATGTGGTCCATGTCGGAGAACACCGCATAGAAGACCAGCCCCAGCCAACCGGTCACCGCTACAAGGCCCGTGGTCAACACGAAGCGAGGATCGAACCGCAAGGCTCTCAATCCGATAAAGATGAAGACATACATCAAGGTGGGCGTCTTGAGGTAGAACGTCGGGTGCTGGCCATATTGAATATGGAAGGAAAAGATCAGTCCCACCAGAAGCGCCATATCGACGATGATCGATACCAGCAGATACCAGCGCGGTAATTCAAACCTGTAGGACAGCATGAGCCGCAGGACGGTGAACAGGAAATAGGCTGCAAGCGCAATCGGCACGAAGTTGAAGCCAGCGGACCCCTCGGCCCTCGGGGCGATGGCATACAGAACTGAAAAGAACAGCACCAGGCCCAGTTGAACCCAACCGATCAGACGCTCGGAAGACGCTTCACGCGCCTGGATCTCGGACCGTACCCGATCAGGGATACCGGTGTCGGGCGGTCCCCCGCGCAGGACATAACGCAGTGTCTTTGAAATGGAGGTCATATTGCCGCTGATAAGACGTTATTCGTGCGCGGAGTTTCCCCCGGCGGCAAGAAATGCGCAAGCGACCCCGCGGGAAAGTGAGTGGACGTGAGCGCGCCCTGTTACCTGCCCTGCAGTCGTAATTGCTCGATGCTTCGCACAAGGTCGACCTGGCGGCGGACACCGGTCTTGGACAGGGCCGACTTGATCTGGTTGCGAACTGTGAAAACGCTGATCCGTCGCTCCTCGGCGATTTCGGCAGGTGTCCGGCCGTCGGCGAGCTTCAGGACGGTTGCCGCTTCCGCGGGGCTGAGACCGAGTTTCTTCTCAAGATGAGCCTGGAACGTTTCGATGCCAATTTCCGGCCTGACCGCCAGCAGAACCGCAGAGACGGATTTGTTCATGAATGCACCGAAGGGTGAGCTGTCCAAGTCGGCGAGCTGCAAGCCAACCGACCGGCACAACCAACTTCCACCGTTGCCATCCTTTGACTGCCAATTCCGGAACACGTTGAACTCGCCCATGGACTGAAGCTTGACGAAAGCGGCAAACTGTCCCTGATCCTCCGGCGTGCGGAATTGAAGCCGCCGGTCCCAGCCGCTCCCCAAAAAGGATCCCGATGCCAGAAGTTTCTGGGCTTCGGCGCATGCGTAATG
The DNA here is from genome assembly GCF_057180185.1 of Labrenzia sp. ATLA3. NCBI lineage: Bacteria > Pseudomonadati > Pseudomonadota > Alphaproteobacteria > Hyphomicrobiales > Stappiaceae > Labrenzia > Labrenzia sp. ATLA3. The sequence continues at coordinate 859,286 of NZ_JBXUKV010000001.1, forward strand.
GATCTGCATGGCGGTATCGACAACGAAAATTGCTGTCCCCGATCCCAGACGATGCTGTTCTGCGGCCCATTTTTCAAAGGTTAGGCCAGAGATTGTCCGGTTGATTTCGAGTGACTGGCGGATAACCGGGGCAAGATGGCCACATAACTGCAGCCAATCTTCTTCGTATTTGTCGCGGTCCTTCGAACGCATGTTGCCGCCGATCAGAAACATGCGGTCACCGTCCAAAGCCAGCATCGCGCCCCCTCCAGCAACGATATCTTCAAGCGGCAACAGAAGATCGGCGTAGAACTGGGTCTTCCTGAGGGTTTCCGGCGGACACAACTGCTGTGTCGTGATCACGTCTCCCACCCTGCACTCGGCAAACCTGGCGGCAAACGGGTTCTTGTCCGCGTAGTGCTCTTCGTAAAGCGTTAGAATGTGAGGGTCATATCCGGATGTAAAAGTAAGCGGCGTGGCTTTGGTCAGGTCGTCATACCCTATCAATTGCGTGCACACGCGCGTGCCAATGCTGTGGCTCAGCGCGTCGAGAAGCACCTGCCATCGCTCCGGATCCAGTGCCGCCGATACCGCAAGGTTCGACAGCCGTCGCAATTCTTCCGCACTAACAGCCAACTCAACCCCCGGAGCTCCTGCTGTATCACGCCAGCAAATGAAGTCGGCCCGGTCCTGTCACTCTCACAGCGCGCTTAGGGCCACCCCAAGCTGCTGATACGCGTCCCAGTCCCGGCCGCTGCGGTTCCGGGCATATTCAGAATCCGCAGGCAACACTTTAACCTCGATCAAAACCCGAATTTTCTAGCAACGATTTCCGATACTGAAGCTTGCCGCATTTTTATCGCAACAAAACACCACAGCTTTCCCCAGATGCAGAAAACTCACATTTATAGTCCAAATGGACCATGCAAGTAATGCCTACAACCTGTAAACAACTAGTGATCGTATCCGGCAGACACGCGTAACGATATTTCAAGTTACAAAGGTATGTTTTCCGGCTGCAACAAAGGGATTCCCACATCCCTGCGACCGGCGATCGATCTATTTTTTAGCCTTAGTGTTTTTTGGGCGGCTATTTGAGCCGCCCATTTTTTATTATCCGGCAAGCCTCGGCCCGACGGCTACCGCTCAAGGCTTCAGGATCATGCCTTCGCTGGCGACAAGCGTTCCGGGATAGGCATTTTGCGCAGCAAGGCCGATTTCATCGAGCTCATCATCAGATCTGCGTGGATCATGATGGAAGAGGACTGGTGTCTTGACGTTGCCGGCCTTCGCCAGTTCAACGGCTTTCTGCCAGGTGGAGTGCCCCCACCCCTTGAAGGTGGTGTATTCGTCGTCGGTGAACATGGCGTCGTAGATCATCACGTCCGAGTTTCGGACAAAATCCGGGAGAGCAGCATCAATTTCCGGATCGCCATGTTCATGATCCGTGATGATGCAAATCGATTTGCCGTGAAAATCAAAGCGATAACCGCAGGCACCACCGGGGTGGTTGAGGCGGGTGGTGCGGATGACGAGCTCGTCCGTACGCGGAAGCTGGTCCCCTGCGGTAAAGGATTTGAACTCAACCGCCTTCAGGGTCTTGGCTGCAACCGGAAAGATCGGCGGTGACATGATGCGGCTGACAATTTCAACGAGGTTGGTGTCGTCCTGAAAATGCCCGGCCCAGGCGGTGACGTTGAAACTGGGATCGTAGGCCGGCTTGAAAAAGGGAAGACCGCAGATGTGGTCGAGATGAGTATGAGTGAACAGAAGGTCGAAGGTGCGTGTCTTGCAGCTGCAGATTTCCATACCCAGGTTTCGGGCGCCGGAACCGCAGTCGACAAGAACCAGCGCTTCGCCTGCCCGGATCTCAAAACAAGACGTTTCGCCGCCATAGCGGAGTGTGCTCGCCCCCGGGGTCGGGGTGGACCCTCTGACGCCCCAGCAACGAAGCGAAAATTCCTCAGCCACGTGTTACTCCCTAACCGCCGGCAGCGCCTCGACGGGCGTCGGCAAGATCCCGGGTCGTCCGTTCAAGCCGCAGCGCCAGTGTCCGCATCACCTCCAGCGAAATATCCGGAAATTCTTTCAATAGTTTCAAAAAATCATCTTTCGAAACAGTCAGAACATCCATGTCGTTGGCGGCAACCAGTGTCGCGGTTCTTGGTACGTCGCACAGAATAGCGATTTCGCCAACAATTGAATTCTCCGAAACCTGAGCCACTTTTTTTTCGCCTTCAGGCGTTTCAACCAGAACATCGGCAGCGCCGGACAGGATGATGAAGGCACAATCGCCTTCTTCCCCCTGAGAGCACAGACGCTCACCGGAGGGATACTCCGTCCGGTCGCTGATAAAAGCCAGAAGCCGCAACTTGGTCTCGTCGATCCCGCGGAACAACGGCACTTTGCGGAGCGCCTCGACTTCGGTTTCAAGTGTCATCTTCTTCTCCCGCGCCCAATTTTGTTCCGTTCCGTCCTGACTGATTCGTCCGGCCGGTTCCTGCAGAAAGGTTGCCCACCTATTGTCACACCCACCGTCTTATCCTTATTCAGAGAGCCGTCCTTGATCCAGAATGAAGCGCTGATCGAATTCTGCGGCTATGTCAGCGTCGGACGTACCGAACAGGAAGGTTTTTCCGGACAGGATTTGCCTCAAGCCTTTACGAAGCGTCCTGTCCTCTTCCGTCACACCGGTGGCGATATCGTCCAATATGGTGATTTTCGCGTTTTTCAGAAGACCGCGCACCAGAGCGATCTTGCGCCGCTGGCCTGCGGACAGACGGGAACCGGACACGCCGACGTGGTAACCGAAGCCCGCATAAATGATCGCGCGCCGCAAACCGGTCTCCTCGACAATGGTTCGTATGACATCGTCGATCCGCCGCCGGGCATCCCTGCGGTCGACACGCGCGCGGCCGAACAGAAGGTTATCCTCAATGGTCAATGGCGGCAGATAAACGTCCGGTTCGAAAGCGACGAAGTTGTCGCTGTTCTTGACCACCTCGTCCAGGAACGTTTGACGGGCGCTGATGATGTCGCGTTTCAACTCATCCGACATCACACCCAGACGATGCCGGGCCGGGACAAGCTTGAAAGCCAGTCCTGTCAGACGGGAACGGTCGGCGTCGGTCAGGCCTGGACGCGGCTGATCGGACTTGGCAATCCGCACGATGCGCTCGAAATCGGGGATCTCGTCCAGCGTGATGAAGGAATAGGCCCCCAACAGGCCGCTGTCGCCGGAAACGTTGGAAAACAGTTCCAGCATGGTTTCGGCAATCTTGAGACCGATCTGCTGGAGCTTCTTGTCGAAACCGGTGTCGGCCAGGAAGGTCTTGACCTGTTCAAGATCCGGCACCTGATCCATCGTGATTTCCGGATCGGCCGGCACCGCAAAGAACAGGTTGTCCGCAAGGCTGGCGCTGGCATTGAAACGGTCCCGGTGCCACAACTCGACCAGACCGCCGAGGTCCGGTTCATCGGCGATGCGCTCGGCAAGTGCCTTGCGCACGTTCAGGATCTTGTCGGCGAAATCGTCGTCCATGGACGGGTCGAACCGGGACTGCAGACCGAGCCGATAGATGTCCTTGTCGATCTTGACCGTTTCCAGCAGTTCAAGAGCCTTGGTGTCGAGTTCGTCTTCATTGCCGACACCGGCGGCTTCAAAATCATCCCATTCGGCGGCAAGATCGTAGGTGGGATTGCGCGTTTCCTTGGCTTCGGAGAGCCGCCGATTGTAGTTCTTCAAGCTCTCCCCTTCCCGCTGAGGCGGGACGAGCGGACGGTGGCGCAAACCGTAGTATAGATTGTCACGAATGGTGCCTGTCCAGACATGCACCGCCCCGCCGACATAGGCGATCTGGCGCCCAAGCGTGGAATCGGTCAGCTTGTCGAGATCGTGGTTTCCGATGCAGACCTTGCCGGAGACGGGTGCAACAAGCCCGGCGGCAAGCTGCAGCACTTCCGATCTGCCGGACCCGTCCGGCCCGACAATCGCACAGGCACTTCCCGCAGGCACCGTCATCGATATGTCGACGACCTCCTGGCCGGCAGCACCACCGGCGAAATTGACGCTCTCCAGCTTGACGTCGCCGCTCAGGTCCACCGTGTCGTCCGAGGTCAACCGCTCCTGGTCGTAGATATCCAACGGGTCGAAGTTCTCGACGACCGTCTGGTATTTGACGCTGACATCCGCTGTCATCTGATAGAAGGAGAGCAGTTCTTTCCAGGGCCCTGCAAGATCCTTGTAGGCAGCGATCACCGCCAGCAGCGCACCGATGCTGAGATTGCCTTCAATAACCAGATAGCCGCCGATCAGGTAGAAGAAGAACGGCGTGAGCTGGTTCATGAAGTTGTTCAGAAACTTGATCAGGAATTTCCGGTTGAAGATGTCATACCGGATCTTGAAGTTCTCATAGAGCCGGTCGGAAATATCCGCCGAATGCCAGGCGGCCGCGTCGTTGGCGTGGATTTCGGCAACACCTGTGATGCTTTCGCCCACCTTGTCGGCGATGACACGGATGTTGCGCACCCGCTGCCTAGACAGCAGCACCACCTTGCGCTGCAGAAGCGGGATCACATACCCCTGGATGGGATAGGAGCTGATGGCTGCAAGACCCAGAAGCGGGTCCTGCATGAAGATAAACCCGATCTGCACGACCAGCATACCGCCCTGATAGGCAGGCAGCGCGAAGGCTTCACCGATATAGCCGCCAACATCCTCCACTTCCGATGTGATCATCGGAATGATTTCGCCTGAACTGACTTTCCTGAAATGCGGCAGGCGGAAGCGCAGCACCCGCTGGAACAGCTCGAAGCGCAGGCGCCGCAGCATGCGTTCTCCAAGGCGGCCCTTGTAGACGTTGAGGTAGAACTTCAGCCCGTTCGAAACGACGACCAAAGACAGGAACGAAAAACACAGGAGAATAAGATAGGGGACCTGATCGAAATCGATTCCCAGAATCGTCCTGGGGAAATTGTCGCCCTGGACCGCATCGTTGACGATCAGTTTTGGCAGTTCGAGAAGGATATAGACCACCGGATACGTGAGTACGGTGACCATGAGAATGAAGATTTGCTGTCTGGAGCTATATTTCCAAATAAAACCGAAAAGGCTCTTTTCCATAAGCTCATCCAAACAGACAAGGATCAAATATGTGCAAGCAGATCATATTTGGTATATTAGCGATCCGAGTTAGTTGCGCCAGCCGGGATTAACATTTGACACAACTGCATAAGAAGGGTCCGCAGACCGTTCCTTGTCAAAAGTCCCCTGTCAAGAGATAACCGACGTGACAAGGGCCAATCGATTGAGACATAAGCGGTTTAGGCCAGCATTACAAATTTAGGGGCAGTATGAGTTCCAAGACGCCGAAGATCCTGATTTACAGCCACGATTCCTTCGGGTTGGGCCATCTGAGACGCTGCCGGGCAATTGCGCAATCCCTTGTCGGCGACTTCGATACCTTGTCCGTACTGATCCTGTCGGGTTCCCCGATCATAGGCAGTTTCGAGTTTCGATCCCGTGTCGATTTCGTGCGGATTCCGGGCGTGATCAAGCTGCGCAACGGCGAGTACACCCCGCTGTCGCTGCACATCAACATCGACCAGACTCTGGCGATCAGATCCTCGATTATCGAACATACTGCCAAGGTGTTCGATCCGGACATCTTCATCGTCGACAAGGAGCCCCTCGGGCTGCGCGGCGAAGTGCTGCGCACGCTGGAGGCCCTGAAGGATACCGACACGCGACTGGTTCTTGGTCTGCGCGATGTCATGGACGACCCGCAGGTGCTTAAGGAAGAATGGGACCGCAAGAACGTCTATCCGGCCCTGCGCGATCTTTACGACGAGATCTGGATCTACGGACCGGAAGACATCTGCGATCCGCTGGAAGGCATCGACCTGCCGCAATCCGTCCGCGACAAGCTGCGCTACACCGGTTACCTGCGCCGGGAGCTGCCCAAATCGGCGCTCGACAATCCGGCCCCTGCCCCGTTCGATGAAGAACCGTATATCCTCGTGACGCCAGGTGGCGGTGGCGATGGCGTTGAAATGGTCGATTGGGTGATGCGCGCCTATGAAGCCCGGCAGCGCCCGCTGTTCCCGGCCCTCATCGTGCTTGGTCCCTTCATGCCCGCTGCGGCCGCGACCCAGTTCAGCGAAAGGGCGGAGCATCTGCGCGATGTCGAGATCATTCGCTTCACGCCGCAGATCGAACCCTATCTTGCCAAGGCCACGGCGATTGTCGGCATGGGCGGCTACAACACCTTCTGCGAGATCCTGTCCTTCGACAAACCGACGCTCATGGTGCCCCGCGTCATTCCACGCCGGGAGCAGGCAATCCGGGCGGAGCGTGCGGAACAGAGCGGGCTTTTGAAGGTGCTGCCGATCGACCAGTACCCAGATCCGGACCTGATGGCTGCGGCCTTGTCCGAACTGCCTAGCATGGCATCTCCTTCGGCTGCGGGCGTCGACAATCTGCTTGGCGGTCTGGATGTCATATCCAGCCGGGTCGGCGAAATCTTCGAAGAACAGCAGGCCACCAGCAGGAAGCTGGTCAACTTCTGACCGCCCCGTCACCCGCAAACCGAATTCTTTCAAGGGCCGACCGATGTCCCGTATCGCCGTTGTGGTCAAAGGCTATCCCCGCCTGTCCGAAACCTTTATTGCCCAGGAAATGCTTGGTCTGGAGCGGCGGGGAATCGAAATTCTGATTGTCGCCCTGCGCAGGCCTTACGATCCTTATATCCACGACCTGCACCGGCAGATCAGCGCGGAAGTCATGTATCTGCCGGAATATGTGAAAGACGACCCGGCACGTGTTGCCCGTGCCAAACGCTGGGCGGAGAAACAGCCGACTTTCAAGGACGCCAAGGCTCTGTTCGATGCCGATTTCGCGCATCAGCCAAACGCAGACCGACAGCGCCGTTGGGCGCAGGGATGCGTCTTCGCTCATGAATTGCCGGAAGACGTGACCTGGATCTACACCCACTATCTGCATACGCCCTGCTCCGCCTCGCGCTATGCGGCGCATCTTTCAGGGCGGAAATGGTCCTTCTCGGCGCACGCCAAGGACATCTGGACCAGCCCGGACTGGGACCTGAAGACCAAGATCAACGATGCGGCCTGGGGCGTCACCTGTACGGCGGTCAACGCCGAACATCTGAAAGGCCTCGCCGACGAGCCGGACAAGATCGAACTGCTCTATCACGGGCTCGACTTCTCCGGTTTTCCCGAGCCGAAGGCAAAAGGAGCGGCGCGTGACGGCAGCGCGGAGCCCGTGCGCCTGGTTTCCGTCGGTCGCGCCGTCGAGAAGAAGGGCTATGACGACCTTCTGGACGCGCTTGCACAGCTTCCCGCGTCTCTCAACTGGCAGTTCACGCATATTGGCGGCGGTGAGCTTTCCGACATCCTGAAGGCAAAGGCTGATGAGTTGAACCTGTCGGACAGGATCATCTGGCGGGGAGCCCAGCCACGCGAAGAGGTGATTGCGACCTGCCGCGAGGCGGACCTCTTCGTGCTACCGTCCAAGCTTGCCAGATCCGGTGACAGGGATGGCCTGCCCAACGTCTTGATGGAAGCACAGTCCATGGGGATTTGCTGCCTCTCCACCAGGGTTTCTGCAATACCTGAATTGATCCTGGATGGCGAAACCGGTGTGCTGGTTGATCCGGGCGCGCCAGAGGCTCTGGCAGCAGCAATGCAGGACCTGATGACCGCGCCTGAAACACGTCACCGTCTTGGGCTTGCCGCGGCCAAGCGGGTCAGAACGACCTTCTCGACAGACCCGGGTCTTGATCGGCTCGCAGACAAATTCCGCAAGGTCCTTTAGGCCCTACGCTTAGGAAAATCATGAAAATCGCTTTCACTGCCCCGATGAAACCGCTGGATCATCCAGTCCCGTCCGGCGACCGGACCATGGGACGATTGATCGTGAAGGCACTGGAAAGTCTCGGGCATGAGGTGACGATTGCCAGCCGGTTCCGGTCGTGGCGCAAGGACGGCAGCGACAGTATCCAGTCGGAAGTGCGCGAGCAGGCGCTCGCCGAGGCAGAGCGGATAGGCGCCGACTGGGAGCAGTCGGGCTACCGGCCCGATCTTTTCCTGACCTATCATCTTTACCACAAGGCGCCCGACTGGATCGGCCCTGCTCTTGCTGACCGGTTCGACCTTCCCTACGCCATCGTGGAAGCCAGCCGCGCGCCGAAACGGCAACAGGGCGACTGGGCGTCCGGCTTTGCCGCCGCCGATGCGGCCTTGCAGCGCGCCGACGCCGTCGCCGCGCTCCACCATGCGGATGCCGAATGCCTTGCAGAGGTCGTCCCTCATCGCTGTCTTTCGGTGATGCTGCCGTTTCTGGATGCCGACCCCTTTCTGGCCGCCGCGGCCTACGCCAAGCCTCTGGCAGCACCTCCGCTCAACCTGCTGGCTGTCGGCATGATGCGCGAGGGCGACAAGCAGCGCTCCTACGAAGTGCTTGCCGCGGCGCTGGCCGAGCTTTGGGATCTGCCCTGGCAACTGACACTGATTGGCGACGGCCCGGTGCGCGATCAGGTGCTGGGGCTTTTTCCAGCCGAGCGGATCACCTGGCTCGGCGCTCTGTCCAGCGAGGACCTTCCTGCCCAATACGCCCGGCACGACCTCCTCGTCTGGCCGGCGATCCGAGAAGCTTTCGGCCTCGTTCTGCTGGAAGCGCAAGCAGCAGGCGTCGGGGTCATTGCCGGTGACACCTTCGGTGTTCCCGATATTGTCCGCGACGGGGAAACAGGATTGCTGTCGCCTGAGGGGGACGCACATGCCCTCGCCGCCAACCTGCGCCGTGCGATGCAGGAGCCGGCGCTTGTGGACAGGCTGGGCTTGGCCGCGCGCCATCACATCCAGCATTTTCACACCCTTCCGGCAGGCGCTGCCCGGCTGGAAGCCCTTGCGGAAAAGGCCGTGCGGAACCACCTGAGCCGCCGGGAGACGAAAGACGCATGAGCTTCAAGGCCCTCATTCATGTTCAGCATCTGCTCGGGACAGGCCACGTCGTGCGGGCGGCCGCCATCGGCAAGGCGCTGGCCGCCGAAGGCTTGGAGGTTACCCTTGCAAGCGGCAACGCCATACCGCCGACACTCGACACCGGGCCGCTGGAGGTCGTCGAGCTCCCAGCCTGCAAAAGCCCGGATGCCAGCTTCAAGCGCCTTGTGACTTTGGATAATGAAGATATTGACGAGGCTTGGAAAATCGCGCGCGTTAAAGCATCGATTCAAGTTCTCGATGCCGACGACTACGACCTGCTTTTGACCGAGACCTACCCTTTCGGCCGCCGCCAGCTCGACTTCGAGCTGACCCCGCTGATGGAAGCGGCAACGTCCCGCACAAGGGCGCCGCTGATTGCCACGTCCATCCGGGATATTCTGGTGCGCAAGAAGCAGCTCTGGAAGGAGCGCTGGATGGCGGACCAGGCGCTGAAATACTACGACCGGATCCTGATCCATTCCGATCCCGACTTCATCCGCCTTGCCGACAGTTTCCCCTTTGCCGAGGAGGTCGACCATCTGGTTCGCTACACCGGGTATGTGGGCGGCGAGCCCCGGCCTGCCGCTGAAGGCACCGATGGCGAGGACGAGGTGGTCATTTCTTGTGGCGGCGGCGCCGTTGCCGAAAGCCTGCTGTCGGCAGCCCTGGAAGCAAGGCCACTGTCCAGGCGAGCCGAAGACACGCAGTGGCGGGTGCTGATCGGTCACGATATTTCCGACGATGCCTTTGCCATCTACCGGCAAAGCGCCGTCGACGGCGTGATCGTGGAGCGGGCCCGGCGAGACTTCCCGGACCTCCTGAAACGCGCGCGGCTTTCCGTCAGCCAGGCGGGTTACAACACGGTGCTCGACATTCTGCAGGCCGGGGTTCCAGCCGTTTTCGTGCCCTTTGCCCAGATCAACGAAACCGAACAGACGCAACGCGCGGAAGCGCTGGCCGGCCATGGCCGGGCCATTGTCACGCCGGAGGCAGACCTTACGCCGGAGCGGCTTGCTGGCGCCATTGACGATGCCCTTGCCCTTTCCCGCAGCAAGCACACAGTCCGCCTCGGCGGCGCCGAGGAAAGCGCCCGCGTCCTGCTTCAAGACCTGAAGGACCGGATGACATGACCACTGATGCGAAGCGCTTCCGGCAAGAGCTGACCGATCATCTCGACTGGTTCGCCGAACGCGGCCGCAAGGTGCGCTTCTGGTGGCGGGATGACGATGCCGTCGAGCCGACGCCTGCCCTTGAGCGTATGCTGTCGCTCGCCGACAGCCACAACGTCGATCTGGCATTCGCCGTCATTCCGAAGATGGCCACCAGAGCCCTTGCAGAGCGGCTTGCCGGGGAGCCTCATGCGCTGGTCTTGCAGCATGGCTGGCAGCACAAGAATTTCCAACGGAAGGATCTCGGCGAAAAGGCCGCGGAGCTTGGCTCCCGGCGGGACCCGGACGAACTGATGGCCGAGCTCAAGTCAGGCCATGACCGCCTTCAGGAGCTCTTCGGCGAGAAGTTCGTCAAGGCCATGGTGCCGCCCTGGAACCGGATCGACCCGGAAATCTCGCGCCGTCTGCCTGGCCTCGGCCTGCCGGGCCTTTCAACCTTCACCTGGCACAATTTCCCGCGGGCGCATCAGCTCCAGTCGCACATCGACATCCTGAAATGGAAAAAGCAGGTGCGCTTCATCGGCTGGGAAAGCGCGCGCCTTCGTTTCGACCTGCAGCTGACCCGCCGGCGCAACACCGGCACCGAGCCGGTTGGCCTCCTCACGCACCATCTGGTGCATGACGATGGCTGCTTCGAGTTTCTGGACGTTTTCCTGGAGATTGCCGCCCATCATGAAGGTGCGGAATGGCCGGAGGTGAAGAGCCTTTTCGGCGAGAATGGCTCCTGGCCGTTCGGATGAGGCTTGGAGCGTGTCGCCTAAAGCGCGCTCCTGAACGAGGGGCAATCAAGTCATGAGAGACACGCTTTATATTCTCACTCCCGGCTTCGAAGATCCCGCCTATCCCGGCAAGACCTTCTACTGCTGGCATTGCGCGCTGATGGAAGGCGTGCTTGCCTCCTTTCCGGAGCTTGCAGAACGTCTCGATGTTCGCCGCATTGCCTGGCCGAAACCGCGCAGGGAAGTTGCAGATTTGCTGGGGGAAGACAATCAGTCTTTGCCGGTGCTGGTGCTCGCCGAAGGCGGTTTCATCAATGACAAGGATGCGATCCTCGACGCCCTCACCGAGCGGCATGGCTTTCCGCATCCTCACCCCTGACAGGCAGAGACAAGACCTGGCGTTCGTCCTCGTCTATTCCGCCGCTTCCAGCCGCTCCGGCTTCAACACGGCAGAATATTGCTTGCGCAACAGCGCGAGTTTCGGGTCGATATAGGTCTTGCAGAATGGACGCTCCGGACCCTTGGCGTAATAGTTCCGGAACTGCTCATCCGACGGTTTGAACTGGGCAAGCGTCATCACACTGGTGACAAGCGGTTCGTCGAATTCGTGCTGCAGGCCGCGCAGAATGCGCCCGACCTTTACGCCTGTCCCTGCGTCATAGACATAGACCGCGCTGCGGTACTTGCCGCGCATCTTGTGACGCGACATGCTGGAGTGGGTGCGCAGATGGATCTCGATCAGGACCTCCAGCGGCAGCGCGACCGGATCGAAGGTGACAACCACCGCTTCTGACCAGGCGTCTTCAGGCGGATCGGAGCGGATAAAGCCCTGGTCCACGTTCGAAATGCCCGCAATTGCCTGAAAGACGGCCTCGGTGCACCAATGGCATCCACCGCCCAGCCCGATTTTCACCCCGGCCTCCAATGTCATGATCGATGCTCCCAGTGTGACGTCAGGCGTTTCATTTGCAAAACGGCTTGGCGAAGATTCCCCCAGAGGAGATCGTATGCCGTCAATTGACAGAAGACGCACAACAGAAAATTGTGAGGCATGATCAATCGCGCGGCCCTACATCTAACCATGGTGCACATCGTCGTTCCCGCAGGGGACGCGAAGGGATCGCCGTTGGCTGAAAAAGCCTAGCCGGATCACATCGCAACCCTGCTTCGAGGAGCAGGGTTTGCCAGATGCCTGCTCTCTCGATCACATCCAAGAGAGCAACATGAACATATCAGACATTCCTGCGGAGTTTGCTCCGGTTTCCATGGCCAGAAGCTGGCCTGAAGGCCTGGTCATTCGCGCCGAAAGACCGGAAGACGTGGACGGACTGACCGTTCTGCAAGGTCTGCCGAAGTTCCGGCAGGGCACATTGCGCCTGCCCTACCCAAGGCGCAAGGACGTCGAGGCCCGTGTGAGCCAGTCCTCACCGGACAAGGTGTCCCTGGTCGGTTACCTGGGCGAAAAACTGGTCGCCGCCGCCGGCTTTAACCGATTTACCGGCAGGCGCGGACATGCTGCCAGTCTGGGGATGGGGGTGCACGACGATTATTCCGGACGCGGGATCGGACAGGCGATGCTGGGCGAACTGATCGAGATTGCCGATAACTGGATGAACATCCACCGGCTGGAACTGACCGTCTTTGCGGACAACGACGCTGCTGTCCGGCTCTATCAGAAGCTCGGCTTCGAAATTGAAGGCACCTTGAGAGACTTCGCCTTCCGCTCCGGGGCATTTGTCGATGCTTATGCGATGGCGCGCCTGAGGGAGTGAGTAAAAGGCACGCGCTAATCTCTTTCCTTGTCGTCCCGGTTCGCCGCTTAAGCGGCAGGACCGGGACCCAGTATTCGCACATCTCGGCCGAAAACCGCGGTAACCTCAGCAGGTTACTGGATCCCGGCCTTTTCTGGGAGGACAAGTGACGTCTGCTTGAACATGCAGCGAAACTGGTGGTTCGCCCTGCTGGCTCAAGCCGCTTCCCTTTTCTCCGCCGCCTTGGGATTGGCCGCGAAGTCGATGGCTGCCTTCAGGACATCCAGATCGCCGATCTGGTTGGCGAGGATGAGGATCAGCCGGGCATTCATGCAATTGGCGTCCTCATCACTCATATGGCGCTGGCTGGAGACCAGATACTCATAAAAGCCGTCCGGATCGGGCAGATTGCGTGTCAGGTTCAGCTTCGGATTCAGGGGCATGGTTCATGCGCCTCCCATCGCGGTCTTCAAGGCAGCTTCCACCTTGTTGTCGTTGAAATAGCGCCAGCGGGCGGCGACGTGCTGGTCCGGTCGGATCAGATAGACCGTGCCGGGGGCAGCGTCGTAGCGGGCGGCGAGTGTCCCGTCGTTGTCCTGAAGGTCCTTGCCCACGCGCAGGACACGGGCCTTGACGTTGCCAGCTGTTACATCTTCTGCCGCTTCATCGCCAAAGATCAGCAGCGTGAAGCCGTCGCCGATCTGATTGAGGAACCAGGCCGCCTCGCCATTCACCTTCACCGGCGCGTCGGCGCAACAGGTGCCCGGGGTCATGTTTCCGGCGAAGCTGGATTCATCGGCTGTGTTGAGTTGGCTTTCCACATAGGGTGTCGGGGCAGACAGACGTCCGGAATTCACCAGCGGTTTTGCAAAGTCGGTGACTTCCGACAAATCCAGTACCGCATCGCGGAACCTTCGCGAGGCCTCGTTCTTGGGCGTGATGAAGTCGGTGGACCGGGTCGAGTTCAACAGGTTGTCGTCTGCCGCAAAGGCTCTTTCCGTATGGTAGCTGTCGATGAGGCTTTCCGGAGCATCGCCATCCAGCACCAGTTTCAGCTTCCAGCCCAGATTGTCGATGTCCTGAACACCCGTGTTGGCGCCACGTGCACCGAAGGGCGAGACCTGATGGGCAGCATCGCCCGCAAACAGCACCCGTCCATAGCGGAAGTTATCGATCCGCCGGCAGGCGAACTGGTAGACGGAAGCCCATTCCAGCTCGAACTCCTTGTCCTCGCCCAGCATGGCCTGGACGCGCGGAATGATGTTTTCCGGTTTTTTCTCTTCTTCCGGGTCGGCCTCCCAGCCGAGCTGGAAGTCCAGCCGCCAGACGTCGTCGCACTGCTTGTGCAGGAGGGCCGATTGGCCACGATGGAACGGCGGATCAAACCAGAACCAGCGTTCTGTCGGAAAATCGGCCTTCATGATGATGTCGGCAATCAGGAACCGGTCCTGGAAGAACTGACCGGAAAAGCCGGCCCCGACCATCTTGCGCGTATCGGAATTGGCGCCGTCACAGGCAACCACCCACTCGGCTTCCATCTTGAAGACTCCGTCCGGTGTTTCGACGGTCAGAACCGCGTGGTCGTCGTTCTGTTGCAAGTTCAGGAGCTTGTGCTTCCAGCGCAGGTCGATGAGGTTCGATTTCTGCGCCTCTTCCACCATGTATTCCTCCAGATAATATTGTTGGAGGTTGATGAAGGCCGGGATCTTGTGGCCGTCTTCCGGCAGAAGATCGAAGGTGTAGGCAAGATCGTCGCGGAAGAAGACCTTGCCGATCTTCCATTCAATGCCCTTGTCGATCATGCGCGTGGCGCAGCCGAGCCTGTCCCAGATTTCCAGCGGTCGCTTGGCATAACAGACCGCGCGCGAGCCGATGGAAACGGTGTTGTTGTCGTCCAGAACGACCGTGGGGATGCCTCTTTGGGCGAAATCAAGCGCGGCCGTCAGCCCGACCGGCCCAGCGCCGATCACCACCACCTTGTGGCGTTTGACCGTATCGGCCTTTTGTTCCTCTGATTGCCGGTAGTCGTACTGCGGATATTGATAGGTCTGAAACATTGGGCTCTCCTCCCAGATCCGCCAAGGCGGCTTCAATCGAACGGCATTTGCCGCATTGGCGGCATGTGTCCTCCTCACACATCGGCCAACTCTTTGGCATGCAGCCAGTCAGCGTGTTTCGGGGCCCGTTTGGTCGTCGACCACTCCTCGAGCATCTCCCACTTGACCTTGTCCAGGCGCGCCAGAAGCTTGTCTTCCTCCGGGTCCGGGCAAGCCAGTTCCACACGGTGGCCGTTCGGGTCGAAGAAATAGATCGAATGGAAGATCGAGTGATCGGTGACGCCCAGAACGTCGACACCGTTCTTTTCCAGGTGGTCCTTGAAGGCAATCAGCTCGTCCCGGTCCTTCACCTTGAAGGCGATATGCTGCACCCAGCGCGGCGTGTTCGGGTCAAACCCCATTTCCGGCTTGGTCGGCAATTCGAAGAATGCCAGAACATTGTCGTTACCCGCATCCAGGAAGACGTGCATGTAGGGGTCCGGATCGTGGGTGGACGGCACATGATCTTCGGCGATGGCCAGAACAAAATCCATGTTCAGCATCTTGCCGTACCATTCCACGGTTTCCTTGGCGTCCTTGCACCGATAGGCGACGTGATGCATCTGCTCGATCTTCATGGGACCGCTCCTCCAAATTAGTTACATATGTAACCATATTGGAAGCGCGCGCCCGCGCCTTGATCTAAGTCAAATTGGTTACATATGTAACTAATCTTCGGAACCGACCCGTCCGACATCGTCATCCCGGACAAGTGAGACGAGGTCGAATACCGATCCGGGAGGACAGGTGCCGCGTAATTCCAGATAACCACCACGTGTTTGATTTGACAGGTCTCGACCTGCGTTCTCATATGTGACACCCGCGACATCAGGAGCCGTTTATGTCCGCTCACGACCACGATCATTCCCACGATCACGACCATTCCGAACTCAGCGAAGTCGAGCTGCGCGTGCGCGCGCTGGAAACGCTGCTGACGGAAAAGGGCTATATCGATCCTCCTGCTCTGGACGAGTTGATCGAGACCTACGAGACAAAAATCGGCCCGCGAAACGGCGCCCTTGTGGTGGCAAAGGCGTGGACTGACCCGGACTATCGGG
This sequence comes from Labrenzia sp. ATLA3, assembly GCF_057180185.1. Classification (NCBI taxonomy): domain Bacteria; kingdom Pseudomonadati; phylum Pseudomonadota; class Alphaproteobacteria; order Hyphomicrobiales; family Stappiaceae; genus Labrenzia; species Labrenzia sp. ATLA3. Next base: position 875,058 of record NZ_JBXUKV010000001.1, read on the forward strand.
AGCGGCTATTGAAAGACGCAACGGCAGCCATAGCCGAGCTTGGTTTCACCGGCCGGCAGGGCGAACACATGGTGGCGGTCGAGAATACCGACGACATTCACAACATGGTCGTCTGCACGCTGTGCTCCTGTTATCCGTGGACCGTCCTGGGTCTGCCGCCGGTCTGGTACAAATCTGCGCCCTACCGCTCCAGAGCCGTACGCGACCCGCGCGGCGTTCTGGCCGAGTTCGAAGTGACGCTGCCCGATGACACCGAGATCCGCGTCTGGGATTCGACGGCCGAAATCCGGTATCTGGTGATCCCGAAACGTCCTGCAGGAACCGATGGCTGGAGCGAAGACCGCCTGGCCGATCTTGTCACCCGCAACAGCATGATCGGAACCGGGCTCGCCCTTGAACCTTCCACCCTGGAGGATGCAGCATGAACGGTGCGCAGGATCTGGGTGGGCAGATGGGCTTCGGCCCCATTGAACTGGAAGAAAACGAGCCGAACTTTCACGCCAAATGGGAAGAACGTGCCTTTGCCATGACATTGGCCATGGGCGCGACCGGATCCTGGACGCTGGATGCCTCGCGCTTTGCCCGCGAATCCTTTCCGCCGGTCACCTATCTCTCTTCCAGCTATTACGAGATCTGGACCCGGGGGTTGGAAAAACTCCTGCTCTCCAACGGCCTTGTAACGGAAGAGGAGCTGAAAGAAGGCCGAAAGCTTGAAGAGCCCAAGTCTGTCAAGCGCGTGCTCTCGGCAGACGACGTGGCCGGAACCCTGTCCAAGGGCGCCCCGGTTGAGCGGGACGTGCACCAGCCTGCCAGGTTCCAGGTCGGTGACAAGGTTCACACACGGCGCATGAACCCCGAACACCACACCCGCCTGCCCCGTTACGCCCGCGATGCCGTCGGCACGATTGAGGTCATTCACGGCGTTCACGTGTTTCCGGACACCAACGCCCATGGCGAAGGCGAACAGCCTGCCTGGCTCTACGGCGTTCTCTTCAAGGGCACGGACATCTGGGGGCGGGATAGCGATCCCAAGCTGACCCTGCGCATTGATCTCTGGGAGCCTTATCTTGACCTTGCCCGCTGAGTTTCTGACTACGCCGCGCCTTCCGCTTGATGAAGACGGTGGCCCCGTGTTCAGCGCCCCCTGGGAAGCGAGGATTTTCGCCATGACGGTGAAGGCGCATCAAGCCGGCGTGTTCACCTGGGGCGAATGGGCCGAGGCACTTGGCGCCGAACTAGCCAAGGACGGCGATGGCAGCGGCGAGACTGAAGGCTATTACGATCGCTGGCTGGCCGCTTTTGAGGCACTGCTTACGGCCAAGAACATTGCGGCCGCCGGACAGCTGGCAGACCTGCGCAGGGCCTGGGACGAGGCAGCCAAAGCGACACCGCATGGCAAGCCCATCGTCCTTCAGAACACCTGAGGCAAAGCATGCGCCTTTTGCTTCCCCCTCCTGTCGTCCTCGGGTTTGGGCTTCTGCTGCTCTATGCAGGTGCCAAACTGTTTCCGGCGCTCAACGTCACCTTTGCAGGACAGGACGCGCTCGCCCTCTTGTTTCTGATTGCCGGACTGGCGATTGGCGGGCATGCCCTTTTTCGCTTCATCCTGGCCAGAACAACCTTCAATCCGACAACACCGGGCAAGGCCAAGGCGCTGGTGAGCGACGGCTTTTACAGGGTGTCGCGCAACCCGATGTATGTCGCCGATGTTCTGCTGTTGCTGGCGTTCGGCGCTTATCTCGGCACAGCCACGATCTTCGCCGTTGTACCGGCTTTCGTCTGGTATCTGACGGAATTCCAGATCAAGCCCGAGGAAGAGCATCTTAAGCGCCTGTTCGGCCACACATACCTTGACTATTGTGCGCGCGTCCGACGCTGGCTTTGAACCTGCGAACCTCTTTCAATTCCCGAGATACAGACCGCTGTTTTCCTTGAAGGCGTCAGCGGCGAAGCGCAGAAACGTGCGCACACGGGCCACATTCTTCAGGTCCGGATGCGTCAGGATCCAGATGTCGAAGTAGCGGCTTGGCTCCACACCCGGCAAGCGGATCAGCTCCGAGTCCGGGTCGCCCACGAAGCACGGCAAACGGCCAATACCCATACCGGCTCGCACCGCCGCATGCATGGTGATCATGTCGTCGGTCACCGTCGCCACCTCACCATTGGGGAAACGCTCGCGCAATTCTCTCGGCACCTTGTTGCCCCACCATTTGAAGGCGATGAACGGCACGGCCTGCGATGTCACCGTTTCAAGCGCAGCGTCCCGGTACCGACGGGCAAAATCTCGCGACACGTAGAAACAGCGGTTCTGGCCGGTGGCGAGACGTCCGAACAGGCTTTCGTCGGGCTTGTCGGTGACACGCACCGCAATATCGGCCTCGCGCCGGTGCAGGCTCAGAATTTCGTTGGCTGCGTTCATGGTCACGTCAATGGCCGGGTGCCGTTCCTTGAAACGAGCGACGATCTCGGCCAGTTGCACCTGGAAAATGAGCTGGGCCGCCGTGACCCGAAGCGGGCCTTCCAATTCGGCATCCTTGTCGGCAATGCGCATGTCCAGCGCAAGCACTTCCATTTCCATCCGGCGGGCGGCCTCAACCGCCTCTTCACCGGCGGTGGTCGGTGTGAACCCTTCGGGAAGACGGTCGAACAGACGTGTTCCGATCTCCTCTTCCAGCGACGACAGCCGCCGCGACACGGTGCTGTGCGTTACACCAAGGCTGCGGGCGGCCTTTGTCAGGCTGCCGGCATTGGCGATGGCGAGCACGAATTTCAGATCATCCCAGCTATACATAGCGGTGCATTTTTGCACAGTTCGATTACAAATTTGAAGAATTTTTCGCATGACCGCTCTGCGATAGCATTTCAGCATCTCAAGCAATGGAGACAATGAGATGTCTGTACAAGCCCTCGCCATGATCACCGTAACCGACCGCGACGCCCTCGGCGCGTACCGGGAGAAAGCCGCAGGCGCCCTCGCCCGTCACGGCGGCAGCGTTATCGCCGCCGATCCGGACCCTCTGGTTCTGGAAGCCGCGATCGATGCGCCGAACATGGTCGCCCTGCTGACCTTCCCAAACGCGGAAGCCGCCAAGGCCTGGCACCGCGACCCCGACCTTGCCCCCGTTCATGCCCTTCGCAACAAAGGTGGCAAATCGACGATTGTCGTGCTTCCGGGCTAACCAACCAGAAGCGGCGAAGCGGTGCCTTATTCGCATCGCTTCGCGACGATTTGAAGCTACCCGGCAACAGCGCAGCAAATACGTGCGAACGGGACGGTTTGCGTGGGCCCCGACGCCTTTTTCCGGAGCACTACCCCACCGTCCTGCGAGCATGGGCGGATGCCATCACTCTTTCCGATCCTACCGGTCTGTCCTTGTTAGCAGATCACTTTGCCGGGTCCGTGTTGGACCAGAGGACGGGACCACCTTCCTTTTCGTATGCCATCCCCTCCGGGAAGGATATCGCCTCCATCTGCAGCCCCCAGGGCGCAAAGAAATAGAGGATTGTCTGGCCCGCTGCCGGACCTTCGGTAACCGGAAGCGGCCCGCCTAGCGTCCTGACGCCATTGGCTCTCAGATACTCGGCGGCTTTGTCGATATCCTCGACATAGATCGCGATGTGATAGCCGCCAATGTCGCTGTTTTTCGGATAGATCGTCTGCTGATCGGGAGAGGTGTAGCTGAACAGTTCAATGTTCGAGCCAAAGCCGCATCTCATCAAGGTGATCTCTTCGATGACGGCGCGCGGATCGACATTCAGCATGTCCTGCATGAAAGTGCCTTTGTCGTCGCGAAACGGACCGAAGGACATGGCTTTCTCGCAGCCCAGAACGTCGCTGAAGAAGGTCACCGCCTGGCCCATGTCCGGCACGGTCAGGCCGATATGATTGACACCCCGCATGCCAGGCACAGGCTCGGCGCGAGCGGCCGTCCCGAATGCAACGACCGCGAACAGCGCCAAGGCTGCGGCTATCCGGGGAGACTGGCTACCTAACTTACATGTCATGACTTTTCCCTTCTTGAAAAATGGCTTCCGATCTTCCTCCCGCCATCGCTTCTTCAACTGTCCTGTCTGCGGACATTGACGGGTCTCTGTTTGCGGGAGAAAGAAGCGTGTGGCGCGCCTCCTGAAGAGCTGCCAAACACGAGGTTCGAGCGCCAGAAAAGGCGACATTCAACGACGGACTTTCCAGAGCCGGCCTGCGATACCCCCTCGCTTTCGCCCCCTCCAAGCAACTTGCAAAGCTTCGACAATATGTCCGCCGAGAGCATTCTGACTGCTCGAAGTAAGGAGACCGATCGACTGGCTCGCAAGCGTTAACCTAGACACCAATACATGCAAATACAAATATTTTATCCAAATCAGTCGACGGCAAATGAGTGACGGATTTGATGCTGCCCGGACCGGCATGAGGCGTGGCGCACGCACCGCGGTGAAGCCTACAAGCGTGATATCCTTGGCCTGAAAAAGGTCTTCAGCCTGCACTCGTGGCTTCCGGAAAAGGCCAATGAGGAAGCCTGCCTCGTTCATTCGCGCCTTATAGAGCTGCTCGCGGGCCGATCAAAGTTATTGCATTTACATATTTTATGCTGAAAATATCTATTGATCCGGGCAGCGTGAACTTTCCATATCATTGCGGAACGTCGCCAGACCAGAAATAGCCTCAGCCGTCATGGCATACTCATGACGCCTAAAAAACGACAGTTCCGCGGGAAGCAACACGGCAGTCTCCAGAAACGCCGGCTTCCGGCATGACGGCCAAAAACAAGAGTCTCGAAAAGAGGACAATTCCACAAATCAATCAGAGGGAATTGCGATGAAAGATCTGGAAAAGGGCATAACCGAAAATGGCACAGGTTATGAAGACGTCGTCTGGAACATTCTCGGCCAAGTCTATTATCCCAAGGCCGTCTGCGAGGCGGCTTTCGCCTTCGAGACGAATTCCGAACCCGGCCAGTTCGTGCCCGTTCACATCCACCCTGATCAGGACGAGTTCATTCTCGTTCAGGAAGGCGAACTGGATCTGAAACTCGACGGGGTATGGACCAAGGCGAAGGCAGGCGATCTCGTGCGCATGCCGCGCGGCATTCCGCACGGCTATTTCAACAAGTCGGACAAACCCTGCCGTGCGCTTTTCTGGGTGTCTCCGATGGGGCAGCTCAAGGATCTGTTCGAAGCACTGCACGATCAGACCGACGTCGCCCGCATCGTCGAACTGTCAGCCCAGCACGCGGTCGATTTCCTGCCTGAAGAAGCCAACGAGTGATCTGACCGGGCCGTCCGCCATCTTTGCGCGCGACGGCCTGCCCGTTGTCATGGCCGAGGCCGGTTCTCCTTGGAGACGGGTCTGCCTTTCCTCCTCAGGATCGGTTCCTTGTAAATGCTGGCTGATTAGCGAACCGGTTTCACCAGCCGCATGCGCCAGGTCACGCCTTTCTTGTCGGAGACGAGACGGTAGTCGTCTAGGACTTCCCACTTGCTGGTATCGTCGGTCGCTTTCCAGAGCTTGTTGATCAGCTTGTTGGCACCTGACTCGGGCTTTTTCGGTGAATACATCGACAGGGCGATGACACCGTTTTCCTTCAGGAACGGGACATAGCGGGCAACGACGGCAGCCGGATCTTCCGCAAAGTGAAGGACCTCGTTGAAGACGATGGCCGAGAAGGTCTCGCCCTCCTGCGCCTCGAATGTGTGCATGTCGCCTGCCCTCAGGCTGGCAATCGCGGGGTCGACATTGGCGATCTGAAGTGAAGCCGGGGAAAGATCCATGCCGACGTAGCGCTTGACGCCCATGGGCTGAAGGCGCTCGTACAGCAGGCCTTCGCCGCAGCCGATGTCGAGAACCTCGTCCATGGAACCGGTCAGGTTCAACCACATGCCGATGATGCCATAGCGACCGCTTTCGGGCAGCGAGCGCAGGAAGGCCCAGCGACCGGCTTCATATTCCTCGTCCCAGCCGGCGGCGGTGGTGGCATTCTTCGACATTGTGACTTCCTAACAGCAAGGCGGGCCAGAACGGCCCGCCGGTTCTTCAGATTTCAGATGCATCACTTATAGGGATCTGCCGCGTCGCGCAAACCGTCACCCAGGAAATTGAACGCCAATACCACGATGATGATCGGCAACACCGGAGCCATCAGCCATGGATAGACGGTGACCACCGAAATGTTCTGCGCCTCGTTCAGAAGAACACCCCAGGAAACGGCAGGCCGGCGCAGGCCGAGGTTCAGGTAGGACAGAGCCGTTTCACCCAGGATCATGGACGGGATCGACAATGTCGCCGACGCAATGATGTGGCTGGTGAAGCCGGGCAACAGGTGCCGCGTGATCACCCGCTTCGGCTTGGCGCCCATCAGAACCGCCGCCTTGGCGTATTCCTCTTCCCGAAGCGACAGCAGCTTGGATCTGACAGCACGCGCCAACCCGGGCCAGTCGAGCAGACCGAGGATGATCGTCAGACCGAAATAGATCCAGACCGGGCTCCAGGTCACCGGCAGCGCTGCAGACAGCGCCATCCACAGCGGAAGTTCGGGAAGCGATCGCAGGATCTCGATGGCACGCTGGATCAGACTGTCGATCCAGCCGCCGAAATAGCCGGCGATGCCGCCGAAGAAGAGCCCGAGAACAATCGAGATGGCAACACCGATCAGACCGACGGTAAGCGACAGCCGAGCTCCATAGATGAGGCCTGACAACTGGTCACGGCCAAGACGGTCCGTACCGAGCAGGAACATCGTCCCACCTTCCGCCGGACAGACAAGGTGAAAGGAGGCGTCCCACAGCCCCCAGAACTTGTACTTAGCGCCGCTGCAGAAGAAGCGGAGCGGCTGGACATCGTTCGGATCGTCCTTGAACACCCATTGCAGGGTTTCCATGTCGATTTCCGATGTCATGCCATAGACGAACGGGCCGACGAGGCTGCCGTCATGGAACAGGTGGATCGGTTGCGGAGGCGCATACAGATGCATGCTGTCGCGGCTGTTGGCACCATAGGGCGCGATTACCTCTGCAAAGGGCACACACAGATAGAACAGGATCAGGACCACGCCCGACCAGACCGCAATCTTGTGGCGCTTGAATTTCCACCACATGATCTTCCACTGGGAAGCCTGGTAGTAGCGCTCCTGTTCGGCGGTCATTTCCTCGGTGACAGCCGGGTTGAAGGGCGTCGGATCGACGTAATGTTCCACCTCGCGCCCGGGCGTTTTCTTCACGTCCATGGTCATGTCGAGGCCCTCCCGCCGAGGCGAATACGCGGATCGAGCACTGCCAACAACAGATCGGAAATCAGCATCCCGATCAGGGTCAGAACGGCAACGAACAGGAGAATGAAACCGGACAGGAACTGATCCTGGGATTGAAGCGCGGCCACCAGAACCGGGCCGACGGTCGGAAGGCTCATCACCACCGAAACGATCACCGATCCGGATACAAGCGAGGGGATCAGATTGCCGATGTCTGCAATGAACGGGTTGATGGCCATGCGCAGGGGATATTTCACAAGAAGCTGGTTTTCCTTGAGGCCCTTGGCCCGGCCCGTGGTGACATATTGCTTGTGCAACTCGTCAAGAAGATTGGCACGCAGGCGGCGGATCATGGCCGCCGTGCCCGACGTCCCGATCACGATGGTGGGCACGATCAGATGGCCCAGCACCGACATCGCCTTGTCGAAACTCCAGGGCTGGTCGATGTATTGAGGATCCATCAGCCCGCCGACGGACAGGCCGAACCAGCGATTGAAAAAGTAGAGCAGAACGAGCGCCAGCAGGAAGTTGGGTGTTGCAAGTCCGAAATAGCCCAGAAAGGTGAAGCCGTAGTCTCCCCAGGAATACTGGCGGGTTGCGGAGAATATGCCGATAGGGAACGACACCACGTAGACGAACAGGATCGTCGCGAAATTCAGAACCACGGTCAGGGGCAACGTCGGCCCGATGACCTGCTCCACGGGTTTGTCGAATTCAAAGGACCAGCCCCAGTTGCCCTGGATAAGACCGTCGAACCCGTGAGGTCCCGGCCAGAGGCCGACCCAGATCAGGTAGCGTTCCATAAAGGGTCTGTCGAGTGAGAACTCCTGGCGCAGAAACTCGAGCTTGGCGACCGACGAACTTTCACCGGAGGATTTGAGGGCAGCAATCTGATTGGAGATATAATCACCGGACGGCAGCTCGATGATGAAGAAAATCAGTAAACTGATCACCAGCAAGGTGGGCACCATCATCAAAATACGTCGGACAATATAATAGAGCACCTAAACTCCCCTCAGCCCCGGCACTTTGCGCAGATCAGGCTCTGACTTCTGCACTCAAGGTCAACTTCGAATTCGATAATATGACGTTTTTCAAACAAGAGTCAGTCCCTCGGAAAACGTCTGGCGGAATACCGGATCAACATCTCCGCTTCCGGTTCGTATGTCTTCCTGACCCGGACGCCATGTCCGGCAGGAGCGTATCCATCCGTCAAACCTGAAATCACCGGTCCGGCTGGTGTCTTCAGCCGGACCGGAAAACAGGCAGAGTTCGGACTTATTCGGCCGCGTAGAATTCATCCATGCGATGGATCCCGAAATGCGCCCCCGGATCCCAACCATAGATACCTTCCAGCGGCACGTTTTCCACTTTCTTGATCACCACCGGCTGACGGACACCGGATACGAGACCGATGTGAATGGTCTCGTCGGCATGGATCTGGAGCATTTCCTCCCAGATGGCGGTGCGCTCTTCCGCCGTTCTGGAATTCAGCCAGGAATTATAGAGCTCCATCAGGCGTTCGGCCGGGGCCCAGTCAGGCTTCTCACCGCCCTTACCCTGCGTTTCGTAATAGTCGCCCCACTTGTGCCAGGAGAACGAATCGCCGTGTACCGGAGCATAGTCATCCGGCGGCATTTCGGACGTCGGAATTCCGTTCTCGAAGCCCCACCAGACAGACATCATCAGATCACCGGTGATCGCCCGCTCGCGCATGTTGTCGCGCTGGCTCGGCTTGGCAAACAGAGCAACGCCGATTTCCTTCCACATTTCCTTGACCAGTTCCAGGGCATCATCCTGCGCTTGATCCTCGCCTGCGGTTTCCACGATAATTTCCAGCGGACGGCCATCGGGCAACAGGCGAATGCCTTCACCGTTGCGTTCGGTCAGGCCGATCTCGTCCAGAAGCGCGCTTGCCTGTTCCGGATCGTATTCCGCCCATTTGGTGGTGAATTCAGCTTCGTAAAGCGGGCTGGACGCCAGAACGGTGTCGTTGCCCGGCGTTCCCAGGCCGAAAAACAGGACACGGTTGATCAGGTTGCGGTCGATCCCGAGCGACAGGGCGTGCCGGAACTTCGTGTTGCGCATCAGCTCTCGCCAGACCGGATCATTCACGGTCAGGTTCGGCAGGATCGAGATTTCCGAACCTTTGGTGTTGGACCAGAGCGCAGTGACGTAGTCATTGTCCTTCTCGCCCCGCTTCAGCACGGTGATGTCGGAAAAGCTGAGATTGCGCGCCTGCAGATTACTCTCGCCCGCCTGAGCCTTCGCCGGGATCAGCTTGCCATCGGCAACGGTCATGATGACCTGGTCGACATAAGGCAGCTGCTGACCGGTGCTGTCGACCCGGTGATAGTAAGGGTTGCGTTCCAGAACGAAGCGCAGATCGCTGTCATCGCGGTTGCGCACCCATGGCTGCAGCGACGGCATGTCGACGTTCTGTGCGTTGTACATGTCGTCTTTTTTGTTGTGCAGCGGCGCCCAGCTTCGCGCCTTGACCTTTTCAGCTTCCTTGGCGATGAAATCCGGGTCTCCGTATTTCTCGTGGAACTGCTTCAGATAATGGGCAGGACGATAGATGAATGGAGGGCGGGCCTTTGCCAGTTCCGGCAGGAACAACGGGTTTGGGCTGTCCCAGGTAAAGCGGACAGTTGTTTCGTCCAGAACCTCGAATTCAGGCGCCTTGCCATCGGCCATCAGGAACGGCGGCAGGCCGGCCGGGGTCAGACTTTTGTTGCTGACAATGTCCTCGAAATAATAGCGGAAGTCCTCGGCGCCAAAGGGGTGACCGTCAGACCATTTATGGCCCTCACGCGTGTGAAGCGTGAAAATGCGGCCATCCTCAACTTCCACATCCGCGAGGATATCGGGCAGCAGATCCAGTTGCTCGTTATAACCGACCAGGCGTGCATAGCCCCAGACGTTGATCAGGCGGACATCCTTGGCCCTGCCAATCAACGTGTCGATCTTGCCACCCGGCTTGCCGACGGAGCGTCCCGTGGCTTCAAGGTCAACGATCAGCGGTTCGGAGGGCACCCGTTCCGCTACGGGCGGAAGAGACGGATCAAGGCCCGGTGTCTCCTTCAGCTCCAGCGCGGCCAATGGCCCTGCTATCAGAGCCGCGGTCAGGAAAAGACCGGCTCTCAAGGAATTCAAAAAGTTCATGCTGCAGTCCCCTCAAGCGCCCCGGCATTCTTCAGGCCAGGTGCGCAGACAAAATGATCCGGTTCCATTTCCACCAGCAATGGCTCCTGGCCATCGGTCAATCGGAAAGGTTCCGGCCATGATTGCGGCTCCGATGCTCTGTTGGCATCTAGAGCGGCAAAATCCAGTGGCGCCGACAGGTCCGGCTCGGGTACGGCCGAAAGCAGCGCCTTCGTGTAAGGATGAAGCGGATTGCCGACCACGTTTCTGGTCTCGCCCATTTCCACAAGGCGTCCCCGGCACATGACAGCGATCCGGTCGGCGACATAATCGACGACAGCCAGGTTATGGCTGACAAAGAGGTAGGTCAGGTTCAGGTCGCGCTTGAGATCCTGAAGCAGGTTCAGGATCTGCGCCTGCACCGAGACGTCCAGCGCCGACGTCGGCTCGTCGCACAGGAGGAACTCCGGGTTCAGCGCCAATGCCCGGGCAATGCCGATGCGCTGGCGCTGACCGCCCGAAAACGAATGCGGATAGCGGCGCAGGAAACGCGGATCGAGGCCAACCAGTTTCATCAGATTGCGCGCCCGTTCGGCCCGCTCCTGCGGCGTGCCGATGCCATGCACTTCCAACGGCTCCATCAGCGTGTCGTTGATGGTCATGCGCGGATTGAGTGACGAGAACGGGTCCTGAAAAATCAACTGCACGCGGCGGCGATAGTCCATCAACTCCGCACCCTTGAGCTTGGAAATATCTTCCAGCCCCTTGCCGCGATTGTAGAGGACACTTCCCCCTTCGATACTGATTGCTCTCAGGATCGCTTTTGCGGCGGTGGTCTTGCCGGACCCGGATTCCCCCACCAGCCCCAGGCATTCGCCCCGGCGGATCGTCAGGTTGATGCTGTCGAGCGCGGTCATTGTCTTGACCTTGCCGCCAAGGAAAGAGCCCTTGCGCAGGGTGAACTGTTTGGTGACGTCCCGCATTTCGACCAGGGGCTCACCGGGCTTGACATCGCAATGCGGTCGATTGGCCGTCAGGTCCTCCGAGCGGACCTCGATCGGCCGGATCGGCACCAGCCGCTCTTCCCGGTCCATCTGGAAACTGGGCACCGCGTTGAGCAGCGCTTTCAGGTAGTCGTGTTTCGGATCGGAAAAGAGCTGTTGCGCAGTCCCCTTTTCCATGATGCGACCATGATAGATCACAGCAATTTCGTCGGCCATGTTGGCGACCACGCCGAAATCATGCGTGATCATCAGGACCGACATGCTCAGCTCTGCCTGAACTTCGCGAATAAGCTTCAGAATTTCGGCCTGAATGGTCACATCGAGCGCGGTGGTCGGCTCGTCCGCTATCAGCAGTGCGGGACGGCAGATCATGGCCATGGCGATCATCGCGCGCTGACGCAAACCACCGGAAAGTTCAAAGGGATAGGTGTCGAGTGCGCGTTCGGGATCGGGGAACTGCACCAGGCTCAGCATGGTCTTGGTCAGTTCGCGCGCTTCGGATCTGGAAACATTGCGGTGAAGAAGCGCCGCCTCGCCGATCTGGTCGCCAATGGTATGCAAAGGCGACAGCGACGTCATCGGTTCCTGAAAGATGATCGCCACCCTGTTGCCGCGCAGGTGACGCATTTGCGGTCCCTTACGCTCCAGCGTGGCAATATCGACGGGAGGCTCGGCACCGGTCGGGTCCGCAAGGATCACTTTTCCGGATGTAATGGATGCAGCCTGGGGCAATAGACCCATGATCGTCTGCGATATGACAGTCTTGCCCGACCCGGATTCGCCCACCAGCGCGACAGTCCGGTTCTCAGGCACGACAAATGAAACATCGTCGACCGCCCGGACCTTACCTTCCGCCGTATTAAAATCTACCGTCAGTCCCTCAATCGAGAGAACATTCACCGCGCATTTCCTTCCAGGCAAGCATTGTCTGACAGAGGCTTACTAAGCCCTCATTGCATTTGAAAGACAACCAAATTCGCCAGTGGATAGCAATGCAGGATTCAGGAAACATGACTGCGATGTTCGTCACAGATCGCAAGAGCAAACCTGTCCTGCCCTTCGATAAACGGGGCTAATCGGAGAATAAACCGCAGTTGCCGGACGCGGCTGAACTTATTTTTCTGCTTTCATCTGAACATCAGCCAGACGAAAGGAACACTTTGTCGGCCACGAATGCGACAGGCGGGAATCACTCGGCAGCGGACACCGGCCGTTCCTCTGGCCTTTGCGCCGACGTCGGTTGCGGAAAAGGATCAAGCCAATAGACTTCCATCTGTCCGCTTCGGCCACGCAGATGGTGCGCGCCGACAGGCCGCTGGTGCGTTTCGCTTGGAAGATGAGCAACAGTGTCCGCACTTGCCAGGATAATCACTTCCGGGCACTCGGGCACTTCCTTGCCAAGCGTCTGCAAGCGTTCGGCCGCATTCACGGTGTCGCCGACAACGGTGTAGTTCCAGCGATCAAGCCCGCCGACATTGCCGACAACAGCCGGTCCGGTATGGATGCCGATGCGCAGCGCCATCGACGGACGACCTTCCGCGACAGCTTTCAGGTTTGCCTCATGAAGTGCGGCCGCGATCCGGCGCGCGGTTCTGACGGCAGCTTCAGCGTGGTCAGGGCGGGCGTCGGGAGCGCCCCAGAAGGCCAGCATGCCATCGCCAAGGAACTTGTCCACCGTGCCACCTTCCCCCTCGACGGCCTCCACCAGAATGGCAAAATGCTCGTTGAGCAGGCTGGCGGTTTCTTCGGCGCTCAAGTGCTCGGAGAGCGCCGTAAAGCCGACGATATCCGTGAACAGAATGGTGAGTTCAGCGCCACGTGCCTGCGCGGCGTTGCCACCTCCCAGCCGCATCAGTTTAATGAACAGCGACCTCGGCACATAGGTGTTCATGGCCTTGAGGCCCTCGACCATGGAATTGAACGCCAGCGCCACCTGGTCAATCTCCGCGACGCGGCTGCGCGGCAGCGGTTCAACCTCGTTGAGCGACAGGCTGCCGATCCGCTGGGACTGAACAGCGAGGTTCCGCAGCGGGCGGGCAACACGCCGCCCCATCCAGAAGGCAATCAGCACAGACACCACCAGTGCGCCGAAGCCGACAAACATGGACCCGGCCAGCCGACGAAGCTCCCGCGAAACAGTCGCGCTCAGGTAATACTGGCCGACTGTCCAGGGTCGGTCACTGAAGCCGTCCAGTTTCGCCTTCATGAGGATATATTCTTCTTGATTGGCTTCGACCATGGAAACGTCGATGCCGAGCTCAGCAGCCTTCTTGAATTCGTCCAGCTTTTGCTCGTTCGCCATGGCCGCCAGCACGGGATCACCAATCGTCTGCCAGGTCCCTGGAAGCTTGTCCTGGATACTGCCGCCGGTCTGCAGCCAGGCCGCATCCGAATGCAGGATCACCTGATCGCCGTCGGCGATGATAAAGACGGTGTTGTCGCTGCCCTCGTCCTGGGCGGAAACGATTTGCGCGAGCTCTTCCATGGACGTTGCCGCCGTCAGCATTCCGGCAAGCTTCCCGTCACGTACCAGCGGCACGGACACATTCGCAAACAGGCCGACCTTGTGCTTGACGAGCTTGCCCCATGTCGGCGGACTGTCCGCACTCAGTTGCGGCATCTGCTGAATGTTCATGCCGGGCGGCGGCGAGTCCGTCTCGATCCGCCACAATTTGCCGTTCGGTGCCCGGTAGATCCCCAGTTTGCTTCCATCCAGCGTCGTCGCCACCAAAGTGGTGATGTCACTATTCGATTTCAGTGCGATCGACAGGTCCTGCAGGGTTCTGTCAGCATCGTCAAAACCGAGCGTGCCGTCGTCGAAATAGGGTTTCAGACCCACAATCGCATTTTCGACAGAAATGAAATGCGTCCGCAGCTGCGTTTCGAGCGCCTGGGTACTCAGGATCGTCTTGTCATTGAGCAGGGAAAACGTGTTGCGGAAATTTGCGGAAACAGACAGGCCAAGAACGAGACCGATGGCAATTGCCACAAACGCACCGAACCCCAGCCCGACGACAGTCGTCAGGGGCAGCATGATGCGCCGTCCGGTGGGCTTCGAATTTTTCATCGGGCGGTGACCCTTGTTGCGAACAGGCAGCTTACCTGCAGGACGGTTTCCGTCAAATTAAGGCAAGCTTTCGGCTATCCACCGCAAAGGCCTGCGACCGCGATGTCTTTCGCCTTTAGCCGGCCAACTGTTTCAGCGCCAGGTCCTGAAGCAGAACGATGGTCTTGGCATCCATGATCTCGCCAGACCGGATCATGCCGAGTGCCTTGTCGAGCGGAACGTGAAGCACCTCGATGTCCTCACCCTCGGTTTCCTTGCCTCCACCAGCAGCAACCTTGTCCTTCAGATGGTATGTGCCTCGGAAAAATGCCACATATTCGGTGACCGAGCCCGGGCTCATGAAAGCATCGAACAGGTGCTCGAGTTCCGAAACCTCGAATCCCGTTTCCTCGATCAGCTCCGCCCGCATCCGGTCTTCGGGATGCGCGCCTTCCAGAAGACCGGCAGGCGCTTCGATCACCATCGGGTCGCGTCCTGCGACCCAGACAGGCAGCCGGAACTGACGCGTCAGCAAAACGCAGTTCCGCTCCGGATCGTAGAGCAGGCAGGTTGCGCCATGGCCCTTGTCATAGACTTCACGCAGTTGCTCCTGCCTGGCGCCGTCCCGGCGCCTGTACTCGATCCGGTGACGGGTCAAGGTGCCCCAGGCATCGGCCAGGACTTCACTTTCGACCACCTTGAGGTAATCCGGAGTGCTCATGTGAGTGCTTTCTTCGTTCAGGATTTCGCGCCGGTGGCGATACCGAGTTCTTTGAGGATTTCGTCCGTATGCTCGCCAAGTGCAGGCGCGGCCCGATCCAGCACCAGCTTGCCATTCCTGAACCGGATGGGGGTGCGAACCGAGGCGACCGAGCCGCCATCGACGCCGGTTGACGGCAATTCGACCTTCATTTCCCTGTGCAGCACCTGCTTGTCGTTGAAGACGTCTTCCACGGAGTTGATCGGTCCGGCCGGAACGCCTTCGACTTCCAGAGCCGCCAACAGGTCGTCGCGGGCTCTGGTCGCCGTTTCCGCCGTCAGGATCGGCACAAGATCCGAGCGAGCGGCAACCCGCGCGGAATTGGTTGCATAGCGCGGGTTGTCGGCAAGTTCAGGCAGACCGAGAACCGCGCAAAGCCGCCTGAACTGGCCATCATTGCCGACTGCGATGATCAGATGACCATCGCTGGCTGGAAAGACCTGATAGGGAACGATGTTGGGATGTGCATTGCCCAGACGCTTCGGCGTTTTGCCCGATACGAAATAGTTGAGGGCCTGGTTTGCCAGCACGCCGACCTGCGCATCGAGCAACGCCATGTCAACCCATTCCCCTTCGCCGGTTTCATCCCGCCGGCGCAGGGCAGCAAGAACACCGACAACGCCGTAAAGACCGGTGAAGATATCCGCGAAGGCCACACCGATCTTCTGCGGGTCGCTCTCAGGCTCCCCGGTCAGATCCATGATGCCGCCCATGCCCTGGATCATGAAGTCGTATCCGGCGCGGTGCGCGTATGGCCCATCCTGACCGAACCCCGTGATCGAGCAATAGATCAGTTTCGGATTGACCTTCGACAGGCTGTCGTAGTCGAGGCCGTATTTGGCGAGCCCGCCAACCTTGAAGTTCTCGATCAGGATGTCGGCATCCGCCACCAGTCGGCGGACGAGCTCCTGTCCTTCCTCGGTCCGGAAATCCACTGCAATCGAGCGTTTGCCGCGGTTGCAGGCGTGGAAATAGGCGGCATCCCTGTCCGTGCCGGTCTCGTCCTTGACGAAAGGTGGTCCCCAGCCGCGGGTGTCGTCACCTTGCGGGCTTTCCACCTTGATGACGTCCGCCCCGAGATCTGCGAGGGTCTGCCCTGTCCAGGGCCCAGCCAGAATGCGGGCCAGTTCGACAACCTTGATACCTTTAAGCGGCGCGGTCATGTGTCTCTTCCTGAAGAATGCCGACGGTCAGGCTTCTGATGTCTTGCGGTAGATATGGTAACGGCCCTGGTGAATGCCGTCCGGTTTCTTCACGGTTTCGTAATTCGGCAGGTCAAGTTCGAGCGCACACAATATTGTGCCGCCAACAGCCATATGCGCATCAATTGCCGGCGCCAGCCAGAAGGCTGTCGCGAGGTCATTGGTCGGATCTGCCGAGCCGATGTCGATGTGGGCGAAAGACGCCTTTGCCCCGATCCGCGGACCGCAGAAAACAAGCGTGTCGCGAATGTTGCCAAGGATCATGTGATCCGCATCCGGAGCGCAGCTCGGATGGCAGTCCATGGCGAAATCGAACACGAAAATTTCCTTGTTGGGATAAATCTCGCGCAAATGGTCATAAGTCCGGCCATTGCCCAACCCCAATTCAAGGACCGGCCCCTCGACCTTGTTGACCTCGTCGACCAGAAATTCGAGCAATATTTTCTGCGATGTCATTCGGCGAATAAAACTGTCCAAACGGCTCATTAAAAAGATCCCTGCAACTTGCGAAGTCCATGACATAGACAATGCCCCGGCTGGCGTCAAAACCTCCAATCGGTATTTAGATGTTATCAATAAGCTTACAAACCGGTGGCCGTTGCGGAAGGTCAAAGAGGACTTTGCGGGAATCCGCGATCATGCTAACGCCTAGAACATCCTCACAACCTCATGAGGGTGCGGTCCAGCCCCGGCCAGAACGTTCCAGGCAGGCTCGGGCAGGCCCTTGCGCCTAACATCAGCAGGAGATTTAGATGCGTTCCGAAACGGCGCCGGCCATACGGCTGGAAGACTACAAACCGCCACTTTATCGCATCGACAAGGTCGCCCTGAATGTTGAGCTGGCGCCCAAGGTGACGTGCGTCACCGCAACTCTTGAGGTCAACAGGCAACCGGGGACAGACGCCGGCGCTCCGCTGGTACTTGATGGTGACGAATTGTCGCTTGTCGGCATCAGCTTGAACGGCGAGACGCTGGACGAAGCCGCCTACACCGCGACCGACGACCGTCTCGAAGTTCTCTCTCCGCCTGCCGACACGTTCGAGTTGACACTCGTAACCGAACTCGATCCGGACGCGAACACCAAATTGATGGGCCTTTACCGCTCCTCTGCGACCTATTGCACCCAATGCGAGGCCGAGGGCTTTCGAAGGATCACCTATTTTCTCGACCGTCCGGACGTTCTTGCTGTCTACACGACTCGTCTGGAAGCCTCGAAGACGGATTGCCCGGTTCTCCTGGCCAATGGCAACCTTGTGGAGACAGGCGACATCGAGGGCACCGGCAGGCACTACGCTGTCTGGCACGACCCGCATCCCAAGCCCGCCTATCTGTTCGCGCTCGTTGCCGGCGATCTCGCGGAAGTTCCGGACAGGTTCACGACCATGTCCGGGAAGGACGTGGCGCTCAATATCTACGTCGAGCACGGCAAGGAAGGCCTGTGCGACTGGGCCATGGATTCCCTCAAGCGATCGATGCGCTGGGACGAAGAAGTGTTCGGCCGTGAATACGATCTGGAGGTGTTCAACATCGTCGCCGTGTCGGACTTCAACATGGGTGCGATGGAAAACAAGGGCCTGAACATCTTCAACGACAAGTACGTTCTGGCCGACCCGGACACGGCAACCGATCAGGACTATGCCAATATCGAAGCCGTTATCGCGCACGAATATTTCCACAACTGGACCGGCAATCGCATCACCTGCCGGGACTGGTTCCAGTTGTGCCTGAAGGAAGGCCTGACGGTGTTCCGCGATCAGGAGTTTTCCTCCGACATGCGCTCACGCCCAGCCAAGCGCATTGCGGATGTACGCCTTCTGAAATCGCATCAGTTTCCGGAGGACGCAGGCCCGCTCGCACACCCTGTGCGTCCGAGAAGCTATCACGAAATCAACAACTTCTACACAGCCACCGTTTATGAAAAGGGCGCCGAAGTCGTCCGCATGCTCCAGACGTTTCTGGGGGAGCAGGCGTTCCGGGCGGGGCTGGATCTCTATTTCGCACGCCACGACGGGCAAGCAACCACGATCGAAGCCTTCCTGACCTGCTTCGAGGAAGCTTCCTCCACTGACCTTGAACAGTTTTCGCTCTGGTACGAGCAGGCCGGAACGCCCGTGGTGTCGGTGGAGACGAAGTATGATCCCGACCGCAAGACGTTCTGCGTTTCGCTGTCACAGGAAATTCCGCCTCTCGCCGGACAGAAGTCCAGCAAACCTGCTGTCATCCCGCTGCGTTTCGGGCTGATCGGGCCCAACGGCGAGGATATGGAGACAGGCCCTGCGGAGGGCGCCACAGTCAGTGGCGATGTGCTTGTCCTCGACAAGGCCCATCAGGACGTGATCTTCAAAAATGTTGCCGCGGCTCCCGTTCTCTCTCTTCTGCGCGGGTTCTCCGCGCCCGTCCGGCTGAACCAGCCTCTCGATTCGAAGGACCTTCTGTTTCTGGCAGCGCAGGACCGAGACCCCTTCAATCGGTGGCAAGCAGTTCAAACGCTGGCGATGCAGGATCTCGTCAGGCTTGCGGGCCTCGTGGGCGATGGCGCGCAAGACGCTCCGTCCGAAGACGTCATCGGTGTCCTTGCATCCGTCCTGGAGGAAACCCAGCTCGACGAAGCCTTGCGCGCACAGGCACTCACCCTGCCAAGCGAGGCGGATATCGCCCAGGAGATGGGCAAGGACGTCAACCCGGATGCCATCCACGCGGCGCGGGAGATGCTGCGGCGGGCTGTCGCCGCCCGCCTCGGCTCCGCACTGCTGCCTTTCATTTCCGCCCCCTCCGCCAACGGAACCTATTCGCCGGATGCCGAGGCCGCCGGAAAACGGGCACTCGCAAACCGCTGCCTGCATTACTATGCAGCCTCCGGTGCGGACGACGCAGCCGATCTTGTCTGGTCCCGGTTCGCCTCTGCCGACAACATGACCGACCGGCTCGCGGCGCTCACGCTACTGGTTCACGATCACATGCCACGGGAAGAGGAAGCGCTTGCGGCCTTTAGGCAGCGGCACGCAGACAGCTCGCTCGCCATTGACAAGTGGTTCATGACCCAGGCCATGGCACCGGGCGACAAGACTCTGGACCGGGTCAAGGCCCTGATGTCCGACCCTTCCTACGATGCCGGCAATCCCAACCGCGTCAGGTCGCTTCTGCAGTCCTTCGCCACTGGCAACCCGACACAGTTTGCCCGTGCGGACGGTGCCGGTTTCGAACTGGTGGCCGAATCAGTTCTGGAAATAGACAAGCGAAACCCGCAAGTGGCATCGAGACTTCTGACGAGCTTCCGCTCGTGGCGCGCACTTGACCCACAAAGAAGTGCCCTGGCCGAATCTGCCCTCCTCAGGGTTTCCGCATGCGAAAATCTGTCGAGAGACAGCCGCGACATTGTCGATAGAACCTTGCAGTAGTCTGCAATACTGAGAAAGGTTAACGAAAGAACCGAAAAACGGGCCGCGCGTTAACCATTTTATTCTTGGTCAGGTCTGGACAAGAACCGACGATTTGATTCAAATGGAAGTGATTCGGGGGTTACCCCGGCGCGGCGGTTTTTGAGGCACACTTCCTATGGCGAGAGCAGTAGCTGGCGACGCATCTTCGCGGCGCGGCGAGAAGGAGTCTGAGCAGGACACAGACGCAGGCACAAGCAAGCTGCCTCTGCGCGCCCTGCTCATTTCCCTTGCGGAGAGCCTGGCGCGCTCCGACAGCCTGATGCGACGCCTCATTCCTGGCCTCGCCATTGTCTTTATCGTTATTCTGGCCCTGTTCCGCACAGGCGATCTTGTAACCGACTACACCCGGACCCAGGAAACCGCGCAGATGACGTTGAGCCTGATGGCAACCGTCGTCGCCAGCGGCCTCATGTCTTCGGAAAGCGACCTGCCCGAAACGGGCTACCGGACAACCCTGAAACGCATCCTTGCCGACAGCATGCCTTCCGGGGCGACCAGCAAGGGCCGTATCTATCTCGTCACCGACCAGTCCGGCACCATCGTGGCGTCCGCCCCTCTCCAGCCTGCTCTCGAAAGCCGTCCGATCAGCGATCTGCTCGGCCCATCGCAGCCTCTCATGGTGTTCGGCGACCGCGCCGGCGTGATGCCTGTGGACACCGACCTGGGCGGAAGCAAGGGCAAGGAAAAGGTTTTGGCCACCGTCCATCATCTTGATGGGCGTCTCGGCATGGTGGCGGTTCTGCAGCCCGAAAATGCAATCTTCCGCCAGTGGCGGGACGACCTGTCTGCAAATGTGACGCTGTTCGTCGGCACGTCTCTGGTTCTGCTGGCCGTCATCTACGGCTTTTTCAGCCAGGCGACCCGTGCGGAAGCAGCTGACGACATGTACGCGGCAACCCGCGCCCGCATCGACACCGCCCTCACCCATGGCCGCTGCGGACTGTTCGACTGGGATCTGTCGCGTGGCAGAATGTTCTGGTCATCCTCGCTCTACGAGTTGCTGGGCCGCGAACCGAAGGACGACATTCTCAGCTTCGCCGATGTCTCCGACATCACCCATCCTGATGACATCGACCTTCTGGGCCTTGCCGAACATCTTCTGGAAAGCGGCGAGACACTGGTCGACGAAACTTTCCGCATGCGCCACGCTGACGGCAGCTGGATCTGGCTGCGTGCCCGCGGCGAGATCCAGTCCGAGCCCGGCCGGGCAGAACCGCATCTCATCGGGATCTGTCTCGACATCACCGAACAGCACGAGCTTGCCGAACAAAGCCGCATGGCCGATCTGCGCCTGCGGGATGCAATCGAGACGATCTCGGAGGCGTTCGTTCTGTGGAATGCGCGCAACGAGCTTGTGATCTGCAATTCCAACTACCAGTCGCTGCACAGCCTGCCGAATGCCGTGATCAAGCAGGGCACGCCCTACAAGGACGTGATGGCGGCCGCCTCCAACGCGGAAGTGGCGCCACAACCGGTCACCTTGCGCCAGCGCGGCGGCGAGCCGGAAGGCTCTTACGAAGCGCAACTGGAAGACGGTCGCTGGCTGCAGATTTCCGAACGGCGCACGAAGGACGGCGGCTTCGTGTCTGTCGGCACGGATATTACTGCGCTGAAGAAAAACGAAGAAAAGCTGGTCGATTCCGAAAAGCGTCTGAAGGCGACCGTGACCGACCTTCAAAAGTCCCGCCAGACGCTTGAAGTGCAGGCCCGCCAGCTTGTTGAAATGGCGGAGAAGTACCAGGAAGAAAAGACCCGTGCGGAAGCTGCCAACAAGGCGAAGTCCGAATTCCTGGCCAATATCTCCCATGAACTGAGAACGCCGCTCAACGCCATCATCGGGTTCTCCGACATCATGACGCAGGAAATGTTCGGCCCGGTCGGCACGGACCGCTATTCGGACTACTGCAAGGACATCTACTCCTCCGGCACCTATCTTCTGAATGTGATCAACGACATTCTCGACATGTCCAAGATTGAAGCCGGCCGCATGACCATCGAGACGGAAACCGTCAATGCGTCGGAATCTGCCGAAGATGCCAGCCGCATCGTCACTGGAGCGGCAACCGAAAAGAACATTACCGTCACCACCGACGTCGTTGAAAACGTCTCGGTTCATGCGGACAAGCGGGCGCTGAAACAGATCCTGCTGAACCTTCTAGCAAATGCGGTGAAGTTCACGCCGGACAATGGCACTGTCACGCTCAAGGCCCGGCCACGTGGCGACAAGCTGCATTTTGAAGTGATCGACACCGGCATCGGCATTTCCGAGCGCGATATCGAACGTCTTGCCCAGCCGTTCGTTCAGGTGGAAAACCAGTTCACCAAGACCCACCAGGGGTCGGGGCTTGGACTTGCCATCGCCCGTTCGCTGGTCGAGTTGCATGGCGGTTCGCTGGTGATCAAGTCGGAAGTCAAGAAAGGCACGACCGTCAGCTTCACGCTGCCGCTTGCCGACAACGAAGCTGCCTGAAAAAGTCGGGCTTTCTCGAAAGTCGCCGGTTTCCTTGCCGCAGCAAGGCAGCAAAGATCACTCCTTGCTGCCCGGCGCCGTCAGTTCGTGCAGGATGTCGCGCGCACGGGTCCAAAGCAATGCGCCCCCCTCTTCAGGAAAGAACCGGTGGCTTGCGTTTGGCAGTCTCTCTGCGAGTGATTGACCGAAATCAGGTGAATGGACCGGGCTGCCATCCTTGCCGCCGTACCAGAGTGTCACCGGGCAGTTGATCCGGCCAAGGTCGATCCCCCAGGGCGTGAGCGCTGCAAGGGTATCAAGAACATATCCCTTCGGCCCCTGCCTGAAGCCCTGATGAAGCGCCTGCCTGTAGGCCGAGGCAAAGGGGTCGATGCCATAGACCGTCTGGTCCTCCGGCGAACTCATCGACAGGACAAGATCATAAAAGCCATCGGGTTCGGCAAAGCCCTCCAGCATCGCAGAAAACCCCACCGGATCTTCCTGTGCGTGCCGGATCATCTGCGTCACCTGTTCCGGCAACCGGTCTGCGAATTCCGGGCGGTAAAGTTCATCCTGACCGGAGACAATCGACAGGGAACTTGCCGTGCCGGATGCCGCAACAGCAAAGGCGAAAGGGGCCCCTTGCGAAAAGGCGACCACCGGGAGCGTGGTTCTGCCCAGGTTGGAAGCAAGGTCGGCAATATCACCTGCAACGCTGGCAAGTGTCTTGCCGGGATCTTCAGAAGATGCGCCGAGCCCCGGCCTGTCCGGTGCGATCAAACGGATATCGAGAGCTTCGAGATGGCCCTGCCCGAAGCCAAACGTGCCGGCCATTCCGGCACCTGTCAGAAACAAAACCGGGTCACCGGTTGGCGGTCCCCATTCGGACCAGGCAAGCACACGGCTGTCGGCAAGCGCGAGGTTGCCGCCGCGGTCCGGGCGACGGACCGCTTCATCAAATGAATAAGTCATGACGTTTCTCAAGAAATGGGAAAGGGTTCGCTCAAGGGAGCGCAAAATGATTTGAAATCGGCCGCCGGCGCGGCCCTTCCCTAGCCCAATGAAAACGGCTTTGCAATCCGCCTCTAACTGCTGACCGTTTCCACCTCTCCGATCAGTCGCACGAACGTATCACGCACCTTCCCCTGAAGTTCTGCCAGTTCCGCTTCCAGCCGACTGAAGGTCGGGCTTCCGGAGGCCTGCACCAGAAGGTCCAGAACACCACGAGGTGCCTCCGCCGGCACGAACTTGCCGGAAAGGGCCAGACGCAGCACCTGGGTCAGGCGGTGGTAAAGCCTGAGGGCTTCCAGCAACAGGCCTGCATCCCCCAAGCTCAAAAAGCCTGCGTCGCGAGCCAGCTCCAGCGCCTGCTCCGTGCTTTGAGCCAGGATTTCCGGATTTTCCTGAGCATGTGCGAGCTGCAGAAACTGGGCTAGAAACTCGATATCGACCAGACCACCGGCCACCTGTTTCAGGTCCCAGACGTCCTTGGTACCTTTTTCCTTCTCGATCCGGGCGCGCATGGTGCGGACATCGTCAGCGAGTTTCGTCAGATCACGCGACTGAACAAGCGTGCCGCTGATGCTGTTGACGATCTTCTGCTTGAACTCCGGCGTCGTGGAGGCAATCACCCGCCCGCGTGTCAGCGCCATATGCTCCCAGGTCCAGGCTTCCTTCTGCTGGTAAGCTATGAAACCGTCGAGATTGGTCGCCAGCGGGCCTGCGTTGCCGGAGGGACGGAGCCGGAAATCAACTTCGTAGAGCGAGCCCTCTGCCGTCGGTGCGCTGATGGCCGTTACCAGTCGCTGGGTCAGGCGCGTATAATATTGGGTGATCGCCAGGGGCCTCTTGCCGTCGGATTGCTTGACGTCCTCCGGAGCTTCATAAAGCAGGATGAGGTCCAGATCGGACGCCGCCGTCATTTCGCGCCCACCCAGCTTGCCCATGGCTAGGACGGCGACATTGCCGCCCGGTACCGTGCCGTGGCTTTCGCCGACATGAACGATCACCTGTTTCAGGATCCGGTCGACCACCACTTCCGCCAGCCGTGCTAGTGCAAACCCCACCCGGTCGGCGGACAGCGTGTCGGAAATCATCCGCAGGCCGATCAAGAACTGCTGTTCCTGGGTAAAGATCCGTGCCCGATCCAGTGCCTCCTCGTAAAAGCGGGCCTGGGAGAGTGTCCTGTCCAGCCCAGCGCGAAACTCCTCGACGCTCGGCATGGCACCGAAGAAGGCGGGATCGAGAACCGCGTCCAGCACATGCACGCGCTTGGAAACCGTCTCGGCCATGCGCGGTGCAGCGCCCATGGTGGTTGCCAGAAGCGTTAGAAGTTGCGGATTGGACCTGAGCAGAGAGAACAGCTGTACGCCTGCCGGCAGCTTGGCCATGAAGCTGTCGAACGCCCGCAGCGCGGCGTCCGCATTGTCCGTTGCTGCCAGCGCGCTGAGGAGCGCCGGATGCATCTCGGTCAACCGCTCGCGTGCCTTGGTCGAGCGGGTGCAGGGATAACGGCCGAAATGCCACGACTTGACGATGGCCGCCGCTTCCGCCGGCTGCTTAAAACCAAGGCTCGCGAGCGTTTCCAACGTGCCGGGGTCATGATCGTCACCAGTGAAAACCAGATTGCCCAGTTCCGACGAGAGCGCCGGCTCATCTTCGAAGAGTTCGGCGTAGTGGTGCTGCACCGTCCGCAAATGATGGAGAAGTGCGTCCTCGAAGTCGGAGAGCTTGTCATAGCCCATCAGCGCGGACACCCTCTTCATGCCCTCCTCATCCTTGGGCAGAAGCTGGGTTTGCTCGTCGTTGAGCATCTGAATGCGATGCTCGACGTTGCGCAGGAACTGGTAGGCAGACGCCATCTCGTCGCGTGTCTTGCCCTTGATCCAGTCGGCATCGACCAGCGCATCCAGCATGTCGAGCGTGCGCCGTCCGCGAAGCGCCGGATTACGGCCTCCGGCGATCAACTGTTGGGTCTGGACGAAGAACTCGACTTCACGGATGCCGCCTCGGCCAAGCTTCACGTTGTGCCCGGCAACCGCAATGGCGCCATGGCCCTTGTGCATATGTATCTGGCGCTTGATCGACTGCACGTCGGCAATTGCCGCGAAGTCCAGATACTTGCGCCAGATGAACGGCACGATTTCATGGAGGAAAGCTTCACCGGCCGGAATGTCGCCTGCGCAGGGCCGCGCCTTGATCAGCGCCGCGCGCTCCCAGTTCTGGCCGAGAGACTCGTAGTAGACCAGCGCGGCAGGAACCGACATGGCAAGCGGCGTTGCTCCCGGGTCGGGGCGCAGGCGCAAATCGGTGCGGAAGACATAACCATCCGCGGTCCGGTCCTGCATGATCTTGACCAGACGGCGCGTCAGCCGGACGAATTCCACCGGAGCTTCCGCCGATCCGGCCATCGGTGCCTTGGCCGGATCGTAAAGAACGATCAGATCGATGTCGGACGAATAGTTCAGCTCATTTGCGCCGTGCTTGCCCATGGCAAGAACGATGAGACCGCTGTCGACTTCCGGCTTTTCCGGATCATGAGGTGTGAACTTGTTCCGGCGCGCAAGATCACCAAGACAGAACCTGATGGCAGCCGTCAGCGCTGCGTCCGCAAATCCGGCCAGGGCACCGGTCACGCGGGTCAGGCCGATTGCGCCGGCAATATCGGCAAGGCCGAGTGTCAACGCAAGATCGTGCTTGAAAAGGCGCAAGGTGCGCATGATGCCGGCTTCGTCCTCCGCCCGCGCTTCGCGGGCGTCCGACAGCAGGTTTTCCAGACGGATTTCCGGCGCTTCCTGCAGCAGGCGAAGAAGGCCCGTGGGATCGGCGAGCATCAGATCGCGCAGATAGGGGGAATTGCCGATAACCCCGAGCAGGAACCCTTCCAGATCCGGCTTTTCCTGCAAAAGGGACTTCAGCGCCTCACCGGACTCAGCATCAGACAGGAGATCTTTCAGGAAGAGGGCTGCATGAGCGGGATCGGGCGCTTTGGGCACTACCGCGATCCGGTCGGCCAGAATACCTGCGCCACCGTCCTGGTTAGTCCCCTTCCCCCGATTGCCCGGCTGTGCCGCCTTGTTCATGCCCGCTCCTGCTGCTGTCCGGTTTCACCGGCTTGAGATCGATCCGGGCACTTAGACCCGGGTCCTCATTCATGAAGCGCAAGTCTCCACCATGCAAGCGGGCAACTGCCTTGACCAGACTCAATCCAAGGCCGGTTCCAGGTTCCGAACGGCTTTCTTCAAGCCGGACGAAACGTTCCTTGACCCTGTCCTGGTCCTTTTCCGGAATGCCGGGGCCATTGTCAGTGACGCTGAGAACCACACGGCCATTCTCTTCGCGGGCCCCGAGGCGAATACGCAAGTCGCCGGTTTCCGGCCGGCCGTATTTCAGCGCATTTTCAATCAGGTTCACCAGCACCTGGCTGATCAGATCGCGGTTGCACTCCGCCATCAGGTCTTCGGGCAGATCTGTTTCAAGCTTGCCGCCTTCGTCTTCCACCAGCGGTTCATAGAGTTCGGCAACTTGCTCGACCAGCTTGTTGACGTCGGCCTGCTCCATGACGGAGGCCGGAGCCATGGATTCAACACGCGCGATGCCCAGCAGCGCGTTGAAGATCCTTAGGAGCTGATCGGATTCCTGAAGCGTTGCTTCCAGGGCGCCGCGATATCCCTCCTCGCCTTTTGCTTCGCGCAAGGCGTTTTCAGTCCGGGTTTGCAGGCGAGTCAGCGGTGTTTTCAAATCATGGGCGATGTTGTCCGTGACATCCTTCATCGACTGCATCAGAACTTCGATCCGGTCGAGCATGGTATTGAGATTGACTGCCAGACGGTCGAATTCGTCGTCGTTTCCGGCCACGGGCAAACGTCCGGAAAGCTCACCCTGCATGATCGTGCGGCTGGTGGCTGAGATCTCGTCGATACGCTTCATCACCCTTCGGCTGACAAACAGCCAGGTGATCGCTGCCATAACCACAACGACGACAAGCCACAGCCGAAAGGCGTTGGCCAGAAGGTTTGCAAACCGGAGCTGCTCGCCCAGGTCTCGCCCAACCAGAAGACGGAAGCCGCCTCGCAGCTCGAAGGTACGCACCATGGCCTGGCGTTCGACGTCTTCCGAATCCTGACCGAGCCGCGTATAGCGAACCCGGCGCAAACCGCCGTCGGCTTCTTCCAGAACGGTGGTAGGCAGGCGGGCGATGTTGCCGACGAGGGCATTGCCCGCGAAGTCGACCAGGAGATAGAGGCTGGCATCGGGATGGCGGGAGCGCGTGTCGATGGTTTCGACCAGGTCCCGCACACCGCCACGCACATAGACATCGGCAAGCGTTTTCAGTTCCGAATCGACGGTCTGAACCACCTGTTCGGACATCAGGTTGTCCGTGTTGTCCGCAATGTAGAACAGCAGCACTCCGGACATCACCGTGAAGACGGCAATATAAAGCAGCGACAGCTTGAAGGCTGTGGTTCTTGTAAACCTAGTGAGCCGCGTCACGGATCGTGTATCCGGCACCCCGGATGGTGTGCAGCAGAGGTGTGTCGAAACCCTTGTCGATCTTGCCTCTCAAACGGGAGATGTGAACATCGATCACGTTGGTCTGCGGATCGAAATGGTACTCCCAGACATTTTCGAGCAGCATCGTACGGGTCACCACCTGACCGGCGTTCTGCATGAGATATTCCAGAAGGCGGAATTCGCGCGGCTGCAAGGGGATTTCCGTTTCACCGCGGCGGCAGGAATGTGCCATGCGGTCAAGTGTCAGGTCACCGACGCTATAAGTGGTTTCAATCTGGCTGGCCGACTTGGGACGCCGGGCCAAAGCTTCGATGCGGGCCAGCAATTCGGTAAAGGCGTAAGGTTTTGGCAGATAGTCGTCGCCGCCGGCCTTGAGACCCTTGACGCGGTCATCGACCTGGCCGAGGGCGGACAGGATCAGCACCGGAGTGTGGTTGCCTTGCTTGCGCAGTTCCTGAATGACAGAAAGGCCATCCATCTTTGGCAGCATACGGTCAACGATGAGGATGTCGTAGTCTCTGTCGTGCGCCATATCCAGACCGGCCGGCCCATCGGCAGCCTGGTCAGCGGTGTGGCCCAGTTCACTCAAACCCTTGACGAGGTAGCTTGCAGCTTCCGGGTCGTCTTCTATGACAAGAATCCTCAACATCCCATCCTTTTAGCTTGAGTTGCCCCTAAAGAAAATGGCTGGCGGCGGCGATGGATGTGAGTATCGCCGCCGCCAGTCAGTCAGGGTCTAGCAGATAAACCCTGGGCAAAGACCGGCCGGTCGGGGTTTGGGGGCAGAGGGCAGGCCGGTCTTGCTTCTCAGGTCCGGTCCGGGGCAGAACCGGTCCCTGATCAGGCGAGGTTCATGGGCAGGGCCACGAACCGGGTCGTGTTGTTGGTTTCAACCCGGAAGAGAACCGCCTTGCGGCCATCCTTTTCCGCCTTGTCCAGTGCCTTCAGGACATCGGACGGGCTGTTGACCTTCATGCCGGCGACTTCCAGGATCACGTCACCGGTGTTGAGGCGTTTTTCGGCAGCCGGGCTGTCCGGATCGATTTCGGCGATAACCACGCCGTCACCTTCCATGCCGGCTTCGGCTTTCGTCATCACAATAAGGCCGAGGTCGTCGAGGCTGGTCTTGCTTTCCTCGGCTTCCGTCTGAAGCGCGGCAACCTGATCCGGTTCCTGCAGGCGACCCAGCGTCACGGTGATGTCTTCTTTCTGACCGTCACGCCAGACCGTGATGTCCACATTGCTGTCCGGCTCGTAAGCCGCAATGATCTTGGACAGTTCGCGCGGGCCTTTCACCTCGGTGCCGTCAACAGCAAGGATGGTGTCGCCCGAGCGCAGTCCAGCCTTCTGAGCCGGGCTGTTTTCCTGCGCTTCCGCGACGATGGCGCCGCGGGCCTCATCGAGGCCAAGGCTTTCCGCAATGTCATCGGTCACGTTCTGGATCTGAACGCCCAGCCAGCCACGAATGACTGTACCGTCGTCCTTCAGCTCCATGATGACATCCTGCGCGGTCGAGGCCGGAATGGCGAAGGCGATACCGACGTTGCCACCGGACGGCGAGAAGATCGCCGCGTTCACACCGATCACTTCACCATGCATGTTGAAGGCCGGGCCGCCGGAGTTGCCGCGGTTGACCGGGGCATCGATCTGGATGAAGTCGTCATAGGGGCCTGCGCCGATGTCACGGCCACGCGCCGAGACGATACCGGCCGTCACGGACCCGCCGAGACCGAACGGGTTGCCGATTGCAACGGTCCATTCACCGACCTGCGGTGCTTCCTTGGCAAAGTCGACATAGGTGAACTTGTCGTCGCTATCGACCTTCAGGAGCGCAAGGTCGGTCCGCTTGTCAGCGCCGATGAGCTTGGCGTTGTATTCCTTGCCATCACGGTCGATGACCGTGAACTCAGTGCCGTTTTCAATCACGTGATGATTGGTCACGAGGTAACCGTCATCGGAGATGAAAAAGCCGGAGCCCTGGGAAATGCCGTACTGGCGCGGCGCGCGGCGCTGGTTATGCTGCTGCTCACCGCCCTTGCCGCCAAATTCGCGGAAAAAGCGCTTGAACGGGTGGCCGTCCGGCAGACCCTTGAAGAAACCTTCGGGGTCGTCGTTGCCACCGTCGAAGTTCATCATGCGCGGCTCTGCGGCCTGTTTGACCTGAACACTGACGACCGCTGGGCTGACAGCACTGACGACGTGGGAAAAGTCCAGCGGAGCCGCGGTATCGACACTAACCGGATCAGCCAGAGCCAGTTGGCCCGGAACGATGGTCTGTGCCGTCAGAAGTCCGGCTGCGCCGAGCGCGACGACGCCTGCGAGCAGCTTGGCGCGGCGGGAGCGCAGGGGAGAAACTGAGCGACTGTTTTGCATGTTGTCTTCCTCTTTCGAGATTCGGTTTGAAGGCCAATTCCTGGAACGCTGGCGGGGAAAGCCCTCAAGGTTCGAAAGTGAAGGTATGTGAACCAGTCTTACAGGCGCCTGTCGGCGGCATTACAGTTTTGTAACGTTGGGAACCAAATCGGAAAATCGCAAACAGCTCATGGCCTGAAGCTGAAATTTTTTTGTCCGTCGCACCATCGGCGGGCAGGAAAAAGGGGTCGGAGGCAAGAAACAGTCGGGCAATCTCACAAGAAGACGGGTCCCGGACCAGAGAATCAGGACACGGGAATCAAGGGGCGGAATTTGCCTCAGCGGGAAAGAAGACCGGGATGTCTCCCGCCCGCCACGGGCGCCATTTCGGCATCACGGATTGAAACCGGGGAGACGTTTCGAAGGCTTCCAGCCAGACCTTCAAGGACGTCCAGTCCTGGCTGTCGAACCAGCTTCGGTCCGAGTTGGCGAACTGACGAACGAACGGCAGAATTGCATAATCGGCAAGCGAGGCCTTGCCGCCAAAAAGCCAGGGCGTCCCGGTCAGACGGCTGTCCAGACGCCAGAGATAGTCCGCTGCTCCCGCTCGCTCCGTTTCCCTGTCCGCATCCGGATATCTCGTATCGTATTTGTAGCGGTCGAGATGGCGCTTGAACGGGCCGTCACAGTCAGCGATCAGCGCCAGTATTTTATCGAGATCGCCCGTCTCAGGCCTGAGCCAGTTTTCCGGATCGGCGCGTTGCAGTGCCCAGAGCATGATGTCCAGGCTTTCGTCGATCACGGTTTCATCGGCCTTCAGGCATGGAACGGTTGCCGAAGGCGAGGTTTCCAGAAACTCGGGTGCCTTGTCCCGTAAAACGATTTCCCGCAGCTCGACCTTTTCGCCGCTCGCGGCAATCGAGAGCCTCGCCCTGATGGCATAGGGACAGCGGCGGAAGGAATAGAGGATCGGCATCGAAGTTGCGCTCATGGGCGTGAAATGACGCATTGGCGTAGTCAGGTCAACACTGCTGATGACACCATGTTGCAATGAGCCGAGCGGTGTTTTTCACACGTTATAAAGAATATTCAGCGAAACTTATGCCGATAGGGTACGGACATGAGTGACTCGCTTCTTAAGCTTGCCAGGGAAAGTTCTTCGGAGAAAAAACACGAGCTTGCCGAGCACGTGACAGGTCTTCTTGTTGCCCGCGCGGACGATACAGGTTCTGACGAGACCCATCTTCTGAACAACATGCTGGAGGGCGTCTACGATGCCCTGGAACTCGACGCCAAGCGCAAGATGGCGGAACGACTTGCGGACGTTCGTGCCATGTCCTCCAATCTTGCCGCCGCCATGGCCAGCGACGAGTTGCCGGTTGCCCAGGCCATTTTGGAACGCTCCACGTCTCTGCGGGAAGAAGACCAGCGTAAAATCGCGGAAACCAAGGACCAGGGCTACCTTCTCGGCCTTGCAAAACGCGATCACGTCAGCAAGGACGTCAGCGATGTTCTGATCAAGCGTGGCAGCAAGGAAGTCAAACAAACGCTGGCAGCCAACCTCGGTGCAGAGATCACCATGCCGGTGTTCGAGAGCCTGGTGAAGGACATGCCCAAGCAGCTTGGCGATCGCATCCGGCACTTGCGCAAGTCAAATGAAGAGTTGCTGGAAGATCTGTTCCGCGACGACGGTGACGTCGCGTCGGGTGTGGAACTGGTGAAGAAACAATCCAAGATCAGCCCGAAAGCCTGGCTGACAGGCATCCGGCTCGGCAAGACGACCCTGAACAAGGCCGTCTACCAGCTAGCCCAGGAACACAACCTTCTGGACGCGGTTGCCCTGCTCTCTTTCTTCTCCGGCCTCGACATGAAATATGTCCACAATCTCATGGTCCGGTTCGACTCCACCGGTATAGCCACGGTCTGCCGCGCCGCAGGCATCGGCGCGATGGAGTTTCAGGCGGTGTGCAAGGAACGCTGCAAGCACCTGAAGTTTCCTGAAAGCACCGGCAGCAAGTGGCTGACAAACTATCACATGCTCGATGACACCGATGCCCGCCGTCTTCTGTCACTGATGAAAATCAAGCTCAAAGCCATCAAGCACGAGCAAGCTGCCTGACTGCGGAAAATCTGTAGGGCCTGCTGTCGAAATTTCTCCAATGGAACAACCTCGGCGCGGTCGATCTCGCCCGTCTCGTGGCAGCCGCCAATAGGAATGGCCGTCTTGAGGCTTCTTCAACCAGCACGGCGTATTACACGTGTTGTCCAGAAACGCCGTTGAAGGGCCTCCCCCCCCCTTCGCCCGCGAGCTTATGACAGCTCCGGCGAGACGTCTTTGGACAGCGCCCTGCCGCTTCGCGATGCCCTGCATATCCTGGTACGCGATAATTTCGATCATGTTCCGGTTTGCCGGGGGACGTGTTCGAAGGATTTATGACCAGGTCTCTTCTGCTTGAAGCTCTGGTTTGGCCGACCACCGACAGGAAGGCGGCCTGACGCGGCACTAATACAAGGACGTGAAAGGAACTGGCCTGAATGAGTCACGACGACGACCTGCCTGGAGATCCTGTCTGCTTTGCCGACATGCTGGTGAGTGGTTATGTCGTTGACCAGGAGACATTTCGCGATGTCAGCCGGTTCCGCAAATCTG
The DNA here is from genome assembly GCF_057180185.1 of Labrenzia sp. ATLA3. Classification (NCBI taxonomy): domain Bacteria; kingdom Pseudomonadati; phylum Pseudomonadota; class Alphaproteobacteria; order Hyphomicrobiales; family Stappiaceae; genus Labrenzia; species Labrenzia sp. ATLA3. Next base: position 907,863 of record NZ_JBXUKV010000001.1, read on the forward strand.
AACGCATCCGCCTCTATGAGAAGCGAAAGGGACTGACCAGCACGGAGCGGACAGAAAAGACCGCTGCCTTGATCGACCAGCTTCGCACGGTTCTGGAAGCGACAGACTTTCAGACCATCTCCTTTTATTGGCCGATCCGCGGCGAGCCTGATTTACGCGCCTTGATGGCAGACCTGAGCAAGGTGGGAAAAACCGTTCTTCTGCCGGTCGTTCTGGAAAAACAGGCGCCGCTGGCCTTCCGTCCGTGGCAGCCCGGGTGCGCGATGACACGAGGTGTCTGGAACATTCCCGTTCCCGAAGAAGGCCCGTCGCTGGTGCCTGAGGTCGTGATTGCTCCGCTGGTTGGCGTCGACGCTGGTTTTTATCGGCTCGGCAATGGTGGCGGTTATTACGACCGCACTCTGGCATCCCTGCCGGCCAAACCGCTGACGATCGGCGTCGGATTTGCCTTCTGCCGGCTGCCGTCGATCTTTCCGATGCCCTGGGACGTGCGGATGGACAAGGTTGTCCTCGATACCGGCGAGGAGACGTAGGGAGCGGAGCACCCGGCTTTGTCTCCAACATTGGCTCCTTGAAGCAACCTAACCTTGAGAGATGAGATGGCTTGCCAAATAAAGTATGTGACGGGAACCAGACATCTGCAGTTGAAGCGCACAGCATACATTGTCAGTAATACGGACGACCTCAGAGATTTATCGTTTTTTTATCCTGTGCTTTAGACAGTTGTAAACTGTCTGTGGGTTAGGTGTACTGTCAGAAAAACGGACAGCTTAAAGATGCTCAACGACCTTCTCAATCTCGCTCAGGAAAGCACTCCGGAAAAACGCCACCAACTGGTGGAACACGTTACGGACCTTTTTGTACGCGGTGCGAACAGTTACCAAACCGAAGAAATCGCCCTGTTCAACACGGTGCTGGAAAGCATGCTTCCCACAATGGAGCCTGAACAGAAGAAGGCCATTTCCGAACAACTGGCGCCGATAGACGACACTTCCCACAAGGTGGCCTATGAGCTTGCCCGGGAAGAGATCGACATTGCGCGGCCGATGCTTACGTCCTCCAATGCGCTCAAGGCCGAGGATATTCTCCGGCTGGCCAAGACCATGGGTCAGGGCCACCTTTTGGCAATCTCCAAACGTGAGCACCTTGAAGCCAATGTTACCGATGTCCTGCTGGAACGCGGCGAAAGCCCGGTCAAGCAATCGGTCGCAGCCAACTCCGGCGCGGAATTTTCCGAATGGGGCTCCCGCTTGCTGATCAAGCTGGCGGAGCAGGATGAGAAAATCCGCAACGCGATGATGGAACGGACGGACATCACCGAGTCCGATTACGACAAACTGATCAATCAGATGCCGGAAGCCCAGCAGGCAAAGATCCGCAAGCTGCGCGAGGAAAACGAGACCCTGATCCAGGATCTCTTCCACAAGGCCAGCAAGGTTGTTGCCAGTTCGAAGCTCGAACGCAAGGCAACCCGCATCAACGCCAAGGTTACGTTGAAGGAAATCCGGGCCGGGCAACGCACACTCAGCAAGGCCATCACCCAGCTTTCGCTGTCGAACAACCTGTTCGACATCTGCTTCCTGCTGGCGGAAATGGCAGGTCTGGAGCAGAAATACGTCACCAATGTCATGGTGCGCTACGATTCCACCGGCGTCGCGGTTCTGTGCCGTGCCATGGGCGTGGAAAACGCGGATTACGCAGCGCTGTGCAAGGCTCGGGCGATGCACAACAAGCAGACGCAGTCGACCGCGGAAAACTGGGCCAACGACTATCAGTCGCTGTCAGATCGTGACGCGCGCCGGCTTCTGTCCTTCATGAAAATCCGCTTGCAGACCCTGGAAGGCCAGGCGGCCTGAAGCCGCCTCCCCGCTTCCCGCAAGTTCCCGTCAGATCACGCTTGCGATGTGCCTGACGGTACTTCCCGCGTCACCACCGCAGCGCCTGCTTCCAGGGTGCGATGGACCGGGCACTTGTCGGCGATTTCCAGCATCCGCGCCCGCGTTGCTTCGTCCAGGTTTCCTTCCAGCGTGATCAAACGCTCGAAACGGTCAATCTTGCCGTCTCGCGACTTCACGCTTTCAGAACACTCTTCGCAATCGGCCGCATGCACCTTGCCGTGCAGAACGCGCGTGCCGATCCGGTCGATGTCGAGCCCCTTGCGCTCGGCGTACATGCGCAATGTCATCACAGTGCAGGCGCCAAGCGCGGCGGACAGATATCCATAGGGCGAAGGGCCGCTGTCGAAGCCGCCGACGTCCTTGGGTTCGTCGGCAATCATCCGGTGCTCGCCACTGGTCACCATGACCTGAAACTTGCCCTGCCCGGTCTCCACTACCTCAACGCCATCTTTCACCTCGTCGTCGGCGGTGTTCTCAACGGGATCGAGATAGCGTCCAGCCCAGCCGGCAATCACCCGGGCAGCATACGCAGCGTCCTCGCTTTTCGACAGAAGGTGATCTGCCGTATCGAGGGAGACGAAGCTTTTGGGATGCTTTGCGGCGACGAAAATACTGGTGGCGTTGTCGATGCCGACAACCTCGTCAAGCGGGGCATGCATCACAAGAAGCGCCTTGCCGAGACTGGCGACCTTGTCCTGAACGGACTGGGCTTCCAGATCTTCCAGAAACTCCTTGCGGATGGTGAAGTTGCGCCCTTCGAGACAGACTTCGCCCTGCCCCTGCTGGCGGATCGTGTCTTCCTCACCCTTGAAGCTATGGATGACGTGATCCGCATCGGAGGGAGCTCCAATGGTCACGACGGCCCGCACTTCGGGAATGTCGGCGGCTACGGACAGAACCGCGGCTCCCCCGAGCGAATGGCCGATCAGCAACTGGGGGGCCTGATAGTTCCGGCGCAGGTAGTCCGCTGCCCGTTTCAGGTCTTCGACATTGGAGGAAAAGCCGGTCGAGGCGAAATCTCCGCCGCTGCCGCCAAGACCCGTGAAATCGAACCGGAGCACGGCGACGCCTTCTTGCGAAAGAGCGCTGGCAATATGGCGGGCGGCGGCAATGTCTTTCGAGCAGGTGAAGCAGTGCGCGAACAGCGCAAACGCCCTGATGTTGCCTGCCGGCAGGTCCAGCCGGGCGGCCAGACTTGCCTCGTGGGCTCCGTCGAATTCCAGTTTCAGCGGGTGCTGTCCCATTGTCCTGCCTCCATGTGGTCGCTCGACCTCAGGTAGTCACACCTTGCAGCGATACAAGACACGCCTTTGTGTGAACCGAGTGACCGCGTTCCGTAAACGGGCTGCACAACGACAATCAGGACAGCGCCGAAACGTCAGTCAGTATTGTCCAGCAAGGCCTGCAGGCGCCGTTCTTCTTCGGCGGTGAGCCTCGGCGCGGAAGGATCGGTTGCTGCGGAGCGGTTACGTGCGCGCTTGCGCAGGGCTGCGCCAATCGCGATCAGGCCTGCGATCAAGGCAACGGGACCGGCTGCCCAAAGCACGATGGTGTGCCAGGCAAAGCGGGGTTTCAGGAGCACGAATTCGCCATAGCGGGAGACGAGATAGTCAACCACCTGCTCGTCGCTGTCACCGGCGACCAGCCGCTCGCGCACCAGAATGCGCAGATCCTTGGCCAGAGGCGCGTCGCTGTCGTCAATGGACTGGTTCTGGCAAACCATGCAGCGCAGTTCCGCTGACAAGGCCCGGGCCCGGTGTTCCAGAACCGGATCGTCCAGTACTTCGTCCGGAGCAACGGCAAAAGCAGGTGCGGCAAGAAGACTGAAGCCAAGCAGCATGGCAAGGAGAAGGCGCTGTATCATCCGTTTACTCCGCCGCCGCCACGCTCTGCGGACGCTTGCGGGCCGGTTTGGGCGCCCCCACACGCAGCCGCCGGTCGGCGATGGAGAAGACCGCACCGAGCGACATGATTACACAGCCGATCCAGATCAGGGTGATCAGCGGCTTGTAATAGACGCGAACGTCGACGGCACCATCGCCGCGCCCTTCGCCCAGCGACAGATAGACCTGCGAAAAGCCTGTCGTATAGATGCCGGCTTCCGTCGTCGGCATTTGCCGGGCGGTGTAGATGCGCTTCGACGGGTCAAGTTCAGCCACCACGGCTCCGCCCCGGCGGATGGAGAAGTGACCGACTTCTTCAGTGTAGTTTGGTCCACGGCGCGGCGCGGCACCTTCGAATGTCATCTGGTATCCGGCAAGTTCCACGGTGTCGCCCGGGCGCATCGTGAGAACCCGCTCATCCTGAAAAGCGGAGGCGGTTACAATGCCAAGAACGGTCAGGCCGATGCCGAAATGGGCGATGGCCGTGCCCCAGGCAGATCCCGGTAGACCGACGAGACGTGAAAAACCGCGCTTGAAGCCGATTTCGAAGAATTTGACGCGCGTCACGATTTCGGACATCGCACCGGCCATGACCCAGACCGCCAGTCCCACGCCAAGCGGCGCCAGCACCTTTTCCATGCCCCAGGCCCAGTAAGTGACGAGCGTCAGCAAAAGCGCCAGGCCGAAGGCCGCGTAAAGCCGCTGGCAGGCCGCGCCGAGATCCGCCCGTTTCCACGACAGGACCGGGCCGAAGGGAATGGCCATAAGCAACGGCACCATCAAGGGACCGAAAGTCAGATTGAAGAAGGGCGCGCCGACCGAGATCTTCTCGCCGGTGACGGCATCCAGCACCAGCGGATAAAGCGTGCCCACAAAGACAGCCGCACAGGCAGCCGTGAGGAACAGGTTGTTCAACACCAGCCCGCCTTCGCGGCTGATGGGCGCAAACAGGCCGCCCTGCTTCAGCATCGACGCACGCCAGGCGAAGAGGCTCAGCGATCCGCCGATGAAGACGCACAGAAGCGCGAGAATGAAGACACCGCGGGCCGGATCGGTGGCAAAGGCATGAACCGAAGTCAGAACACCGGAACGCACAAGGAAGGTCCCGAGAAGCGACAGCGAGAAGGTGAAGATCGCCAGCAGGACTGTCCAGACCTTGAGAGCCTCGCGCTTTTCCATGACGATTGCTGAGTGCAGCAGCGCGGTACCCGCCAGCCACGGCATGAAGCTGGCGTTTTCGACCGGATCCCAGAACCACCAGCCACCCCAGCCGAGTTCGTAGTAGGCCCAGTAAGACCCCATGGCGATGCCAAGCGTGAGGAAGCACCAGGCAAGCAGCGTCCACGGCCGCACCCATCGTGCCCAGGCGGCATCGATCCGCCCAAGGATCAGCGCCGCAACGGCAAAGGAGAAGGTGATCGAGAAACCGACATAACCGACGTACAACAGAGGTGGATGAATGGCGAGACCGATGTCCTGAAGGATCGGGTTGAGGTCAGCCCCTTCCAGCGGCGGGTTCAAAATCCGCGTGAACGGATTGGACGTTGCCAGCAGGAACAGGATGAAACCGGCGGAAACCCAAGCCTGCACGGAAAGCGTTACCGCCCTCAGATCGGCAGGCAGGTTGCCCCCGAAAATACCAACCAGCGCGCCGAAGAAAACCAGTATCAGCACCCACAGAAGCATGGAGCCTTCATGGTTGCCCCATACGCCGGTGAACTTGTAGAGCAGCGGCTTCGCTGAATGGCTGTTTTCGACGACGTTCAGCACCGAAAAGTCGGAACTGAGATAGGCCCCCGTCAGCACCATGAAGGAGAGCAACACCAGAACGAAGAGCATCACCGAAACGGGCGGCGCCACCGACATCAGGCGGTCATCCTTCTGGAGCGCGCCCCAAATCGGCAGAACGGACTGAACAAGTGTCAGAGCGAAGGCCAACACAAGTGCGTAATGTCCGAATTCGACGATCATGTCCGTTCCTCTTCCTCACCGGCCGTGCGAACAATCAGTTCGTGTTGCCTTCTTCGCCTTGCCAGTGCCCCTGCGCCTTCAGCGCTTCGGCCACTTCCTTGGGAATGTAGTTCTCGTCATGCTTGGCCAGCACGCTGTCCGCAACGAAGACGCCATCCGACCCGACCACACCCTCGGTTACGACGCCCTGCCCTTCCCGGAACAGGTCCGGCAGGATGCCCTTGTAGGTGACGGCAACCGTGTTGGCCGTATCGGTCACGCGAAAGCGCACATGTGCATTGTCGGAGCGCACCACTGACCCTTCCTCGACCAGACCACCGAGCCTGATGCGCTGACCGGGTGCCACACCGTTCTGGGTGATTTCAGTCGGGCTCTGGAAAAATACGATCTCGCTTCTGAGCGCGATCAATATCAGCGTCAGCGCGACAGCCAGCACCGCGCCTGCCGATCCGATAAGGGTCAATCGTCTTTGTTTGCGTGTCATCAGCCAAGCGTCCGATTTTCATTTTCCCGGCGCAACTGCACCGGCCGCAGCAGATTCGCCACTCAACCGTCAGATAGACCAAGCTTGCTTGCAGCGTCCTTGATCATGGACAAGTCCTCGGGCTTGTCAGCATAGGCCGACAACGCCGCCGTGAGGGCCTGTTCCGCATCCTGTTTCTTTCCAAGGACCATATAGGCACGAATCAGCCGGTTCCACTCCTCTGCCGATCCACCTTCCGTCGAAAGGCGTTCGGCAAGGCCGGCAACCATGTTCGAGATCATGGCCTGACGGTCTTCCGCCGCCATTTCACTGGCCGCGGCGACTTCTTCCTGCGAAGGGCCACGCAAGGTGTCGCTTCCCGGCGCCTCACCGGTGAGCCTCGCCATTTCCTGGCGAGCGGCGCCGACCCAGGCCGCATTTTCGTCAGCCCCCTGAAGAAGAGCCTGCCAGGCGGCAATGGCCTCTTCCTTTCGGCCTTCCTGACCCAGCGCAAGCGCGAGGAAGAAACGAGGCTTCACCGCTGAGGGTTCAAGCGCGACAGCCTGCTCGAAAGCGGCGCGGGCTTCGGCGGTCACAAGCCCCTGATTTGCAATCGTCTGGGCTTCGCCCATGTCGGTCAGCCAGGCCTGCCGCGGCCCGAGAATGCGAATCGCATTGGAATAGGCCTTCGCGGAAGCCTTGGGCTGGCCAAGGGACATATAGACCGGAGCAATCACGGCCCATCCTTGTCCGTCTTCCGGATTTTCCGTCAAATGGCGCTCCACGCGGGCGACCAGCAGGTCCACGGATTGTTCTTCAGCCGGCGCATTGAGACGGCTGAGCAACGGCTGGTCAGGAAGACCGGGAGAGCCAAGAAGGATATAAAGTCCGAAAGCCAGGACCGGCAGAGCCAGCAAGGCCAGACCTTGGGCCAGCTTCAGGCGGCCAGTCCGTGGACCGCCTTGTTTCGTTGCATCGCCCCTGTCATGCGCGGCCAGCAACCGGCGCGCAATTTCCGTTCGCGCGGCCTCGGCTGCTTCGGCATCGATCAGGCCCCGTTCGAGTTCCTTATCGATCGCGGCCAGTTGCTCACGGTAAACAGCCTCATCCGCACGCGCGGGCGCGGCCTCCTGGCCTCGCCGAGAGCGCGACAGGGGAACGAGTACGGACAATGTCGCAGCCCCGGTCAACAGGGCAATCAGGATCCAGAACACCATGGCGCACTATAGACAATTCAATGGGGGCAAAAGCAAGGTGGCTGAACTGTGACCGGCGGTCGCGGTGCCCACGTTTTCGTGGGTAAAAGCAGGTTCCAACAAACTTGGCCGAAAATGTCATTCCGGCGCGAGGAAGAACGGGCTTGAAGGAAACCGTCAGTGGCGCCCGAGAGCGCTGGCAACCAATTTGCGCTCCGGACTGGGACCGGTATTCGCGCTGGCCGCATTCACGCTGGCCTTTGCGTAGGCAGACTGCCGGCTGCGGCGCAGCTGAGAGGCATAATCGTCGCCAAAATAGATCTCCGACAGCATGATGGCGACGTCGGCCGCGGCCGCCTGTGCCTCCAGTGCCGGCCCCTTGGCCTTGCCAAGATCGGTGATCAACGACCGGGTCAGGATTTCAAGCGTCTGCTCGACCGCCTGGCGGGTGCGCTTGCCAATCTCGTTGACCGCAAAGGTCTCGGACGCGTTGCGCACCATTTCAACGACACGCAGCGTGCGCACGGCATCATCAATCGCTGCCTGATCGATCTGCAGCTTGCCGTCCTTGTCGATTTTAGGCACCTGCAGAGCCCGGCGCACATTGCCATGAGCGCTGTTCAATTCGCGGGTGACGACACTGGAAATGCTGCGTTTGGTTTCCGCAAGACGCTTGTGCCACCTGCCGGTGACCGTCAGATCCATGTCGCGCTCAACACCGCGCACCAGCGTGTGGTACTCCGACAGAGCCTGCGAAAAGGCAACCGGATCCGGATTGTTGTTGCGATGTTCCAGCGCCAGGATCTGCAGACGTTCGGCCTCGCTCATGACAACATCCACGAAAGGCGCGAACTGTGACTGGGAAATTGCCTTGGGATCGGTGTCGCCCGCAAGGCGCCCAGCAAAAGCGCACAGGGCCGACGGCATATCGGAGCGGTCCACAAGGGCGGCAGCGATCACGGAGACGTGGTCGGGAAACCGCGCGGAGCACTTGTCGACCAGACGCAGAACATCGGTGTCCTGCTTCAGCCTGTGTTCGTTGATGCGATCCGGTATGTTCTGGAGGAAGGGAACGAGCCAGCGTTCCGCCGCGAAAATCTTCTGGATGTCGCGAAGTTCCGCAATGCCGCGATCACCGCCCAGCTCGACGGCCATGCGGCGCTTGTCTTTGTCCGATATCTCCGCACGATGGAGCATGTCTCCGATGGCATCCACGGCACGTGAACGCAGCGCCTGAACGAGAGCGTCCACCCGCTCGCCGCTGACAGAGGCATTGCCGGCCTGTTCCAGAACGAGGCGGATATCGGCAGCCATCACGTCGCGGCTGAGCCAGTTCCAGACACGGTCCAAAATGCCGCGCTGAATGCGGCCCTCTTGCCGGGCCGGCAGCATCTCGTTGATCAGAAAATCGTCGAGCGGCATGAAGAACATGCGCTGTATCTGGCCGCGCCGCTGCGCACCGCCGGGCATTCCCGGCGCCGTCGACTGCGGTTTACGGATCAGGGCAACGGCTGCGGCAAGAACAAGCTGGATGTGCGGATCGGGTTGTTTCTGACCCTTGGCACGTTCCAAATTCCGGACCAAAGCCTCAACCGCCTTAGGGCTCAGACTGCTCAGGTAGGTTTTGATTTTGCTTTCAAGCTGGTCTGAATAAGCCATTCACAGCGTCAACATCGCAATCTGTTTCACGGCGAGTTTAACGACAGAGACTTAAGCAAGTGTTTAGAAAAACTGCAGGAAATTTCAAGACCCCGGGCTTTCGCGCCAGCACGGCGCAGCCTCATTCAAACCTGTTTCATGAGCCGGCAGGATCAGCCGATCACCTGCCAGTTGCCTTGATCGGTTTCACAAGCCGTACCGCGCGCCTGCAATGTCCGGCCCTGAAGGACCATTTCGTGGGTGAATTCCCGGCAGCTCGTTTCATTGACGAAATAGACCGGTCCGGGGCGGACCTGTCCGCTGCGACCGGTGCGATCATTCTGCCAGGCAACCGAAACACCGAGCCCGCGAGCGCGCAGTGCCCGGTTCTGGGCATCTTCCGCCGCCCTGCGGTCCGACGGCTCAAGCGCGTCGCCGAACTCGTTGTTCACGAGCACGGATATGGCCGTATTCGCCTCAGAGCCTGCCACATTCGCGTTCGGGTCACCGAAAAAGGTTCCCCAAGCGTTGCTGTCTTTCGATCCGGATGTCATGGAGCAACCCGCCAGAACCAAGGCAAGACCAAGACACGAGGCACCGCGCAGACGCATACTTGAAAGCTCCAAGTTCCGAGGATTTCAACCGGGAGCAGCTGAAATCCGAGTGCTGACCATTTTCATAGGCTAGCGCAAACCGAATGCGCTAGAAGGCGTGAAACCGGCTGGAACCGGCGGATGAATCAGTGATATTTTCAATTTGTGGCCGAACTTGGCCACAAACATGTCTTTATTGCCGAGATTTGCATCACATCCTATCACAGTCCCGCAAGGGCAGCGCCACCGATCCTTCGACAAATCCCCTATTCCTTGCTGAGTGCAGGCAGAACAAGGCGTGCCTTCAACCCTCCGAGCGAGGAACTGTCAAGGGTGAAGGAGCCGCCGTAAAGGGCGGCAAGGTCGGCCACGATCGACAGCCCCAGACCCGTTCCGGGCACCGTCTCATCCAGTCGCCGTCCGCGTTTGACAGCTTCGGCCCGCTGTTCCGGCGTCAATCCGGGACCATCATCCTCGACAGTTATCGTGAACATGTCCCGGTTGGTGGCAGGGTCGTTCAACGGTGCCACCTGCACCTGCACCCTGGAACCAGCCCATTTGCAGGCATTGTCGATCAGGTTACCGCTCATCTCTTCCAGGTCCTGGCTTTCACCGCGAAAACGGAGTGCCTCTGTCTGCGTGAAACCGACCTCGACTCCCTTTTCCTGATAGATCTTGCCCATGGCCCGGATCAGACGGGCAAGAACCGGCTCGGTCTCGCAGGAAACCCCGATGACCCGCCGCTGGGCCGCCATGCGTGCCCGCTCCAGGTGATGCTGGATCTGCGTGGACATGACCGATGCCTGTTCCGACACCTTTTGTGCCAAGGGGCCTCCGGCCGCCCTCGCCTCGTTGGAAATGACCGACAGCGGCGTCTTCAGCCCGTGGGCAAGGTTACCCACGTGCGTGCGGGCCCGCTCGACGATTTCCTTGTTCGACACGATGAGCGCGTTGAGTTCCACAGCCAGCGGTGCGATCTCACGCGGCAAGGCCTCATCAATGCGGTCGGCCTCGCCCTGCCGCACGGCCGAAAGCGACGCGCGCAAGCGTGCAAGTGGCCGCAAGCCAAACTTCACCTGAAGGAAGATCGCAAGAATGAGCCCGAGCCAGACAATGCACAGGGTGATGGCGACAAGCCGGGCGAATTCGTAGATATCCGCCCAGAACCCGGCAGTTGCAGCGGCGACGGCAATCACGTAGCTCGTGTCGCCAACCGAAATCCTTCGCTGCAAGACACGGATTTCATCACCTGTGGGACCAATGATGAAGCCTGCGTTGGCTTCGTCCTGGCCGATAGGCGGCGTATTCAGGGGATCGCCGACGAGCGACTCCGATGCATAGAGGATTGACGGGCTGTCCGCACGGCGGACGGTCCAGTACCACCCGGACAATGGCAGGGAGAACCGCGGATCGCCATGATAGGCCGGCGCGGCCAGGGTCGTGGTGTCCTGGTCGGCATTGGTTGCCAGCATTTCGGCAATCAACGCCTTGATGTGAACCTCGAGCTGCGCATCGAATGCGCGCTCGCTCGCTCTTTCGTACAGGCTCACCAGAAACACACCGGCAATGGCAAGTGCGATGGTGGACCAGATAGCAGCCACAATCACGAGGCGGGCAGCAAGCGATCGTTGTGGCTTGTTCAATGGCTGGCCGTTCCCGCTGGCCGCGGTCTCAGGAGTCACTCGCCGCTCCCAGGCGGTATCCGAGCCCACGGATGGTTTCGATCATGTCCGAGCCGATTTTCTTGCGCAACCGGCCGACGAAGACTTCCACCGTATTGGAATCGCGGTCGAAATCCTGATCGTAGAGATGTTCCGTCAGCTCGGTCCGGGAAATGACCTTGCCCTGGTGGTGCAACAGATACGACAGCAGCCGGAATTCATGCGAGGTCAGCTTGACCGCACTGCCGTCCACCGTGACACGGCCGGACCTCAGATCCAGCCGGACCGCGCCGCAGGTCAGTTCGTTGGAGGCATGCCCGGCGGCCCGGCGCACAAGCGCACGAACGCGGGCAAGCACTTCTTCCATGTGGAAAGGCTTTGCGACATAGTCATCCGCGCCGGCGTCGATGCCGGCCACCTTGTCCGACCAACGGTCGCGCGCGGTCAGAATAAGAACCGGCATGGCCCGCCCGTCGCGGCGCCAGTTTTCCAGAACGGACAGGCCATCGAGGGACGGCAGACCGAGGTCAAGGACAACGGCATCATACGGCTCCGTATCGCCGAGAAAATGACCGTCCTCGCCATCCGTCGCACTGTCGACCACGTAACCGGCCTCTTCCAGGGCAGTCACAAGCTGGCGGTTCAAATCGGTATCGTCTTCGACAACAAGAATGCGCATGAAATTCAACTTTACGAATGATGGAGCCGTAACCAGATCAGCCGGCCCAAAGTCGGCAGAATGATGTCGCTTCTACCAATCACCTGCTGGCATTGACTGTGACTGTTGTCACTTTGCCGCCCTTCAGGACCGATAACCGGTAAACGTATCCTCCGCCCTGCTGGCAGAGCTGCGCCTTGACGATCTCACCACCCGCCTGCCCTGCAACCGCCCCAAGCGGGGCGGCCTTGCCGCTGGCCACGGCATCGCGGGCCTGCGACTGGGACAGACAGGCCGCCTGCACCGGCGCGATGACGGCGAAGGTCACTATCAAAAAGGCAAATATCTGTTTCACGGTTCCGATTCCGGTCTGCTCAGGAATTCATGCGCAAGGTGTAATCAATTTAACCTGAACGCAAGCTGAACCGGTCGTTTGGAGATCTTCAGCATTCCTTGTTCATGCAGACATCTTTCCGGCAACTTGTCAGCCCACCGCAATATCGTCGGACTGCAGGTCGTCGTACCGGCCCTTGAACTGTTCGAACACCTGCAGTGTCCGCCGGGCGATACCGGTCCAGCCGAACACACGGCGGGCGAAGCGGGCGCCTTCGACACACAGGGTTTCCCGCATCCAGCTATATTGCATCGGCATGTTCAGCATTGCCGCGAATTCTTCCGGTCGTTTGGGATCGGCAACCAGGGCATGTCGGCCGAATTCGATCTGCTCGAATAAACCGCCATGAATGGTTACGACCGTTGGTGTGCCGCAAGCCATCGCCTCCACGGCAGTCATGCCAAAGGGCTCGTAACGGGACGGCAGAGCAAAAATGCCTGGACCACGGTAGAAATCGGCCAGATCTTCATCCTCGACATAGCCGCGCCAGCTGATTGCATCGGCAACCCCAAGGGAAGCGGCAATCTCCTTCCATTGTGCGAGCAGTGCCTTGTCGCTGTCGGAATTCGCACCGGCAGCCAACACCAGCCGCGCGTCGGGCTGCAGCTTCAGAAGGCTCGGCAAGGCTTCGATGATCAGGTCATAGCCCTTGTTCTCGGCGGCGCGGCCGACAACGTAGATGTCCGTTTCCTTGAAATCGTGTTTCCGGCGCGCCTCCGCGACCACATCCGGCGTCGCTGGCGTGAAGCGGCCTTCATCGATGCCCGGTGGGATCATGGTGATGTGCTCACGCGGCAGCTGGTATTGCTCCACGATCAGATCGGTCTGCTGTTCGGTGGTGGCAATGATGTGATCGCAGTTGCGGTACAGAACGAATTCCTTCTGGATCCGCTCCTTGAACCGGTAACCGGTCATCTCTTCCTCGCCAGCGCCGACCATGTCGTGCTGTTTCCACCAGCCGAGTGAATGCGGCGTGTGAATGTGCGGGATCTGCAGTTCCTCGGCAATCTTCTGGCCCGACACGCCTGCGTCCCAGTAATGGGAGTTGATCACGTCGTAATTCAGTTTGCGATGGCGGATCATCGCCAGCGCATTGGTGACGAAGTCACCGTACCAGTCGTGCATGTCTTCCTTGCGGATGAAATCGGATCCTCCGAAAGGAACGCGCACGACACGCAGGTTATCGTTGATGATATCCTCGGCCGGCTGGTCTTCGAACTGGCGCGTCATCACGTCGACCCGGTAGCCGAGCCGCGCGAAACGCTTTGCCAATTCCAGTACGAAGACCACCTGGCCGCCGGTATCCGGTTTGCCCAGTTCCGGTGATCCGGCGACGTAACCGTGCAGCGAGATCATCAGAAGGGAACCGATATTGTGCTTGTTCATGTGTTGTTACCTTGTTCGTGTGCTTTGCTCTCCAGCGTCCCAAGCGTTCTTTTGCTCTTTTTGCTCATCGGCCCGCCCGCGTCACATCAGGCAACGGCCTTTTGAAGACCGGGTCAGACTGACCGCTGTGGCAGCAGACCCATCTCCGTCAACCCTTCCAGCACACCGGCAGCGTGGTGGCCGGATGCGATATAGGTCTTGTCACGCGGCAGGGCCGCAAGCAGCTCCTCCCGGGCATTACCGACTGCGATGGCCTTGCCTGCTGCTTCGAACAGCGCAAGATCATTGCCGGAATCGCCAGCGGCAATCGTACGTTCCATCGGAATGCCGAGATAGCTTGCGAGATGTCGCATGGCAGCGTCCTTGCCCGCGCCGGGGGCGAGAATATCCAGGTCACTGGTTCCTGAATAAATATGCCTGAAGGGGATACCCTCTTTCCGAAGTTCGGCAAGAATTGCGTCCACGCCGTCCTTTCCCGCGACGGCAAAGCTCGCCTTGCCGTCCGTCTGGAACGCGTCGTCGTGTGCAGCATACCCCAATTTCCGCACGATTGCGCGAACCTCTCCGTCAGGCCAGTCGGCAAAACGGTTTTGCCAACTTTCCAGAAACAAACGGCCAAGACGAATTTCGGTTCCCAAACCGGTGATGATTGCATCCGGTTCGAAGCCCTCTGGAAAATATTCGGAAAGGGTCCGGTCGACGCTGGCGGCCGGGCGGCTGGAGTTGAGAGCCAGCTTCAGATGTGGCCCGGCCTGTTTCAGCTGATGCCAAAGCCGTTCCAGATCCGCCTGGTTGCCGGTCAGCGTGTCGTCAATGTCACTCACCAGAAGCCAGGTGTCGGTCGTGCCCGTCTCAGCGGTCACCGGATCTCCCCTTCCTGGTCGGGCGCTCTATGCGTGACGGAATAAACGGGTTCGATCGTGTGCTCCGACACCGGGCGGCTCAGTGTTTCGACAACAAGGTCCTTCAGACAGACCGCCGCGCTTTCCGTGTAAAAACCGATGCCGCCTTCTATGAAACTGTCGTCGACAAGGGACAGCACCACATGACCGTCGATGGAAAACTCGAAGTAGAGGCCGTGCGCCACGACCTCGATCTGCCAGGGACCATGATCGCTGCCGCGGAAATGCGCTTCCTGGAGCGGTTCATAGCGGAAAGCGTGTTCGAATTCCGGGGTCGGATTTGCGCCCCACGCCCGCATCTGGGCGATGCCGTTGACGAGATCCAGCGAAAGATAATAGCCGTCGCCCTCGTCGTTCATCCGCAGCACAAGCCCGGTCTTGCCCAGGCCCTCCAGCATCAGCTGCGCCTTCAGGCGGAAGTCTTCGTGCTTGCCGGGCAGAATGAACGCCTCATAGCCGCTTGCGCAGGACAGATGCAGCCCGTCCGGCCGATCAACGGCCGACGCGTGCGGATTGGAATAGAGGACCTTGCACTGATAGGACGCCGTCACGACCTGACACTGCGTCACCAGATTGTTGAAGTCGGAATTCGATTTCAGCTTCAGCCGGCCGGCACTGTCGGTCACCAGTTCCTTGGGTGGCGGCAGCAACTTCTTCACGAGCTCGCGCCCGTAGACGTATTCCGTCTTGGAAAAGAAATTGAACAGCAACAAACGGTCAGGCGTGCGGCAGATCCGGCCCGCATAATTGCCTGTCGGCAGGATCACGTTGTCGAAAAAGTTCTGATAGGGACCATCGATCGTCTCGGCATACCAGTAATGGATCTTGGTATCTTCGCGGATCGAGCCCATCAGATAATAGCGGCCGTCGAGCTGGAATAGGTTCGGCACCTCGACGTCGTCATATAGTCCGGGCCTATAGAGCGGCGCCTCGAAGGAGAATTTGTCTGCCTTCGTCTCCCGCGCAAGTCCGACGCAGCCGCGCCGGATGACGGGTCCCTCTTTCACTCTGGCAGAGGCCAGCAACAGGCGCTCACCCGTTTCTTCGTCCATATAGAAAAAGGGATCGCGAAAGCTGACCCACTGCCGACCTTCGTCAACGGAGCTTTCATATAGCGGGCCAGGAACCTCCAGCGGGTAGTTGCCGTGGTTGCAGCGCTGCCAGTTGAACAGATCCTTGGACCGCGCCAGCCCGACCCGCTGCACCCGGCCATATTCCGCACGGGCAAGGCCCGTATAGAACATGCGCCATTCGCCCTTTCGGTCCGGATCGGGCGTCACATGCATTGTCCAAAGCATGTCATCGTCCCATTCCCCCGGCTCACCGACGAAAAGCGCGTTCTTGACGCGCCGCCATGTCATGCCGTCCGTGCTGACAGCGTGTGCGATGAAGTCGTGATTGGGCAGCACCAGATGGAACAGATGATAGACGCCGTCGTGATAAACGACATCGACGTCGCCAATGTCCGACCGCAAAAACCCATGGGATGCATACATGCCCTAACCCTGCCCAGATATTTCAGCAAATTCAAGAGACTAAGCCAAAAAACTTGCACTGCAACATAGAACATCACGACAAGACGCCTGGTCATGCGGGCTTGGCGTGTCGCGGCCGTCTTCCGCAAGACACTTTGAATTGTTCTGGCAGAACCAGCAGGATAGCGGCCTTTCGGCTGATCTGGCGTGACCGCCGCACTGCCGGGAAACTGAACGCCGCGCGGATGCACGGCCAATTTATTTGCGTTCCATTCGAGCCAGGATCCAGTAAAATGCCCTCATGACTGGCCGCTGTTCGCACTTGCAGATTGATCATCGCCGCCTCGGAATGAGCGCGTTGCGCAATGTCTTGCGGCGGACTTGCAGTGTGGTTTGCCTCGCACCTTTGATACTGGCCCCTGCCCCGGCGGCGGCCTGCTCCCTGTCGCTTGTCCTGGCCATGGACGGATCGGCCAGTGTCGACGCCCGCGAACACGCGTTGCAGCTTAACGGCCTGGCGGATGCCTTGAGCGATCCCGATGTGGTGCAGGCAATAGAGGCTGTCGGCGGTATCTGGGTCGCCAGTTTCGAATGGAGCGGCCGGTACCAGCAACAGCTCCAGCTCGGGTGGAGCTATCTATCCGATGCGCAAAGCGCCGAGAATGCGGCAGAGATCCTGCGCCATGCGCCGAGAGGCTACACGGAGTTTCCGACAGCGCTCGGTTACGCGCTCGGCCATGCCTCCACCTTGATGCGGAAAGCACCTGTCTCTTGCGGGCGAAAGGTCGTCGATGTTGCCGGTGATGGCATCAACAATGAGGGTTTCGGCCCCGGCAGTGCCTACAGAGCCTTCGACTTCAAGGAAATCACCGTCAACGGCCTTGTGATTTCGGGCGCAGACGAAACACCGGTGCGCTACTACCGAACCCAGGTCATCAAGGGGCCCGGCGCTTTTGTCGAGGTGGCCGCCAGTTACGACGACTACGCGCAGGCGATGAAGCGCAAGCTGCTGCGGGAAATCTTCGGCAGCGGCTACGCTTCCCTGCGTTGACCGCTGCGCTGCCCGCGCGGCGCTCGCGTCAGCCCTCAAAGAGCTTCACCGATTTCCGGTTGAGAAAACGGGCCTTCCGCGCAGTCGTTACCCTGACGATTTACCTTGGCGGTCTTGTTCCATGCCCCGGTAGAAATCCTTCAGCGTCTTGCCAGGCTCCGGCTTGAACCGGTCTCCCATCTCACGCATTTCTGAAATCCGGTCCAGCCGGAACATGCGGAAGTCCTGTCGCAATTCGCACCAGGCAACAAGTGTCCAGACTTTTCCCCAGAACCACAGTCCGAGGGGGCGTATCGCCCGGTTTGTCGGTTTGCCCTCACTGTCGCTATAGGCAATGGACAGTCGCTTGCGGCCATCGGCAGCCGCTTCCAGAAAGTCGATGTGCGCGCGGATCTGCGGTGTCATTTCCGGTGCGAAGGCGTGGATCTCGACCTCATTCTGGCGCACCCGCATCTTGTCGGGCAGAACCGCATCGATCTTGATCATTGCCTCTTCGGCGGCCCGTGCCATGGCCGCGCCGCCCCAGGCGCGGATCAGACGCGCACCGGCCAACAGAGCGACAATTTCGTCCCGCGTGAACATCAGGGGTGGCAATTCATAGCCATCGCGCATGATGTAACCGACACCGGCAGCGCCTTCGATCGGCACGCCGGAGGCTTGAAGGTCAGCTACATCGCGATAGATGGTGCGTTCGGATACTTCCAGCCATTCGGACAGTTGACGCGCCCGCACGAGCCGGCCACCGCGCAGATATTGCACGATCTGGAACAGACGATCGGCGCGCCTCATGATGCTGGCTCCCTTGGCAGCCAGCATCCTGTTTGGGGTGCGTCAGCGTGCGAACAAGCCAATGGAATTGCCGTCCGGGTCGATGCCGTAGGCAAACCGACCTGCCGGGATCGCCGCCGGATCGGAGATGATCTGTCCACCATTGGCGGCAAACCGCTCCATCGTTTCTTCCAGGGTGTCGGGGCAAGCAAGATGAATGGTCGGGCCGGTTCCGCTCTGCGCGGGTTTTCCCGGATAAAGGTGCCCCGCAATCCCGCCCTGCTCTTTCGTTGGAAAGATTGCAATCTCATTGGGTCCCATGTCGGCGACACGTCTAAGCTCCGTCTTGAAAACGTCATTGTAAAAGCTGACCGCCTTGTCCAGATCGGAGACGGGAATCTCCATCCAGACGGTGAAGTGATCGGGTGCAAAAGTCATGGAAACTCTCCTCAAGCGCTGTGATGAGGATCACCTTATCAAACCCCTCCTGACAGCATTCTGTCAGGAGAAACCACCAAACATATCGCACGCAAATACAGCTAAACACCCGCAAATTTTGTCTGCAGACGAGATCCTCAAACAGGGTCTGATGACAATTTCCCGGCAAGAGGAGCGCGCAGATTGACCGGGCGGGCTGGAATGCAGACGCCTCCCCCACGCCCCTCCCCTTTGTCCCGGCGCATCTTTCGGTTGGCGCCAAGGCGTATGCCCTTCTGACCACCTGGCATACTGACACGCTGACCGGGGTTGCCATCCTGTCCGCCAGATCAGGCGTTGGATGATTGCCAGGCCTTGTTTCTTCAACCTGCTCCGGCAAACGGAGCGAACGCCGTCGGTTGGTTGGGGTAAATAGACATCCCTAAAAGCGATAAGAAACGGGATAACCCGATGGTTAAGCACCGTTAATTCTAACAATTGACTCGTTCTTAATCCCGCCCGTGCATTTTGAGCGGAATAATAACCGGCAATGAAATGGCACGTCACAGGACCTCCCCCACCACCCGCGCAATATTATCAGGCAGTCTAGCAGGCCTCGTGACCCTTGCCGCCATGTCGTTAATTGCCTGGGCTGGTGTCGCCTATGACGGTCAGCGGGATCTGGAAAAGCAGACAGCCGATCTTTTGGCCATATGGCTGTCCAATATCGACCAGGGCAACAAGCTCTATGCGACACTGGAAACGCTTCCGGAAGCCGATTGCAGCGATGCGCACCTGAAGGCGCTGAACACGCTCGTCTTCAAGGACAATCAGATCACCAACATCTGGTTCTTTCCCGATGGGGATACGAAGGCTGCCTGTTCCTCCAGTTTCGGACGGTTTGAGCCCGCTCACGACTTCGGCCCGCCCGAAAAGGCCCAGCTTTTTCGCGATGGCCGCCAGACCTGGTTCAGGGTGCCCTTCGAAAGGGCCCGCGATGTCGGCAAGATTACGGTGATCAAGAAGGGCCGCTACGGGGTCTCCTTCTATCAGACCGGCAACCTGGCAACGGCGTCCGACGATCTTTTCTACGTGTCCGCCAAGCAGGATCCCTACACCATTCTGTTTCACGCCACAGGAAACGCCGGCCTTTTAGAGCGATACCGGCACACCTATGGCCCGGTATTCGGGCGGATCTATGCGCAAGCCTGCGGTGAAGGAGATGTCAGGCTGTGCTACCTGACCGTGATCCCACCCAGCCGCGTGATCCTGCAAAACATCGGTTTGCTCGCGATTTTCGCCGCTTTCGGCGTTATGACCAGTGTGCTCGTTTTTCTGAAGGTGAAACGGATCGTGAGCGACCGGCACAGCCCAGCCGGACGGATCCGCCATGCGGTTCTCAACGGCGGCAAGGGTTTCGAACCACACTACCAGCCGATCCTAAACCTCGGCACGATGAAGTGCGACGGTTGTGAGGTTCTGGCACGGTTCGAGGATGCGCAAGGCAAACTTTTCCCCGACGAGTTCGTGAACATCATCCAGCAGCAGAACCTGACCTGGGAGTTTACGGAGATCATCATAACGAAGGCGCTGCGCGACCTGAAACCCTTGCTTGCCGGGCGGCCTGGCTTCAAGGTTTCTGTCAACTTTTTCCAGTCGGACCTCGAAGATGACCAGATCCAGACCGTCCTTCGGTCACCCGTTTTCGCCATGGCAGCCGAAGCCGGCCTTTCTCTGTGCTGCGAGATTCTTGAGACTGGGATCAGGTCCGGGACAAGCAGCGTCAAGTCGCTTGAGTATCTGCGCAGTATCGGCTGCCTGATCGCAATCGACGATTTCGGCACGGGCTATTCAAACCTCGCACAGATCAAGGCTCTCAACCCGGACCTTCTGAAGATAGACAAGATGTTTGTCGATGATCTCGGCAGCACCACCGATTGCGCTCGAGGCGCTTTCGTTCAGGCGATTCTGAGTATTTCGACGGCACACGGCATGAAGGTCTGTGCGGAGGGTGTCGAAACCTTCGAACAGCTTGCCTCCCTCAGAAACCGCAATGTGGACTATGCGCAAGGGTACTTCTTTGCCAAACCGATGCCCATTCGCGACTTCTCCCTTTATCTTCTTGAACAGACGTTGAAAGAAACGACGCTGTCAACTGGCCACCAGGCAACCATCACACCCGTCACCGGTTGAGCCTGTCCCCCCCGGAATGTGGACCCATGAGGCCCGCTCCACAGGCTTACAGCCGCGTGCCCGTTCGAAAAACGGCGCCGTCCCCCGCACGCTCTTTCAATTTGAAGCCGGATTGATCTGTCTCAAGGTGATTGGAACGGGTTGGCGGCACCTTGTGCATCTTACAAGGAGGAAAGAATGAGCCACGTGCCACACGAACTACATGAAGAATTTCCGGAAGCCGCGGAAACGCTGCATGCGTTGAAGACCAACGATGCCCATTTTGCCCGGCTGGCGGACGAATATCACGCGGTCAATCGTGAAGTGCATCGCATCGAGACGGATGTTGAGCCTACTTCGGACGAAGTGCTGGAAGACCTGAAAAAGAAGAGACTTAATCTGAAAGACCAGATTGCTGCCATCCTGGCTGCAGCCTCTAACACCGTGTCCTGAGCCCCTCCTTTTCAGGCCGGTGTTAAAGCCCGCGCCGTCCCCGTCCGACGGCGCGGGCCACCACCTAAAGCTCTCCAGAACAAAGTCCTTGCCCTCCAGGAGCCCAGTGGAGTGTATTTTTGTCGCGGCAATCCTTCCGCCGGAAAGCGCAGCATAACTTCAAAGAATTGAAAAAAGAAGGCGCCGCAGCTTTTCATCAAAGCCCGGCGCCAGTCTGGGGAGGAACGACCCTCATCGTTCACCCCCGATGTGGGTCTTCACGTAAACAGTTGCAAGGCAAGCCTTTGTGACGCTTGCGTGATCCGGAACCAGCGTTCCCCGACATGCTGCCTTTCACCCAAAACATCATCCATAAGCAGCGCAATGCCCCGACGGGATACTCGAAAACAATCGACATCTTCGCCTGTGCTAAAGGGCAATGCGGCTATTGGCGCATTGTGCGGCAGAAGTCTCGAAAGAGCGCATCCAGGACGTTCGACGCGATGCCCTGGAATTGAAACTCTGGGCGGGAAGTGTGAATTCGCGGCGTTTTGAACAAACGGCAGGAACATGCCAAGAACGGAACTCAGCTTTTTCCTTTCGGAGGGCAAATGTCTTGGAAGGACCGATTGAAAACTGCCAACAGCAGAAATATAGGCGAAACGCACTTTCTAGAAGCCAACTGAGTCGAGAACGATGAAAAACAAGGGATCAAGTGGAATAGCATGCCCTAACCCTTGGCTAGATCTTCAGTCTAGCGCACCGCCGGTAGCTAGGTTAGCTTTGTTTTTTCGGCCCCGCTGTTGTTAATGCGGGAGCAAATCAAGACAGCTCGTCTCGCCAAGTGTCGATAGATAGTTAATCGCCTCGGCTATCGCGGAGGTCGTCGCCGGCGAGCGGATAGCGAGACCATTGACGAATATCGCGCGTAATGCCGCCGTTTGAGTCCTGAAAGCCAATTGATCGATGTGCTGATTCTTGATCAGCGATGCTACCACTTGAGCAACACGATCTGGGAACTCAGGCGAAACCTTGGCGAGCCCATCGATCACGCTATAGGAATCACCCGGCGCAAAACCAGCTTCTGACATAGCTAAGATCTGATCCATCAGCCACTCGGAGTTTATGCCGTTGCGATAGAAGAACTGCCCAATTGCGCTCAGTTCTTGCCGAAAACGGTCCGGGTCGGTAGAGCCTTTTGCATCAGCTAGACGCCGATCCCAATACAAGTGGGCTCGCAATCGTCGTTCCTCGGGGATTTCCTCATCCGGCAGTTCGAGTTGGCTACCAAGAAACCACACGGCGTGCTGGCGTACGTGAGCCGGCGCAGAGTCCCAGAAGAGCTCAAACACATCGTCCGGAAAAGCTTCCAAGATGTATAAGATTACGAGGTACTCAGCGAGCCGTTCCTCGACGTACATTAGGTCATCGCCAGCCTCAACTACGCCGAGGCGGCCGATCTCGGTCACGTAACAATCGCGCATAGACTGCGCTAGATCGAGGTTCGGGCCGCTATCCTTTGTGAGATGCGCATACCAGGTGGCGTCGCGCAACATTCGGTCGTCGCTTGGAAATAACGTTGACACGTGACCGTGAAGCCAAGGCTTAGCAAAAAAGTCGAGCCAGTTTATGTATCTTCCGATGATGGCGCGGGGAATCCGTCCATCCGAACTCTTGTCGGCCAACTCGAGCTCAAAGATTGCCTGAATTTCGGGGAGCTTATCGAGAGCGTTGCGTGGAGTGGTTCCCACCTCGCTCATGGGATCTTTGCTCAGCCAAAAAATCAGCATAACGCAAAGCTCAATAGCGGCACCTCGCCAAGTCGACTGGGCGCCGAAATACGGAAAGCTCCTATAGTCCTCCTCGAAACTCTCTGTATCAGGTCGCCGCGGAGCAGAACGATAGAGTGCAAGAACTAGATCCTGAACGAGTTTCGCGTTGTCGAACGGTATTCCATCGCGGCCCCTCCGTAGCCCGTCAGCAAGTACCCCGACAGCCGCCTTCCGTGCCCATGACCAATCCGGATCATCGCCCTCGATGCCGCTCGAACTCGCCTTCCACGTCGGATTTGCGACCGTTTCGATCAGCGACAAGATTCCGGCCCAGTCGACCTCGCGGTTGTTTCTGACCGCGTTTGACAATCCCTCCAGAACACGACGCACATAGATAGGCGCGAGCTGAGTGAATAGGAACGCGCCAGCCGAAAATCTTGCTGGATTGCTTG
This sequence comes from Labrenzia sp. ATLA3, assembly GCF_057180185.1. Lineage (NCBI taxonomy): Bacteria > Pseudomonadati > Pseudomonadota > Alphaproteobacteria > Hyphomicrobiales > Stappiaceae > Labrenzia > Labrenzia sp. ATLA3. The sequence continues at coordinate 931,045 of NZ_JBXUKV010000001.1, forward strand.
CCGCTGCATCACATAGTTCCTGCCCGATGGCAGTGATCGTTTCCCGTATTTCGCCGGTGGACGGTTGCCACGTTTCAAGAAATTCTATGATCTTTTCTAGAGGACGCGTTGCGAAATCCGATCCTTCCAGCGGACTCTTGTCGGGCTCTTGCATCAACCGAAACCGAGCATCTGGATCGCCCCGCGCCTCTATCGTGTCGCGCCGTTCGGCAGGAAGAATGTCTCGCCAATCCCATAAGATATTCTGTATAAAGGAGGCGTCATATTCTCGCTCCTCGTCGGCATTCGGTGGCCGGTTCTTGTTTTGATGGAATCGCTTCTTCCATTGGTCGCGATACAGGTCTGGCAAGGAATCGACGTCGGCGAGGATCTGGGTCTGCCGCTCGGCCGGCAAAGACGGAAACCATGCTCGAGCAAGTTCACCGTATTCAGCGCGGCACCACGTCTCGCCGAGCAGATGACGATTAGTCAAGCTCTCCTCGGCAAGGTCAGGTACCTCGCTAGGCTTCAACGCAAGGACGTGAAGAGCAATCCGAGCAAATATTTTGGAAGGATGAGAACGGATACTCGACACTACTTCGCGCATCGATGAGGAGTCAGTCGCAATTGAAATTTTCGACGCTCGAACAATTTCTCCGACAAGCGCGTCCGTCACGCTGTGCTTGGTACCCTGCTCGGAGATCGTTCTGGAGAGATGGTAGGAATAATCATGCGGTGGATACTCGCATACCCATGGCCCAATGCGCACCGCTTGATCCAGGAGTTCACACAGCAATCCTACAGCGTCTGCCTTGCATACCGGCGCCAAGGCTTTGATCGCCGTGGGTAGAAAATGTTCATACATGTGACGGCCGAAGATTGTGCTGAGTTCGCCATTGTTCGGGAAAACCTTGAATAGCGCTCGCGTCATTCGGAGAGCGGCTTCTTGCTCCCCTTCCTTTGCAAATCCCTTGATCAGATCGTGCGGCCCTTGCGCAATGAGGAATTGCGTCTCAGGCGTCAGCCAACCCTCCGCAATATCAACGAGCTGCGCAGCCTCGCTTGGTGGCAACGCAGATAAGATCTCCATCCCGATCTGTTTGACATCGGGATGTGTCGAGCTGGCAATATTGCGAAGGCTGTCCACGACTAGAGAGCGCGCGCTCGCGTCGACCGACTTGGCCATGCGCTGCAAGTATTGGCCAGCGGGCCACTGACGAAGTTGCAAACCATCACCGCCCACTTCGTCGGCAACAGAGAGTGGTGCGAGCAATAGATTGCGCTCGACCAGATGTGGCAGCCAGTCAGGTGTTTCCAGGCGACTGAAGAAATGCCCAAGCAACGGCAGAGCCCCAGGGATTTCCTTCGAGAACGCTGTAACCGCGTTGCTCCGATCTTGCGTTGCAACCAACTGATCGATTCGGTGAATGAATGCGGCGTACTTTCCTTGGAGTGCGATCATCAAACCGCGTATCACCGTATCGAACGGGACCTGCCACTCAGCACGGAAGGCGTCATCGACCACGAACGATTGATGAAGCGCACGTCCACCATGGGCTTCTCTATGTGCCTGAGAGATTGATTTCCAGGCTCGCGCGACGTCTCCATCTGGCGCAAGTCCAAGACGTACCACAATCTTTTCGATCTCTTGCTTGTGGGTCAGCGACGGCTGCAACTGCCTGCTGACGCGCTGAACTTCATCGTCGCCGTATCCCAGTTCTCTCAGGCTAACTGTCGCCTTCTCAATCCTTTCGATATCGTTTTGCGAGGGCAAAATGGCCACGTCCATCGGGACCTTAAGCGTTTGCCTGACAATCGACTCCAATTCTCGCAACGCATGCGCGGCAACGGGACTCGACACGCGAAGCGGAAATGTCCCGGCTGCCAAGTGGCAGAAATCCACATATCGATCAGCAATACGTTTGCCAAGTAACCGTCGGATCAGCGCGGCTGTATTATGCTGTTCTGGCGAAAGATTGAATGTATTGGTAATCTCATCCATCATTGCAATGTCTATAGCCTTTGCGACAGCGAATGGCGACGAAGTTCTACTTGTCGCCAAACAAGGTGGCGATGCCCTTGACGCCCACTGGAGGTCCATACATGCGAAAGATTTTATACGTTATCACAGCGTGAATTCGGATCGCAGATGCAGCGCATGGTAGCAATGACGGCCGCGCCACCGCGTGACGGCTTGGAGCCTGTAGCCGACGGACTATTAGATTTCCTCGTCAGGATAAGGCAAATCACCAACAAAGGCGTTGATGTAGTCAGGTTCAGGCGTAACCAAAAAGCGAACAGCCAGAACAAGGGTTCGGTTTTCCAGCAGGGCTTTGACAACGCGGTGCATGCCATCCATTAATCGACCATCCGCACAGAGCAAGATTGGATGGGCCAAGTCGGTTTTATCGACCAACGCCATATGGGCAGCAAGCGACCGAGGCGTTGGAGGATTTCCCGGATCATCATACCACCAGTTTTCGTCAATCTCGGAAATCTCGTTTATCGAGACTGGCAATACCTCCATGGTCTTTGAAAGGCGTATTAAGCGGTGAATGTCCCAAGTAAACAGGTCTCGTTCGACCTTTCGGGAATGATACTGTTTTCTCAAGCTTTGAAATCCCATCCGTTCTTTCGAGCATCGCAGCTACATGCTTGCAGTAGGCCAAGCCAAATGGCCACTCAATTCGAAGTGCGGACGTCTGGTGACCCCGCATCTTCGCAAATGCAATGAATGGCGGCTTCGGCGAACTGCACCGCACCAGCGCATTAGCGAGTGAAAGACCGCAATGGGCCGTTTGCGTCGACCAGGCACCAGCCAAGGTCAGGATCGATGTGCCGTTTCTGCGGCAAGTCCGCTTCGCGACCAAAGCTATCAAGACTCTGCTAGGCCGCGAACGTCTGCTTTTCTGAAGTTGAGACAGATAACTTGACTTCAAAACTGTATATCGCGATATTGCGATATATGGATATTGACAAAGCGCTGTCAGCGCTCAACAACCCGGTTCGTCGCCAGATACTTGCCTGGCTCAAGGATCGGTCCAACTTTCCACCAGCCCTGCCGGAACACGCTGATCTAAGCGGTGTCTGTGTTGGTTACATTCAAGAGAGGGCGAACCTCTCGCAATCGACCGTTTCTACCTATATGCGTCTGCTCAAAGATGCTGGCCTGGTCACTTCAGAACGGCATGGGCAATGGACCTTTTATAGCCGGGACGAAGACGCAATCGCGGCGGTGCTGAGTGTTTTGGCAAAGGAGTTATAGAGATGAACGTCAGCGAACCTCTGGTCCTGCCAAATGGTGTCACACTGAAAAATCGCATCGTGAAATCCGCGATGTCGGAAGCCCTTGCGGACGAATACAACAATCCGACTCAAGCCCAGATTGACCTCTTTGCCCAATGGAGCGCAGGTGGTGCCGCGCTGTTGATCACCGGGAACACACCTGTTGATCGGATGCACCTCGAACATGCAGGAAATTTCGTGCTGGACCCCGGTTCAGACATGGAACGCGTTTCAGCCCTTGCCGCAGCGGGCAAGAGCGGTGGTGCCAAAATCCTTGCTCAGCTTGCTCATGCCGGACGGCAAACACCCGAGGCGATAAATGCCCAGCCGACATCCATATCGGACGTCCAGCTGGATTTACCCGGCTATGGCAGGCCGACCCCGGCAAGCAAGGCCGAATTTGATGAGATCATCGCGAAATTCGTGCGGTCTGCCAGGATTGCACAGGAGGCAGGATTTGATGGTGTCGAGATCCATGCTGCACACGGATACCTTCTGAGTTCTGCACTGTCGCCTCGGATAAACACCCGTACCGACCGTTGGGGCGGTCCATTGGAAAACAGGGCACGGTTGGCAATCGAGGTCGTCAAGGCGGTTCGACAAGCGGTTGATCCAGGCTTCATTGTCGCCGTCAAACTGAACTCATCCGATTTCCAGAAAGGTGGTTTCGACCATGCCGAGGCTGTTCAAGTGGCGGTCATGCTGGAAGCAGAGGGGGTAGATTTCATCGAGATCTCGGGCGGCAATTTTGAAGAGCCGACGGCATACCAGCATGCTTCGAAAAGCGGATCGACCCAGATCCGCGAGGCCTATTTTCTGGACTACGCCGCTAAGATCAAAGCTGCCTTGACTATTCCCCTGATGGTCACCGGCGGCTTTCGATCCTCCAGTGTCATGAACGACGCCATTTCCAGCGGCAAGACCGACCTGATCGGGATAGGGCGTCCCTTTATTGCCGATCCGGGGTTCGCTGCCAAATTGCTCAACGGTGAGATTGAGAAAGCACCCGCAGTTGAACAGGATTTCCCGCCCGCTGACACACTGCCGCGCGGTGCGGTTCTCAATTGGTTTTGCACACAGATCGCGCTTGCCGGACAGACAGGGGCACCGGACCTCGCAATGCCTCTTGTGGACGGGCACGAGAGCTACTTGAACCAAATCAAACTGGCCACCGATCGGCTGCTCGAAGCAAGACGCAATTGATTTCCGTCTCAAGGAAGGCTCTCTGAAGTTGAATCGATAGCGGTCACTCCATCAGAGTCGATGGAAGACAGTTTCATCCTCTCGTTGGGCTTTGATCTATCGGTCGATGGATCCCGGCCTTTCGCTTTGGGTGTGGGTGTTCAATGCCTGGGTCTGATCACGGGTGCCGGCTTGCCCGCACCCGACATCGCTTGACCCGCACGCGGGGCTGTTCTTTTGTGGAGCGAGTTCACTTAGGATCAGACCATGACCCTTGTTCGCCTCTGCCTGCTTCTGCCCGTTTTCTTCTCGTCCGCGGCATTCGCCGCCGATCATTGCATTGATGTCCAGGCCAAACGCGGCTGGCAGCAATTGTCGCTGCCTGGCGGCCAGATCACAGGTGTGCGCTATTCCGGCGGCTGGAGCGTCATTGCCGGGATGTACAAGGCGGTCGGGCCACGCGGTTACTCCGGTGAAGACGCCCGCAAGCTCGGCCCCCTTTACGGCTATAAATTCGACCAGGCCTACGCTTTCGGCGAAATGCTGGTGCGTGACCAGGCTGGCCGCATCGTGCCTTTCGCGGAATTTGCCGCGCTTGCCGTCAACACACGTGACCCGTCCGGGGTCTATGCCTTCCGCATCAACGACAAGGACATTGCCTTGCCGGACAATGCCGGCGCGATCCGCGTGTGCATTTCCATGCGCTGAACCGCGCATATCCAAGCGCTTTCCCATCCCTGTCCCGAATGGACCCCGCTCTCATGACCCAGAAAACCATTCTCATCACCGGTGCGGCCCGCGGCATTGGCCTTGCAACGGCAAAGCTGATGCTCGCACGCGGCTGGCAGGTTGCCATGCTGGACCGGGATGCGGACGAACTCGCGATTGCCTCCAAGGGGCTGGAGGGGGCCGTTCCGTTGGTTTGCGACGTCTCCATCACCGAGCAGGTCGAGGCGACGATCCCCAATCTCCTGCAACAGTTCGGCCGACTGGATGCCGTGGTGAACAATGCTGGTGTTGCGGAATTCGGCCCCATAGAAGAGACCGATTTTGCCATGTGGCGCCGAGTGATGGAAACCAATCTGGATGGTGTGTTTCTGGTCTCGCAGGCAGTCATACCCGCTCTGAAGGAAACCCGTGGCGCGATCGTGAACATTGCCTCGATCTCCGGCCTTCGTGCCTCCACGCTGCGTGTCGCCTACGGCACGTCCAAAGCTGCGGTCATCCAACTGACGAAGCAACAGGCGGCGGAACTTGGCGAATTCGGCATTCGCGCGAATTGCGTCTGCCCGGGGCCGGTGCGGACCAAACTGGCCATGGCGGTGCACAGCCAGGAGATCATCGACGCCTATCACGATGCCATTCCGCTTAATCGCTACGGGTCGGAATCAGAGATCGGCGAGGTTATCGCGTTCCTGTGTTCGGAGCAGGCCAGCTATGTCACCGGTCAGGTGATCGCCTCCGATGGCGGTTTTGAAAGCACGGGGGTCGGCCTGCCGGCGCTTCGCAAGTAAGCCTCAGTCGATTTTCAGGAAGACACAGCGCCGCACCACTGGGCGGTTTGCGGCCTTGTGGGCGCAATCCTTTTTCCGGACAGCCCCTTCGGGCCGGTACTTGTCCATGACGGCATCCAGACTGTCGTTGGTGATAGCGGCATGGGCCCTTTGCAGGCAGGGCAGCAGAATAGACTTGTTCGCGCGTTGCCGGGCACCGCTGGGATGTTTGCCCGGTTCCGGATTGACCGGTTTGAAACACTCGATGAAGACCGCTTCCTCGATCCCGAGGTCCGCTGCAATCCGGTCAGTCGGGCGGTTCGGGTCGTTGTCCGCAAGAGCAGGACCTGCCAGGAACAGCGTGGCAAGGACAATGATGACGCGCATCTTGTAAACTCCTGAATCTCAACCGACTTCCGAAGACGGACTTCCGGTTCATGCACCACCTTAGACGGTCCGAAATTTCAGGATGTGATAGTCGTCACATTTTTTTCGAAAAGGGCTTTTTTCTCAAGACTGGGCGTCGGCCGGCGCCCGAAACCCATTTTTCAGCGGTCGGGCAGAAAATGCGCAGCGACCTGGCGCTGGTGTGGCCGGGCGCGATGTTCGAACAGATAAATCCCCTGCCAGGTTCCAAGTGCCATCCGCCCTGCAGAGACAGGAATGGAAAGCGAAACCGGCATGATCGCGGCCTTGATGTGGGCGGGCATATCGTCCGGCCCTTCCAGCGTGTGGACCAGATACTTCATGGAAGGATGATCGGCGGGCGGAATGAGCCGCTCGAAAAACGCCTTCAGGTCCTTCTGCACATCCGGATCCGCATTTTCCTGGATCAGCAACGAACAGGACGTGTGGCGAACGAACAGGGTGAGCAAACCGTCGTTAGCCCCTGTTTCGGCAAGCCAGCCAACCACTGAAGGAGTGAATTCGTAAAGCCCCTGCCCGCGCGTGCCGAGTTCGAATCTGGTTTGCATTGTGTACTCCAACGACCGTGTTGCGCCCTTGCTCTGGCTGAGGCGACCCACGTTAAGGTTGCAATTGTGGGTCAGGACAGCCATTTGAGGGAGGCCTGCCGACATCCTGCCTGACTATCCCCTCCGAGGCCCTGATGCCAAGTCCCCGAAAGAAGATCCTGATTGCCTCCCTCGGCACGCGAGGTGACGTTCAGCCCTATGTTGCCCTTGCCAAAGAGCTGACAAGGCTCGGGGCCGATGTCGTGGTGACGACGGGAGAAGGCTTCGATGACATGATCACGGCCGTCGGTGCCCGCTCACAACGTGTCCCGCTGAATTATCAGACCCTTTTGCGAGGGGAAGACACACAGGCTGCGCTTTTCACCTTGAAGGGGAAAATCCGCGCAGCGCGCCAGAGCATGGATCTGCAAAAGGAGGCCGCGCGCCGCCTCTGGGATATCGGAACGGACGAGCGGCCCGACCTCATTCTCTTCAACCTGAAGGCAACGGTTCTCACGCTGGTGGCGCGACATCTGAACGTGCCTGCCCTGCCGACGGCGCTTCAGCCTGTTTCCGCCGCAACAGGCGCCTTCCCCCTGCCCCTTTTCGGCCTGCCCGATCTTGGGCCTTTCCTCAATCGTCAAAGCTATGGTGTGGGACGTCTCCTGATGCGGCTCGGCATCGCGCCGCTAGCGAAGGCTGTCGAAGGGCACGCAGGGCTGGAAGCCGCACAAGCCCCAAACAGCGATCTGATGGACGGCGATCTGATGGATGGTCATATGCCCGGTGGCGGGGCGCCTCTTTCCCTCCAGGCTTTTTCCCGTGCCCTTGTACCAACGCCCCCGGACTGGCCGGCAAACACCTGGGCCTGCGGCTATTGGCTGACGGAACCCGATCCAGGGTATGTGCCGCCGGAAGACCTGGCCGCGTTTCTGGAAAGCGGCCCTGCGCCGATTTATCTGGGCTTCGGCTCCATGCCCAGCAGGAACCCCGGAAAACTGACTGAAACCGTGCTCGCCGCTCTGGAACAAACCGGCCACCGCGCCATTCTGGCCACCGGCTGGGGAGGATTGTCCGGGAAGGATCTGCCGCCAGCAGTGTCAAAGCGCATCTTCCTGCTGGAGAAAGCGCCCCATAGCTGGCTTTTCCCACGCTGTGCGGCAGTCGTTCACCACGGTGGTGCCGGCACCACTCACGAAGCCCTGCGCTGGGGCAAACCTTCGCTTGTCTGTCCAGTTTTCGGCGACCAGCCTTTCTGGGGCAACCGGGTTCACAGGGCCGGAGCCGGGCCTGCTCCAATCCGGCAGAAATCGCTCACACCCTCGAAACTTGCCCGGGCCCTGATGCAGCTTGAAGACCCTGTCTACCGTGTCGGGGCGAAACGGGTGGCCGACATGATGGCAGGCGAGCCGGGAGCACAGGGCACGGCCAAGCAGTTGCTGACGATGATCGGCGCCGACAAAGCCTGACACCCCGGCCCGGCCTCAACGGTGCGTCCAGCACCGCTTTACCCGTTTGAAAATGCCGTTTCGGACCGGAAGGCCGTTGCAAGAAACCGCGCCATGCAGGCGACCCGCTCAACCGACCGAAGATCGGGATGGGTCAAAACCCAGAGCTCGTTTGCCGGTACCTCGGTGGCAATGGCAAGCTTCCTCAAAGCGTCTCGCGCCACATCCATTGGAAGCAGGCAAAGCCCCAGCCCCTTGCGCGCCAGGGCGGCCATGGTCATCAGATCATCACTGCGAACAACGACCCTGTCACGCAACGATCTGTCCATCTGCAGAAAGCCGGGCCGCTGCGACAGCAATCCGCTTGCGCCAATCAGATCATGGGAGGAAAGATCGGCGGCACTCGCCGGCACGCCCTTGCGATCCAGATAGGTTTGACTGGCGAAGTAGGCCCAGGGGATATCGGCGACCTTGCGTCCGATCAGGTGTTCGGACGGAGATGTTGTGACACGCAGGGCGATCTCGGCTGCCCTGCTGGACATGTTCATCTCCTCGTTCGAGGTCAGTAGCTCAACCGTGATGTCGGGAAACCGGGCTTTGAAGTCCAGAAGATATCCAGGCAGAAAGTGGAGCGCGAAACTCGCCGGGGCCGTCAGCCGAATGCGCCCTTTCAATGCCAGGTCCGCGCCCGAAATCCGCCGGTCGATGTCTTCCATCGCGACGACGACGGACTGCGCCAGATCCAGAATTTCAGTTCCCGCCTCGGTGGGATCGTAACGGCCCTTCACCTTTTCGAACAATCTGGACCCTAGCTGGTCTTCCAGCGCGCGGATGTGCCGGAACGCCGTTGCGTGGCTGATAGCGAGCTTTTCCGCAGCCTTTGCGAGGCTGCCGGTCTCGGAAACCGCATGAAACGTCCGAAGGTAGTTCCAGTCCATCAAGATCTTTCAAATTTGAAAATCCATGGCTCATTTCTGCCTATTCCAATCATTTTTGCAAACATCTAAATCGATCGTGCCGGCACCGCACATCACTTTTCAGGAGCAAGACATGATCGGATACACATCCTTGGGAACAAATGACCTGAAGCGGTCAGCAGCGTTCTATGACGCTCTGCTGGCCGAACTGGGCGGGCAACGGCTGATGGAGTTTGATGACTTCATCGTCTGGTCCGGTCAGCCGGCTGGTGCCGCCTTTTCCGTGCACCTTCCCTATGACGGCAAACAGGCGACCGTTGGCAATGGTGTCATGATCGCGCTGTCGGCCAGCAGCCGCGCGCAGGTTGACGCGGTCTACCGCAAGGCCATTGAGCTGGGCGCTGCAGATGAAGGCAAACCCGGCCAACGCGCCGACAACGGCTTTTATGCCGCCTATTTTCGGGATCCGGACGGCAACAAACTGAACGTTCACCACATGGTCTGATTTCGCCCCCTGGAGCGGTCAACGGCGTTGATCGCTCTTTCCTTTTTGGCTGCAGCCTGACACAACTAGTCAGCCCGTCGAAAAGGAGTCACCGGTCCGTGTTTCCCGCCCGTTATACCGTTTTCATTCTCTGCATCGCCCTTGCGCTCGTTGGACTTGTCCTGACGTTAGCCCTGAGCGGCTACTTCGTCTGGCCATTTCTGATTTTCGCCGTCCTGTCGGCAATCGGTTATTACGACGTTCGCCAGACGCGTCATGCGATCTTGCGCAACTACCCGGTGGCCGGTCATTTCCGCTTTCTGTTCGAGTCGATCCGCCCCGAACTGCGCCAGTATTTCTTTGAAAGCAACCAGGATGGCCGCCCCTTCTCACGCGAGCGGCGCTCCATGGTTTACGACCGGGCGAAAGACATCGAGGATGTTCTGCCGTTCGGGACGGAACTCAACGTTTACGACACGTCCCATGCCTGGGTGAACCATTCGATCTGTCCCAAGCCGCACAACCGAGAAGACATGCGGGTGACCATCGGCGGACCGGACTGCAAGCATCCCTATTCCGCATCCCTCTACAACATTTCGGCCATGAGTTTCGGCTCGCTTTCCGGCAATGCCATCCTGGCACTGAACAAGGGGGCCAAGGCGGGCAACTTCTATCACGACACCGGTGAAGGCAGCGTTTCGCGCTATCACCGGCAGGGCGGCGGCGATCTGGTGTGGGAGCTTGGCAGCGGCTATTTCGGTTGCCGCACGGATGATGGCAACTTCGATGCCGACAAATTCGCCAAGCAGGCCGCAGATCCGCAGATCAAGATGATCGAAATCAAGATGAGCCAGGGCGCCAAGCCGGGTCATGGCGGCCTTTTGCCGGGGCCGAAGGTGACGGAAGAAATCGCCGAAGCGCGAGGAGTTCCGGTCGGTACGGACTGTGTTTCGCCCGCCGCCCATTCCGCCTTTTCAACTCCGATCGAACTGCTTCACTTCATTGCCAAGCTGCGGGACCTTTCCGGCGGCAAACCGGTTGGCTTCAAGCTGTGCATCGGCCATCGGTGGGAGTTTATGGCCATCGTCAAGGCCATGCTGAAAACCGGCATCAAACCCGACTTCATCGTGGTTGACGGCGCCGAAGGCGGCACAGGCGCAGCGCCGCTGGAATTTGCCAATCATCTGGGCACTCCGCTGCGCCAGGGGCTCACGTTCGTCCACAACTGTCTGGTCGGCACGGGCCTGCGCGAGGATATCCGCATTGGGGCCAGCGGCAAATTGATCAGCGCATTCGACATTGCCGCCGCCCTGTCACTTGGGGCCGACTGGGTCAACTCCGCTCGCGGCTTCATGTTCGCCGTCGGCTGCATCCAGTCCCAGAACTGCCATACCAACCGCTGCCCGACCGGTGTCGCCACACAGGACCCCAAGCGCCAGAAAGCCCTGGTGGTTCCCGACAAGGCACAGCGTGTCACGAACTTCCATAACAACACGCTCAAGTCGCTGCGGGATTTCTCCGCTGCTGCAGGGCTCAGCCATCCGAACGAATTCAAGCCGGAGCATGTCTACCTGCACGAGGGTCTTCGCGAAATCATGCCGGCCAGCGTCGCCCTCAACTGGCTGAAGAAGGGCGCGCTTCTGGAGCAATCGCACAATATTCCGGGCTTTTCGACCTATTGGGAAATGGCGGAAGCGGAAAGTTTTAGTGCGGTCAAGTCGGTTGAAGCCGCAAAGTCCGGACACCACGCCTGACGGCGCAGGACATCCGTTCGCCTTCTGCTCAAGGAAAGGTTCCGGGCACGGCGGCGGCACGGACGAACGACGGGCGCATACACGCCACTCGCATGATTTCAAGCGCAGAATCGCACCCCATGGCTAGGGCGGAACGTCAGGCGAGTTGACCTGCCAGCCCACCCACGAAGTCCCCCGCTTCATGGGAGCGAATAACCGCATGGCGGACGAGGTCGTCAAAATGGCTGGCAAAAAGCTGGACATGCCGTGTGTTGGAAAAGGCAAGGTAGCGCTGCCCCAGATAGAGCGCCGCCCACTTCTGACCGAAGACGGTAAAAGGTGCAGAGAAACGGTCCGTGGCGCCGAAGAGATGAAGGCGCAGCGAGGGATAAAGCTCACTCAAGGTGCGGCCCATGACCTCCAGTTGCTCGCGGCGCTGATCGACCGGCAAGCCCTGCCACATCCCCTCCCCACGCGCGAAGCCCTCCAAGGCCTCTTTTGACAGGGCGATCTCCATGTCCGACTCGGCCCGGCTGAGAAGCGCTCTCTGGTCCCGGGTGCCGGTAATGGCCTGATCGGCGGTGCGCAGTGTCTCACCCGAGTATTCAAAGGCCAGAACCGCTTCGGTCTTCAGCACATCCGGCAGGTTTGCGGGCACATGCCGGATTTTCGCCCCGACCGCGTCGCGGTACCAGGCAAGCAGGTGTTCATCAACAGGATGCCGGTCGGTCTCGGCCACCTGCACTGCCTGATCCAGGATTTCGGCCGCAGCTCCGCGGTGGGTGGACAAGCCAAGCAGCCAGTCGGAGGAAACGCTGAGCGCAGTCGCAATGGCTGCCAGCGCCTGTCCGTTGGGCAGGCGCGGCGCATCTTCCGACAGCAGCTGGGATACGGTTGACCGGTCGAGGCCCGCCCCGCGTGCCAGGTCCGACCGGTTCATATCGCGGCTGCGGAGTGCATCCGACAGGCGTTCGCGAAAAAGTTCGGCGCGGTCTCTCTTGTCCATGAGAGGAGTATTGTCAGCCGGGTTTCGGAAAATCAACAAAGCACGCACAATTTCTCAAAGCCGGCGCTTTGGTTCTGGCAGGCAGCGACAGCCCCCGGACGTCCGACCCGACAAACAAGTGAGAAACACTCAGGGAAGACCGGTCGTTTGCCCTATTCCGCAGCGCTCAAGGCAAGGAACCCGCCTGATTGCCGTTCCCACAGCGCGGCATAGAGCCCTCCGGATGCGAGCAGTTCCCGGTGCGTGCCTTCTTCGGCAACCCGGCCCTCGTGCATCACGACCAGCCGGTCCATGGCGGCGATGGTCGACAGCCGGTGAGCCACGGCCAGTGTCGTGCGCCCTTCCATCATGCGGGTAAGGTTCTGCTGAATGGCAAGTTCGGCTTCGCTGTCGAGAGCAGAGGTTGCCTCGTCGAGGATCAGGATCGGCGCATTCTTCAGCAGCACCCTGGCGATGGTGATGCGTTGACGCTGCCCGCCGGAAAGCTTGACCCCCCGATCTCCCACATGGGCATCAAGCCCCGTTCGGCCCTTGCTGTCCTTTTGTTCCTCGATGAAATCGAGTGCTTCGGCAGCCCGGGCAATTGCCTGGACCTCCTCGTCGGAGGCTTCGGGTCGGCCATAGCGGATGTTGTCGCGGATCGACCGGTTCAGGAGGGAAATATCCTGTGTAACGACGCCGATCCGGCTGCGGAGAGACGCCTGCGTGACATCGCGCACATCCTGACCGTCAATCAGGATCGCCCCTTCTGTTACGTCCCGCAATCGCATCAGCAAGGACACCGCCGTCGACTTGCCTGCCCCTGACAGACCGACAAGACCGACACGCTCTCCCGGTTTGATGGTCAGGTTAAATCTGTCGAGAACGGGCTTCCGGTCGCTCTGGTAGGCGAAGGACACGTTGTCGAAGCGGATCTCCCCGGCGTTGACGTTGAGATCACGGGCATCCGGACGGTCGACGATGGCCGGCCGGCTCGTCATGATCGGCATGGCGTCGCGGATCGTGCCGAGCGTGCTCGTGATCGACTGGCCGATGCCGATGAAACTGCTTGAGGCGTGAGACAGCGAGCGCGTGACGGTGAGCGCGGCGACAAAGTCGCCAATCGAGACCCATCCACCCACCATGCCCCAGAAACCGATGACCACCACGGCCAGGATCAAAAGCACGTTGAGGAAGTAGACGCCGCTGTCGGTCAGAATATAGGACCGGTTCTCGCTGTGCCTGGTATCGATTGTCTCGCCAATGACCTTGCGGATGGCGCCGGCTTCAGAATCCTCCGCAGCGAACAGCTTGACCATGGCGATGTTCGAATAAACGTCGGTCATCGCCCCGGTGGCCCTGGAGTTTGCCGCCGCCACCTTGGCAGAGCGCTGGAGATACGCCGGGATTGCCAGCCAGGCGACGAGGATATTCGCGCAGATCCAGAAAAGCACCGGAATGGCCAGAGGCCAGGCCATCGCCAGCAGCAGCAGGAATGAGCCGCCGAACTGGATGACCAGGAACGGAATCGTTTCGATGGCCAGCATCATCTGCCGGTGAACCGACATGGTGACCTGGGCAATGCGGGAGGCGACCTGACCGGCGAACGTGTCTTCGAAAAAAGCCAGGTCCTGAGCTTCCACAGCCTTGTGCGCCTGCCAGCGCATCGCTGCCGGCAGAAGAATGCGCACTGTCTGCAAGGCGAAGGTCTGCCGCAGAAGAAAGGCAAGCGGATCAATGATCACGAAGAGCAGGAAGAAACCGGCCAGGATCGTCACATTGTCCTTCAGAAAGGCCTGCGCACCGGCCTCCGTCACCCCGTCGACAACAAAGGCGATTGCCCAAATGCCGGCAAGGCCGAGACCGGAGGATATCATTGCCAGACAGCAGACGATCACCAGCTGCGAACGGAACATCTTGGCAAAATGCCAGACAAGCGTCAGCGGTCCGTCGTCCGGTAGCGGCGTGACGGGCAGTTCCAGCGGTTTGATGTGGGTTTCGAACGGATGAAAATACCGGTCGATGAGCCGCGCGAGCAGCGGCTTGGCGATTGACACGCACTATACTCCTTGAGCAGGACCGGAGCCGGATCAGGCCGCGGGCTCGATCCTGTAAACACATCGTCGGCTACCGGAGAGCTGATGCTCCGTTCTCTCGACCGACACACCGGGTCCAAGTACATCCTTGAAAAGATTGAGCTCCGACCGGCAAAAGCCCTGACAGGCCGTTGCCGCGGCGCAAATCGAACAATGATTTTCGATGAGCAGATACCCCGCCCCCTCCGGCACAAGGTCGGCCATGTATCCTTCGCGGTTGCGCAGATCGGCAAGCACTTCCAGCTTGCCGCGCAGATCCGGCGCCTTGCCGACCGCTTCCGAATAGGTTTTCCGGCTTTGCGCTTCGCGGTGGGCGATCAGTTTGTCGACACCTTCGGCGCCGAAGATATCATTGAGGCCGTTGATAAGTCCGAGCACCAGATTGGAATGATTGTCCGGAAACTGCTTGTGCCCGTCCGGTGTCAGGTCCCAGACCCGCTTGGGCCGGCCGACAGAGCCTTTCAGGTCCTCAAAATCCACCAGTCCATCCTGCAGCAAACCATCCAGATGCTGGCGGGCAGCCACGGACGTCACTTTCAATCCCCTGGCAAGGTCTGCCGCAGTCTGCGGGCCGGAGGATTTCAAGGCGTTCAAGAGCCGGGTTCGAGTACGATCTGCCATGGATGACTATATAGCGTAGTTTCGAGATAAAAAAATAGTCTGCTTATCTTATTCCCGAAGCCCGTCGCTCGAGGCGTCGCGTAATGGCTGACGTCCGCCCGCCTTGACACAGGGTTGTTGTGATCGCCCTGCAATAGCTTCTCCGGACCAGCAGACTTTGGCGCCTCCTCGCCGGATTCGTTTGTTTCCCTGGCTCCCGCCCCCAAAAATTCCGTTAGGCACCCACCATTCATCCGGGGTCCTTTTCTCGGCAATTTTAGCCATGTGAAATTTTTCGCTGCGGACGATGACAAACGGCTCAACAGGAACCGTTCGGTAATAAACTCCATGTATCTGAGTGCGAATACATGGAGCTGTCGGAAAGTCACATTGATTTCCGAAAAAATTGGATACATGATCCAGCGGGAACACTTTGATAAATTAAAAATCTTTTTGACCCTGGCACCATCAGCGAAACGCAAGACGACTACGGTCAACATCAGAGCGATGAACAAAAACATTTTCGATCTGACTTTGATCTTTGAATATTAGCACTACAAAACCGCAGGTTACCTGTCGAATTATCAAACGCTTTAGCAGTCAAAAAAGACCTAAAGTCACGAAAGCTGATGAAATAACTATTCTTTATCCCATTTCGATTAGAAGAATATCAATGGAGAAAATGATGGAAAAAATCCGGACTTTTCTAAGATGGATGATGATCGATCCAAGCCATCCGGAAATAGCGCAGGCTCAGTACAATGAGCTCAAGACCCAGATTCCATCGCTCTATGCTCTCCTCATGGTCAATGCGGTTGCGGTTGCCTATACCCACTACGACGTTGCGCCGACCTATCTGACAGTCGGAATTCTTGCGCTGATCCTGCTCATCACCACGCTGCGCCTGGCGACATGGCTACGCGCCCGAAACATTGAGCTCGCTCCGCAAGAGGCCATCCGCAAGATCCGGCAAACTGTCATTCTCGGCAGTGTGTTGTCAGTCATCTATATTTCATGGTCGCTCAGCCTGGACGGCTACGGCGGGCCCATGGAGCGCGGACATGTTGCGCTTTTTATCGCCATCACTGTCATCGGCTGCATCTTCTGCCTGATGCATCTGCCGCAGGCGGCCCTGATGGTCATGGTCATCGTGACCGTCCCGTATCTGGTGTATTATCTTGGTCAGAAAGAGGATGTTTACACCGCCATAGGGCTCAACATCTTCCTGGTCTGCCTCGTTGTTCTGCAGGTCCTACTGAACGGATACAGGGGGTTTTGCAAACTGATCGTGTCGCAGTCGGAGCTGGCCGCCAAGCAAAGAGAAACCGAGCTTCTCAATGCGGAGAACTCCAAACTCGCCCAGACCGACGCCCTTACCGACCTTCCCAACCGTCGCCACTTCTTCACCAGGCTTGAAAGCCTGATCGATGAGGTGAACGGCACGGACAGGAAGTTTGCCGTTGGTGTTGTCGACCTCGACCGGTTCAAGCCCATCAACGACACCTATGGCCACCAGTTGGGCGATCAGTTGCTGATGGAAGTCGGCCTGCGTCTGAAAAACCTTGGAATACCGGGCCTCGAGGTCTGCCGCCTTGGCGGTGATGAATTCGGTTTTCTCTATCTCGGTGACCTCAATGAGGCGGCACGCACGGGACAATCCATCTGCGAGCGGATCAGCCGCCCCTACCGGATCGGCGAACTGCAAGTGTCCGTTGGCGCGTCCTGCGGCATCGCATTTTATCCGGATGCCGGAACGTCCGCCCATGTGTTGTTCGACCGGTCCGACTATGCCCTTTACAATTCAAAGACCAGCGTGCGTGGCCGAACCACCGTCTACTCGGCGGAACACGAAGCCCGTATCCGCTCGGAACGGGCGATTGAAGCTGCCCTGCAGAGCGCCGATCTTGCCAGCGAATTCCAGGTCTATTTCCAGCCTGTGATCCAGTTGCCGGATCGCTTCGTTGTCGGCTTTGAGGCGCTTGCGCGGTGGGACAGCCCGCAATTGGGCAGGATTGCCCCGGACAAGTTCATCCCTATCGCCGAGCGCGCCGGCCTGATCCATCGTCTGACCCTGTCGCTGTTCGAAAAGGCGGTCGACCAGATCAAGAGCCTGCCCGGTGCGCTCTCCCTGTCGTTCAACCTTTCCGCACACGATGTCACGTCGTCGGAAACCGTGGCTGCGCTTCTCGAGATCATACGCCGCGCGGGTGTAAGTCCCCGGCAAATCACGTTTGAAATTACCGAGACATCCGTGATCGGCAGCTACGAAGCGGCCGAGACCTGTCTGCAGCTTCTTCGAAAGGCCGGCGTCAAACTGGCGCTGGATGATTTCGGCACAGGCTATTCCAGCCTTGGCTACCTTCACCGGTTGCCCATCGACTGCGTCAAGATCGACCGCAGCTTCGTTTCCGGCATCAAGGACCCGATCGCAAGCGGTGTCATCACATCAATCGTCAATCTGTGCCGGTCGATGAAGATGTCCTGCGTGGTGGAAGGTGTTGAGGAGAGCCATCAACTGGAGTTGCTGGAGGCCATGCGTTGCAGGCTGGTGCAAGGATTTCATTTCAGCGCCCCCCTGCCCTTCGAAGACATTCTGACAAGCACCAGGGAAAACGGAACGGTCGCAGGCCTTCCCTTGTCCGGAACAACTTCCGCCAACAGCATTCAGTTTTTCCGCGCCTGACGCCCCCCGCAACAGACTTGCGGCGCAACAGACTGTTTCAAGACTTTGGCTACGCTTTCCCGGTCCTCCCACCCGATTCAAGGAAACCCTTCATGACTGGCGGCACGAAGCGTCAGAAAGACATGCGCAAGGCACTGCGGGTTCTCTTGCCGCGTATTCCCTTTTCGGATGCGGAAGCCATCCTAGAAGGAGCGCTGGCCGGGCATCTGCGTCACCTGCCTCCTTCCATTGCCCTGTGGCAGGCCACCACCAGCCATGTCCGCCACGCGCTGACCGACTACGAGACGCTGCTGGACGAGGGCTATGATCGCGACGCTGCCCGGTTCTTCGTTCTGGACGACATGAACGATGTGCTCAGTTCCTGGGGCTGTGCGAAACGGCTTGATGCTGACGATCCGTCCTTGTCCGAGGACTGACACCGCGGGAGCACGGCGCACCTAGTACAGGTCTACGCGTCACACACGTCCCGAGAACCATTTGCCCACGACCCGCCCCTCTGCGCCTGCCGCTTTTCAGAAAGCTGGCAGGACTACGGATACCAGGCTCAGGAGATCAGGGCCGCCGAGCGATCAGGTCGATCTCGACCAGAGCATCGACGGCAAGGCCCGACACACCGACACAGGTCCGGCCAGGCAATTTGCCGGGTTCGAAAAACGATCGGTAAGTGTCGTTCATCGCCTGATAGTCGCGCTTGAATTCGGTCAGATAGACACGGATAAAGGTCGTATTTTCAAGACCTAGCCCGAGGCCGCTCAAGACGAGCTTCAGGTTTTCCATCACCCGCACGGTCTGCGCCTCGATGCCCTCCGGCAACGGGGCGTCCGGGTCGTCTGGCAGGGTTGGCATCTGGCCCGTTACAAACACCCAGCCGTCAATTTCAACAGCATGGGAAAAAGGGGCAACCGGCTGCGGTGCCTGGTCAATCATGTGATGGATCGGAAGCATGGAGGCTCCTGTTGGAAGGATATGACAGAGCATCACCCAGGGTGTGAACACATAAATGAAGGTGAAATGGTTTGAGGCGGACAGGTCTTCGTCAAGGCGCGCAAGCGCAGGAAATGTGGCTCATTTTCAAGCTTTCGCAACGCTGAGGCGGACCAATCCGGCCAAATCAGAAGGACATGAAAACGGCTTCACCGCGTGTCGTCAGCCTGCTTGACCGGGCATAAATCCCGCTCCACGCACGCTTCCTGACGCGGCTCACCATGTCTCATGCCATTTCGTCTTCATTTATGAGTCCACACCCTAGAGAAATTAGCACCACCCGGGAAACAGGTTTCGCTTGCGGCCTGCTTCGAAAATCAGATGCGCTCGTAAATCCACTGTTCGGGAACATGGGCGGTGACCGTCTCACCAGCCGTAACCTTGCCCGGAATTTCGACATAGCCAACAAGGCCTCGCAGGCGCTTTGCCTTTTGCGGAAATAACAGATCCAGCCCTTCTCCGCCCGGATTGGCTTCGGCTATCGCAGCGCCCGCGAAACGACAGGGTCTGTTTTCACCGTCCACACGAATAACCGCGCCGCCCTCGAAGACCAGCCGGGTGCGCGGCGGCACCATTGTAAGGTTGGGGATGCCGGACAAGATGATGTTGCCGCCGATCCATTCGCCCTTCATTTCCGGCAGGCCCATGCGGGTGGCAATCAAGGAAAGTTCCTCGGTGGACAGGATCGAAATCTGGCGTTCGTTGCACATCTCGGTGCCGCGCGGATAATAGGGTTCGCGGCCACCGGATTTGCGGGTGTATCCACTGTGCCGGTCTCCCGAAATACCTTCAAACGTCAGCTCCAGCGCGTCTGTCGCCGACGTTCTGAAGTCTTCCGCAGAGGTTGTCTGCAAGACACTCTCCACCTTGCCGTCGGTCCTGAATGCCGGCGTGATCCGAAAGTCATCGGCAAGAAGCTTGAGCTGGTCTGTCATGAAGGTCTCCTGTCGCTGTCGAGAGCCAATGCTAGGGCGTGGACACCTTCCTGACCAACGAAACTCCTTGATGTTTTCATAAACGCGGCGGATGGATCCGCAGCGCCCGGAATTTGAGCTGGGCACATCATTTTTCAGGCAGAACCGGAGAAGAACGTCTCCTTGCGCAATCCGTCGAGGCACCTCACGACCTTCCGGGCATGATAGAGCATCGCAACCCAGCTGGTTTCAAGCGCGAGATTGCCAGTTGCGCCTTCGGGTATCGCTGCCATCCAGTCGTCCTCCAGACCCGGAACGGTCTGCCTCGAACGTCCGTCAAGGACGGCCGAAAACTCGTCTTCCAGGCGTTTGTCCATGCGGGCGACAAGTGCATCTATTCCGGACTGGCCCGGAGTTTCCCCCTTTTCCCGCATGACGTCCGAGCGAGCTTCGCGGTAAAGCACCACATATTGGGCCAGGACGATCACCAGCACGTTGAGGTCGCTGGCGGAGCGCGTAAACGACGACCACGGCGCCTGCTCGATCCGATAGGATTTGGCGGTGGCGATCAGCGTGCTGGCCGCCGTTCGAAGCCGGGCAAGGTCCTGAAGGTCCGTCTCGGCCCGGCCGCCTTCTGCCCTCAGGCAACTCCGGCAGGCGTTGAGGTAATCGGACGCAAGCCCTGTAAAACTTGCACCGGTGCGGTTGGGAAACAGCAACCATGCCGCTGCAAGACCGACACCTGCGCCGATCATCGTGTCGTAGAGACGTGACCAGAGTTCAACGATGGGCAGATGTTCCAGCGTCTGCAGCCCCATGACCACCAGAAAACTGATGATGCCGGATGCAATTGCGTAATTGCGGTCGAGGAAAACGATGACGCCGGGTATGGCAAGAACGACAAGCGCTAGCCGGACGGACGGAAACTCCGACAGGGCCGGATCGACCAGCATGGCCAGAACAACGCCGCCCGCCGTCCCGCCGATCCGCTGTGCGGTTCGAAGCAGCGTCGCCCCGAGGCTGTTCGATAGCACGATGATGATGGTAAGCGTGACCCAATAGGCGTGATTGAGATTGAACGCGAGCCCCAGGGAAAAACCTATTCCGGCCGCGGCACCCGCCTGAAGCGACAGGCGCCAGGAAAGCTTCTGCCACCAGCCGTCCGTGTGGCCCTTTTCACTTCCACCGGAGCTCAGGCGAACCGGCTTGTCTCTTGCCGCCAGGAGCCACAAACGCTTGAAAGCCTGGGCGATGCGCAATTCCTGAAACCGGTCCTGTGTGGCCGCACCCGAAGCGGCCTGCAGCCAGCTCTCGGCAGGTTTGCCCTCCCCGTTGTCTTCTTCCCCCGCACCCGCCTCACCGGTTTCAAGGCGATGGACCAGTCGGTCGACAGTGCGGCGAAAGCCGGCATCCTGCGCAAGTTGGTTGCGTGCGTCCTGTGACAGCTGGGCGCGCGCATCCGCCACGACCTCCAGGGCAAGTTCCACCATGATTGCCGCTTCCGGCGACATGCCCGGCAGCTCGCCTTCCGGCGTGAGCAGATCGGCGCATGCCTGAAGTTCCACACGCAGCTTTGCCAGATCCCTTATTCGGATGGCCGTGCCACCGGCAGGTCCGGCAGACCTGCCCGACAGTTGCCTGAGGTAGGTCGCCATCGCCTGACGGTTGGCAGCTTCCACCCTCAGGTAGGTTCGATAGGTCGAGGGCCGCCAGGGCCCTGTGCGGATCACGAGCGCCGTCACCGTTCCAAGCACTGCCATGGCCGGCAGCCAGAGGCCCGGCGATCCTCCAAGGTTGCCGAGGACCACGAACAGCCAGCTGATCGCCATGCTTCGTCCGACGCGCTGCCAGAAGGGGCTGAGCCCCTGCAGCGCAAAGCCCAGCATGATCACGGCAATCCAGAGAACCTGCAGAACGGTCGAGCCGCTTTTTCCCGATATCTCAGCGGCAACAGCCCCGAGTGTAAACAGGAGCGTCAGCAGGCCCCCAAGCTTCGCGATACCGAGGACCTCGGCCCTTCGGGTGGAAACCGGCGTGAACAGCAGGCAATGCCCGCCGGCAGCAGCTGCCAGAACGGCCAGCTTGAAGGCCGATTGACCAGGCACGAAGCTTGCCACGGCATTTGCCAGAAAGACCGCCGCGAGGACGGTCAGCATGAGGTGAACGCCGCGCATCAGCCGCAGGCCACCCGGATCGGTGCGCAGGAGACTTGTCTTTATGTCCGAAGCGGCTTGAAGCATTGGTTTGACTTGAACCCGGCTCTTCAGGGCAGACACCCTGACATTCTGAATACACGTCTCTTATGCGGATTGCAGTGCCCCGTGTCCATGCGCTTTGACCGCCGGGGCAGACCTACCAACGGCGGTCAGTTGGACGACTTGTCTTCTTCAAGCACGAATTCGGCAAAGACCGGCCAGTGATCGGAGCCGTTGAAGTGTCCAGGTTCGCAGGTCTTCACTTTGAT
Source organism: Labrenzia sp. ATLA3 (assembly GCF_057180185.1). Classification (NCBI taxonomy): domain Bacteria; kingdom Pseudomonadati; phylum Pseudomonadota; class Alphaproteobacteria; order Hyphomicrobiales; family Stappiaceae; genus Labrenzia; species Labrenzia sp. ATLA3. The sequence continues at coordinate 953,245 of NZ_JBXUKV010000001.1, forward strand.
CCCGTTCCTGACGAAGAAGTGGTCGAGTTCAAGACCGAGGCCCGGTACAGGGGCAAGCCATGTCGGGGTCCAACGGTTGCCGCAGACCGCCTTGCGCACCCCAGCGGTTTCCTGAAACTGCCTCAACAGCGGCGCCCAGGAGGTTGCGTTCATGTCGCCGGCGACCAGAACCGGTCCAGTTGTGCGCGATACTTCGGTTGCGAGCTTTCGAAGAATGTCCGCCTGGGCGCGATAGAACCGCGGGATGAGCGGTGGCAGCGTATGAACCGCAAAGACGCTCAGGCAGGGCTCTGCCTGCGCAATGCAGTAGACCGCTTTCGTGATCGCGTATGGGTTCCCTTCCACGGGGATCAGTTCGACGTCACGCGGCGCCTTGCGCGAAAGGATAACTGCGGCAGGACGTCCGAAAACGGCCTGACCGGGCGTGCCTGCCACATGACGCATGCCCTGAAAACGATCAAGCAACCTGTTGTCGGCAGGCACCGGCAGCTCCGTGAGGATCATGAGATCAAAGCTGCGGGCTCTGTTCTCCTCAACAAGATTGTCGAGCGCTGCGGCGCTGCCGAAGAGATTTGCGGTGGCGACGCTGATGACCGGTTCCGCCGCTTCGGACGATGCAGCAAAGCGCCCGTCGTCGAAGATATCCATGCGCAGGAGAGCGACCAGCGACAGACAGACGGCCAACGCCGCCCTGTTCCAGTTCCGGAAAATCGCAAACCCGGCGGCAAACAAAAGGCCGGCAAGAACGTATTGGGCCTGAAAATGAGCCAGCAGATCAAGCGGCCAGCCGACTGCCGCCAGAAACGAGGCAAGAACGGCGATGGCGAAAGCCGTAAACAGAAAGACGATCGTTCTGTGGACCATGCCTTGTGCCGCCCGCTGGACATCAATCGCCCGGTGACTGGTTTATAGCACCGGGCAAAAAAGATGCCGGCCCGTTGCCGGGACCGGCACATTCGGGAAACAGGGGGAAAGCCCCCTGCTTCAGCTTTCAGGCCGCTCGCTCAGCGTGTGAGCGGCTTGTACTTGATCCGGCGCGGGTCGGCGGCATGTGCACCAAGGCGGCGGACCTTGTCCTTTTCGTAGTCTTCGAAGTTGCCTTCGAACCATTCCACATGGCTGTCGCCTTCAAAGGCGAGCATGTGCGTGGCCAGACGGTCGAGGAACATACGATCGTGGCTGATGATAACGGCGCAGCCGGCGTAGTTTTCCAGCGCGTCTTCGAGAGCTGCCAGCGTCTCGGTATCGAGGTCGTTGGTCGGCTCATCGAGCAGCAGCACGTTGGCGCCCTTCTTCAGGACCTTCGCCAGATGCACGCGGTTACGCTGACCGCCGGAAAGATCGCCGACCTTGGCCTGCTGGGCAGCCCCCTTGAAGTTGAAGGACGAGCAATAGGCGCGGGAGTTGATTTCCTTGTCATCGAGATAGATGACTTCGGCGCCGCCGGAAATCTCTTCCCAGACCGTGTTGTTCGGGTTGAGCGCATCGCGGGACTGGTCGACGTAACCAAGTTGCACGCTGTCGCCGACGACGACCTTGCCCTTGTCCGGCGTTTCCTGGCCGGTCAGCATCTTGAACAGCGTTGTCTTACCGGCGCCGTTCGGGCCGATCACGCCGACAATGCCACCGCGCGGCAGCTTGAACGACAGGTTGTCGATCAACAGACGGTCTTCAAAGCCCTTGGAAACATTGTCCACCTCGATGACGTTGGCGCCGAGGCGTTCGCCCACCGGAATGAGGATCTGCTCGATGGACGGCTGACGCTCTTCCTGGGCGGTCAAGAGGTCTTCAAAGGCCCGGATACGGGCTTTCGACTTGGTCTGACGGCCTTTCGGGCTCATGCCCATCCACTCGCGTTCGCGCGAAATCGCCTTGGAGCGGGCCATGTTCTCGCGGCCTTCCTGCTCCATACGCTTGGTCTTCTTTTCCAGATAGACCGAGTAGTTGCCTTCGTAAGGGATGCCCTGACCACGGTCGAGCTCGAGAATCCAGCCCGTGACATTGTCGAGGAAGTAGCGATCGTGGGTGATGATCAGGACGGAGCCCTTGAACTCGCGCAGGTGCCGTTCCAGCCAGTGAACCGTTTCGGCGTCCAGGTGGTTGGTCGGCTCATCCAACAGCAGCAGGTCCGGCTCGGACAGCAGCAGCTTGCAGAGTGCGACGCGGCGGCGCTCACCACCGGAGAGATTTTCGACGTCTGCATCTGACGGCGGGCAGCGTAGGGCTTCCATCGCCATTTCCACCTGGCTTTCCAGGTTCCACAGATCCTGTGCGTCGATCTCGTCCTGAAGCTGTGCGGCTTCCTCGGCGGTTTCGTCCGAGTAGTCCATCATCAGCTCGTTGTAGCGGTCGAGCTTGGCCTGCTTGTGGGCAACGCCCTCCATGACGTTTTCCATCACGGTCTTGGAGCTGTCGAGCTGCGGTTCCTGCGGCAGATAACCGACCTTCGCTCCTTCGGCCGCCCAGGCCTCACCGGTATACTCCTTGTCGATACCGGCCATGATCTTGAGCAGGGTCGACTTACCGGCACCGTTCGGGCCCAGGATACCGATCTTGGCGTCTGGGTAGAACGAGAGATGGATGTTGTCGAGGACCTTTTTGTCGTTGTAGGCCTTGGACAGGCCATGCATGTGATAAATGAACTGGCGCGCCATGGGGCTCCGCTTCTCCGCTTTCAAAATCTGATGGGATTCTCAGGAATTCTGCGGCGTCTTTTAGGGGAAATGACGCCCGGGGGCAATGGGGGGATTAAACCGGGAGCGGTCCATGAGCTTGTATCGCCCTCTGTCATTGACTGCGCAATCCCGATTACTCCTCCTCCTGCGCCAACTTCCTCCCGCCTTCACCTGCGGATAAGGCACCTTTTCTTTGGGCAAGTTACAAACCGCTGGCGATACCTAAAGTCTCCAGGAAGCAAACTACGCCCATTGCATCAGGCTCTGGCGGCAAATTCCGGAACTACGTGCAAGTCCTGGGCGCTGCCCGCACGGTCATTCCGGACAAGTGCAGCGACGCTGCACGCCGATCCGGAACCCAGCGCATCAGCGTGAGCAAAGCGAACTCGCGATCCTGCTCAAATTTGCCGCGCTTAGCGCGAAATATTTCTGGTTTCCGGATCTGCGCTCGACATTGTCTCGCTTGTCCGGAATGACAGTGCTAGGCGCCGTTTCTCCGGAAGGGTGGACCATACACGCCTCAAGTGTAACCGAACTTGCGTACCAACTCCGCCCAATTGGATCTTTTCTCGCTCTGCCGAAGTCCTTAAGGTCACCGCACCTTTCTTCTTCATCCCACCGGACCCGCCATGACCTCCATCGATATTCTGATGCCCCGCCCGATGCTGCCGATTGTTCAGGAGCAGCTGGATGCCGCCTTTACGGTTCACCGGCTTTACGAGGCTGATGATCCGGAGGCGATGCTGGCGGACATCGGAGAGAAAATTCGTGGGGTTGCGATGGCGTTCGGGCCGGTGAATGCCGAGTTTCTTGCGAAAGTTCCGAATGCGGAAATCGTTTCCAGCTTTGGTGTCGGCTATGACCACATCAACACGGACGATTGCCTGGCGGCAAATGTGATGGTCACCCATACGCCTGACGTCCTGACCGAAGAGGTTGCCGATACGGCGCTTGGGCTGATGATCATGACGATCCGCGAATTCGGCCAGGCCGAGCAATGGCTGCGGCAGGGCAATTGGGAAAGCAAGGGCCCCTACAAGCTGACGGGGGCAACGATGCAGGGACGCACGCTCGGCATCTTCGGCCTCGGACGCATCGGCAAGGCGATCGCCAAGCGTGCCGAAGCCTTCGGCATGACGATCCATTACCACGGCCGCCACAAGCAGGACGACATCTCCTACCCCTACCACGCGACACCGAAGGAGCTGGCGGCTGCCTGCGACACGCTGATGGTGGTGGCTCCGGGCGGCGAGGAAACCAAACATGCCGTCAGTGCGGAGGTGCTGGAAGCACTCGGGCCAGATGGCATCGTCATCAATATCGGCCGGGGAACGGTCATCGACGAGGAAGCACTGATCGCAGCCCTTGAAAACGGCACAATCTACGGCGCCGGTCTCGACGTATTCGAGAAGGAGCCGCATGTGCCGGATGCCCTTCTGAAACTGCCAAGGGTCACGGTGCTGCCGCATGTCGGCTCCGCCTCGCAGGCAACCCGCAATGCCATGGGCCAGCGTGTGGTCGACAACCTGAAAAGCTGGTTCGAAACGGGCAAGGCCGTCTCGCCGGTGCCGGAAATGCGTTCAGCCTGAGCGAACGCTGCGGCGACTTTTCGAAAGGCTCCACTCGGGCCAAGACACCAAGCAGACCTAAACGCCGCGGCTTCCAAAGTACGCGGCCTTTTTTGTGCCCAAGGTCTTAACGGGCAGGCAGTTCTTCGATTGTGAGCCTGAAAGAACGCTGCAACCTGCAGTGAGCCGTAGTCCGCCGTGCCTACCTGACCAAAACTGCCTTAGCGTCAAACTCGAAAATCGAAAAAAGTCATATGAAACAATGACTTTTAAGGAATTAAATCGCTTTAATTAAAACTGTTTTAACCAACGTCAGAGCACCGTCCCCGGGAGGGAGGAAACAATCGGGGCTACTTTTAAAATGTCTGTACTACTTAGAATATCGTTAGGATTTGGCGCTGTCGCCATTGTCCTCCTCGGGTTGGGCGCCTGGTCCATCTTCAGCCTGAAGAATGTCAGCGTCGCTGTTGCCGGTCTGGACGACATGAATGGCGATGCCTTGATCGCAGCCGAATTGAACGCTGATGTTGCGACAATTCTCGCCGGGACCGGAGACTACCTGCGCACGCGAAAGCCCGAGGCTCTCGAACAGGTCACTCGCTATCTTGAAAAAACAGAGACTGGCCTCCGCAATGCAGAAGCTGAGATCCACAATCCGGCTCGCGTCGAGTTTCTGAAGCAAATTGAAGCGAATACGGCAACCTTCAAATCTGTTCTCGAAAAAGTTGCCGTTCTCTATGGCGAACGAGATGAGCTTGTAAAAGACAAGCTGAGCGTCATTGGTCCACAAGCGATCAAAAACCTTGAAAAGCTGGGGGCATCGGCAGCAGCGGATGGCAACTACCAGACGGCGTTTCTTGCAGCCAGGGTTCAGGAAAGTTTTCTGCGTGCCCGGATCGATATGCTCAAGTTCCTCGACACCAATGCTGTTGTCGAAATTGATCGCCTCCAAAATGAGTTCGAATCCGTCTCCGGCGAGCTTCTGTCTCTGGAACGCAACATCGAAAGTCCTGCCCGGATGCAGCTTCTGGCTGAGACGACTCCATTGATGAACGAGTATCAGACCTATGCGCTGCGTGTTCGCGACATCATTCTTGAACGAAACCAGTTGCGAAACGATGTCCTGCTGACCGCCGGTGCGAACGCCTCGGAAAACGCGCGCCTGATGAAAGATAGCGCCAGCGCAGACGCCACGGCTCTTGGTCTGGCGACAATTGACAGCGCTGACTCGGCGGTTGTTCACGTCGCCATTGTCGCCGCCGTGGCCCTGTTGCTCGCAATCGCGTTTGCGACACTCATTTCTAGAGCCATCGTCAAGCCGCTGCTGCGCCTCGTCGCAGACGCAAGGGAACTGGCTGCCGGAAACACGGACATTGCGTTTGAAGAAGCGAAACGTTCGGATGAAATCGGGAAAGTGGCCCAATCCATCGCCGGCTTCCTTGATGGCGTTCTGGACCGTCAACGCCTGGAGGCAGAGCAGAAGACGGAACAGGAAGCGCGCGAGCTGCGGACTGCCAGGGTGGCCACGGCTGTCGAAACTTTCGACAAGGAAGTCTCCGGCATGCTGAATTCCATTTCGGAGGCCTCGGGGAACCTGCAGGTGACCGCCAACCAGATGACCGCAACCGCACAGGACACCGCGTATCAGGCAAACACTGTGGCGAGCGCATCGGAACAGGCCAGTGTGAACGTTCAGACAGTTGCCGCTGCAACGGAAGAGCTTTCAGCCACCATTGGCGAGGTGAGCGGACAGGTTGTCCATTCTGCCAACATCGCTAGCGAGGCGGAAGCCCAGGCCCAAAAGACCAATCAGCAGATTGCCGGTCTGGCAACCGTCGCGGAAGATATTGGCGAAGTCATTGCCTTGATTTCAACAATTGCCGAGCAGACCAACCTTCTCGCCCTGAACGCCACCATAGAGGCTGCCCGGGCCGGTGAAGCCGGCAAGGGTTTTGCGGTGGTTGCGGCCGAAGTGAAAGAGCTTGCAAGCCAGACCGGCAAGGCGACCGAGGAAATTTCCGCCAAGATCTCGGCAATCCAAAGCGAGACGCGTGAAGCCGTCAGTGGCATTCAGGGCATTGCGAAAATCATCGCTGAACTGAACTCCGTTGCCTCCTCCATCGCATCCGCAGTGGAGGAACAATCGACAGCGACCTCGGAAATCTCCCTCAGCGTCGATCAGGCCGCGCAAGGCACCAACGAGGTCAGCCGCAGCATCGTTGTCGTGTCCAAGGGCGCCAGCGAAACGGATGCCGCTGCAGGAAGCGTTGTCGAGGCTGCCGAGCTTCTCATGGGACAGTCCACGACCATGCGTCAGGTGGTCGAACACTTCCTCAACGAGGTCAACGCCGCCTGATAACTGCGCGTTTGTTCATATGAAAAATGCCTGCCCCGGTCCGAACCTTCGGACCGGGGCAGTTGCTTTTCGGAACTGCCTTCCAATGACCATGTTCGGCTGTGCCATGTTCTGGACCAGTCAATTCGCAGCGGGACCGAGAAGCCTGCCTTTCACAAGCAAAACCGACAGATGGTAGCCCTTGCTGTGCATGTCGAAATAGCCATTCGTCACCTCAAAGAAATAGTGCATCCCGGGCATGGCTTCCGTTGAAGTCCAGAAGGTCGCGCCTTCGCCGAAGTCGGACGCGGTGATATTGGGAAAGGCGACGGTGTCGATCTTCGGACCTTCGCAGGTCTCGGCGTAAAGCGTTTCCAGTTCCGGCCCTGTCGGTACGCGCCAGCCGCCCCCTTCCCGCTCGGCGTAGGCAAGCGCCTCGTCTAGCGTGAGCCCGCGCGGTTCTCCGCTACACGTATTCGCTTCCGCGTCCCAGCTCATGCCGATCGCACATCTTTTCCAGGTCAGACCACGTGCCCCGTCCGTCGCCTCATGCCCCTTGAGGCCGAAACCGGAACCGGTGGCTTCAATGCAGGTGGCATGGGCCGTGATGGGCAGGAAAAGCGAAAATATGAGGGTGAATATTGTGCTGAATTTCATGCGGTTCTCTATGACTGACTTGCTGTGATTGGAAGCCGGTAGGCAATGGGAAGGCTCGCAGCGCGTTCCTTCGCGATATCGGCAAAAGCCCTGTTGTGGTCTTCATTCAGGTGCGGGAAGCATCCGGCCAGACTTCACCGTCTCAATCCGATCCGCCGGCCGGACACCTGAACGGCGTGAACGTGCTGCCCATGTTTGCGCTGACGGTCATCATCGTCAGGATGTCGGCAAAGGCGAACTCGGCGGGTGTTTTCGGGCAAACGGCTTTCCCGGCGAAACAGCCACCGGCGATGAAGGCATCGTGCTCGGCAACAAAGCCTGGCCGCATCTGCGAACGGCTGACATTTTCGAACGCCACCCGAACGACCTCCTGGTAGTAGGCGCATCGTCTGGCACGCTTTTGTTCGCGCGTCTCCGCTGCAAAGGCCAGCGAAGACATGACTGCGACTGCGACGAAGGCGAGCAGCAGGGAAGACAAGGGTCCTGGAATGGACAAAGTAGCCTCCGCCGGTAACGGGCTGGACGTTTCCAGAAGCGAGGGTGTCCGGGTGGATTTCGACGTCCACCCGAACGAGCACACTCAATCGTGGAGACTGTCGGCGAGCGCAGCGGCGATATCGGCTATCGCCCTGTTGCGGTTATCGAAGGAGGCAGCGGTCTGGGTGATATAGACCGCGATCACCACGGGCTTCCTGTCATCGGGCCAGATGACGCCGATGTTGTTGCGAGAGCCGTTCCCCCCTGCCCCGGTCTTGTCCGCCACCAGCCATTCTTCCGGCAGGCCGGCGCGCAGGGTCGCCTTGCCAACCTGGTTGTCCAGCAGCCAATCCGTCAATCGAGTTCTGGCCGTGGGTGACAGAGCATCGCCCAGCACCAGTTTGTGCAAGGTCGCGACAGCAGCGGCCGGGGTGGTGGTGTCACGGTCATCGCCCGGTTGGCCCTCATTGAGGGTCGGTTCCGCCCGTTCCAACCGGGTAATGGTGTCGCCAATGCTGCGCAGATACTCCGTCAAACCTTGTGGACCGCCGACTGCTTCAAGAACCAGATTGGCGGCTGCGTTGTCGCTGATCGTAATAGCCGCGTCGCACAGTTCCAGATAGGTCATGCCACCGGAGCCGATCTTTTTCTCGGTAACCGGCGAATAGGTGACCAGGTCTTCCTTGCGGATCTTCACGCGGTGTTCCGGCTGAAGATCTCCCTGCTCGCCCTTTTCCAGAAGCGCGGCGCACAGAAAGGCCTTGAAGGTGCTGTTCAGCGGAAATCGCTCGTCTGCCCGGTGGGTCCAGGTCTTGCCGGTTTCCGTGTCCAGCACGGCGACCCCGATCCGGGCCGACAGACGATTTTCCGCATCCGCGACGGTTTTTTCAAGGGGTGCGGGATCGAACCCGCCGGCCTGCGCAGATCCGGCTATGGCCGGAACCCCGGCGAAAAAGGCAAGAGAAAGCGTCAACGCGTTGCGGCGTATCCAGGGGGTCATCTTCAACTCCAATGATGAATACAAATGGCCCGACCCGGTGTGGCGTGTTGCCCCCCGCACCATTCGTCTTCGGGACACCGCAACAGTGCCGCTGCCTCAGATATAACGCAAATGATGAATACTGGGGTTAGACATGAATAAAACTTGGCCATACTGGAATCCGGATGGACGTCTCCAAACTGCCGCTTAATGCCCTGAGGGCCTTTGAAGCCTCTGCCCGGCTGTGCAGCTTCACACGGGCTGGACTGGAATTGCGGGTGTCGCAAACCGCCGTCAGTCATCAGGTAAAGACCCTGGAGGATGTGTTGCAGGTGTCCCTGTTCGAGCGCCTGCCGCGCGGTGTTGCCCTGACCGACGAGGGCCTGGCCCTTTTGCCTGTGCTGACCGATGCTTTCCGGCGGATGAGCGAAGCGCTCAGCCGGTTCGAGGACGGCAACTACCGGGAGGTGCTGACCGTCGGTGCGGTTGCGACCTTCGCAACCGGCTGGCTGTTGCCGCGTCTAGCCGGCTTTGCCAAGGCCCACCCGCAGATTGATCTGCGGCTGAAGACCAACAACAACCGTGCGGACATTCTGGCGGACGGCCTCGACTGTTTCCTGCGCTTCGGCGACGGCGCCTGGCATGCCACCAATGCGGAAAAGCTGATGGACGCCCCGCTTTCTCCGATCTGCTCCCCTGAAGCGGCGATGCGGTTGCGGGAACCGGAAGACCTTGTGAACGAGCCCCTGCTGAGATCCTATCGGATCGACGAATGGGCCATGTGGTTTCAGGCGGCACAGCTTCCCCCGCCTCGGGCACGCGGCTGGATGTTCGACAGTTCGCTGGCCATGGTCGAAGCCGTTGCGCAGGGAGCGGGTGTCGCCCTGGTGCCAACTTCGATGTTCAGCCGCCAACTTTTGTCCGGCGCCATCGTGCAACCGTTCGAAACGAGTGTGCTGACGGGAAGCTACTGGTTGACGTGGCTGAAGTCGCGCGAAGAGACAAGCGCCATGCGCAAGTTCCGCGCGTGGATGCAGGAGACGGTTGCCGGGTGACGGAGGCCTGACGTCGTCGTTACGGCTTTCGCCCTTTCACCATTTCGCGTTTGCCGGCGAACCCTTCTGCCTTCTCGATTTCAAAGCCTGCAGCCTGAAGATTGCGGCGAACCCAGCCGGCAGCCGTGTAGGTTGCCAGCGTTCCGCCGGAGGTCGTCAGATCCGCTGCGGCTTTCAGAAGATCGGCCTCCCAAAGCTCCGGATTGCGTGCAGGGCTGAAACCATCGAGATACCAGGCATCGACGGGCGGTATCATCGGCTCCGCACCTCCTGCCGGTTCGCCCGTCGTTTCGCAGCGCAGTTCATCGATCAACTTCCGCGCATCGCCGATGCCGATCCGCAAGGTGGCTCCGGCTATTTTCAGACTGTTCCAGCCTGGTTCCGGAGACCATGCCTTCAGCAGGTCGTCAGCCAGCGGCTGCAGCTCCGGAAAGGCCGATAGAGCGCGGGCCAGTTGCTCGCCAGTCATCGGGAACAGCTCGAACGTGACGAAGGTCAGTTCCGGCCGGTCGGGCCTTTCTTGCCACGCCGCAAGGGTGGTGAGGAAATTGAGGCCGGTGCCGAAACCGAACTCGGCAATGGTGAACCGCTCGCAGACGTCGAACCGCTCCGGCAGGCCGTTGCCACGCAAGAAGACATGACGGGTTTCGGCAAGCCCCCCTGCCTTGGAGAAATACGTGTCGTTGAAGCCTTCGGCCCGGGGCACGTCACCCTGCAGCCATTCCAGATCCGGTGCCTTGATGGACATGATCTTGAGCTTTCCTTCCAGGCGACCTCATCAGCCTTTGCCATTTGCAACGCGTTCTCATAAGAGAGCCGAACGGATCAATCAATCTCAAAGGACCCCGCCCATGGCAGCGACCGACGCCGAACCTTTCGATGTTGCCATCGCCGGTGCCGGCATTTTCGGACTGGCAATTGCGCGGGCGGCCATCGAGGCCGGCTTGAAGGTGGTGGTTCTGGAGAAAAGCCATGTCGGCGCCGGGTCCAGCGGAGGTGTGCTGGGTGCCTTGATGCCGCATATGCCGGCACGCTGGAACCCCAAGAAGGAATTCCAGTTCCAGGCACTGCTCTGTCTGGAAGAGCGAATTCGAACGCTGGAAAACCAGACCGGCCTCTCCTGCGGCTATCGCCGCTGCGGCCGCATTTTGCCGCTGACGACAACCGACAAGCTGGAACATCATCTGGAACGTGCGGAAGAAAGCCGTCTGCGCTGGCGGCCGCAGGAAACCGGATTTTCGTATGAGGTTGAACCTGCCGGAAGCCGGTCAGACTGGCTTGATGCCAGTTCAGCCCCTTTCGGCATCGTTTATGAAACCCTTGCCGCGCGAATCTCGCCTCGGGCCTACCTTGCCAGCCTTGCCAGCTTAGTCCGTCAGAACGGCAGCTTGCGGGAAGGTGTTGAAGTCACCGGTTATGACGATGCAACGCAAACCGTTGTGCTCGCCGACGGGCAGACCTCCATTCAGATTCGGCAATTCGTTGTTTCGGGTGGATTTGCGGCCTTCGACCTGATCGAGACGCTGACAGGAGAGCGGATCGGGCGGGGAGAGAAAGGCCAGGCCCTGCTTCTGGAGGGCAAGGGACTGGAGGACCGGCCTGCGATTTACTGTGACGGGCTTTATGTCGTACCGCACGATGACGGCACCGTGGCGATCGGCAGCACATCCGACCGGGAATTTGAAGACGCACGGCCCTCACCGGCGCGGTCAGCCGAGCTGTTGCAACGTGCCACCGCCTTCTGCCCGCAACTGCAGGGACGTCAGGTGCTGTCGGATTGGGCCGGCATCCGGCCGCGCAACAACAGGCGCGACCCGCTTGCAGGAAAGCTGCCCGGTTTCGAAACCGCCTTCGCGGCAACCGGGGGCTTCAAGATATCTTTCGGCATTGCTCATCTCATCGCGGACGCTCTGGTGGCCGACATGACCGGCCGTGAACCAGCAGTGCCCTTGCCGGACACATTCCGCCCCGCGCACCACTTTGGCAGCGGCAGGCTGGACGCCGACAGCTGAAGCAGCGCACGCACGCATGGTCCCGGCTGCGGCAGAAGCAAGTCCATTGCAGAAATGAGATGTAATACAGGCCGGGTCAGACATGACATGACCGCAATCTTGTAGCGGCCTGGCTCTTTCAGGAGCAGCTGACGTCGGCAGGCTATATGGCGGCAACCACCGCATATAGGCCATAGAGGCTAAGCAGAATCGTCCCCCAGAAGAGGAGATTTTTTGCCACCAGAAATGGCAAACTCACAGACCTGTCCCGACGAGCTGCAATATCAGCCTGTTTCCGCCTCTTCATACCAGAGGACTCAACTTCAGTAACGGCTGCGGCGGCTCTCGCCATTTCGGCAATCCTTGAACAACTAAAACAATGGCTAACGGGAAACCTCTTACCGTAGCCACACACTGCACTGCTTAAGTCGTCATTGGTTAAAATCCGTTTAAGAATACCATGAATGTTTTATTAATTTACAGCACAATGAAATTATTGATATGCACGAATTGTGGTCCGGCCCAGCGCAGATCGTGCGCTCCCGCCTTGCCGGTCCGGTTTGATCCGACAGGAGGAATTTCCGTAGCATGAGCCTTGAAAGCGTCCGCAATCACCTTGCCAGTGCCGCCCCTGAACTTGAAGTCATCGTTACGGAAGACAGCAGTGCCACGGTCGACCTTGCCGCCAAGGCGCATGGAGTCGAGCCCGGTCAGATTGCCAAGACGTTGTCGTTTCAGCTCAAGGACAGGATCTTTCTTGTGGTTGCCCGCGGTGATGCCCGGCTGGACAACAAGAAGGCAAAGGCGGCCTTTGGCGGCAAAGTGAAGATGCTCGGCCTCGACGAGGTGGAAACCCTTACTGGACACCCGGTCGGCGGCGTCTGCCCGTTCGGCCTCGCCCAGCCGCTGCCCGTCTACTGCGATATCTCGCTGAAGGAATACGATGTGGTCATTCCGGCGGCCGGCGCTACCAACGCCGCCGTGCGGATCGCACCGGACCAGATGGCCGAAATCACCGGTGCCGAATGGGTGGACGTGTGCCAGCCGCCGGCAACCACCTGATCCCTCCGACAATGGCCGAATGACCGGCGGTCAGCCCGGTTTTCATCGATCCTGCGAAAGATATCGGCCCCACAACCCACCAAGAACCATCAGCTGTACAAAAGGTCGCTCCCTGTGTTTGCGGTCACAGGGAAAGGAGTTGCTCTTCGCCTAGATCCGGCGCCGACCGACGCCTTCATGGTGTCGCGTCTCACCCTGACCATTGGCTCGAGAGCCCTCACGAGGTAGTAACCGCATGATCCACAGGATCACCGAAAGTGAATTTAAAGCCGCATTGAATGCAGATCGATCTTTTGCAATCTACGCTAGGAAGACAGGAAAATACGCGAACCATCTCGCGAGTGAGGCCTGGAAAGCCGAGGGTATTCTGCCATCGACTTACGCGAGCGCCGAGGAAAAGCAGAAACGACTCCGGAAGATCGTCCAGCATACGTCTACCCGAATAGCGACGGAACAAGTCAAGCTGAGCCGAGCCCGCCGCCAGACAATGGCTATCTTTGGCAGGGCGATGAACCGCTGTCTGGAACGGGAGATGGCCCAGCCACACAACCAGATGCCGCCGGCAAGCTATCACGCCAGCGCCAACATGGCAGATGCAGTGAAGGCAGCCAAATGGGTGGCAAATGTCTCTGGATCCATGGACCTTCAACATTGCCCAATCACCGAGCAGGACATTGAAACGGCCATCAGGCACATCGCGGCCAATCGTCAGATGTTCACGGCCGCAACTTTGACTTACATCCGCAAGAAAACCTATTACGGACCGAGTCCTTCCATGGCGTCCCGGGTGGCGGCAAAGCTGAAACACCTTCGGGCGCGCCTCCGTCGGGGTTCACCAAGATTCAATCCGGCAGACTTAGACAACATGGTTCTGAGAACGGAGGCATACGTAACCTTCCCGAATTCCGCCGTTCGTTGGGCCGAACCGGAGCATGCCTTTCCCGGAACGATTTCGGGTCAGTATTTTCTCTACAATTTCGTTTTCCCGCAGGCACAGACCCTGCTTTCCCAGGTGCCCGCGGCACGCGCTCCCGGGCAGCGTGGTCCGTCGGTATTGAATCTGGCGTGTTTCGTTTTGGGTGCCTTCATCGCCACCCATCCGTTCAAGGATGGCAATGGCCGAACCGCGCGCGTGCTCTACGCAGGGACCCTGCTTGCCCATGGGCACCCCTTCGTGGCGCCGGCATTCGCCTTTGAACAACGCCTTCACGGCCTTCGGTCGACGCTGGACGCCGCAGATTTCCACCCCACCGATCACTTTGATTTTCTGGATAACTTCGAAGCGTCTTTGATGCGCTCCTGAAGGTCTCAGATCCTGTAATACTTACGGTACCACGTCACGAACCTGGCAACGCCATCCTGCACCGTCGTCTTCGGACGGTAGCCTGTCAGGCTTTGCAGCAGATCCGCATTGGCCCAGGTGGCTGGTACGTCACCGGCCTGGATCGGCATGAGGTTGCGTTCGGCGGTTCTACCGGTGGCCGCTTCAATGGCTTCGATGAACTCGGTCAACTGGACGCAGGTGGAATTGCCGATATTGACCACACGCCAGGGGGCGACAGGCGACAGGCTGTCGCCCTCCGGTACAGTTTCTCCCTCGGATGGGCGAACCGGAACGGCATCCATCAACAGCCGGATGCCTTCGACAAGATCTTCCACATATGTGAAGTCCCTTCTCATGTCGCCGTAGTTATAGACGTCGATGGGCTTGCCTTCGAGGATGGCCTTGGTGAACTTGAACAGAGCCATGTCCGGCCGGCCCCAAGGACCGTAGACGGTGAAGAAACGGAACATGGTCACTGGCAGGTGATAGAGATGGGCATAGGAATGCGCCATCGATTCTGTTGCCTTCTTGGTCGCCGCATAGAACGACATCTGGTGGTCGGCCTTGTCGGTCTCCGTATAGGGCATTTCGGTGTTGGCCCCGTAGGCGGACGATGTGGACGCCAGCAGCATGTGTTCAGGCGGAAAGGCTCTTGCCGCCTCGAGCAGTTCGAAGGTGCCGCAAATGTTGCTTTCCAGGTAGGAACGCGGCGCCTCGATGGAGTAGCGGACACCTGCCTGCGCTGCCAGATGAATGACAAAATCCGGCCGCTCGGTGCGAAACAGGGACATCAACAGGTCCGGCGCCTCAACCCGGTCGTTTATCGGCTTGAAATGCTCGTTCTGCATCAGCATCTGCTGCCGGCGTTCCTTCAGGCGGACATCGTAATAATCCGTCATGGCATCGAGGCCGATCACCCGAAAGCCATCCTTGAGAAGTCGGGTGCACAGGAAATAGCCGATAAACCCGGCAGAGCCGGTCACCAGAACGGTTTTCATGATTTAGCCAAAGCCTTTCGATCAAAAATTCATTTTGCAAGAACGTGACAGTCGGGGTGTGCCCCCATAAATGAAGACGACATGTGGTGAAGCCATTCTCATGTCCTTCGGATTTGACCGGATCGGTCCTCCTCAAACCATAGCATCTTCATTTACGGGTCCACACCCTCGTCACCCAAGGTATTAAAAGGCTTCGCGAGAACCGGCAATGGTGAAGTCTGCCGGAACCGCCTCGGAGACCGGGCACAGCGGCACGCACCACCTTGCATCTTCCTTATCGCAAAGGCATTGCGGCTGCGTGACTCATGCCCAGCCGGCCTGAGGGAGTGCGGGCTTATCAGCGAGATCCACGCTCACCTTGCCGGGTATCCGCAATCAGCGTCTGGAAAAGAAAAACCACCCGCGCCGTTGTCGCGCGGATGGTTCTTTTCAGTCCTGTGCGGCATTTCACCGTGCCGCGCTCCCATCCGGAGCCTTGTCAGATCCCCTCGCCGTCGGAGCCAAAGCTGTTCAGGTAGCCGTGCTCACGCAGATATTCGATGATCTCTTCGGCGACCTCTTCCGGGTCCCGGCCGACATTGCGGATATGAAGTTCCGGGTTTTCCGGCGCTTCGTAGGGGCTGTCGATGCCAGTGAAGTTCTTGATCTCGCCTCGGTCTGCCTTGGCATAAAGGCCCTTCGGATCGCGCTTGCGGCATTCCTCGATGGGCGTGTCGACAAAGACCTCGATGAACTCACCGTCTTCCAGAAGATCACGCGCCATCTTACGTTCCGAGCGGAACGGCGAGATGAACGACACCAGCGTGATAAGGCCCGCGTCAGCAAAGAGCTTGGCGACTTCGCCCACACGGCGGATGTTTTCCACCCGGTCGGCATCGGTGAAGCCCAGGTCCTTGTTGAGACCATGGCGCACGTTGTCGCCGTCGAGCGTGTAGGTGTGGCGCCCGTCAATGTGCAGTTTCTTTTCCACTATCGAGGCGATGGTGGATTTGCCGGAACCGGACAGCCCCGTGAACCACAGAATTGCCGGCTTCTGACCGAGCTTTTCGGAACGGGCCGCCTTGTCGACATCGAGCGCCTGCCAATGAATGTTGCTTGCCCGGCGCAGTGCGAACCAGACCATGCCTGCACCGACCGTCGAGTTGCTCATCCGGTCGATCAGGATGAAAGAGCCGGTCGTGTGGTTGGCTTCATAGGGATCGAAAGGCACCGCCGAGGACAGCGAGAAATTGCAGAACGCGATTTCGTTCAGCGTCAGCGTCTTGCCGGCCACATGCTCGAAGGTGTTGACGTTGATCTTGTGTTTGATCTCCGAGACTGTCGCAGTCACCGTGCGGGTGCCGATCTTCAGAAGATAGGACCTTCCCGGCAGCAGCGGCTCGTCGGACATCCAGATGACATGGGCGGCAAACTGATCGGCCACCTCCGGACGATGTGCGGTGGAGGTCAAAAGGTCCCCGCGGGAGATGTCGATTTCATCTTCCAGCGCAATGGTGATTGCCTCGCCGGCCCGGGCCGAGCTGACTTCGCCATTTGCACCGATGATCGACTTCACCCTGGATTGCTTTGCGGGGCCGGCAACCACCAATTCGTCGCCAATCGCAACCTGGCCGCTGGCGACAGTGCCGGAATAGCCGCGGAAATCGAGGTTGGGCCGGTTGACCCACTGCACCGGAAAGCGGAACGGCGCTTCCAGCACGTGTTCGCCCACCTGCACGGTTTCCAGATGTTCCAGAAGCGTCGGGCCGGAATACCAGTCCATCTTGTCGCTGCGGCCGGTGACATTGTCGCCATAGCGCGCCGACATCGGGATGGCCTGCAGGGTTTCGAAGTCGAAGCCGTTGGCAAAGACTTCGAATTCCTTGCGGATTTCCTCAAAGCGTTCCTGGGAAAAGCCGACAAGGTCGATCTTGTTGATGGCCAGCACGACGTGGCGGATGCCCAGCAGCGACGCAATGAAGGCATGGCGGCGGGTCTGGATCATCAGACCGTTGCGCGCATCAACCAGCAGCACGGCAAGATCGGCCGTGGAAGCGCCGGTGGCCATGTTGCGGGTGTATTGCTCGTGGCCCGGGGTGTCGGCAACGATGAACTTGCGCTTTTCGGTCGCAAAGAACCGGTAGGCGACATCAATGGTGATGCCCTGCTCCCGCTCCGCCTCTAGGCCGTCGACCAGCAACGCCAGGTCGATGTCCTCGCCCACGGTGCCGTGCTTTCTGGAATCGCGCTCCAGCGCGGCCAGCTGGTCTTCGAAGATCAGCTTGGTGTCATAGAGCAGACGGCCAATCAGCGTCGACTTGCCGTCGTCGACGGACCCGCAGGTCAGGAAACGAAGCTGGTCCTTGCTTTCCTGGGCCAGGATATAGTCTGTGACGGCTGTCTCTGCAGCTTCCTCAATGTTTTCGATTGTCATCTTAGAAATATCCTTCCCGCTTTTTCTTCTCCATTGACGCGCTTTCATCCTTGTCGATGAGGCGGCCCTGGCGCTCGGATGTGCGGGCAATCAGCATTTCGCGAACAATGGCAGGCAACGTGTCGGCGTCCGATTCAATGGCGCCGGTCAGCGGGTAACAGCCGAGCGTGCGGAAGCGGACCAACTTTTCCTCGATCACTTCGCCAGGCTGCAGTTTCATGCGGTCGTCATCGACCATGATCAGCATGCCGTCGCGGTTTACCACCGGTCGTTTGGCGGCAAAATAGAGCGGCACCATCGGGATGTTTTCCGTCAGGATATACTGCCAGATATCCAGCTCGGTCCAATTGGACAGCGGAAACGCGCGGATGCTTTCACCCTTTGCCACACGGGCGTTGTAAAGGCTCCACAGTTCGGGCCGCTGGTTCTTCGGATCCCAGCCGTGATTGGCATTGCGGAAGGAGAAGACGCGCTCCTTGGCACGGGACTTTTCCTCGTCCCGGCGCGCACCGCCGAAAGCCGCATCGAAGCCGTATTTGTTCAGCGCCTGTTTCAGCGCTTCGGTCTTCATGATGTGCGTATGAACCGACGAGCCGTGTTCGAACGGGCTGATGTTCTTTTCCAGCCCTTCCGGGTTGGTATAGACCAAGAGATCCATGCCGAGGCGCTTCGCGGTTTCATCGCGGAAGGCGATCATGTCGCGGAACTTCCAGGTCGTATCCACGTGCAGCAGCGGAAACGGCGGCTTGGACGGATAGAAAGCCTTCATCGCCAGATGCAGCATGACGCCGGAATCCTTGCCGATGGAATAGAGCATCACCGGATTGGAGAATTCCGCCGCGACCTCGCGGATGATGTGGATGCTTTCCGCTTCAAGGCGCTTCAGATTGCTGAGGCGCTCGGGTGTGAGCCCGTGAGATTGCATGTTCATGTTCGCTTTTCCGTTTGGCCGGCGAACCGACCGTATCAAAAATCGGACACGGGCTTCTTGCCCGCGCAATTTGCCAGTCGTCAGGCGGCCGGGGCCACGTCGCGCAAGAGGCTTCTGCAGCCCGTCGCCAGAAAATATGGATTTCTCAAATCGTCCTTGCCGGCGTTTTCCGGTACGCGGTAGACAAAGTCTTCGCCGGACTCCGCCAGAACAACGGCCCCGCCTGCGGCGCGCACGATGGCGTCGCCCGCGGCAATGTCCCATTGCATCGTCGGCGCCATCCGGGGATAGAAGTCGGCCCGGCCGGCGGCAACCCAGCACAACTTCAGCGACGAGCCGACATTGAGCTGCTCCGCGACGGTCAGCCGTGCGATCAGGGCAGAGGTTTCTTCCGAAAGATGAGACCGGCTGGCGAGCACGCTGATGCCATCCACCGGCGGCGTACGAACGGATATGGGTGTGATGTCGGTGATCTCGCCGTCCCGGATGGTGCCTTTGAAAGCCTTGGTGGCACGGCCACCGCCCTCCTGGATGTCCCCGCCCCAGTAAATTTCGTCAAGGGCCGGAGCGGAGACCACACCGAAGACCGGTCTGCCGTTTTCGATGAGAGCGATGTTGACGGTGAACTCACCGTTCTTTTTCAGAAATTCCTTTGTGCCATCGAGCGGATCCACGAGGAAATAGCGCGCGCCCGCCGCCGGCAGATTGCCGGCTTCAACGGCTTCTTCGGCCACAACCGGAATATCGGGAAACTTTTCCGCAAGACCCGCGAGAATGATTTCCTCGGCCGCAGCGTCGGCCTTGGTCACCGGAGATCCGTCAACCTTGTTCTCGACCTCGAACGGTTCTGCGTAGATTTTGAGGATTTCCTCTCCGGCACTCAGTGCCAGCCGGTTCAAGAAAAATATCTGCTCTTCAGTCATAAATGCCTCAATTTGCGCCGGGAAAAATTGCCCCCCGCGCTGTTCGCTCGCGTGGCTGTCCCGTAAATAGAAAAGGAGAGTGTATCAATTCAAGGAATGGTGTTCCACGTTTTAGGCTGAATAGAAAATGCTGCGTTTTCTCTGACCGCCGCATGGGAGCTTTTGTTTCCCCTCACAAGACCCGAATCCCGGTGCGGACAGGGCCCCGAAATACGTGGATTCACCGATTAGCAATGGCTTTGAGCCTAAACTTGCCGCAAATGGGGTCTAATGTACCCTTGGAATCAATGAGAATGCGAGAGATCCATGTCGGACGCCGCCAAACCCTTCGCCCCCCATCCGGCGGATGAGAGTGCAAGCGATCACCTGCCGCGCGAGCGGCGGGCGCGCGTCTTCAAGAAAGGCAAGATGGTCTTTCAGAACGGGCTTCGCTCGATTCCCTGTGTGGTGCGCAATATCTCCGACGGCGGGGCCTTGCTGGAGTTCGAGCAGGCCTACATGCTGCCCAAGGAATTCGATCTGCACATCGACCTGGAAGATTATGAAGTCACCTGCGAGCGGCGATGGGAAGAAGGCCTGCGGTGCGGCGTGCAGTTCATCGGTGAGAAACGGCCCGTTGCGGCGCAGCGCGCACAAGTCCTGCAAAGCTCCGAAGAGGCTTTGAGAAACGAACTCGACAATCGGCGCGACAGCCCGGACAACTTTTTCCAGCGCCGCCACATGGGCGAACCGCATCCCGACGAGCGCGCCTCCGTGCGCCGTAACCGGCAGGACATCATCGGCAGCAAACCGACCTTCGGCAAGAGACGCTGATACGCTGCGCGCAGCAAGCACCTTGCGAGCAGTAACAACGCCCTATAGCCCCTCTGCGCTTTACAAAACAGATGCGGCCTGACGGGACAGCCGTCAGGCCGAATAGTCAACTCAGGTTCACAGTCGCTCAGGCCGCGTTGCGCTCACGTTCAAATGTCCGCACGGTGGCCGGGCGTTCGCTGCACCGCTTCACCCAGTCGCGGATCGCTTCGTTGTCCGGCATCAGATCCGGCAGCCACAGGAACGGACCACTGCACAAGAGGTCGACGGCGGAATAGTTTTCGCCCAGCAGATAGGGCTGTTTTTCCAGCGTTTCGGCAAGCCGTGCGACCATCGTGTCGTAATCGCGCAGGTTTGCCTCCAGCGCTGGATGCGTAAGCCCCGCGAATTTCAGGATGATGACCGGCTCCATCACGCCCTGATAGTAGAACAGCCAGGACAGATACTCGCCGCGCCCCGGCTGACCTTCGATCGGCCCCAGCCCGGCTTCGGGAAACTTGTCGGTGAGATAAAGCATGATTGCGCCGCGCTCGCGGATCCCCTCCGCGCCATCCACCAGGTAGGGCACCTTCTTTTCGGGATGCGGGTTGGATGTATCCGGCCCGCCCGAGCCATCCAGCCGGCGAACCGTCACTTCCTTCACCTCAACGTCGGCGCCCAGCTCTTCGATCAGCGTCACGATTGCCGAAGAGCGGCTGTTGGGAGAATGGTATAACGTCATCATGGGAAAGCTCCTTTTCATTGCGATGCCAAAGGTATAGCTTCCCCCTGCTGACAATTTACGGCAGGAGCAAAAATGGCCCGTATGGACAGGCTGATGCGCCTGATGGATACCCTCAGGCGCCTACCCCAACCGGTCACCGCCGCGCGCCTTTCCGAAGAGACCGGCGTTTCCCTGCGCCAGCTCTACCGCGATATCGCAACGTTGCGTGCGGGAGGCGCCCTGATCGACGGGGCCGCGGGCGTCGGCTACACCTTGACGGAAGATCCCGTGCTGCCGCCGCAGAGTTTCTCCCGGCTGGAAATCGAGGCATTGATGCTGGCGCAAAGCGGGCTGGACCAGATCGGTGACGAGACACTGAAAAAGGCCGGCCGCAACGCCATGGCCCGCATCATCGCCACCCTGCCCGACCGGCAGGCGCGCCAGGCCATGCACACGGTGATGCGCAGCTGGCGGCAGCCGGACAAGCGCCCGCCGGTGACGGTGGATCTCGACCTGTTGCGCGAGGCCTGCTGGGAGGAGTTCAGCCTGGTCATCACCTATCGCGACCTGCAGGAGCGCACGACCACAAGGGAAATCTGGCCGATGGGCCTGTCCTACAGCGAAACCTCGCTGCTGCTGCTCGCCCATTGCCGCCTGCGGCACGACTACCGCCACTTCCACGTCAGCCGGATCGCCTCCCTGGCGCCCGGCACCGAAAGCTTCCGCCCCAACCGGGTGGGCCTGCTCCGCGACTACATCAAGCAACGGGGGTATGACCGGAACAGGTCACCTCGGCGCGATGAAGTTGGGTAGAGTGCAAATTGGAAACGGACTAACTTCAAAAACGGACATTCAGAGGTGCAGGTCAATCCGGATAAGATTGCGTATCAGGGCATGCGGAAGACTGGTAAAACACCATAGTGCCACTACTCTCAATGTCCGCCGACGGGTAAGAACAAACGGACCAAGTGTAGTGAAAATTACCGACCCAACCCCAGATATCCGAAATAATCTCTGTTTCAATTAGAGAAAGTGCTTCGAGGTCTTCATCTGTCGGATCAGCATAGAATCCGTACTCAATTTCGAAGTTTTTAGCACCCATCTGCTTCAAACGAGCGAACGAAATATTGTCCACCCCCTCTAGATTCACAGCTCGTTTTGCCGATTGAAGGGCCATATCCCAAAATTTTTGAGAGTCTCCCATCAGCCACTCTCCTAATATTGAGTTGGGTTAGCTGGAACGATATGCACTCCGTTCTTTCCGGAATGAATGGTTCCGAACTGAGTTTGAGGTCCATTGCCACCATACGTGCCGATTGGCTTGCCAAAATCGACTATCGGCTTATCTCCAGCCATTCGGACAACTGGATACTTTCCACTATGCACGCCGTTAAGCAGCTCAACGGGGTCTGCGGTCAGTATACTTCTGCCCTTGGTTGGGTCATAGTTGTTTGTCCCTGGAATATGCTTATCTTGTGCACCAGTGTGAATATTCTTACCCAAATTGTCGGGAACGGGTAGTTTATTTGTAGCGTCATTTCCACCACTACGACTTTCCCACCCGATGGGCCCGACGAGATGCGGGCCGTTGCCACCGTTGTTGTTGTTGCTGCCGTTCTCATCGGTTCGTCCGAGATCTTCGTCGGTAAGTGGCGGACCGCCATTGTCACCGATTTGGTTGGCAAGGACCTGCCATGTCTTCTTTAAGGCATCCTGGCTGAGAGACTGACCGTTCATCTCTCCGCTGGTCAGAACATAGTTTCCAGTATTTGAAGACAGTGTAAATTTCAGTTCCGTGGCAGTGTCATTGCCATCGAACGAAATGGTAACAGTTCCTTCAGGTCCATCGATATTGATGTCGTAGCGAGTGCCGTCGGTATCGGTGACTGAATATTCGGTGACATCACCGGCAGGCCCCGTCGAGGCCAGCAACGCGCCGACAGGTCCAAGTACACGTGCGAGCCCTTTTGCCGAGAGATTGCCTGCGATCCCGTCGACAATATCGAGGCTGGCCTCCGCCTGGCCTGGTGTCAGTGATATAGTTTCACCAGACCCCAAACTGATAGAGCACATAGTCTGCGCGTGTGCCGGCGTAATAATCCAGTCGAACAGGTTCCAGCCCTGCTTCTGGTGCGCACCAAATATAATTTAAACTTATTTAAAAAATTGATTAATTCAAATATTATCTAGCTTCCACAGAAATTTTACAGCACCTTGGATCAACTTTGATATATCATCGTTATTACTTAGACCTATCTTCTAACAACTTCTCCAATTTGTATATCGAAATACTTGGACAACCCGCCAATTTCCAAGCTTTGAAATACTCAGGATAACTCGAAAGAATATATCCATCCTCCTTTACTGATTTTTCCTCGTCGCAATAGCCGAATTTTTTCATAAACTGCAGGTGACTTAATGCCATCCCTCTGAGCCGTGAGGAGTTCATATCCATTTTCTTGAACGCCTCTTCGTCTGCGTACCGGCTTTCTCCTGTCATCATCCCAATTAAGTCGTCGACAAGGCCCAGTTCGAGAGCACGATCAATCAGTCTTTCTTCGACAAGGCTCATCTCTAATATCCGAACTTAAAATTTAACGCGCCATCCACTTCAACTTTGGTAAAACCTAATGTCTTCATAGTTTTCCCAAGGGGTGTCCCCCAAGCCGCATCAAGCGGACTTAATCCACAACGAGAAGGCTTCGGATAAGATGGCGTATCAGGGTCAGCTGAAGATCGTGACCTGAGACCCGAGTTTCTGCCGGTTTGGCGCGCGCCCTTCAGGGCAAGGTCCCGGCCGGTTGCGACCGACACGTTGCCGCCCGCCGTGACATCCGTATTGGTTTGATCGGTCTCCGCGTGCTCATAGGGGCACTTCTAGCTCGGGCTCAGGTCAGCAGTCTGTTTTACTGATTCAATCCCTTCAGACTTCGTAGTCGCCCACATGGTCAAGATAGAATGTTGTGTCCTGGTAAAGTTGCAAAACAAACTCGTTGAATGAGTTTGAAACGGGTTTTTTGTCATATGGGGCATAGACCGCGTTAGGGTTAGCTGAATGTGGTCTAAGGACAAAATAGCTGTAACTCCCCATATCAAAGAAAGGGAGTTCTCCGTCGGCGATAAGCTCAGCATCGTATTGAAAGCTCACGTCTTCACGGAGCCAGAGTTCACTCAGGCGTCGCAAGTCCACAAATATATTCAGATAGTCGGTCTGTAGGACCCCTTTGCGACTTCGTACCAGATGGCCACTCCCAACTTTGGCATAAAAACGTCTGAGTTCATGCGGTATCACGATCCCCATGCGTTTTTCAGCATGTTCAAGTTCAGCTTCTTCTATCTTCCAGAATTCATTTTTTTGGGCGTTGCCACGATGGTCATCCGGTACTCGAAACTGACTTAGTTCAGAGAAAATTTTGTCGACTTCCTTGATACTTAACGACATCGTTATGGTGATCCAATCATCTGCATCAAGTTCTTGAAAGCACTCCCAGTCCCATAGATGTCACCTTGATGCTGATCTGGGAACCTCGCAGGCGCAATTACCATTGTATGGGACCACTTCACCCATACGACGATCACTACGAATTGTTCGTACATCGGATAGATTCAATGCATCAAAGTCTGCGACAGGTGGAATGATCAGAGTTGGATACGTCCTTCGGATAAATCAACAAAGAAAGTAAACAAATCAGACGATATCGCTCGTTCAACGCCCGGCCCTATAGCTAATATTTTCGTTCTAGGTGACGCTTTGGTATCGAGGAAAAAATAGATACCAGTGCCGTCATCCGAAATCGGGATATATGCTGGGTTCTCAGCCCCAGCTTGTCCCCAATCCCTGAACTGCTTTGTCACCTTTCTCACGTCTTGCCAGAGTGGCGGATCGTTTTTTTCAAGGCCAGGCAAGCCATAGATTTCAACACCTCCGATCAAGCCAGAACCAAATCTTTGCAAAAACTCTCGGTACTGTTCCGGAAATCTGACACCTAGGTCTGCTTCTGCTGCTGCAACCTCTGCCTCCGGAACAGGTCCGTAGACCTCACCAGCCGCACACATTTCTTCGAACTTCCGGTTATAACTCATGAATTTTCCTCACTCAGCAAGTTGCCCTGAGTTGAAAACTCTTGATATCGCTGTTGCCAGCATGATTGTGAATAGTTCGGTTGCCCGCTCCCAAGGCGCAATCCCACTGAACAAGAATAAAGAAGAAATCATTATTGATACTTTTTCATTTTTTGTACTGGACCGAATTAATTCGTGAAATGAACCGGCCGATCGACTTTTGCCAAAGCCTCTTTCGTCTTCACTCTTGCATCTTGTGAAGTTGCTTCGCGCGTGACGATGACTTTTGCGCTGGAAATCAAGGTTCGTTTTTTGACCACGTTGATCCGGAGCGTCCCGATGTGAAGCACTTCACCGCCCTTGACCGAGAAGGTCGGGGACAGTGCTTTCTTCAGCTTGTCAGTCCCCAACAAAACGTCAGCCCAGTCACCGCCAAGCTTGACCACGGAATCGCCGCACGAAACTCTTGTGATCCGATAAGTGCTTGGTTCCACGACGGCTTTGTCCTTGTCAGATCCCAGACTGAAAACGTCGCCGTTAGAAATAAATCGGTATTTTGAAGTCGCGACATTGATCATCGTGATCGAACTGCCCGGGCAATATTTGGCGTTGTAGTAGACATCGCCGAGGACAACTGCCTGTCCATTGTCCAACGCCTCCTCGAGCTTCTTTGCATCGGCCTCATCAACTGTCTTCAAGGAGTTTTCGGTAGACGTTTGGCAGGCGGCCAACAGGAGGCACAAAGGCAGGAACACCAGTCTTTTCACATTCTTTCCTTCTGGAGCTGAAGCGCAGTCAATCGACCGCAAGAGGACGGTGGCGAGCATGGCCTGAAGCAGACACTCACCCTGTGCTCCTATTGAAGGGAATTTTCGAAAAAATCAACCAACGATTGAAAATATTAGGTGTGCAATTTTTTTGAGCGTAATCTCCTGATGAAATTGACGCCTGCAATCAACGTGGCTGCCGGTCTCAAAGCCGGCTAGGTGCCTACCAATGAGATATTGAGTAAAAATTTGTCCGGGATAGTCTTGGGGATATTGTCCTCCGAAACAGTTTCAAACGGTGATATCACAAGAACAAAATCACCAACATTCCACAAACACAGCCTACAGAGAACTAGTATTTCTTTAAGATGATTAGAGATCTCTGTATCTATATTTTTTTCCGCCTCTCCAATTACGATATCCAATTCTCTAATAAGTTGAGACAAATTCTCTGTAGTATAAAAATATGATGGATCACAGTCATCAACCCCCGCCAACATTTCAAATCGTCCGGCATCAGCTTCACGCTCCAAATAGTCACCGTTTCGTTGATGCGTGGTAAAGTACATCAGCTCATTGTTTGCTTGACTGTATAACGCTATACCCTGTGTCATCTTACCTCACAAAGAAACTTGAAAGTGACTAAGATTACGAGGCGAAGTAAGTGCAACATTCCATCGCCCATTTAGGAGATGATCACGTTAAACGGGCTTGTTCAGGTAGGCGCGCAGGCAGAGCATAATCGCTTCAGTCATCGTTCCGGCATCTCTGCGAACAGACCTTTCAGGATTTTCTATTGCTGAAATCGCGCAAGTGAATAAATTGCTCTGCCGCGCCGCATCCGATCGGATCATAAGTGAACACCCATTGTTCGCAAGTTCAGAAAAGATCTGCTCTAAGTCACTCAAACATAAAACTCCAAGTTGAACTGTATATTCAACGGTTTTCATCTGTTACCTTGGTAGAGTTGCGATAAGTAGTGTCGCTTCAAAAAATTCAATTTTTAAGTAGACCTCAGGCCAACTGAATGGCTTTTCCTAATTTGGCCTCTGCGCGGCTACCACCGATGGTGACCTGAGACCCAAGCCTCTTCCGACTTAGCGCGGAGTCCTTCGGTTCGTTGTTTTGTCTAAGCTGCTCCATCCCATTCAGGAGAAGGAATCTTCGGCAAACTCGGTGTGGTTCACTTTTTCTGGGCAAGTCCATCAATACAAGTCTTGGCATTTCAGAGCGTATACTCCCGGAAGCATCTTCTTGATGGGCAATCCAATTTTCTGAAGATACCAACTGAAATCCGTACAACTTTCTCCAACGGTCTTGCGCCCTCCTTCTACGCCAATTGAAAAACACCAGCTGAAGGCAGCAAAAACAAAAAGTAGTGTCCCTCTCCATCAATCTGAATTTGCGCATAAATACCAGATACATCTTTGCTTTCGAATGATAATTTCACTATTTCCGTGTAATCATTTTCATCGCAAATTAATTCTCGATATTCCCTGCCATCCTCATCTTCAACGGTTAAGCGAAGTGTGCCGTCGAAATTTACGCGGGCAGCTGATTGGCGGAGAAAGGCAGCCAGAGCTTCGAAACTATCAGCATCTTTGAACGTCCCCTGGATATCAATTGTCGCTAGCACCGACATCATTCAAAAACCTTGTATTACGGCCGCTGAACTGACGCCGGTCGCTCTAGAGCCCCCCTTAATTCCGACACTAGAGCTTCCGACTTCATAACCTTGTTCATACTCAAACCTGGATGCCGCGCCTGAGAATCCATCAGGCGCTCTCGCTACCACGGCTCGAAACAATTGATCGATCAAGAGGCTTTGAATTTCGATGGAATGCGGTGGCGCAGATTATCGAACGGGCTATCCCGATATTCTACAAATCATAGCGCAAGCACGTCAGAAACGGGATGCTGTCACCCATCGAGTTCGAACGGCAGCAGGAAATGAACTCCGAAGGCGTCTAGTAAACGCGGGGCAATTCATGCCGACAAAATGAGCGTAACGAAAACTCGGATAACGTGGCGCATTGCAGTCAACATAGACCGCTCAAATCCATGCCAAGCGCCTCACCCATCTCCTTAGCCAATGGTGAGTCAGGGCGCGGGAACATATGCGCCTCTACAAAACCAACAAGGATTTCATTTTGAACTTCTGGCGAAGAGTCTTTCACAATTGCAACCACACGATCAAGAACACTTTCACCAAATGCGGATTTAGTGGCAAGTTCAGCATAATCTCGCCCACCGACCGCTCCCCAAAACACAGTTGGAGCTTCTCGGATGAGTTCACCAAATGAGTCATAATAGGAAGGCAAAGAGCTATCTTTCACACTAGGAAAATTCTTTGCTAACCAGCTTACAAAGCGAAAGCTTGTATCAATAAGGGACTCACGGTCTTGGGGTAGCAAGTGCATCCTCCATATCAATGATCATGTTCTGCGCTGTCCGAATATCAGGAGTGCTACCCAACGTGCCCTCGAGGTGGGCTAGAGTTTTCCGGGATCAGAGCACAACGCCGATGACGACTGCTGCTACGGTGGAGTGAGCATTTAAGAAACAGCAGGATGATTGGGTGTCGTAGCGCTCCAATTCCACCCCGTTTCTGCTGCGATTAAATCCTCGTATTCACAACTGGCCACTACCTCACAACCCAACTGGCGTAGATCAAATATTATTTGAAACAGATATCTGAGGTACTCTTGCTCCTCATCATCTCTGTTTACGCCAGTAAATTCTGATCTTGGGTTTACTTCAAAGGTAGATGGATAGCCCAGAAAATCCGGCTGACCATCGCTTATCTCGCCTGTATTCTTTGACCAGCTTAAGTCGATAGAATCGTTAAACACATTCCTACCCTGCGAGACCCCACCCGTGATTTCGGCCAGTTTAGCCAACAGTAAATGTTCATCGGCATGGTTTACGTACAGCCGACAATATAAATCCTGAATCATCTGTGTATCAGTCAAAATTGAAGCTCAATGGTGTTTCCGGGCCATTATCGAAGGGGCCACCAGATCGGATGATGGAAATATCGACTGGACGACCGTATGGCTGCTCCGGTTGTCTAGCTAAACTTGACAGGCGCGCCTCGCCTGCATGAATCCATCCCCGTGAAATGGCCGTTTACCTAGTTGCCAATGCCGCAACCGTCCTAAATGTTACAAAAAAATAGCGCGCTGAGGGGTCGTGTCAGGAGGCGGATAAGGAAGATAGTTCAGACAGAAGACGGGGTTGGCGGAACAAGGAAGCTCCAGACATCGTCGTTCAGTTCCATCTCCGTGGCCAGACGCTGAATTTCCGCCAGCTCATCTGCAGATGGGATAATATCGTATTCATACAGCTGCACACAAAAATTTTCTAACGCGACCCCCCATTCGCCGTGTTGCGCTAACGACTTACATTCCTCAGTAATTTCCACGGAAAGCCTCCCTGTGAAACCACCAACTAGGACAACTATGCGTTCTTCAACGCTCATCATAAACCTCAATACTGGGGAAACCCGGTGATAATTCCTCCACCGGCGGGTTCGATAACAACTTTTACCGGAACTCCATCAACCACCGGCAGTTTCCCATTTGAATCTGTTACGACAAAGCGAGCCGGTTTGCCTGTTTTAGTATATAGAGCTCCATTTCCGGTCTGAGCTTTCCAGCTAAGTTTAGGATCAGTGGCAATATCTGAAATGGTTTGCATTACCTTGTTGGCATCCCAGCTTTCAGGGAAAGCCGTCTTTCCTGCGCCACCCGGCCATAGATGACCGCCGCCTGTAGAGTCACCATATAAGATGTGGGTGGTACGCGCTTCGCTGGCCACATTGGTTGCAGGGTCAACGAGCGGCTTAACCACTGTCCTATTTGTGGCAACCTTCTGCTTCTTGGTTTTGACCTTGACACCCGGAATTGCGCCGAGAGCTGCAAGCATGAAGATATCTCGGACGCTTGTTCCGTATTCGCGTAGGCGCTGATCTTTTTGTTCCAGTGTTAGATCGTCGTTCCCGAGAACAGCGCGGACATTTGCATCCATCGCTGCGCGGTCAGCATAGGCCTGAGATAGCCCGTCACCGTATGGATGGTAGTTCACCCCAGGGATGTCGTTGTCTAGAACGTAAAGTGCATCAATGAGAGCAAGCTGAGATGCGTTGCGATCTCCACCTTCGCCTACGAGGTCTAGGCCCGACGCATAGCCTGCTGCAAAGACAATGGCGTCCCGTTCTTCCCCCGACAGAGAATTCAAATAGGCGTAGATGGCATCACTACACTCGGCATAGGTTTTGATTCCAAGCGAAAGTACGGAGCCATCAGCTCGGATGATGGTGCAGTCGAACTCCTGCGCGTGTGCTGGCGTTATTAGCCAATTCAGCGGATTGAATTGGTTATAACCCTGTTTTTGGCCGCAGCCGCCAAAACGTCCCCCCTCACCAAGTGCCGCTAGCCCGGCGTTGATGTTGCCACGCTCCTCCTCGCTCAGCTCACGACCGAGCAGATACTTATCGATGAAGCCGCCGGGAGCCGTCGCTTCTTTCAGCGACTTCTGAACAGCCCGCACCGCCGTATCACTCACATAAAGCTCAAACCCTTCCTGCTTCTGCGAGGTCACTTCCACCACCGCGTCCGGGTCGCGGTTGAGGTTGGAAAGTTGGGTCTCGGTGGCGGTGGTGTCTTCCGCCGCTTCCCGGTCCGCTTCGGTGCGCAGGGCTTCGGCGCGGGCCGTGTCGCCATCGGCTTCTGCCGCGTCGGCCTCGGCTTCCAGGTCGGCGGCCTTGATGCCGTCGCCATCGCCGTACCGATCAAAGGCACACCATCGCGGTCAATCTCGGTCTCGATCCCGCCGAAACACCTGAGTTTCTCTATTACGGAACGGCAACCCGCTTCCTCGAAAACACCAGAGAACGAGGCCTTTTCACGCTAGACCGTCAGTATGTACACCTGATCGCAGATATCGAAACGGCAACTAATTTCCTGATAAACTTCATGATACTTGAAGCTTTTCCAGATCATCCGACCAGTAACGTTTGCTCTTTATCTTACCAGCCACTTCGAGTTGGTAGGTGGGCTTTCCCTCTTTGTGATGCCAGCCGATGCCGACTACAGTGCCATTGTAATCCCGCCCTTTAATTCCAACAGCCTCACCAAGCTCAAAAATCCAAGATTTTTCTGGCCTAATCAGTTTCAAGCCTTCCGGACGTACACGAAATTGCTCAGTGCCTGAGCCAATCACAGTATACTCGCCATCATCGGTCAAAACACGGAAGACAACACCATAGGGCTTGAACCTTCTCATGCGATCCAAGTCATTCGGATGAATTAGGTGCTCTCCGCTCTCTTCAAACCAAGAGCAAAGTGCCCACCTAGTTTCGTCAGCCATCAAACGGTACATACCCTTGGAAATCGATGCGGAGACAGAAACAAGATTTCCGGATGAATGGGGCGATATTGAACGGGGTACCAATCAAACGTAACGTTCAGTGCTGACAATGCGCCAAACATCGTCAGAAAAACTGCAAAGAAAATCCGAATCTGTTGACCGATCAAAGTCATGAAGTTCTATGCCGTTCAAATTTAACACCCAATTCAATTAATCTCTGTTCGTCGGTATGTGAGAAATTTTTGAACTCAAGTTCCACACATTCATTTTGAAGAATTTGTTCAACAACCGTTTTTGCATCAGCCAATCCTAAGTCACATTTTGCTCTTAGAAAGTGGTTGAATTGAACTTTGTTAAAGCCTTCATCCCAGCCAGTTAGAGTGATCTTGGTCATTCATTTACCCTGATAATGATGTCTCTTGGGGTGTGGCCGGGATTTGCGCCGGTAGTCCTGGTGCCACCTTTAATAACCACTTGATCGACACCTTGCTGCTTGCCCAGATCACGGGCAAATTGTCTTAACTCACGGACGCTGCTTGTTCCCGCTCCAGCACCATCAATATGTAAGTCGCTCAAAACTAGCCGGTTGCCATCCCGCGCCTGGTTGGTAATGACCGTGATATTGCTACCATTTCTGCCGGTCATGGAATATTCGAATACATCGCCATCTTGGGCAACTACGCGTGGGCCTGTCCTATTTGGGGCAATAGAGGAGCGCAAAAGCGCGTAGTCTGCTCCGGTGTTTTCCACGCCATCCAATGCGCGCATGTTGCCGGTTTGCGCGAGCGCAGCGCTGGTAAACGTGAGATTTGCACCAATTGCAGGTGGAGCACGAGCGGTATTCGTCGGAATAACCGGTTGCACGCTCAGATCCCGCACTACCACAGGATAGCTGAACCGCGACCAATCCCCCGGCGCAGCAAACGCATCATATGATCCAAATGCTACGATTAGCAGCGCAAGTAAGGTTCGGATCAAGAGGCGGAGAGATGCCATAAAGCCTAACCGTCCAAAGAAACAAAAACAGCATCCCCAAGTTGAGGAAGCACTTCTATAGAATCAAATAGCAGGTCAATCTGTTGCCGCTCCGGCCACCATTTATGGCCAGAAAGTTTGTTTGCGTGAACCTGATTGCTGAATTTTATTGATACAGCCCCAGCTTCGAGCGGTACCTTATCAAGGTCGACTTCCAGACGCACGGCAACAATTGACTTGCCCGCCACCACATCGACAGATTCTACAACACCAATATCAATCACGGGGAATTCCCATACTATCAAGCTGGCTTCCAAACTCCTGAACTCGCGCTTGGTTCACAGCATGTTCAGCATCGGAAATCCCATAGGCCCTCTGATTATTTACCAGTCTAGTCGCCGCTTCATATTCCGCTCTAGCGGTAGCCCCAGCGTTCCCATACTGTGAAACCCATTGATCATAGCGGCCAGTTCGGTGCTGCCCGGAGTGGATTAACTCCTCAAAGATTGTGCTTGGGCTAGCGTCAGGACGGACGAGGATTGTTTCAGCGTTGAACGTGACTCCATCAGCTCCTCTGGTCTCAAGATATCTTAGCGCGTCCTCAGAGCTATCAAAGACTTTCCCCTGTCTTGCGAACGCCTCTTGGATTTTCGCAAATTGCTGAGGGTTCATCGGATCGAAGGACGTGGGACGCTGGCTGAAAAGCTCCCCTCTCCTATTTAAGGCCTTCACGTTTGCGGAGAAAGCTTCGGCAATCTTAGACCCAAGCCTTCTCGTAATTAAGGCACCAGCTTTTGCAACAGCTTCGCCGACAACGTGCCCACCTGCTTGCGCAATCAATTCCTCGGCCTGAAGAACTGTGATGTACTGCGACCAGGTCATTCCCGTCGTATCGAAGCCCAACGAGCTCTCGCTGGGTGGCGTCATCTTCAGGAAGGTGGCGAGGTGCAGCTCTTTCTGACCAATAGTATTGTAGAGCTTGAGCACCGTCTGGTTCTTGGTGCTCTTGCAGCTTGGCGCCTGGCAGTGCAAAGCCTCGTTCGCCAGCTCAAGCATCAAGACCGTATCATAGGACAGCCCGGATACGCTTTCGATGTCCCATTTGGTGATCGATTTCAGCTGAGCGCGGTCAGCGGCTGGCAAGTCTGCAAAAATGCGCGCTGCCAGAGCAGCCTTCGCATAGGCTTGAACGCCGGGATCAAGGCTCTCACAAAATTCTACGAGTTCGGCAAGCGTCTCCCGTTTGATCCCGAACATGAGATCTTCAATCACGGTCTGAGAGCAGTCCGCAGCGTAGGCTGGAGTAACAATCCAGTTCAGCGGGTTGTACCGATTATACCCTTGGCGACCGCCGCAGGCGGCCAAGCGCTTTAGCAGTTCGCGTTGTTGGGGAGACACATCCAGCTTTTCGATGGCTTGCCCAACCGCAGAAAGAACCTTGCCCAGGTCCCGCACCGCCGTATCGCTCACATAAAGCTCAAACCCTTCCTGCTTCTGCGAGGTCACTTCCACCACCGCGTCCGGGTCGCGGTTGAGGTTGGAAAGTTGGGTTTCGGTGGCGGTGGTGTCTTCAGCCGCTTCCCGGTCCGCTTCGGTGCGCAGGGCTTCGGCGCGGGCCGTGTCGCCTTCGGCTTCTGCCGCGTCGGCCTCGGCTTCCAGGTCGGCGGCCTTGATGCCGTCGCCATCGCCGTCGCGCACGGTGATCTCGCCCTCGCCAATGGTGGCGCGGGCAACGCCCTCGGTCTCGGAGTTGGAATAGGCCCCTTCCACCGTGATGCCCGGTTTGGACTTGCCTTCCGGATTGGAGCCTATGCTGACGCCGACCGAGCCGGAAACCTGCCGGCCCTTGCGGTGAAGGTCGATATCCGCCGTTTCCAGACGCTCTGTTTCAACGGTCAGGTCGCCGGAGCGCGAGGCGATCACCCCGCCGGTGATGGAGGTCGTTTCGCCGACATCGGCATATTATTTTTTTTACTTAACCTGCTCCGCTCCGTTCAGGAGCTGGAGCCTCCAGCAAACCAGGTGTGGTTCAAGTTGCTGATCAGACAACAGAGCAAAGTCATTTCAAGGCAGCCAATTCTAGCGCGACTTGCAGTTTAATTTGGCCCTGCTTCTTCAGGCCCTTTTTGTACTGAGCGACACTGATCATATCAAAGGCTTCAATCTGTTCATCAGACATTTCGATGTGACAAACGGTGGTTCCATTTACGAGTAAACTACAGGTGAGATAGTCAGAGAGCTCGTATCCGCTCAAAAAATAAGCGCTTTCAACGACCCCGACCTCTCGATGGAGCAAATCTAACAATCTCGGGTCGCCTCCTTCTTCCAGAAGATGCCGCGCTCCTTTCTGTAGTTCCTTTCTATATTGTTCTTCAACTGCACTGCCAATCAATTTCATCTTACAACCCCTGGCGTGGCTGTAACCAAGTTACCATACTTATCTGTCATAATCGTCATTGTGGAGGTCGGCTGAAAACTATTGAATTTGTCGATGCCAATTTGGCGACCTAGATCAACCTCTCGGACATATAAGGTTCCGAGTTTTTCACTTTCGAGAGTTCTCGTTATGGGAGTGTTCACAACCTTCGGGCTTTGAAGCGCTCTTCTCAGATCGCTCTGCGAAACGGTGAACTGGCTTGCATTTCTTTCCGGGGTGAAGTGCCTGCTCGGCACATTAAGCTACTCCCCGATCATTGGACAGTTTTCGGCATAAATTAAGCTACTGTCTGCATCTGCTGGTCGGGTTGGTTTTGATTGATTGCCTGC